>CAMDNZ010000001.1 GCA_945903445.1 Bordetella parapertussis
TTTCCATGGCAGGTTCGACAGAGCAGGGAGAAGATCGACGCCCGCTGAATCGCTGCGCCCCCAGGGGGCAGGCAAGGATTCAGCGGGCGTCGCAGGGGTGCGAGTAGCGCTTTACTTCACGCTCTTTTCAAAACGCTCGAGCAACTCGTCGCCACGGGTCTTCATGGTTTGCAAACCGTCTTTCGCATTGACCTTGCCCGAGACGATGCGCTCGATCTCGGCGTCTTCGATTTCGCGGATCTGCGGCAAAAAACCCAAACGCACGCCGCGCGACTGCGCGGTGGTTTCGACGTTCAACTGCTTCACGCCGACGTCGGTGCCTGCGTTCTCTTTGTAGAAACCGGCCTTTTGCGTCGCCTCGTAAGCGGCCACGGTCACTGGCACGTAGCCGGTTTGCTGGTGCCACCGCGCCGCGACTTCAGGCGAGGACAGGTAATGGAAGAATTCGGTCACGCCTTTGTAGACGCTGGGCGATTTTTTGGCGAACACCCACAGCGACGCGCCGCCAATGATGGTGTTTTGCGGCGCGCCCTTCACGTCGGCGTAATAAGGCACGGTGGTCGTGCCGAACGCGAATTTGGCGTTCTTCTGAATGTTTGCACGCAGGCCCGACGAACCGGTGATCATGGCGCAATGGCCCGACAGGAACAGCGCGTTGGGTTCGTCGCCGCGACCGCCGTATTGAAAGATGCCGTCGCGACCCATCTTGGCGAGATTGTCGAGGTGACGAACGTGGAGATCGCTATTGATGGCGAGACGCGCCTGGGGGCCGCCGAAGCCGTTGTTTTCCGTGGCATAAGGCACGTTGTGCCAGGCCGAGAAGGTTTCCAGCTGAGTCCACGAGGGCCAGGACGTGGTATAGCCGCAAGCCTGACCGGCAGCCTTCAATTTAGCGCCCGCCTCAGCCAACTCTTCCCAGGTCTTGGGCGGCTTGTCGGCGTCCAGGCCGGCTTTCTTGAAGGCGTCCTTGTTGTAGTACATGACCACGGTCGAGCTGTTGAACGGCATCGAAATCAACTTGCCTTCCGCCGACGAGTAGTAGCCGGCAACCGCAGCAATGAATTTTTTGGGATCCAGCGGTTTGCCGGCTTGCTCCGACATGACTTGCACGGGCTGAATCGCGCCTTTGGCGGCCATCATGGTGGCCGTGCCGACTTCGAAGACTTGCAGGATATCGGGTGCGTTGCCGGCGCGGAATGCTGCGATGCCGGCGTTCATCGATTCGCCGTAGTTGCCTTTGTAGACCGGGTTGACCTTGTAGTCGGACTGGCTCTTGTTGAAGTCGGCCACCAACTCGTTGACACGCTGGCCCAGAGCGCCTTCCATCGAGTGCCAGAATTGAATGTCGGTGACGGCCAGGGCCGGGGCGCTGCCGATGGCGGCGAAAATGGCCGCGACGGACACAACTAAACGGGTCGAACGCATGGATCTATCTCCTTTTACCCTCGGGGTCGGCCAGGTCGGCGCGGCCCCACTGAACAGGGCACTGTATGTCTTGTTTTTGACAGAGGCGTGACTGTTAACCAATTGATAAACACTGTCAATTCGTGGCGGCCCTAGGCCCCCGAAACGATTGACTCAGCCAACGCAGCCTAAACAGCCTAAAATGCCGTCCATGACCTCTTCTCCTACTATCGCATTTGTCGGTGGCGGCAACATGGCCTGGGCTTTGGCTTTGGGCATGGCGGATCGCATTTGCTCCCCGAACCAAATCCATATCGTCGAGATCAATCGCGATACACGTGCTCGGTGGCAGGCGCAAGGCATGCATGTATACGATGCGCCCGGGCCGCATCTGGCGCTAGCCGATATCGTCGTGTTGTCGGTCAAGCCGCAGAACATGCGAGAAGTGGTAAATAGCATTCGTCCTTATCTGACTGAAGATACGTTGGTCGTGAGCATCGCGGCAGGCATACGCAGCGATACGTTGGCCGCTTGGTTGGGCACGCCGCAGACGCCGTGGCTCAAACTGGTCAGATGCATGCCCAATACGCCTGCCTTGGTGGGGGCGGGGGCTTCTGGCTTGGCCGCCTTGGCCGGTGTCACGGCCCAGGATCGCGACCGGGTCACTAAAATATTCGAATCCGTGGGTGCCGTGATCTGGGTGGCCGACGATGCGGCCATTGATGCCGTGACGGCATTGTCAGGTAGCGGTCCAGCCTATGTGTTTCTGTTCATCGAGTCACTGATCGCGGGCGGCATCGCGCAGGGCCTGGATGCCGCACAGGCGCGTGCCCTGGCACTGGCTACCTTGCGCGGCGCGACCCAGCTTGCCGCCGAGTCAAACGAACCGCCTGAAAAGCTGCGTCATAACGTGACCAGCCCGGGCGGCACCACGGCAGCGGCGCTAGCGGTGTTCGAGGCTGCGAACTTGCGCGGCGTGGTGGGCGATGCGATGGCTGCGGCCGCAGAGCGCTCGCGCAGCCTGGCGGCTGAGGCCGCGAAAGGAGCGGACTAAACATGAGTGCCGGGCAATTGCCGTGCGCAACCGATCGCAGCTTCGCCTTTCCCGCCATGGGTAAAACCGCTTTCTTGACCGCGGTCCTCGTGATGGCCGGGGTAGTGGTTGCCTCCAACCTGCTGGTGCAGATCCCTCTTAATAACTGGTTGACCTGGGGCGCGCTGTCTTATCCCTTCGCCTTTCTTCTTGCCGATTTACTGAATCGGCGCTGGGGCCCGCAGGCCGCCCGACAGGTGGCCTGGGCCGGATTCGCGGCGGCGGTCGCAGTATCTGTGTGGGTGGCCACGCCCCGCATTGCGATCGCTTCGGGCACGGCATTCATCTGCGCGCAATTGATCGACATTCACGTTTTTCATCGCCTGCGGGAGCGGTCATGGTGGCGCGCGCCCTTGATCTCGGGGGTGATCGCCGCCGTTTTAGACACGATCGTTTTTTTCTCCATTGCGTTTGCTGCGACAGGCGCGCCATGGGTGAGGTGGGCCTTAGGGGATATGATCATCAAACTTGCGCTGAATTTACTGATGCTGGCACCTTTTCGGGCGCTGATGTGGAATCTGGCGCGACCCGCTAAGCAGCCTAGGGAATACACGCAGTGACACGCCTTAAGGGCAGTAACAAAATACGCGCCTCGAAGCCGCACCTACGGAGAAACAGCATGACCATTCTGCATCGCTTGAGCCCGATTACGTTTGCGCTGGGCGCGCTGGCCTTGGCCGGCGCAGTTCATGCCGCCGATACCATCAAAATCGGCATTCCCCAGCCCATGACGGGTCCTAACACTCAGTACGGTGATCAGATTCAGGCAGGTGCCCTGACGGCCATCGAAAGCATCAACGCCGCAGGTGGGGTCAAGGGCAAGAAGCTCGAACCCATCCTGATCGACGACGGCTGCGAACCCAAGCAAGCCGTTCCCGCGGCTAACCGCGTGGTTAACTCGGGCGCCAAGTTCGCCGTGGCTCACGCATGCTCGGGTGTGACGGTGCCTGCAGTGAACATCTACGAGCAGGAAGGCATCGTCGCCATCACGCCGGGCGCGACTTCGCCACTGGTCACCGACACCACGAAGCCGCATTTCTTCTTTCGCACCATCGGCCGCGACGACCAGCAAGGTCCGTTCGCAGCCGGTTATATCGCCAAGTCGCTCAAACCCAAGAACGTTGCCGTGCTGCACGATAAGCAGACTTACGGTTCGGGCGTGGCCACGCAAGTCAAGAACGCGCTGGACAAGCAAAACGTGAAGGTTTCGATCTTCGAGGGCATCAACGTCGGCGACAACGATTACTCGGCGGTCATCACCAAGCTGAAGTCGGCCGGAGTCGATCTGGTCTACTTCGGCGGTTACCACCCCGAGCTGGGTCTGCTGCTGCGCCAAGCCCGCGAACAGGGCCTGAACGTTCAGTTCATGGGTCCCGAAGGCACGGCCAATCAGGATCTGGTGGCCATCGCCGGTCCGGCCATCGAAGGTTTGTTGGTGACCTTGCCCGCCGATTTCACTAAACTGCCGGGCAACGAAAATATCGTCAAGGCATTCGCCGCCGCCAAGCGCGATCCCGATGGCGCGTTCCAGATGCCTGCCTATGCGGCGGTACAACTGATCGTCGAAGGAATCAACGCAGTGGGTGAAGACCCCGCCAAGGTGGCCGATCACCTGCACAAAGGCTCGTTCAACACCGCCATCGGCAAAGTCGAGTACGACGCCAAGGGCGATTTGAAAGACTTCGAGTTTGCCGTGTTCAAGTGGAGCAAGGACGGCAAGAAAACCCAGCTCTGATACGCATACGCACATCGCTCGCCTATCCGGCGTCGCGGTGCGCTGCGGGCCAGGCCATAAACCGACTCATCTTACGCAGGTCCAGGTTGCCGGCTCCGGGAAGCACATCCGGAGCCGCTGCCTTTTGGAGTACGAACCATGTCTGATTTGATCCCCCAACTGACGCAACAGATCTTCAACGGTCTGTCCCTAGGGGCGATTTACGCCTTGATTGCCATCGGCTACACCATGGTCTACGGCATTATTGGCATGATCAACTTCGCGCACGGCGAGATCTATATGATCGGCGCCTATGTCGGCCTGGTCACGTTGACGGCCATCGGCACCCAGACCGGGATGCCGCTGCCCTTGATGGTGGCTGCAATGTTGGTGGTTGCCATGGCGGTGACCGGTGTCTACGGCTATACGCTAGAGCGTGTCGCCTATCGGCCGGTGCGCGGCAGCCCGCGTCTGGTGGCGCTGATTTCCGCCATCGGTATGTCCATCTTCTTGCAGAACTGGATGGCTTTGGGCCAGGGCGCCCGAGATATGGCCGTACCGGCGCTGTTTTCGGGCGGTATCAATTTCGACATGGGCACCGAAGGTTTCGGCGTGACCATGCCTTATGCCCGCATTCTGATCATCGTGGTGACGGTGGTGCTGATGGCGGGTTTGTGGATGTTCATCAAGCATTCGCGCATGGGCCGCGCTTCGCGTGCCTGCTCGCAAGACATGCACATGGCCAATTTGCTGGGCATCGATACCAACAAAGTGATCTCCTTCACCTTTGTGCTGGGCGCCATGCTGGCAGCCGTGGGGGGCGTGTTGATCGCCATCACCATCGGTAAGTTAAATCCCTTCATCGGTTTTATTGTCGGCATTAAAGCGTTCACCGCTGCGGTGCTGGGCGGCATTGGCAGTATCCCCGGCGCGATGTTGGGCGGCGTGCTGTTGGGTCTGGCCGAAACTTTTGCTGCGGCTTATATCTCGTCGCAATACAAAGACATCGTCGCTTTCGGGCTGCTGGTGTTGATTCTGTTGTTCCGGCCCACGGGTCTGCTGGGCAAGCCGGAAGTGGAGAAAGTCTGATGGCCAACAATCTTAAATTCGCGTTCGTCGCGGCCTTGTTGACCGCAGTGATCGTCATGCCGGTGTTCGGCTTGCAACTGGTGCGCCAAGGCGCTCGGACCTTGCTCGAACCGAATTTCCAATACGTGTTGATCGCCATGGGCGTGGTGTTCGTCGGCCAATTGTTCCGCCCCTGGCTCGCGCTGCCGTTTTCGGCTTTGCGCCGTGGCTTGCCGGTCTTGCCTTCGGCACCGACCGGCGGCAATAAGCTGATCATTTTTCTGTTCGTCGCCGCCGCTGTGATCTGGCCCTTCTTCGGCACGCGCAGTGCGATCGATATCGCCACGTTGGTCGCCATCTACGTCATGTTGGCCTTGGGGCTGAACATCGTAGTGGGCTTCGCCGGCCTGCTCGACCTGGGCTTTGTCGGTTTCTATGCCGTGGGGGCCTACACCTATGCGTTGATGTATCAGTACATGGACGCCGGGTTTTGGGTGGCACTGCCGGTCGCCGGCATGATGGCTGCGCTGTTCGGTTTCCTGCTGGGCTTTCCGGTATTGAGACTTCGAGGCGATTACCTCGCCATCGTGACGCTGGGTTTCGGCGAGATCATCCGATTGCTGCTGATCAACCTGAACCAGTACACGGGCGGTCCCGACGGTATTTCGGGCATCCCGAAGCCCACCGTATTCGGCATGGAAATGACCCGCCGCGCCAGCGAAGAGGGTGCTCAAACCTTCCACCAGTTCATGGGCTGGACCTTCCAGAATCAGCATATGGTGATCTATCTGTATCTGGTCGCCCTGGCTTTTGCATTGGTCACCTTGTTCGTCTCCACCCGTCTGATCCGCATGCCGGTGGGCCGGGCGTGGGAGGCGCTGCGCGAGGACGAAATCGCGTGCCGGTCCTTAGGCCTAAACCCGACTCGCATCAAGCTATCGGCGTTCACCCTGGGTGCAATGTTTGCAGGCTTCGGTGGCGCGTTTTTTGCCGCTCGCCAAGGGCTGGTCAACCCCGAGTCGTTCACGTTCATCGAGTCGGCGCTGATTTTGGCCATTGTGGTGCTGGGCGGCATGGGTTCGCAGGTGGGGGTCATTCTGGCCGCCATCATCGTTACGGTCGTGCCCGAGTTGGCACGCGAATTCGCCGAGTACCGCATGTTGGTGTTCGGCTTGGTCATGGTGTTGATGATGGTGTGGCGCCCGCAGGGCCTGCTGCCCATGCAGCGGCCGCACGTGGAGTTGGAGAAATGAGCAGCAGCCCCCACCCCTTCACCGGTGATGCCTTGCTGGAAGTCTCCGGCTTGAGCATGCGCTTCGGCGGTCTGCTGGCCGTCGATAACATTGGTTTCACGGTCAATCGCGACGAAGTCTTCGCCATCATCGGTCCGAACGGCGCGGGCAAGACCACGGTGTTCAACTGCGTGGGCGGTTTCTACAAGCCTACCTCGGGTCGCATCCACATGGACGACCAGGACATCAGCGGCTTGCCCAGCCACAAGATGGCAGGCTATGGACTGGTTCGCACGTTTCAGAACGTGCGCCTGTTCAAGCAACTGACCGTGCTCGAAAACCTGATGGTCGCGCAGCACACGCAAGTGTCCACGGGCTTGTTGGCGGGCCTGTTTAAGACGCCCGGTTATCTGCGTGCCGAGAAAGAGGCACGCGAGCGCGCCGCTCAGTGGCTCGATTTCATGGGTTTGCGCGAGTTTGCCAACCGCGAGGCGGGCAATCTCGCTTACGGTCATCAGCGGCGTCTGGAAATCGCGCGCTGCATGATCACCAAACCGCGTTTGTTGATGCTCGACGAGCCGGCTGCGGGCTTGAACCCGCAAGAGAAAATCGATTTGCAGGGCATGATCGATCGGCTGCGGCGCGAATTCGGCGTGGCCGTTCTGTTGATCGAGCACGACATGAGTCTGATCATGGGTATCTCCGACCGGATTCTGGTGATGGAGCATGGCCGCGCGATCACGACCGGCACGCCGGCCGAGGTCCGTAGCGACGAGCGCGTCATCAAGGCCTATCTGGGGGAAGATTAAATGCTTAAGCTGGAAAACGTACATACCTATTACGGCGCGATTGAAGCGCTCAAGGGCGTCTCCATCGATGTCAATCAAGGCGAAATCGTCACCCTGATCGGTTCCAATGGCGCGGGCAAGACGACGCTCCTGATGAGCGTCTGCGGTAATCCACGCATCCGCGAAGGGCGTATCACTTTCGAAGGGCGCGACATCTCGCAGATGAACACCCACGAAATCATGCGTAGCGGCATCGCCGTTTCGCCCGAAGGTCGTCGGGTGTTCAAGGATCTGACGGTAGCCGAGAACCTGATGATGGGCGGCTTCTTCTCCAGTCGTCAGGAAATCGCCGATGGCTTGAAGTATGTGTACGGCCTGTTTCCGCGTCTGGCCGAACGCGCCGATCAACGCGCCGGCACCATGTCCGGGGGCGAGCAGCAGATGCTGGCCATCGGCCGGGCGTTGATGTCCCGGCCTCGCTTGCTATTGCTGGACGAACCGACGCTGGGTCTGGCGCCGCTGATCATCGCTCAGATTTTCGAGATCATTCGCACCATTCGGAATCAGGGCGTCACGGTGTTCCTGGTCGAGCAGAACGCCAATAAGGCCTTGCAAGTGGCCGATAGGGGCTACGTGCTGGAAACCGGCAAGGTCGTGCTGCAAGACACGGGCGCTGCCTTGTTGGTGAATCCGGACGTTCGTAAAGCCTATCTGGGCGCTTGATGCGTCTGCATGCACTTGCGTGCATCGCCGCAGTGAACTTAAGTACCCCGCAATCATTCTATAGTGAGGATGGCGCGGGGTTTTGTTTTGTCCGCGCTATGCACATGCCGATATGATTTTCTCGATGGAGCTTGAATGCCTGTACTCCGATCATCCTCCACCTTTTCCGACCAAGACGCTTCGCGTCCTGTCGGTTTGGTTCAACGTTTGACCCCGGTCAGTCCTGCCGCGTCCGTCACCCGGGCCCGGCGTATCGCCATGATGGTGGCGGCCACCGCCGCGCTCTGGCTGGGCTCGACGGGCCTGGCTCAGGCGCAGCTCGAGCCCACTCGAGCCGACCCTGCCAGCCTTGAAGTGAGCACGATTGCCGATGGGTTGGCTTCGCCCTGGGGGCTGGCATTTCTGCCCGACGGCGCCATGCTGGTGACCGAAAAGGCGGGCCAGTTACGCCGGATCACTTCAAAGGGGGAAGTGGGGCAGCCGATTGCAGGCGTGCCGAAGGTTTTTGCTCGCGGCCAGGGGGGCTTGCTCGATGTCGCGCTGTCGCCCGGCTTCAACAAAGATCGCCGCGTATACCTGTCGTTTGCCGAGGCCGGCGACGACGCGGCGGGCACGGCGGTGGGTTACGGTCGCCTGTCGGCGGACAACAGCCGCTTGGACGATTTCAAAGTCATCTTCCGGCAGACGCCCAAGCTGTCGTCCGGGAATCACTTCGGATCGCGCCTGGTATTCGATCCTGCGGGCTTCCTGTACATCTCGTTGGGCGAGAATAACGAACGACCGACTGCGCAAGATCTGGACAAGCACCAGGGCAAAGTCGTGCGCGTGACGGCCGAGGGCGAAACGCCGAAAGATAATCCTTTCGTGGGTCGGGCCAACGCGCTGCCCGAAATCTGGACCTATGGCCAACGCAACCCGCAAGGCATGGCCCTGCACCCGGTGACAGGCGAGGTGTGGACCAGCGAGCACGGTCCGCGCGGCGGCGACGAAGTCAACGTGGCCGAGCGTGGCAAGAACTACGGCTGGCCCCGGGCGACTCATGGAGTGAATTATTCCGGCCTGCCCATCCCCGAGCGCGAGGGCGACGCGGTGAAAGGCACCGAACCGCCGCTGTACGTATGGAAAAAGTCTCCTGCGATCAGCGGCATGGCCTTCTATAAAGGCGATCGTTACCCGGTCTGGAACAACGCGCTGTTCATTGGTGCCTTGGGCTCGAAGGACGTCATTCGCCTGACCTTGGATGGTCGCCGGGTGGTGGCCGAGGAGCGCTTGTTGGGCGATCTGGATCGTCGCATCCGCGATGTTCGGGTCGGTCCCGATCAGGCTTTGTATGTCTTGACGGATGGTCGTCGAGGTCAGCTCTTGCGCGTCACCCCGCGTTAAGCGGGGCAGCACGCCAGCAGCCCCAGGCGACCATGACCCAGGCCAGCAGGAACGCCGCTCCTCCGATCGGGGTGATCGGTCCGAGCCAGCGCAGGCCTGTGGTCGCCAGCGCATACAGGCTGCCGCAAAACAGCACGATGCCCACCAGCATGGTCCAGCCGGCGACCGTCAACCACGTCGAGTCCATTCGACGGGTGACGACTGCCAGCGTCAGCATGCCCAAGGCATGCATCATCTGATAAGTTACCGCCGTCTGCCAGACCGACAGCATCTCGGCGCTCAATATTCGTTTCAGACCATGCGCCCCAAAAGCACCCGCGCCTACGGCGGCGAACATGTTCAAAGCGGCCACTATGGCCAGGCTACGATCGATCATGGCAATCCTCGGGCGCTCGTCAGGGGAAGCGGCGTGTACAGAAATCGCAAAGCGTTGGTATTTTAGGACATACCCACGCACTGCTGTATTATCGGCGCACCCTGAACAATCCGTTCGTAAACCGAACGCTGCACGAGTCGCTGCATGAAAAACTGGACGCTGAAACAACGTATCTTGGCCAGCTTTTTGGTGGTTTTAGCCATTATGGGGGCTATGGCCGCCATGGCGTTTTCCAGACTGCACGCGATTGCCGACGAAGCGGCTGCTTTACGCAGCGATTCGATGCCCGGTCTGTACTACAGCACCACGGCTCGCGCGGCATGGACCGAAGGATTTCAACTGGTTCAAGAGTATCTGGAAGTCGAGGACGCTCACGTCCGCGAGCGTTACAGAGCATGGTTTGCCGCCAATAGTCAGCAACTGACCGACGCGCTCACGCGCTATCGACTGAGCGCCTATACCGACCAAGAGCGAAGGTGGCTGGAGGATCTGCAACGCGAACGCGAGAGATTCGAAAAGGTTCGCTCGACCCTGTTGGAAGTGGGTGATTCGGGCGATTTGCGCTCGGCGCGGACTCGGGCCCGTCTGGAACTCAAACCTTTGTGGGGCACGGGCCGCGAAACCTTGCAGGCCATGGTGCAATTCAACCGCGAACGTGCTCAGACGTCGGCCGATCAGATCGGCAAATCGGTGGATGTTGCCGTCGGCAGTACGACCGTGTCCTTGTTGCTGGCCGTGCTGGCTGCCGCCGCCTGTGGCTTTTTACTGATGCGTGCCATCACTTATCCCATGCGTGATCTGGTCGCTACCTTGAGCGTGCTGGGGGGAGGCGATTTGACCCGACGACTGGCGCTCAAGCGCAACGACGAGTTCGCTCAGGTCGAGCAAGGGCTCAATGCAATGGCGCAAGAATTGACCACCTTGGTCGGGCAAGCGCAACGCACCGCCATTCAAGTGGCTACTTCGGTGACCGAGATCGCTGCCACGTCTAAACAACAGCAGGCCACTGCGACCGAGGTGGCCGCGACGACGACGGAAATCGGCGCGACCTCGCGCGAGATTTCCGCAACTTCCCGCGATCTGGTTCGTACGATGAGCGAGGTGTCGGTAGCGGCCGAGCAAACCTCTCTATTGGCAGGCGGCGGCCAGGCAGGATTGGCGCGTATGGAACTCACCATGAACAGCGTCATGGAGGCGGCCGGATCGGTCAACGCCAAGCTGGCAGTGTTAAACGAGAAGGCCGGCAACATTACTCAGGTGGTCACCACCATCAACAAGGTCGCCGATCAAACCAATCTGCTGTCTTTGAACGCAGCCATCGAGGCCGAGAAGGCAGGCGAGTACGGTCGGGGTTTTGCGGTGGTGGCCACCGAGATCCGGCGTCTGGCTGATCAGACCGCCGTGGCGACCTACGACATCGAGCAGATGGTGCGCGAGATTCAGTCGTCGGTGGCCGCTGGCGTCATGGGCATGGACAAATTCTCCGAAGAAGTGCGGCGCGGTATTGGCGACGTTCAACAGGTGGGCGATCAACTTGCACAGATCATCGGGCAGGTTCAATCGCTGGTTCCTCGGGTGATGACGGTCAACGAAGGCATGCTGACCCAGGCGACCGGTGCGGAACAGATCGATCAGGCGCTGTCGCAACTGAGCGATGCGACGCAGCAAACGGTCGAGTCGTTGCGTCAATCGAGTCTGGCGATCGACGAATTGAGTACCGTCGCCAGCGGCCTGCGCACGGGCGTGTCTCGCTTCAAGGTCTGACGGGGGGCTGGCCCGATGCTTGCCCTGCATGCCTCAATGCGCCGCGCCGCTGCTCCGATACGCCAGTTGTTTTTGGCAATGAGTCTGGGCGAGCGTCGCTATGTGGTGCCGGCCCGTGACGTGGTCTCGGTGTTGGCCGATCAACCCGTCGCACCCCTGAGCGCCGTGCCGAGCTGGATCGGTGGCGTGTTGAAAGTGGGTCGAACGCCTGTGCCCGTGATCGATCTGGTGGCCCGTGTGACGGGCCGGCCCAGCTCGCCGGGGCGCACCAGGCGCGTGGTGTTGCTGCGTTTGGATGGCATCGGTATCGATGCGCGTGGCGCATGCGCCAAGCAGAAAATGGTGGGTGTGTGGGCCGAGCATGTTACCGAGACCTTGATGCTGGATACGGCAGCGTTCGTGTCTTGCGGCGTGCAGTTTCCCGACGCTCGGTTTCTGGGTCCTATTGTGTGCCACGGCGAGGACTGGTTGCAGCGACTGGATGTTGCCGACTTGCTCGAACCCGAGGTCCGAGCCTTACTACTTGAGGCGGTCGAGCATGCCGCGAAGCAGGTGGCCTGATGCTCGATCCGCGAATCGCCACCTTGCTGCGCGAGCATTTCGGTCTGGACCCGGCCTCTATCGGCACCCAAGGTGTGGCGCGGATCGTGGGTCAGCGCGCCGCACTGGCGTGCGAGGGCGATATCGAGCGCTATTGGCACGTGTTGTCGCAGTCGACGACCGAGTTGCGCCTGCTAGTCGAAGCCCTGGTGGTGCCGGAAACCTGGTTTTTTCGTTATCCCGAATCGCTGGATCGTGTTGCAGCCTGCGTGGCGGCGGTATTGCGACGCCGCATCGACGGCAGCCCGGTACGCATATTGAGCATGCCATGCTCGACCGGCGAGGAGCCGTATTCGGTGGCCATCGCCTTGCGCGACATGGGTATTGCACCTGCACAGGTTCAGATCGATGCCTTGGATATCAGCGAGGTCGCCATCGAACGGGCGCGTCGAGGACAGTATGGACGCAACGCCTTCCGATCGCCGTCGATGCTGTTTCGAGATCGTTATTTCACGGCCTTGCCCGATGGACGTTATCTGTTGGCCGACGAGATTCGCGATCAGGTCGAATTTCGTTGTGAGAATTTGTTTGCGCTCTCGCCGTATACCTTGGCGCAGGCCTACGACCTGGTGTTGTGCAGGAATCTGCTGATCTATTTTGACGTGCCAACTCAACAGCAAGCCATCGACGTGCTCAAACAGCTTTGCAGCCCTGACGGTGTCTTGTTCTTAGGGCCTGCCGAGGCGGGGGTATTGGTTCGCATGGGCCATCGTCCCATGGGCGAGCCGGCGGCTTTCGCCTTCGAGTCTCGTGCGCAGGTGTCCAGACCCAGCGCAGTTCTGGCTATGCCGTCCGTGCCTTCGGCGAGTGAACGCAGTCCTGCGGTAGTGCCAACGACGCCTGTGAGCTCGCAAGCGGGTGGGCGCACGAGTTTGTCGGGTGCGGATCGTTTTGCCGAATCTGCGATTGCGCCTTCTTTGGCGTCTTCGAGCGCTACAGCGTGCTCTGACGTATCGTCAAGAGCTGCGTCGTTCTCCGACGCACCCTCCAGGGCAGCATCGCTTTCTGACGGATCGTTTTCGTGCGCCGCCTCGATCAAAACGCTGGCCTCGTCCGGCGAAACCTCGGTGACGCACGACGAGGCTGCGATCGAGGCTGTTCGGCGCTTGGCCGATCGAGGCCGCGTCGCCGAGGCGGCCGATGCCGCACAGCGCCTGATCGAGCAAGACAGTGCCAACGCCGAAGCGCATTATTGGGTCGGACTATGCCGGGATGTTCAAGGCCAGAAAGCCGCTGCCGCCATGCACTATCGCAAAGCGATATACCTGGCCCCCGCACACGTCGAGGCACTGAACCATCTGGCGGCGCTGCTGGACGAGCAGGGCGATGACAGAGGCGCGCAGCGCTTGCGGCTGCGGGCGATGAGAGAGGAGGCGCGTCATGGCGGATGACACGCAAGGCAAGGGCATCGATCTGTGCCAAGACGATGCCGACGATCGTGGCAGCGGCGATCATTCGCTCGTGGTCGTCGTGTTCAGAGTCCAGGCCGAGTGGCTGGCGCTAGCGGCACGAAGCTTGGACGAGATCGTCTCGATGCGTCCGATTCACAGTTTGCCGCATCGTCGCAGCGGCGTGATCCTGGGGCTTGCGAATGTGCGGGGGGGCTTGCTGACGTGCATGGCTTTGTCGAGCCTTTTAGGTATTCCTGACGCTGGCACGCAAGCATCCGCTACGCAAGGTGGCGCGAAGGCCGGTGCCGCCGCGTCGGTTCAGGTTGGGGGGCGTTTGCCCCGTCTGTTGGTGTTGCGTAGTCAGCCACTGGATGTCGCGCTGTATGTCGACGAGGTCGATGGCGTACATGCCTTGAATGCGAATCGACTCAAAGCGGTACCTTCTACGCTTGCGGGCGCGGCGGCCCGGCATACGGTGGGCTGGGGGCGTTGCGGCGATCGTCAGGTTGGGCTGCTCGACGAGACCGCGCTGAACAATGCCATCCAGCGAGGATTTCTTTCATGACGCTCAACGCTTATCGCGACGCCTCGATGCTTGAGCTTTTCCAGATGGAAGCTCAAGCGCAAACCGATGTGTTGACCCAAGGTTTGCTGGCCCTGGAGCGAGACCCTCGGGCGGCGAGCCACCTGGAAGCCTGCATGCGTGCCGCGCATTCGCTGAAAGGGGCCGCCCGCATCGTCAACCTGACTCCAGCCGTGCCTGTCGCCCATGCGATGGAAGACTGCCTGGTCATGGCGCAGCACGGTCGGCTCGTCTTGACGCCAGAACATATCGACGCCTTGCTTAAAGGCACCGATCTGTTGTTGCGCGTCGCTCGTTTGCCTCAGCCCGATGGCAGTCACGAGGTGGACGAGAGCGCCATCACGGCTTACGTGGCTTCGCTTCAAGCCATGTTGGACGTCGCGGTGTCGTCGCAAAATGGCTCGAATGCGAGCAATGTCGCGGTGCCGTTGCACGCTGTCTCCAGTGCGACAGATTTTGCGTCGGCCGTGCACCAAGAGGCATCGAGCCGCGAGCGCGCGTTGCGCGTGACCGCGAAGACCTTGGACCACTTGCTGGGTTTGGCCAGCGAAGTCACGATTGAGTCGCGCTGGTTGTCGCCGTTCGTCAAGTCGCTGCTGAACGACAAGCGTCAACACGATCGTACCGTCGCCGGTCTGGAGTCGCTGCTGGCCAGCCTGCGCGAGTCGAACGCCGAGCCGGCGTGGGTCGATCAGGTCAAAGCGTTGATTCGTCGAGCCGGTCATACGCAACAGCATCTGGCGGAACGCGTCAATGAGATCGACCGATTCGATTGGCGCATCGGCCAACTCAATGAACGCATCTACGATACGGCCATCTCTTGTCGCATGCGTCCGCTGTCCGACGGCACGAGCGGGCTGGCGCGCATGGTGCGCGATCTGGGGCGTGAGTTGGGCAAGGTCGTCAGATTGGACATCGTCGGCGACGGCACCCGCGTCGATCGCGATGTACTGGAACAGTTGGACGCGCCGCTGTCGCATTTGTTGCGCAACGCGGTCGATCACGGTATCGAAGCGCCTGCCGAACGCCGCGCCGCCGGTAAGCCGGAGGAGGGCGTCATCACCTTGGCGGCACGTCATAGTGCGGGTCGGTTGCATATCGATATTACCGATGACGGCAAGGGCGTGAACCTGGCGCGACTGGCCGATCAGGTATCTGCACGCGGCTTCGCGCCAGCGTCGACGGTATCGAACATGCGCGAGGAAGAGCTGCTGGCATTTTTGTTCCTGCCGGGTTTCAGCACGCGCGGCGAAGTCACCGAAGTGTCGGGGCGGGGCGTGGGCCTCGACGCTGTGCAGAATGCGCTGCGCCGTCTGCGTGGCGACGTTCGAATAAGCCAGGCGACAGGTGTCGGTACTCGCTTCACCTTGGATCTGCCTTTGGCCCTGTCGGTCGTGCGCGCTTTGTTGGTGGAGGTCGATGGCGAACCCTACGCCTTTCCCTTGGGCTACGTCGATCGCGCGTTGACGATTCGACGCGACGACATCGCGCAACTGGAAGGGCATCAGCATTTTGCGTTCGAAGATCGGCAGATCGGTCTGGTGTCGGCCCGTCAATTGTTGGCCGCGCGGGGCGAGGAGGGTGCCGCCGACGAGCGGCTCGACGTGGTTCTGGTCGGTGATGAACAGCAGACCTATGGTGTCGCGGTAGACAGGTTCCTGGGCGAACGCACGTTGGTGTTGCAGCCTTTGGATTCGCGCTTGGGCAAGATTCAGGACGTCAAGTGCGGCGCCTTGATGGAAGACGGGTCCGCAGTGTTGGTGCTGGACGTGAGTGATCTGCTGCGCTCCATCGAGAAGCTCAATAGCGCTGGCCGCCTCACGCGTATCGGTTCGGCGCCAACGGCGCTGGCGGGGCAGACCAAGCGCATTCTGGTGGTGGACGACTCGCTGACCGTGCGTGAGTTGGAGCGCAAGTTGCTGATCAAACGGGGTTTCGATGTATCGGTCGCAGTCGATGGCATGGACGGCTGGAACATGGTGCGTGCCGAACGCTTCGATCTGGTGATTTCCGATATCGATATGCCGCGCATGGACGGCATCGAGCTGGTCGGCTTGATCAAGCGCGATGCCCGCTTGGGGGCGATGCCTGTGATGATCGTATCGTATAAGGATCGCCCCGAAGATCGGCAACGAGGGCTGGAGGCAGGGGCCGACTACTACCTTGCCAAGAGCAATTTCCATGACGAAACGCTGCTGTCGGTGGTTGAGGATTTGATAGGGGAGCCGTCTTCATGAGAATCGGCATCGTCAACGATCTGCCCCTGGCCGTGACGGCCTTGCAGCGTGTAGTGGCTCAAGATCCGTCCTTGCGAGTGATCTGGGTGGCTGCCAACGGGGCCGAAGCCGTGGCGCGTTGCACCGAGGATTTACCCGATCTCGTGCTCATGGACCTGATGATGCCTGTCATGAATGGCGTCGAGGCCACTCGCCGCATTATGGCGAATACGCCGTGCGCAATCGTGGTGGTGACCTCCGACGTGCTGCATCATACCTCGGCGGTGTTCGAGGCGATGGGCCACGGCGCACTCGATGCGGTCGATACGCCGCAGCTCGCTGCGGGTGCCGATGCGACAGCGCCTTTGCTGCGCAAGATCAAAAACATCGGTTGGTTGCTGCGCGATCGTGTTCGGGTCGAACCGGTCGAGACTGTTTTGCCAGCCGCCGCCTCGATGCCAGCGCCGCTGTTGGCTTTGGGGGCGTCTGCTGGCGGCCCTGCGACGCTGGCTCGACTGTTGAAAGCTTTGCCAGCCGATTTTCCGGCGGGCATCGTGATGGTGCAACATGTGGACGCTACATTTGCGCCTGGCATGGCAGCGTGGCTCGACGAGCACAGTGCATTGACGGTGCGTCTGGCGCAACCCGGCGACAGCCCTCGACCTGGCGTCGCCCTGTTGGCTGGCACGAACGATCATCTCGCTCTAGACGAGCGCGGGCGCTTGTATTACACGCCCGAACCCTTGGCGTTTTTGTATCGCCCGTCTATCGATGTCTTTTTCGACAGCGTGGTGCAGCACTGGTCACAACAGGCTGCGGCCGTGCTGCTGACCGGCATGGGGCGCGACGGTGCCGAGGGTCTGAAAAGCATGCGCGAGCGGGGGCACTACACGATTGCGCAGGACGAACACACCAGTGCGGTCTATGGCATGCCCAAGGCAGCCGCTGCTCTGGGTGCGGCGCGCGACATTTTGCCGATCGATGCAATTGCGCCCGCGTTGATCGGATATTTCGGATAAGGAGTTAATCACATGGTGCTGGGTTTGGATCGGCAAGATCCACAAGGCGTATCGCAGCCTCGTATCGTCGTGTTGTTGGTCGATGATCAGGCCATGGTCGGGGAAGCGGTGCGACGCGCCCTCGCCACCGAGCCGGATGTCGACTTTCACTATTGTTCGCGCGGCGAGGAAGCGCTCGAACGGGCTTTGGCGCTTGCGCCCACGGTCATTTTGCAAGACCTGGTTTTACCTAATATCGATGGTCTGGCTTTGCTAAGGACTTACCGGGCCGAGCCTCGGCTGGCCGATACGCCAGTGATCGTGTTGTCTACCCGCGAAGAGCCGGCGACCAAAAGCGCTGCGTTTTCGACCGGTGCCAACGATTATTTGGTGAAGTTGCCCGATTCCATCGAATTGGTGGCGCGGATTCGTTACCACGCGCGATTGTTCGAGGTGATGCGCCAACGTGACGCCGCTTTTCAAGCTTTGCGGGACAGCGAGCAGCAGTTGATGGCCAGCAACGCCGCTTTGCGTCGATTGACGCAATCCGATGGTCTGACCGGTCTTGCCAACCGCCGCTATTTCGATGAGTACTTGGATACCGAATGGCGTCGTGCCGCACGCGAACGCCGCGAATTGGCCTTGCTGATGATCGACGTCGATCATTTCAAATCTTATAACGACACCTACGGCCATCTGGCGGGCGACGAGGTACTCAAGCGGGTCGGGCACGCGCTGCGCGAGTCTTGCAACCGTCCCGCCGATTTAGCTGCACGCTACGGCGGCGAGGAATTCGCGGCGATTTTGCCCGGTACTTCGCCAGGCGGAGCACGTTTGATTGCAGAGCGAATTCGGGCGGCCGTAAGCGGGCTGAACATTCCTCATACGGGTTCGACGACCTCGCCATGCTTGTCGATAAGTGTCGGTGGCGCGTCATGGTTGGTCGCCGATGGTCGGCCTATTGCGGCTTTGATTGACGAGGCCGACAAGCGGCTGTACGAAGCAAAACGCGGCGGTCGAAATCGCGTCAGTCTTTAGCGCTTTGTCGGATTCTATTAAGCACTGACAGTCAGACATACTTCCAGGCACGCTTTGTGCGTGGTGTGAAAGACCGAAGACGTGGCATCTGCCGCGTTTAATCTTTCACCAGGAGTAGCCATGACTTTCCGCCTGAGAAAAGCCAAGTCCGACGTTAGCGACAGCACCGATCGCCTTGGTGCCGAGTTCCGCGCCTTGGTTGCCGCCAGCGAAGAACTGTTGAGGAAAACCGCTGCTCATACCGGCGAAGGTGTCGACGACGCCCGCAGCGTCCTGCGCCGGCATCTGCACAATGCACAGCACTCGGCAAGCGCATGGCGCGAGACAGCCAGCCGCAAGTATCACCAGATCTCGGCCGCGTCCGACGAATACGTTCACGATAATCCATGGAAAGCTGTTGGTATTGCTGCCGCGATCGGTGTCGCCGTCAGCTTGCTTGCCGCTTTGGGCACACGCGGTCGTCGTTGATTCGCGCCTCGAAGGAGCTGATCGATGTCCTACATCGTCGCCGCACGTTTCGATAGTTGGGAATCCGCCGGAATCGCTGCGCGTGCCTTGCATGGGCAGGGTTATCCGGACAACGCCTTGCATACCTTTTATGTGAACTCACCTGGCGCTCATGCCCAGCATCCCATTGGCGGTGATCGGACCGCCGATAGCGATGCCCGGGGGGCCCAATTCGGTGCGATAGCGGGTGCCGCCGTGCTGGGGCTGGCTGGTGCGGCGATTTTCTCGATCGTCAGCCTGGCCGTCGATGCAGCGCCTTATGTGATCGTCGCAGCAGGTGCCGTAGGCGCTTATATCGGCTCACTGATTGGAGCGATGAACGTGGCGGGTCACCGCAAGAATGCGGGCATGGCTCGCGCGGCGCGTGCAGGGCATGGCACGGCGCCGGGCACGGACCGTCTGCGTGATACCGGAACCGGTCGATCGCGCACTGCAGCGGCCGATGCCGAAGCAGGCTATTCGCCGGTTCGCCATGCTGGCGTGTTGCTGGCCGTTCATGCCTCGCCAGAACAGGAAACCACCATTGCCTGCATTCTGCGCGATGCAGGTGGCATGGATATCGAACGCGCGCAGGGCCATTGGGCGAAGGGAAGTTGGGTCGATTTCGATCCGATCGCCGCCCCTCGTCTTTCCGACAAAGTAGAACAAACCGCTTGATTGAAATGAAGTTCCTCGAACCTTTAGGAGAAGCACAATGAAAACGACCCAACGTTCAGCACGTCTGCGCACCACCGCCATCGCCGCTACACTGGTTGCCGCCAGCCTGGCCTTTGCCGGCTGCACCACCTCGCGTCCTCATCAAGAAGCCACGCCAGCGGCGCAACGCGCCTCGATCAACTCGGGTGTAGAATCGACGCTGTCGCGTTTGTATGAAACCGCACCCCAATCGCGTGATCTGGTCAAGCGTGCCCGGGGCGTGCTGGTGTTCCCTGACGTGTTGAAAGGCGGGTTCATTGTCGGCGCCGAATATGGCCGCGGTGCGCTGATCTCGGGTGGTAAGACGCAGGGCTATTACAGCGCTGCTGGCGGCTCTATCGGTTTTCAGGCCGGGGCTCAATCGAAAGCCGTGGTGGTTTTGTTCATGACCGACGAAGCCTTGCGTCGGTTCGAGCAGAGTAACGGTTGGACCGTCGGCGCTGATGCTACGGTTGCTGTGGCCAACATCGGTGCCAACGGTAGCATCGACAGCAACACCATTCGCCAACCCGTGGTGGGCTTCGTCATGAACAACGCGGGTCTGATGGCTGGTGTGTCGATTGATGGCGCCAAGATCTCCCCATTGACCATTAAGTAATTGCAAAAAATGTGAAGCGGTCTTTGGCGGAAACGCCAAAGACCATTTGCAAAAAACCGACAAATAGGTCGATTTTTTTCGCCTAAACCGAGTGAATTTACGTAATCGTATCGAGTGATTTTTGGGAAAAGTCTGAAAAATCAGTAACCTGCCAGTCATTGCGTTGACGTTACAACCAGCTGGACGGTAATCTCGGCTCACATCAACAGGAGGTTCGATATGAGCTCGATTATGAATAATTCTCCCGCGGCCATGGCCCGGCCGGCGGCCACGCAATCGCCTGAAAACACACGTAAACGTCTGCTCGACGCCGTGGGCGAAGCCATCGCCGTGGCGGGTGCCACAACGTTCACGCTGGACGCTATCGCACGTCGTGCAGGGGTGAGCAAGGGCGCTTTGTTACATCATTTCCCGTGCAAGAACGTTTTGGTCGAAGAGTTTGGCCGTTGCATGCGCGAAGATTTCTGGAATGGCGTACATGCCCATTGCTTAGACGACGAACTGGCTTACGGTCGAATGACCCGAGCCTATTGCAACAGCATTCTGGGCGTGCTCCAGAACCCGGCGCAATCGCGTCGCTGGAGTGGTCTGATGACTGCATTCGTCATGAATCCGTCGCTGATGCATATGTGGCGCGATGGTACGAACATTCACCAACGTGCTTTGGAAGCCGAAACGGCCGAAAACACGTCGCTAATGATTGCCCGCATGGCTGCCGACAGTTACTGGTCCAACCAGCTATTTGGCCTGCAAAGCGTGAACTCGGACGACCGCAAGGGTCTGATCAATCACATGATCGAACTGACTTATCCGGTGCCCGAACGTGATAGCGCAGCTGCCTGACTCGACATCCCCGGGATGCCTTCTTCCGGCTCAATCGGTCGTCGGCAACCCGATATTCGAATCGAGAGGCGAGGGTAAGCGCCGCAAGGACGCGATGCCTTCGCCTACATTGACAGGTGTGCCTTCAGTCAGGTCTTCACGCCACTGAGCGTGGCCCGGCCCGAACAAGACCACGACCGTCGAACCTAGTTTGAATCGGCCCATCTCGGCGCCTTTTGCCAACTTCACAGCAGTATGTTCGCCATAGCGCGTGCGGCTCACGCCTGCGATTTGCGGCGCAACCAGACCTTCCCAAACCGTCTCGATCGAGGCGACGATCATCGCTCCCACCAATACCACTGCCATTGGACCGTAATCGGTATCGAACAGGCACGCCACGCGTTCGTTGCGTGCAAAGAGTGCCGGTACATTGCGCGCCGTCAATGGGTTCACCGAGAACAATCGCCCGGGGACATGAATCATTTCCCGCAGCGTGCCGCCTACCGGCATATGCACGCGGTGGTAGTCTTTCGGCGCCAGATAGACGGTCGCGAAAGAACCGCCCTGAAACGGTTGGGCCCGCATGGTACAGCCACCCAGCAGATCGATGCTCGTATAGTGACGACCCTTGGCTTGAAAGATCCGCCCGTCGTCGATCGCACCGGCCTGGCTGACGACGCCGTCGGCAGGGCACAGGGCGCTATCGGGGGTCGAGTCAAGCGGCCGGGCATCGGCCCGCAAGGCTCGCGTGAAAAATGCGTTGAAGTGTTCGTAGGCGTGCGGATCGGGCTGTTGCGCCAAGCTCATGTCCACGCTGTAGCGCCGGATAAAGGTGTCGATCATCCAGTTCTTGGCAGGCTCGTGGCGGCACTGCGCGGCGACTCCGTACAGGTAGGAGATCAAGCGCTGCGGCGCGATGTATTGGCTGGCAAGAAATAGTTTTTCGTACGGTGTCATAGGCGATCCATAGGGCAGGGGCGCAGTTTACCCCGACGTCGCTTCGATGTGCCGCATATACTACCTGCATGGTCGATTCCGTACAGGGCGTCAACGACGACGCCATCGCCAGATTCCTCCAGGCGCTCTGGCTGGAGGACGGTTTGTCGCCTAACACGTTGGCGGCCTACAAGACCGATTTGCGCAGCTGCGCAATGTGGTTGCACATCGAGGCAGCCGTGCCCTTGCCGAACGCTCAGGCACATCATATTCAAGCGTGGCTGGCTTTGGAGCATCGTCGTACCGCCGCAACGACGCTCAATCGACGCCTGTCGAGCTTGCGTCGTTTCTTTCAATGGGCGATGCGAATGGGGCTGGCGCAAGTCGATCCTTGTTTGTCGATCGCGGCTGCCAAGCGCCCCCTGCGCGT
Source organism: Bordetella parapertussis (assembly GCA_945903445.1). Taxonomy (GTDB): domain Bacteria; phylum Pseudomonadota; class Gammaproteobacteria; order Burkholderiales; family Burkholderiaceae_B; genus Schauerella. The sequence goes on from CAMDNZ010000001.1 coordinate 22,361, forward strand.
GCCCAAGACTTTGTCCGAAGGGCAGGTTGATGCACTGCTGGCCGCGCCCGATGTCGAATCCGATCTTGGTTTGCGCGATCGAGCCATGTTGGAAACCTTGTATGCCACCGGACTGCGTGTGTCCGAATTGGTAGCCGTTGGCCTGTTGGACGTCGATTTGAATCAGGGTGTTTTGCGCGTTGCACACGGCAAAGGCGACAAGGCGCGGGTGGTTCCCCTGGGAGCCGAGGCGGCGCATTGGATCGATCGTTACGCGACCGTGGCGCGTCCTGGACTGCAAGCTGCGAAACGCGACAACGCCCTGTTCTTGACCGTTCGAGGCAGCAGCATGACTCGCCAGATGTTTTGGAAATTGGTTGAAAAGTATTCGGGATTGGCGGATATCCATGCCCCGTTGTCGCCGCACGTTTTACGCCATGCCTTTGCCACCCATCTGTTGAATCATGGCGCGGACTTGCGTGTCGTGCAGATGCTGTTGGGACATGCCGATATCTCAACGACACAAATTTACACGCATGTCGCGCGCGAGCGATTAAAGGCATTGCATGCCCAGCATCACCCGCGCGCGTGACTTAAGGGTTTTAGGGCATTAGTGCTGCGACCGATTCGGCCGGTGCGCCCAAAAAGGACACTGCGATTCCCAGGTAGATCAGGACTCCCAGGGCGTCCACCAAGGATGTGACCAGTGGCGCACTCGCTGAGGCCGGGTCGAGTTTGAAGCGCGACAGCAAAAATGGCAGGCACATGCCGACGATGCTACCTAGCACGACAATGGCGACCATGGACAGGGCGACGACCAGTGCGATGTCGGGGCCACCGCGCCACCAGGCGATGCTGCAAACCGCCACGGCCATCGTCAGCCCCAACAAGCCCGCGACTCTGAACTCTCGCACCAGGATGTTGATCCAGTCACGCAAAACGACATCGCCGGTTGCCAGCGCCCGGACCATCAAGGTCGCGGCTTGCGCGCCTGCGTTACCGCCACTGTCGATCAACAAGGGCAGGAAGAACACCAGCACGATGTAGGCTTGAAGCATGTCGCCGTAATATTCGAGCCCCGCACCGGAGAACAAGTTTCCGAAAACCAGCAGCACAAGCCAGAATACCCGCTTGCGATAGAGAAGACCGGTCGATGCGGTTCGCAACGATACGTCGTGCAGGGCGAGCGTGCCGCCACCCTTATGAAAATCTTCGGTGACTTCGTCTTCGATAATGTCCATCGCAGTATCCACCGGCAGAATACCGACGACTCGATCGTCGTCGTCCAGAACGGGGGCCGCCAACGCCCGGTGGGCTTGGAACAATCGGAGCGTCGCTTCCTCGGGCCACGAGGCACGAACGTAAGCGGTGGCGGTGGTCGTAATGTCGGCAATATTGCTTGTGGGTGAAGCATGCAGCAGGTCTTGCAGCGCGATCAATCCCATGAGTCGTCGATGCTCATCGATGACGATCAAACCGTAAGCGGCGTCGTCCGGATTTTTAAGGGTTCGGGCTTGAGCCAGGGCATCGGCGATCGAGGCATCGTAGGCGACAGTTGCGAACGCTTGCTTCATGATGGCACCTACCGTGCCTTCGTCGCCTCGCCCCAACGCGGCGCCATCGACGCAGGTGGGCAGAGGAGAACCAGCCTCGCGACGAACGGTCTCGTCCAGCGCGAGCTGCAAATGAGTCGCACGCATGCTGCTCATGACATGCAGCGCCCGTACTTGAAAAGCATCTGGAAGGTGACGGTGAATCTGTGCTTGAACGGTGGGTGGGAGTCCGGACGACAAGTCGACATAGGTGCCGACCGGCAGCTCGGCCAGCGCCAGCGCCACATCGCGCGCAAACGTCTGGCGGTGCGCCAACAACATCGATCCTCCCCAAACGAAGCTCACGCGCTGCTGCGGCGACATGCTGCGCATCAAGCTCACCCGGCGTTCGGCCGTCATCGCTTCGAACAACGACAACTGACGTGCAGGAAGAAGGCGGGAGAAGCTATCGGCGCAGTCTCGGCTGCTCAGTTGATCGAGCAGTGATAGGTGTGCGCTTGGCGTGAACTGCGAAAGCGCATCGCTGAGCTGGTTGGGGGGAACGGACTGAATGAGATCACGAAACGGCTGGCAGTCGGCGGTGCCGACCAGCGCGGAGATGCGCAGGAGCAAGGTTTGATTCGACATGGGTAGGTCCCTGTTGGAGAAAAAATACGGGACGCCGGCCGATGTCGATAGGGACCATCAGCTGGAGTCGGAAAGCAGTGGGGGAGGCGGTGGGGGGTGGTCCAATATGGTCACGGCGCGAGGCCGCTGATCTCCGGTGAGTGAATAAAATGCGCTGGGTCGATGCGGTGATCGGCCGGGCGCGGCGAAAAAGCGTTGAGCTTGCTTAAATCTTAGCTTGACCTGCTTAGGTTGCCGGCTCAGGCTGCCGCGTCTTCCAAGGATTCGCAGGGCGGATGGGTCATGCCGGTTAAACGTTGCAACACGGTTTGCCGTAACCCCGCTTGGTTACCCTGCGTGGCGTCTTGAAGCCGCAAGCCGTCGATCGCCAGGCAAATGAGTTCGAGTGTATTCGGATCGATCGGGTCAGCAATGCCGTCGAACTGTGCCGACAGCCACGCGTGCCAGATGACCGAGATCGATCGGTCGTGCGTCATAGCGACCGTGAACGCCGTCAGCAGGCGGATATCGTCTTGCGACGTGCCTGGCGCAGTCACCAGTGTCAGGTACGCGCGACCGGCTCGGCCATGCGCCAGGGGATCTCGTGCTGCGGCATCGGCCAATCGCTCTTGGAGCCGATCGAGCAAAGCTTTGAACACACCGACCACCAGATCGTGACGATGCCAGAAATGACGCCGAACATCGGTCGTGCGCAAGCCGCTTGCGCGCGCCACGCTATCGAGCGTAAGTAAGGCCAGGCCGCGTTCGCGCGTAAGCAGGGATGCGTGCTGGAGCACGGTGTCGCGGATGTTAGGCGTTTCGCCCTCAGGTAGAAAATCCAGTGTCATAGGGGTAAACGATACCGTCTGGACGGATGTTTGGCAACAATCCATATATTACTAAGGGGGACGGGGATGGTCGTAAGGCAAAGGCTAGAATAGCCTTCGCCGGACAGTTCGTCCGGCAATGTCGTACGTCTTCAGGGCGGGGTGAGATTCCCCACCGGCGGTAAGCCTTCAGGGGCAAGCCCGCGAGCGCCCGTCCGCGTTTGGACGGGGTCAGCAGATCTGGTGTGATTCCAGGGCCGACGGTCATAGTCCGGATGAGAGAAGATGCGTCAGGTCGCAAGCCGCCGGCAAGGTGGGGTTTGCGCCTTGGCACGTGCTTGCCCTGAAACGTTTTTCGCCATCCTTCTTTAGCGAGAGCGTTTCAATGCTTAGTTCTACTACTGTAAATTCCACCGCTGTCTTTACTGCCTTGATGGCACAGCCCTTTGCCCAGCGTCTGAAGCGGGCGCTGCAACACTTGCAGCAGGGCCGCCCCGTCGTTCTGATGGATGACTTCGACCGTGAAAACGAGGCCGATTTGATTGTTGCCGCAGATCGCATCAACGTTCCGGTCATGGCGCAATTGATTCGAGATTGCAGCGGGATTGTCTGCCTGTGCCTGGACGATGCCGCGATCGAGCGCCTGGGCCTAGCGCCCATGGTGGTCGATAATCGAAGCCGTTATTCGACCGCCTTCACCGTTTCCATCGAGGCACGCGATGGCGTCACCACCGGTGTATCGGCAGTGGATCGCGTCACCACGATTCGCACGGCTATCGACGCGACTCAGCCAGCGGGCGCCATCGTCAGCCCCGGGCATGTGTTTCCTTTGCGTGCCCAGCCGGGCGGGGTGTTGGCGCGGCGTGGTCACACCGAGGGTTCGGTGGACCTGGCTGTAATGGCCGGGCTTGCGCCTGCGGCCGTGTTGTGCGAGTTGATGAACGACGATGGCACGATGATGCGCGGCGATGCTTTGGCACGATATGCCGTCCGCCACGGCTTGGCTGTGCTGACGATCGCAGAACTGGCCGACTATCGAGCCAGTCTTAGACCACAGAGCGCGACCCTGATTGCCGCCGCCGAGCTGGCATAATCAGGTTTCTGCCGAGGTGCGTCAATCCAAGTCTTCGGTGAACAATGACAGGTTGCCGTGTTTGACCTTGTGTTTGACGTGCGCTGCGGCCGAAGCGATGTCTTCCGGTCGCAGGCGGCGCGCCGGTGTCTTGCCCACGCGCAAGGCACCGATGCCCAAGGTGACGAACGGGAAGAATCGCAAGACGCCATACCGGTCTTCGGCCTCGATGCCCCGGCGTTGATGACCTTCATCGTCGTATAAGGCGATGGCCTGGGCATTGAATTCGGCGATGATGCGGTCTGCCCGTGCCTGCCAGTCGGCGCTGCGGAACAGGATGACGAAATCGTCTCCCCCTACGTGTCCGACGAAATCGCGTTGCGGATCGCAACACCGACGAATCACGTCGGCGCACAACAGAATCATGTCGTCGCCGCGCCAATAGCCGTAGACGTCGTTGAACGGTTTGAAATTGTTCAGATCGCAGTAGCAGGTCACGAACTCGCTGCCTTCTTCCAGCAAGGCAGCGATATGCTGGCTGATCGGGATGTTGCCGGGCAGCGAGGTCAGTGGGTTGGCGTAACGCGCCGCTTCGATCCGCATTTCGGTCACCGAACGCACGAGCGCCTCACCGGTACCCAGCCCGTCATACAGCCCTTCTCGGGTAATGATGAAGCCATCGAGCAGGTAACGTTGATCTTCGGAAATCAGAACGTGACTAAGCTGGTCGATGGAAACGTTCAGTTCGACTCGCACCGGCTCGGTGTTCATGAAGGTCGAGCATGGGTTGCGACCGAACAGCTCGCGCGTATAGCGCTGTGCATAGCGTTCGGAAAAGTCGCGGCGGTTGATAATGCCTACCGGCCGGAAGGTGTCGTCGACAATGGCCACCGCATGCAGCGTTTTGTGTTCGGCAAACAGTTTGTGGACGTCGTCGTTGGTGTGAGTAGGGCGCAATACCGGCGCGGTGATGCGCAGGCTGGCGGCCGTCCCTTCCTTCTGGCTGGCCGATACCGATGCGCTGGTTCGGGCCGCCAGTACCAAAGAGGCTTGTGACTTCATGACGGCACGCAGTTCGGGACGAGGCTTGCCCAGGAAAAAACCCTGCGCGTAGCGGATGCCCAGCTCGCGCACACATTGCAGGTCGGCACCGTTTTCGATGCCTTCGGCCAACAAAGACGCGCCTAGTGTCTGCGCCACCGCCATGGCCGAACGCATCAGTTTTTGACGACGCTCGTCGTGTGCGATGTTGTTGAAAAAATACCGATCGATCTTGACCAGATCGGGTTGGACCTCGGCCCACAATTGCAGGCTGGAATAGCCCACGCCGTAATCGTCGAGTGCGATGCGGACCCCGCTGACGCGCAGGCTCGCGAAGGCGGCGATCAGGGCTTCCATGTGGGGCGCGACCGGATCGTACTCCGTCAGCTCCAACACGATTCGACCGAGCGGGACGGTGGTTTTGCCGAACAGATGGTGGGGCAGGGCTTCGCCCCACAGCCGCCACTGCTGCACGATGACGGCAGCCGACATGTTGATGAATAAAAAGCCGGGCTTTTCGCCCGGAGGCGTCATGATGTCCGACTGCGCCGTAAACCCGCTCAGCGCAGCATGCACACTGGCCAGCTCGAGTTCGGGATGCAGATGCAGGCGCCGCGCCTCGCCAAACAACGCGTCGGGATTACGCATGGCGGTGTCGGCGGGCCCGCGAATCAAACTCTCGTGCCCATATATTCTTTGCTGGGTCAGGTCGATAACGGGCTGAAAGTGCGGCGTGAGCAGTCCTTGACTGAGAATCTCGGTCAGGCTGGGGGTCGGTAGCGTCGGGATGTGAAGGCCGCCCACCGCCGCGAGCGGGGCAGGATGTACGGACATGGACATGGACGGCGGACCTCGAATGACATTTATTTGAAAGAGTGTTGCAGCATATTGTGACATTCGTACGAAAATCACAAAATCAATTCACTTTTTTCGGGTGTTGTGTATCCGCCGCATTCGAGCACGGCGCATCCGAGCCGTCGCTGCCGTCCGAAACACGGCGGGGGTAGCGGGCCGCACGCAGGCCATCAGCGGATGCCGAATCGCTGCACGATTGTGTCTTGGAGGCGAGCGGACGTCAGCTCGCCCATATGAGAATCGACCAATCGACCTTCGGCGTCGAAGAACAAGGTGGTCGGTAAACCTCGCGATTGTGCGGCCCGCATGGTCTCCGAGTTTGGATCCAACAGCACGTGATCCAATTTCAGGCCCTCACGGGCCAGATACGCCTGTGCGACCTGAGCCGATTCGCCCTGATTCACCATGACGATGGCGACGCCCGGAAACTGATCCTGAGCCTGCTCGAATACCGGCATTTCACGACGACAAGGCGGGCACCAACTGGCCCATAGGTTCAGCACGACCGGTTTTCCGGCATAGGCGTTCAAAGCGATCGGGCGGGCGTCCAGCGTCGTCAGCGCCACGTTGGGCAAGGCAAGCGACGACTGCCGCATGCCGTCGAGCACGGCGTTCAGGCCAAACCAGACCGCGATCCCTGCCGCCATACCGGCGACGACCGGCACTCGGATGCTCGCGATGCGGCGGCTGCGCCATCCCACGAACAACAGCGCGGCGACAACGCCTGTCCATAGCGAAAATCCACCGTCGCCGATGGCGATCATGGACCAGGGCTGCGCCGAGTATTCGCGCCACCACTGGGCGATATATCCGAGACGAGCCACCAGCAAGCCGACGAACAGGGCGTCCAGGATCAAGCTGCTTGCGGTTCGGCCCGGCACGTTCGTCAGAAAAAGCGCCAATACGCGAGTCACCGTCCAGGCAAGGACGAGCGCGACCAGTACGACAACCGCACTGATAGGAAATGGGCCAAAACTGAGCATGATGGGGCGTGTCGATAAGATGGGGGTAGCGAGCGCAATTCTGGGATGAAAACAGGATCGATGCGTAGGCATCCTATCAGTCGAACCCATACCGCCGAATACGACGCTTGGGTAAAAAAGGATAATCGGCCACGATCACGACACGCAGTGACCTTGAATCCTTTGCCCCAAACGCACAAGGCCCGTCAGCGGCGAGTCACCGCGTTCGGGCCTTGTGCGTTCGTGCAAGTCGCTCGGTTTAACCAGATCGCATCTGACCGAACGATCTAAATCGGTGGGGACGTGCTGAGTGAAGATGCGATCTGTTCTGGGACGAGGCGATGCAGGCTTCGCCGCGACCGATGGCCGGCGCCGATTAGTACAGAATACGGCTGCGGATCGTACCTTCCACTTTTGAGAGTTTTTCCAGTGCCAGGGCCGACGATTGCGCGTCCACATCGATCACCACGTAACCCACTCGGCCATTGGTTTGCAGATACTGCGCCGAAATATTGATTTCCGCTTCCGACAGCAGGCCGTTGATCTTCGACAGCACGCCCGGAATGTTACGGTGGATGTGCAAAATACGGTGGCGGCCGGGGTGAGCGGGCAGGGCGACTTCGGGGAAATTGACTGACGACACTGTCGTGCCGTTGTCGCTATACATCACCAGCTTTTCTGCCACTTCGACCCCGATGTTGGCTTGCGCCTCGAGCGTCGAGCCGCCGACGTGCGGGGTCAGAATGACGTTCTCCAGGCCTTGCAGCGGCGAGACGAACTTTTCGGTGTTGCTGCCCGGCTCCTTGGGAAAGACGTCCAGTGCCGCGCCCAGCAAATGCTTGCTGCGCAGGGCCTGCTCCAGCGCTTCGATGACAACGACCTTGCCACGCGAGGCGTTGATCAGAATTGAACCCGGCTTCATGGCCGCCAGTTCGGCTTCGCCGATCATCCACTGAGTGGACGGCAGCGACGGCACGTGCAGCGTCACGACATCCGACTGACCCAACAGCGTATGCAAATCGCTCACCTGGCGGGCATTGCCCAGAGGCAGCTTCTTGACGGTGTCGTAATAGATCACGTGCATGCCCAGTGACTCGGCCAACACCGAGATTTGCGTGCCGATGGCACCGTAGCCGACGATGCCCAGGGTCTTGCCGCGTGCTTCATAGGCGTTGGCTGCCGACTTGATCCAGTTGCCGATATGGGCCTGATTGCTCTTGTGCGGAATGCCGCGCAGCAGCATGACGATTTCGGCCAGCACCAACTCGGCCACCGAACGGGTGTTGGAGTAGGGGGCGTTGAACACCGCCACACCTTTCTCGCGCGCGGCTTCCAGATCGACCTGGTTGGTGCCGATGCAGAAGCAGCCTACGGCGACCAGTTTGGTGGCGTGTTCGAGCACTTGGGCGGTCAATTGAGTCTGCGATCGGATGCCGACGAAATGCACGTCGGCAATGGCGGCTTTCAGTTCGTCGCCTTGCAGCGCTTTGGGGGCTGTCTGGATGCTGGTGTAGCCAGCCTCGTGCAGCACATCCAAAGCTGAGGCATGAACGCCTTCGAGGAGCAGAATGTTGATTTTGCTTTTATCGAGCGAATGTTGCTGGGCAGTGGTCATGGTGGTGAATCGGGCGGGAAGCCGGGGGTTTGCAGGGGTAGATAAGCATCAAGCATAACGCGTCTGGAGTGGGTTCGTCTGGCGTGCCGCTGCACTTCGCCATGTAATTACTTACAGCCGTAGCGAAGCAGGCGTTCGCTCAGGCTGCCCTGTTTTCTGTGGAGAAGGAATTGCATGGCAGCGAAACGCTGATCGTCGTCCAGCGGGTCGAGCAGAAACGGGAAGACGTTTGTTGCCCCAATATCGGCGAAAACATTGTATTGATCCGCCGATACATAGTGCTCAGTGTGTGTCCACGGCAACTGCATCAATCGGTCGTAGGGCAGAGCCGGGTTTATCTTCAGGGTCTCCGAAGAAAGCGCCTTCACTATTGGAGAGGCTCCATAAAAAATCGGATCATGTTGCGAGAATAGCTTCTTCATTTCGTGCAGGCGATTCGATTTTTCTGCCGCCGTCATTTCCGAGTCGAAAATCCTCGGTATCAGAACTATCGCCACAGTTGATTTTGGTTTCATTCTGGCACGCACTGCCTTGAGGCTCTCGCTGATTTCTTGCGTGGTCAATACTCGCTGCATACCCGACGAATCGATGTAATTTCCACCCAGCCAGATAACGACGTCCCGATCCAGCAGAGCGGGATTTTCCGAATCCTGATCGCTACGAGGTTTTTCAGACACTGTTTCGATTGCTAATGGCGCCGTCTGGACTGCGTAATTTTTCAGGTGAAAAGAAGCCTTTTCATTCCGTTTCGATAACAAATCGATCTGTGACTGTGGGAAGAAAAACCGTATGGGAAGGCGCTCGCCGGATGACTCCAGATATCTTACGATGGTGGAATCGATCAAATGGGAATAAATACCTATTTGTTTGTTCTTCCAGGCCGGCAGCATGCGTCCCGACTGTAATGCTTCGTCTGCGGCACCCTGGCCGACGATGAGAAGACATGAATATGCGCTTGAGTCGATGTTATCAAGCCCTACGGTGGACAAATTTAGTACATCCGGCTTTTTCTTTGACCGCCAATGGCTGGCCAACGCGGCGGCCCCTCTGGCATCACCGCCTTGACCTTTAGTGAGAATCAGGACGCCAGGATCGGGACGATCCACCACCTGGTCTTTCGAATGAACAATCGGTTGATGTCCAAGAAAAAAGCACAGTATCGAAATTGGAATGCCGTGTTTTGCGAACGTCAAAGCAGTTTTTTCCATGAGTCGATCTGGCAATGGACGACGTCAAGCCCCAATTGTCGCAGCTGCGATACGATGTCACGACGGAGCGTCTACGGCACCCTAGCAGGCCCAGCCCATCAGGTCTATGGCGGGCGATCGAAACTGGTATTTCACGTGCCTTAAGAGGGCGTGTCTCGACGCGATTCGTCGGGAATACGTGGGTAATTCTTCTGAAATTCGGCGACGCCCATCTTCTTGCGCAGGAATGCGATCTGGCGTTCGATCTGTAAAGTGAAAGGCTGCAATAGCAAGTGGTGACTGCGTGGACTGTCCAGCACGTCCAAAGCGGCAGCGACCGCTTCCACTGTCGAATAACTATCGGCCCGAGATGATTTTCGTAGTCGATAATTGGAAGCCGCGTGTGTGCTGCTTGGCGCGGGCAGCGCCATCCGGTGCATCGTACGCAAAGCGGGGTGAGTCCGTAATGTCGCGGCAGCATGACGCCATGTGCCATCCAATGTCACCAAGACATAGGGGCCGGGCGGCCGGGGCCGGGCAGGAACGCCCGGCTCGTCAGGATAGAGCAACAGGGGCGTGTGTCCGGCGACATCCCAATCGGAGGATTTGAACGACTCCCGAGCGGTGACACGGGCATCGACCAGTCCCAGCGCTATCCATCGAGCGGTATTCAACGGGTGGGTGGTTTCGTCGGGATGCTGAAGGATCCGAACGGGGGTGGAATTGTCGATGACCGATAGCGCCGAACACACGCATTGCGTCGCAAGCAGGCCGCAGCCTGAGCACCGCATCCGTTTGCCTTGATTATCGAACGACAAAACCACCTATTGCCTATATAAAACTGGGTAAAGCTCGTTTAGAACGATACCGTGGCGGTAGCAAAATACGAGCGCCCGACTTCGTTGTACGTATTGGCACCAGCATAATCTGATGAGCCGCCACGATACAACTGTTTGTCGAACAGATTGTTCACGCCCACCACGAACCGGATGTTCTTGTTCAAGCGATAGTTTGCGTTCAAGCCGAACAGGGCGTAGGGTTTGACGTCACGCTGATACTGCTCCTCGATCGCCAGGTTGCGGCGATTCTGGAACGAAGGCGACTTCTGCTTGCCGTACCACACCGCATTGGCCTGGAAGCCCAGTTGCTCGGTCGCCATCCAGTCCACCGTGGTGTTCACGGTGAATTTTGGGATGATACTCAGTGGTTCGCCCGTGGTCTTGTCTTCCGACTCGATCATGTAGGTGAAGTTGGTGTTCCAGTCGATGGTGGGCGTGACGGGGATGAATACGTTGCCCTCCACGCCCTGGACGAGAGCCTTTCCGGTATTTACCCACTGCAGCACGCGCTGGCCGTTGGGCAGCACATAGGCCGAACCGTTGCTGGCGACGATCTTGTTCTTGTAATCGTTGCGGAAGTAGGCCGCGCTGGTGCGCCACGTGCCCGAGTCGAACGCCAGGCCGATCTCCTTGTTCACGCTGGTCTCTGGGTCGAGATTCTCATTGCCTTGCAAGAAGCATCCGCCCGCATTGGTCTCTGACTGATTGCAGCCAAAGCCCCGGCTATACAACAGGTAATTCGGATTCGATTGGTACAGGTTCGGTGCTTTGTAGGCGCGCGCGATGCCGCCTTTCAAGGTCAATCGATCGGTCAGTTTGTGCGAGGCGTTCAGGCTCGGGCTCCAGTTGGTGCCGAACTCGTCGTGATGATCCATGCGTACACCCGGGGTGACGATGCTGCGTTTGCCCGCTTCAATGTTGTCTTCGATGAAAATCGCATAACTGCGCGCTTCGCTGCGATTATTGCCTCGGCTGAATCCGGTAATCGATCCGGGTGTCGGATCCCAGGTGTTGTTGCGCAAGGAACCGGGATCCACTAGCGATTCGCGCAGGTATTCGGCGCCGACGGTCAGCACTTGATCCAGCCCCAGGGTCAAGGGTACGTTGACCTCGCCACTGGCGCGCAAGTTTTTCAGTTGCGCCTTGTTCCAGCCCGCACCCTCTTGCGGCGCGCCTTCCGGTCCACCTGCCAGGCCTTCGTTCAGCCGCGCATTGCGGGTGTAGTCGTGTCCCAGCGCGAAGCGCGAATCGCCCCAATCCCAACGGCCACGATGCGTCAGGCTGAACGCATTGCGATGAATGGTGTTGGTCTCGCTGTCATACAGGCTATTGATATAGGCCGGATTGCCGCCTGCGTTGTTCAACATGGTGTCGCCCGCATAGCGGTTGCCTTGACGGCTGTACGACATGTCCAAATCAACTGTCTGACGCGAGGTCAAGGCCCAGCTCAACAAGGCATTGACGTCTTGATTGACCACGCCTTCGCGGCCGGCCAGGTTGTTCTGGTCTGCAGTGTAGTTACGCTCGTTAATGTTCTGGGCATCGGGTGCCGTATCGGCATAGCTGCCATACACCCGGAACGACACCTTGTCGGTGATCGGCCCGCTCAGACGGAAATTGCTGCGGTGGGTTTCACCCTCGTCGCCGTTCTCCGGCTGATTGGTGAAGTAGGTGACAGAGCCCGACACCTTATCGGTCGGTCGCTTGGTGATGATGTTGACGACACCGCCCATGGCACCCGAACCATAGCGTGCCGCTGCCGGGCCTCGCAGCACTTCGATGCGTTCGATTTCTTCCGGCGGTACCCAGTTCGAATCGCCGCGGGTATCGCGGTCGCCGTTCCAACCATAGCGTACCGAGTTGCGCGACGACACGGGCTTGCCGTCGATCAAGATCAGCGTGTTCTCCGGGCCCATGCCACGAATGTCGATCTGGCGAGCGTTGCCCCGGTTGCCGCTGGCGCTGTTGCCAGTCAGGTTGACACCCGGTTCGCGTCGAATGATTTCTGAGACGTCGGTTGCGGGCGGGCGTTTGGCGATGTCTTCGCTGGAAATGACAGAAACGCCGAGCGATTGCTTCACTTCCTGCTCGGCCGTTCCCAACACTTCTACGGTTTGCAGTTGTTGAATCGGTTGTGCCGATTGCGCGAAGGCGGTACCAGATACCGCGACGAGCAGCGCGGCGTAATGAAGACGAAAACCTTGCGATGACATCTATCTTCCCTTCCCGAAGTGATCTGTCTGAAATTTGACGAGAAATTGTATGGGAACGAGAATGATTTGTCTTTATATGTAAAACCCAAGCTTGGACGTGTCGGCCCGAGGCGGCACGTGAGGCAGGTCAGGGAAGTGGGGCGAGGGCTACCGATGCCTGCTTAAGGGCGGGGCGGGATACCGCCCCGTAATGAGCAAAAAAATCGCGTTCCGGTGGCATGGGCGCGCCTAGCCGATAACACAGGCTTTCATCACTCGTCGATCGGCCGATCCGGACAGGGCGCGAAAGCGCCGGTTTTTGGGTCGCGTACGAACAGCAGGCCGGTCGCCACGCCGAAATACGTGCCGTGAAGCTGCAAGGTGCCGGCTTTGACGCGTTGACGAATATAGGGGAAGGTCATCAGGTTGCTCAGGCTGTGCGCCACCACGTCCCATTCGAGTTGACGCAACTGAGAAGCCCGGTCGCCATGGGTACGATCGAGTTTTTCCGCCACGGGCGCGATTTGCGACATCCACTTGCCGATGAAGTCGCCTCGGGCTAAAGGCTCGGCACTGTCGTAGAAGGCCTTGATGCCGCCACAAGAGGCGTGCCCCATAACCACGATGTGTTTCACGTTCAGGCCGTTCACCGCGAATTCGATCGCAGCGCTCACGCCGTGATAGGAATCGGTGTTCGGTTCGTAGGGTGGCACCAGATTGGCGACGTTCCGTGCGACGAACAGCTCGCCGGGCCCCATATCGAAAATGGCTTCGGGCGATACGCGCGAATCGCAACAGCCAATCACCATGATTTCAGGCTCTTGTCCAAGCTCGCCTAATGCCTTGTAGCGGCTGCGTTCGCTGGGAAAGCGGCTGTTTAAAAAAGATTGATAACCTTGGTGGAGACGTTCTGGCAGCATGGGCGCTTTGGTAGTACGAAGGAACACCGATTGTAAACCGGTCCTGCGGGACTCGATTCTTTAGCCCTCCGATCAGAACTTGCTCATCAACAGGCGCACGCCCGCCAAGGCAAAGAAGCCTGCCAATGCCGCGTCGATCCAGCGTCTGGCTCTTCGATATCCACGCACCATGACCGCTGTGGAGAACGCCAGCGCATACGTGCCGAAGACCAGTACCGACAGCGTGGCGCAGCCCAGCAGAACCCACGCCATGGCGTGCGGCGCCGCATTGGGGCGCAATCCCAAGGAAATAATGGCAATCCAAGCCAGCACGGCTTTCGGATTGGTGATGTGCAGCAATAAGCCGCGGCGATACAAGCTGCCGGCATTCGGTACGGTATCGGACGTGGCAAGCGCGAAGTCTCGGGGTTCGAACGCCGATTTCGCAGCCTTCGACGCCAGGTACAGCAGATAAATACCGCCCAGAATTTTGATCGCGTATAAAGCATGCGCGTAGGCCGCCAAGAGCGCCGACACACCGGTTGCCGCCAGCGCTGCCCAGCTCATCGATCCCGTCACGACCCCGGCAGCCAATGCCAGCGCCGAGCGTCGCCCATGTTGCATGGCTGTTGCCATGATTGCCATATTGCTCGGGCCCGGGCTGGCCGTGGCCAGCACATAAGCGGCATAGACGGGCAATAGAGAAAGCAGGGTATCCATCATCGACTGTTCAGGCTATGAGCGATAAGAAACTGTGTTCGAGTATGCACCAAATGTTCGCAACTCGACATCCCAGAAAGCTTGCAGCTTCTCATCGCGCTGACCAGCGGGCGTGGCGTTCGACGGGTTGTCGCTGTCGCAGGCAGCGGGCAAGCACATGGGGCCAGCCGAGTAACCGTGACGGCCTGATCTGCGGCGTTAATAAGGAATTACAGTATGTGCGTAATTAATTCGGCGATTAAGGTTTGAAATGGTGCGTTGCAGGATTACGTTTGCGTTATGACCGAAAACCTGGCGAAACGCCAATAAATCGCGGTTCTCGACAAAGCAGTGGCACGCCAGTTGCCGCATACGGACTGCGGCAGCGTTGCCGCAAACAAGGAGTGAGCCATGCGTTCATCGATCAGACCCACCGCAGTGCAAGCCAATGACACGCGTCGCAGCGAGCAATACAGCCACGGGGACAAGCAAAACCGAAGCAAGAAGGACGGTCATACCAGCCAGATCGGTTCAGGTCAGGATCAGCAAAGCGCTCGTCGGCCAGTAGGCGGACAACGCGGCCGATAAGCCGCGATGGGCGGCATGTGCCGCTGCCAGGCGCATGCCGCCCGCAGGTGGCTCGACCGCGCAAAGTTTGGTCCGAAAGGGCGCGCGGGGAAAATTCGAGCGAATCCAACGAGTTACGTACGGACTGTTGCCAATCGCGACGCTTGTCCGTAAACTAAACAATCAATCTAGATGGATTGTTAAATATGAATGTGACTCGCTCGAAACAACCGGAGGTCTTGAGGGCCCGCATCCTGCACGCTGCGCAACAGGTCCTATTGGAAGATGGATTTGCCCATTTGACCCAAGAACGTGTGCTTCACAAGCTGGACATATCGAAGGGGGGGCTGCAACACCATTTCCGCACCAAACAACAACTTCTCGATGGTCTGTTCGCTCATCTGTTCGAGATATTTGCCGCGCAGTATGCCGAACAACTGACCCTGGAACCCGATGGGCCGGCCCGGCATGTGCGGGCCTATATACGGGCTTCGCTGGCCAACGCGCAGGACGCGGGGCAAAGCGGCCGGGCCATCACGTTGATGGCGATCAACAATCCCGTGTATCAGACGCAGTGGGCCCACCTGTTGGGTCAGATGCTGAAGTCCGATGCACTCGATCGCGGCACCCAGCTCGCATGTCAGCTTTTTGCCGACGGGCTGTGGTTCAGCTTTGTGTTCGGGCCCGCACTCGACAGCGAAGCAATCGATGAAGCGCTGCAAAAAATCTATTCACTCACGGAAAATTCTCATGGCTAATCCCTTTTTCTTACTTAGCATTGCTATCGTTTCCGAAGTCATCGCCACGACGGCGCTGAAGTCTTCCGACGGGTTCACCCGGCTGGTGCCCAGCCTCATCGTTGTGCTGGGCTATGTGACGGCCTTCTACTTTCTGTCGCTCGTGCTGCGTACGATTCCCACGGGCATCGCCTATGCCATCTGGGCCGGGGTCGGCATTGTGCTGGTCTCCATCGTTGCCTGGATCGTTCATAAACAGACGCTCGACATGCCGGCGATTCTCGGACTCGGCATGATTGTCGGTGGCGTGTTCGTGGTCAACGTGTTTTCGAAAAGCGTCGGGCACTGACATAGTCGGCACTTCCCTGATCGGCACAAGGCATTCCGTGCGAAGTGCTTGGCGCAGCATAATGACGGATTCACCCGGATGCCTCGCTAGTGTAGCTAGCTGACACGGCCCTCGCGTTTCGCCAGGGCCGTTTTCGCAGTTTGGCCGCGTCGGGCTTGGTTGCAGATCTGGTTAACGCTGATCGGCTCTATGTAAATGGCGGGCAGAGCAGGGGATGCCCAGTGTTCGTTAATCGGAATACGCTAAGAACGATATTCCCGAATGATTGATGAATCGGACGTCGCGAAGCATCGATTCTCATGTTCTGGGCAAATTTTCAGCACTGGGTGCAGCCGCTGGTGGCAAGCGCAAGGGCGCTCGGCGCAGAATCAGTTGCGCACGCTCAAGGTGGCGGTACGCGCCTGATGCTCGCCCTTGGCCACAGGCTTGGGCCCGGCGCGATGGAACCTTTTTGCGCTCCCGGGTTACTGAAGACCCGGAACACTTCATCAAAGGATGGGAACGTGTATGGACTTCAACTCCGCTAACGATTTGCGGCAATGGGCCGCAAGCATCGAGACAGCACTGGGGATCACGCTGGGTAGTACCGAGACGGGCGCTTTCGTCTTGCACTCGACTGCGGGAGCCATGCTCGGTATCGAACCCGTGCCCGGCATGCGCGCTCTGGCCTTGACCGGACAGATCGGTGTTGCGGACGGCGTGTTCGGCGAGCGCAAGTTGCGCGCCTTACTGGCCTTGAATTTGACGGCGGGTTTATCCGGCACCGGCGTGATTGGCGTGGCACCGGACTCCCAAGCCGTGCTGGTGCGTCTGCTGTGGACGCCTGTAGAAACGGCCTGGACCGAAGAGATATTCACCGCTGTACTAGCCGCTTTTGCAGAGCATGTGGATGCTTTATCGGCGGCCCTGGCAAACGGTGAGATCGAGCAGGTTCTCACTGCCTTCTCCGATCGTCCGCCGGTAACCCATATTGTCGGCGATTCGCCCAACTTGGCCTAGGTCGGGAGATTGCCATGCTGATCGGCAACACGATTTCGGTTCCGATGACGCCCATAGCGGACACGGCGCTGCCCGCTACGATCGCTTCCACCGCGTTGACCACCCTGTCGAGCGCCATTTCCGCCGTCGGCATCGACAGCGGCGCGGCGATGGAGTTTATCGGCAGCGCGGGCAGCACGGGTATGGCGATCAAAGACGGTGCGATGGGCTTGTCGAATGCGTATAAATCGGTGTCTTCGTTCGCGCAATGGATGCGGGGTGGCGACCCGGTCAGCACGCAGTCTCTCGCCTCCTTGGCGCACGGTATAAACGCCGCGGTACTGCTCGATAAAGCAGGCGGCACGCTACTTGGGCTCAGCGGCTACACGAATATAGCGAATGCTGTCGTGAACGTGTCGAACATCGTCTCGGGCGTGCAGAGCGGCAACATGACGCAAGTCGCTTTTTCCGGTGCGAAGTTATGCGTGTGCTTGGCGCTGTCGGGTAATCCCGCGGCGGGCTTTGCAGTGACTTCCGCCGAGATGCTGTACAACCGCTTTGCCTCTCCACAGGGTGCTTAGAACGCGGTGTGACAAGTGAGCTTGACGTACTAACTTCAATTGAGAGATTCGACATGGCAATTCCTAGTTTACCGCCCAGTTCAGTGCCCCACGCCCCAATACCGGCCTCGAACGGTGAGGTTCCGCCTGCGACACCTCCGAGTATGCTGAGCGTACTGTTCAAGGCCATCCAGTCCATAAGTAGCGACAATAAAACGGCGACTAGTTTTTTGAACATGGCGGGGACATTGAAAGAAAGCGTCTACGCTGCAACCGATACTTTCCGTTCGGCCCAAACCTGGGGCCAGTGGCTGCAGGGCGGCGCCGCGCTAGCGATGAGCGGAGTCAATGCGTTGGCGTATGGGCTCAATGCCCTCATTGCACTGGATAAAGCGTGCGACGGCGCGCTTGGGGTGCGTAATCATTCGGGTGTGGTGGAAGGCGCCGCGAATCTGTCCAAACTGGCTTCCGGTTTGCAGAACGGCAATCTGGCGCAAGTCGTTTTTTCTGGCGCGAAGCTGTGTGCCCTGGTTGCGCTATCCGGCAACCCTAATGCGAATGCCGTCATTGCTACTGCCGAATCCATGTATGAGCGATATGCAAAGCCTCAAACGGCTTAATGATCACGCGATGCGTATCGTCGTGTGCGCAAGCGGGGTGCACTGACGAGATAGCAAGAAAGTGGCGGCCTCGGCAGCCATTTTAATGTTAGTTAACATAATACACATTATGCGAATTTGTTAGCGTGGCAGTCTGTCGATTCCGACTCATCCTTTCACAGCCTGTCATAGCGAAAAAATCACCGCCAGTGCGTCCTCGACACGGTAGACCTTTTGTTCGACGCACTGGGGTGCAGCCAATGAGATTATCGATCCTTCGGCGTAGTAATAGCTGGGGATCGGCGTGTCGCAAACTGAAAAGCATGCCGATATCCACAGCGTCGTCTGGTTAGGTCGGTTCAGTGGAAACCGATAGTGCTGCAGGGTATCTTCGGCATGATCGAGATAGAATTGGCTGCTGCCTTGGGTCTGACGATCCTGGTACATCGGATTCATCCAGAAGGTGTTGACGCCGTTTCGATGCCTGGCGACCACAGATGAAATGTTCTGGGGTGGAATGCGATCGACGGCCACCCATTCCTGCACCCGACGGGACATTCTGAGCGAATTCAACGAGAGCGGCGCCAACGGGTTGTAGCTCTGAAAGTAATCGACCGTGGCAGGCGCGCTGTAGAAATTCGAATCTGCACGAATGCTGTATACGTACGTGGTGGCCCGTTCCCGCAAATGACTGGCTACCAGTTCGTCGACCATATGGAAGCTGGCCATCGTCGAGACGAACGCCGAGGTTCGCGCCGCGCCTGTGCATGTATGCCCGTTCACATGGGCAACGATATTGTGATCGTTGCCCCACGCTCGGAACCCGTGAACGAAGATTTCGTCGGGCGGCCGAGTATCGACACGGTAGACGAGGCTGGGTGGCGTGGCCAGCGACACGCCCTGCGATATGAACAAAATCGCCGACACGAGAACGAAGCACGTGCGCATAGCAATCCTTCAAGACCGAATTTCCGTAAAAACGGTAGTCAGGTGAACGTGCGCAGCGCCCGAACACCCTGCTCTATCCATTACATCCAATCGAGAAACCGGGTTTAATGTAGATCGATCCAAAATTACAAACGGTGCGCGCCTGCTGTTTGTTTAGGAACGGCAGCTGGCCATCCGCCCGCCAAGGATTTATATAACGCGACCAAGGCGGTGGCTTCCCGCGCTTTGCTTTGCGCCAGAAGATCCTCTGCATCCAGACGGGTCCGTTCGGCGGCCAGAACGTCCAGCACGCTGATCGCCCCGACCTCGAATTGCAGCCGCGACACCTTAACCGCACGTTCGCTCGAGCGCGCTGCACGGTTTAATGCCGCCCTTTCGTCATGGGCAGATGTCAGCCGCAGCAAGGCATTCTCGGTTTCCTCCATCGCTCTGAGCACGGTTCGTTCGTACTGAGCCATGGCACCGGCGGCTTGCGCGTCGGTCGCGGCAATGCGTGCCCTCACCCGTCCAATATCCAGAAACGAGCCGTCGATGCCCAGCGTTACGGCTCGCATTTCGCTGTCGCGACCGAAGAGCGCCCCGACGGATAATGCCTGCGAGCCAAGTAGACCGCCCAGCGTGAAACGCGGGAACAAGTCGGCGGTGGCCACGCCGATCCGGGCCGTAGCGGCATGTAAGCGGCGTTCGGCCGCCACGACATCCGGACGACGGCGCAGCAAATCGCCGGGCGTACCCGGATCGATCAGTGCGGGCAGGACCGCTTGCGGCACAGGCCTGGCCAGCGCTTCGGCCAAAGCAGTGGGCGTCTGGCCGCTCAATACGGCGATACGGTGCGCGAGCACGGCAGCCTCGGCTGCCAGCGGTGGAAGCCTGGCTTCGGTCAGCGCCAGTTGGGCGTGGGTTCGATCGCTGTCGAACGCGGTGCCCCGCCCGTTCTCTAGCAAGGTCTCGATCAATCCAAGCGTCTCGCGTTGATTGTCGGCATTGCCTCGCGCCACTGTCCATTGAGCTTGCGCGCCACGCATACGGAAATAGGCATCGGCCAACTCGGCGACGATCGCGACCTGTACTGTCGCGAGATCGCTGGCGAGCGCTTCGGTATCGGCACGCTGTGCCTCGATGCTGCGCCGGATCCGTCCAAAGAAATCCAGCTCCCAGACCGCCGTCAGGCGGGTATCGAACTGCTCGCCATCGCGTTGTTCGCGGTCGGCGGTCGGCATCTGCGATGCACTGGAGCGGCCAGTTCGTGCTTGTGCCTGAGCGCCCAGTGTCGGGTAACGATCGAAGCGTGCGCCGCCCAACAATGCATTGGCCCGATCGTAATTCGCCATCGCGATGCGAATATCGTGATTGGCGCTCAACGCCTGCTCGATTAAGGCAGTCAGCTGCTCATCGCCTAGATTGCGCCAGAACGCAGCATCGGCGGCCGGGGTGGCCATGGGCCGGTCTTGCGGCGAGGGCTGGCGTGCGAAGCGCTCGGCCTGCGGCGTATGGGGCGCCTTGTAGTCCGGCCCTAGCGTACATGCTGCAAGCAGCGCACTTACGGCAAACGTGGCCATTGAAGGCAAAACGCGATCAAGCATGAGCTTTCTCCTGAGCGGATGCCAAGGGCGTGCGACGATCGCCGCGCGTGGCCAGCCGCCGCAATGCGACGTAAAAAACCGGGGTGAGAACCAAACCGAACAGCGTGACGCCCAGCATGCCGGCAAACACCGTCACGCCCATGGCCTGGCGCACCTCCGCCCCTGCCCCGCTGCTGATCATCAGCGGCACGACGCCGGCGATGAACGCAATCGAGGTCATGACGATGGGACGCAGGCGCAGGCGGCACGCCTGCAGCGCTGCCTCGACAATGCTCATGCCACGGCCCTCCAACTCGCGCGCGAACTCCACGATCAGGATGGCGTTCTTGCACGCCAGGCCAATCAGCACCACCAAGCCGATTTGAACGAAAATGTTGTTATCGCCACCGGTCAGCCACACACCTACCAGCGCCGACAACAGACACATCGGCACGATCAGAATCACCGCCAATGGCAAGGTCCAGCTTTCGTATAAGGCCGCCAGCACCAGAAACACCAGCAACACCGCCAGCGGAAACACTATCAAGGCCGCATTGCCTTGCGTGACCTGTTGATAGCTCAGATCGGTCCATTCGAGCTGCATGCCGCTGGGCAGAACCCGATCAGCCACGGACTGCACGGTCGTCAGTGCCTGCGACGAGGACACCATGCGGGCGTCGGCCTCGCCGATTAAATCCGCTGCCGGATAGCCGTTGTAACGGATCACGGGGTCAGGACCATAGCTCTCGCGAATATCGACCACACTGCCGATCGGCACCATGTCGCCTCGAGCGTTACGCGTTCGCAGGTTGGCAATGTCTTCGACCGATTGGCGAAACGGCGCATCGGCCTGAGCCATCACGCGGAAGGTTCGACCGAATCGGGTAAAGTCGTTGACGTAGGTCGAGCCCAGATAAACCTGCAACGTCTCGAACACATCGGTCACGCCCACGCCTTGCGCATTGGCCTTGCTGCGATCGACCTCAGCGTCCAATTGGGGAACGTTGGCTTGGAAAGAGCTAATGGGATACTGAAAGCCCGGTTGCTGCACTACTGCGCCCGCCATCGTTTGCATGGCAGCGTTCAAGGCTGCAAAACCCGCCGCGCCGCGATCCTGGATATACAACGAGTAACCCGAACCCGTGCCCAGGCCCATGATGGCCGGCGGCATGATGGCAAACGCCAGTCCCTCTTCAATGGCGGTAAATTTGCCGTTCAGCTCGGTCGCGATCTCCTGCGCTGAACGCGTGCGTCGATCGAATGGCGATAAGCCTACGAACACCACACCGCTATTGGACGTGTTGGTCTGCGAAAGCGCATTGAAGCCGGGGAAGCTGACTGCGTTGGCAACGCCTTCTGTGCGCAGAACGATCTCGCTGACTCGTTTGAGGGTGGCGTCGGTGCGATCGATCGACGCGCCATCCGGCATCTTGACCGCAGCAATCAAATACAGTTTGTCCTGAGTGGGAATAAAACCGCCAGGCACTGCCTTGAACATCGCTCCTGTGGCCACCAGCAAGACAAGATACACCGCGAAAACTGCGCCTCGGCGCCCCAGCGTTTTGGCGACCCCATTGCCGTATGCGTTTGAGCCACGCTTGAACCAGCGATTAAAGCCCCGGAACGTGGGTCCCAGTAAGCGGTTCATTTTACGAGTCAACCAATCGGGCCGTGCGTCGTGCGATTTAAGCAAGAGTGCCGCCAGTGCGGGCGATAGCGTCAACGAATTGATGGCAGAGATGACTGTCGAAATGGCGATGGTGACCGCGAACTGCTTATAGAACTGACCGGTGACACCGGACAGGAACGCCATTGGCACGAACACCGCGCACAGCACCAACGCAATCGCGACGATCGGCCCGCTCACCTCGCGCATGGCCTGGTGCGCAGCAGCCAAGGGCGCCAATCCCTCTTCGATGTTGCGCTCGACGTTCTCGACCACGACGATTGCGTCGTCGACAACGATCCCGATGGCCAATACCAAGCCAAATAAGGTCAGTGTGTTGATGGAGAATCCCAGTGCCAACAGCACGGCGAACGTCCCCACGACCGACACCGGCACGGCGATCAGCGGGATGATCGAGGCGCGCCAAGTCTGAAGAAACAGGATCACGACCAGCACGACCAGGAAGATCGCCTCACCCAGCGTGGTGATGACCGACTTGATCGAGTCGCGCACGAAGATGGTGGGGTCGTACGCCACCTTCCACGTCATGCCAGGCGGAAAACGCCGGGAGAGTTCCGTCATCTTGGCGCGGACTTGATCCGAAATGTCGATGGCATTAGCCCCGGGCGATTCGAAAATAGGAATGGCCACGGCCTGATCGTTGTCCAGGTAGGCGCGCAAGGCGTAATCCGATGCCCCCAGCTCGATTCGCGCGACATCGCCCAGGCGCGTCACTTGACCTTGATCGCCGGTCTTGACGACGATGTTGGCAAACTCTTCTTCGGTCGCCAAGCGCCCTTGTGCATTAATGGAAAGCAAAAAGTCGGCGCGATTCGGGTTGGGCGGCGCACCGAGCTGGCCCGCCGAAACCTGGACGTTCTGCCGGCTGACGGCGGCCACGACTTCGCCTGCGGTCAAACCCAGATTGGCAATCTTGCTGGGATCCAGCCAGAGCCGCATCGAGTAGTCGCCCGAACCGAACAGACGGGCGTCGCCTACGCCTTGGATCCGGGCCAGCTCGTCGCGCACATGCAAGACGGCATAGTTGCGCAGATAGAGCGCGTCGTACTGCCCCGTCGGTGCAAGCAGGTGAACCACCATCGTGATATTGGGCGACTGTTTCGCAGTCACGACACCTTGGCGTCGGACGGCCTCGGGCAAACGTGCCTCGGCCTGCGCCACGCGGTTCTGCACTTTCACCTGAGCGTCGTCCGGATCGGTACCTGGGCGAAACGTGACCGTCAGCGCCAGCACGCCGTCGCTGCCGTCCACCGATTTCATGTAGAGCATGTCCTCGACGCCGGTGATGGCCTCTTCCAAGGGCGCAGCCACGGTTTCGGCGATTTCCCTCGGGTTCGCACCGGGGAACGTGGCCCGTACTTGAACGCTAGGCGGGACCACATCGGGATACTCGCTGATGGGCAGCAGCGGAATCGCAATCATCCCTACGACAAAGATGACAATGGACAGCACCGCCGCAAAGATAGGTCGATCGACAAAGAATCGTGCGAAATTCATGGCGCGGCACTCCCCGACGCTTGTGCATCCGAGCGGGCCAGCTGCGCTGTTGTTGCCATGAGTTCGGTTGCCGCGACCGTCATGCCCGGCATCATCACTTTTTGCGTGCCGTTGACGATCACTCGATCGCCCTGCTCCAAGCCTGCCAGAATCAGGCGCTGGCCGCCATCAACCCGGCCAAGGCGAACGTCGCGGCGCAGGGCCTTGTTCGTCTCGTCGACCACATAGACGTATTTGCGGTCCTGATCGGTCATCACCGCGCGATCGTCTACGGTGATGGCTCGCTGAAGATGTTCGCCTTGCAAGCGCACCCGAGCGTACAGACCGGGCACCAATTTTCGATCGGTATTGTCCAGCAGGGCACGCACCCGAATCGTGCCGCTCGCCCGATCGACGGCATTGTCGACAAAATCGGCTCGTCCTTCGTGCGGATGACCCGACTCACCCAGCAAGCCGACCTTTACCTCGACACCCCCGCCCTGCTCGCTCGGTCGCGCGCCCGTGCGCGCCAACTCGGCGTAGCGAAGAAAACGCCGTTCGTCGGCGTCGAAATGCACGTGCACCCGATCTAGTGAAACCAACGTGGTAAGAACGCTGTCGCCATCGGCATTGACCAGATTGCCTGCGGTGATCAGCGCACGGCCGGTCCGCCCCGAAATGGGCGCCCTCACCTGCGTGAACGACACATTCAGCGTCGCTGTTTCGACTGCGGCCTGGGCCGCCTGCACATCTGCGCGGGCTTGTGCGGCTGCGGCTCGGCGCTGATCGAACTCTTCGTTGGAAACCGCTTTCGCAGCGACCAGCTTTTGTGCGCGAGCCGCTTCGGTCGCCCGCAGCTGTGCAGTCGTGCGGGCACGGAGCAGTTCGGCCTGGGCACCTGCGAGCGCAGCCTCGTAGGGGCGAGCGTCGATGACGAACAGTACATCACCCTGCTCGACCTCCTGGCCTTCAGTGAAATTAACCCGCTCGATGTAGCCGCTGACGCGAGGACGTAATGCCACACGATCGACGGCCTCGATTCGGCCATTGAACTCGTCCCATTGCGTCAATGCGCGCGCGGTGACCGTCGTGACGCTGACCTGAGGCGCGGGCGGCGCCGCTGCGGCAGGCGGATCGGAACAGCCCGCCAGCGCGGTCGCCGTCAGCATGACGAGCGCGCCGAATCTGATTGGAGAAAAAACTGCTGGAGTCGATCTGGTGCGATGAGCGTCTGTCATGTCATTGGCGTGTAGGTTAATTTCATAATTATCATTATGAAATGTAGGACGCAGACTTTAGACAGCTTGCCTAGACTCGTCAAGCAATTTAATATCGATCATTATGAAAACAGCCGATACCCCTTTAGCCCATAAGGACTCTTCGAACCAAGCGCCTCGGCGTGCACGTGGCCGCCCTTTGTCGTTCGATCGCGAAGCTGTACTCGAGCGGGCCATGTGCCTGTTCTGGCAGCAAGGCTATGAGACGACCTCGGTGGGCGACCTGACATCGGCCATGGGTATTACCGCACCCAGTCTGTATGCGGCGTTCGGCGATAAAGAGGGTTTGTATCGAGAGGCGCTCGAACGGTATAAAACTCGGCGCGGCGACTACACCGAATGTCTGATGTCCAATCCGACCGATACGCGCGAGGTGATTCGAACGCTGCTCGTCAATGCGGCCAACACCATGTGCTGTCCCGACACGCCATCGGGCTGCATGATCGTTTTGTCGGGGGTCAATTGTTCGCCTCAGTCAGCCGATATCCAGCAGATGTTGGCCAACTGTCGAGCCGACTTCGAGGCCGATCTGACTGCACGCATTCAACACGGTATCGAGCACGGCGATGTGCCGGTGCAGGCCTCGGCGCCTGGGCTTGCGAAGTTTTATTCCACGGTGTTGAGCGGTATGTCGATGCAGGCACGGCATGCGGCCACGCATGAAATGCTGATCGCCATATGCGAGGCTGCCATGCAAGCGTGGCCTGCGACTGTGGCGCGCTAAGTGCCGTCGAATTGCATCGCTCGCGTTCGGACCTAGTTGATGATCAGCGCCGCGGCAGCTTCCACGCTGTAGACCGCAGGGACCGGGCAGCGCTGTTCGACGTTCACCGTATTTCCAAACGCCGCCGGATGGCGCGCCGGACCGGTCATGAAGCACGCAGCGAAACAGGCCGACATGGGCAGAGTGACGTTATCGGGCGTACGAACAGAAAGCCGATAGTGGAGAAGCGTCTCTTCGATATGGCCGGTGTAAACAGCACGATTGGCATGCGTGTTCCCTGGAGCGTATCCAAGGTTCTGATGCCGGACGCGCGTGCCATTGCTGAATCGCACGCTCGCGCTGATGATGTTCTCGGTCGGTATGTGAGCGATCGCGTCCCACTCACCGGCACGACGCGCCATTTCAAGCGAGGCTATCGTAAGCGGAACGAGTGGATTGCGGCGCTGGATGTTGTCGATGCTCGCTGCCGCGTTATAGAAATTGGAATCCGCACGGATCGCATAGACGTAGGTGGTATGACGTCCTGCTTCGCGCAGGTGGTTTCGCACCAGTGTTTCGACGGCATCCGTATTGGTCATGGTGGATATGAACGCCGTGCTTGGGTTAGGCCCGACACAACTTTCTCCGGTCACGTGGGAGACGATATTATGATTGTTTCCCCACGCTCGAAATCCATAGATAAAAATCTCATTTGGACTGCGTGTGTCGACCCTGTAGACGACGACGGGAGGGGGCGCGGCGAACACCCAATGCCCATAAACCATCAATATTGCCATCGATGCTGCAGCATATCGATTTGCCATATTCCCTCCGTCGCTTATATCGATCGAGTCCGACTCTTGCGGTCGCGACCTCACATGCCGTAGTAGGGCGGCCATTTGACAGGACGACTGGTGGCTTCGATAGAGGCGATGTCGTTGGCAGTATCTCTGGTTTCATTGTCTACTGTCACCGATACCATCACTCTGCTGCCGGTGACGTAAGCCAGTTTTGCGATTGCACAAATGTTATCGGAATTCACGGCGTGCCAGGCGTTGGAATAGTGCGCTTGATTAGGATCCTCAACGGCGATGTGGCACAACTTGCCGCCGGACTGTATGCCTGTCACGATTCCCGATAGCTGATAAGCATGACTCGTAGCAATACAACCCATCGACAACGCCAGTGTTAACAATTTCGCTTTCATCTTAGGCTCCATATTTGGTACGGACCATCACTTATGTGGCGATCTGGCCCTATTTGAGCAGTTTGGTCCGAGCTGAAATTAGCAAGCCGGCAACCATTTACAAATGGTTTTTTTGCCGCGTTCGCTCTACATTCGGGTTCGTGTATTGGCGCCAGCGATGATCTCCCAAAACATGAGAGAGCGATGGCGCGAACGATGTCGACCGATGAACGCGCAGCACAGGCGCTAACGCTCAGGCAGGAAAGAAAAATCCAACAGCGTATTGAACTCGGGCACGGCGACAGTCAAACCCGATGCTGAGATATTGGCGTTATCGCCAGGAACTTCGCCGCGATAGGATCGTGCACGTACGCGCTCGCCCAGAGCGTCGACGCAGCGGCGTAAGGCATCCGGTCGGCCCGTGCGCAGCACGATGGCACCGAAAAAACTGTCACGTCCTTTTGGGTCGCTAGCCAGGTCGCCATAGCGTTCGGCATAAACCGTCGGGTGAACGACGTCCAGACGGAAATACCGGCCTGCAACCGTCCAGCCAGCGTGCGTGCGCTGCGCTTGCCCGAGCGCCGCACGGGCGTGAGCGCGTGCGTCGTGCTCCGGTCGAGTCGAGACCACCACCAGCGCGACCAAGGCATCCACACCGTTAGCGTGCTGCTGCCATGACGCTCGCCACACAAGCTCCGGCGTCAAATGCTGACAGTAATAAACGCGGCCGGCCTCGAAGGCATCGGAAGGATGCCGCAGCGTGCGAAAGGTCGCGTCGTGCCGCGTTCCGTCCAGCTCGACCGGGCGACTAAAGGTTTGCACCGGCGTGACGGGCATATCCGAAGCCGTCAATGCGGCATGAAGGCGCGCGGCCGAATCGGTTTGATACACCAGGCCGTCGATTCCGACTGCGCTATCGAGCACCTCTTGACGCAAGGGACCATTATCGGTGGGCAAACCGATGAGTTCGAGATAGTCGCGTTCGAACACCATCAAGTGGTTAATCGATCCGAGTGTGTGTCGACCCTGCGGTGTAAGCGTAAAACCTAGCGCTTCGAATACTTGAGCGGCAGCGGGTAGTTCGAAGCGGGTATTGATCACGAGGTGGTCCAGCGCCAGGGCATGCTCGGACTCGGTCGCGGTAAGCGCAGATTTAGCGTTCATGACTTAGCCCTTCTCGCGCTGTGCGGTACTCGCCGCCCAAAGGCGCGAAGTGTCTCTGGCGCGCTCGGCCAATAAACGAGGCGCTTCGGCGCAGGCCGTCGCCAGCGTGGTCGGGCCACCCACCAGGCTGAACGCCGCGGTCAGTCCATAGGCGTACATCGCCTCGTATCCTTCACCCAGGGAGCCCGCCACGGCAATGACCGGCACGTTCGCTGCTCTGGCGAGTTGCGCGACGCCAAACGGCGTCTTGCCCCGAACGGTCTGGGCATCCATCCGCCCTTCCCCCGTATACACCAGATCGGCCTCGTGCAAGGTGTCGGCCAGACCATTGAGCTCGGCCACGAGTGCTACGCCAGGTCGAAAACGGGCCCCGAAATACGCCTGCAATGCAAACCCCGAGCCTCCAGCCGCGCCGGTTCCTGGCGCATCGCGCACATCGGTGCCCGTCGCTTGGGCCGTCAGATCAGCGAAATGCGACAGCGCACGATCCAACTGGCGCACATCGTCTGCCTTCGCGCCTTTCTGCGGCCCGAACACGGCGGAGGCGCCGTTCGGACCGCACAGCGGATTGTCTACGTCAGTTGCGGCTTCGATCAGGACACCACTCAAGCGGGGATCCACCTTTGAGAGATCGATGGTGGCAAGCTCCGACAGCGCTTTGCCGCCCGGCATGACGTTCTCGCCCTTCGCATCGAGCAGGCGCACGCCCAAGGCTTGCAACATGCCCGCACCTCCGTCATTGGTGGCCGACCCGCCCAATCCGATCACCAGCCGCAGCGCGCCGGCGTCCAAGGCAGCCCGGATCACTTCGCCCACACCGAACGTGCTGGCCCGGCCGACGTCGCGTTCGTCGAAGGCAATAGCTTCCAAACCCGCCGCGCCCGCCATTTCGATAAAAGCGGTTTGACCGGGCAAGTACCCCCAATCGACCTCGTGTGGCCGCCCCAGCGCGTCTTGCGCCCGTACCCGTCGGCGTTCGCCGTCGGTCGCGGCAAGGACCGCATCCAGCGTTCCCTCACCACCGTCGCCCATGGGCACGCATACGATGGTGGCGTCCGGCAAAGCCTGACGCACACCGTCGGCCAGGGCCTGTGCGGCGTGTTCGGCACTCAGGCTTTCTTTGAAGGAATCGGGAGCAATGACGACTTTCATGCAGCCATCCGTTGAATGTGACAACCCGACAATCTAATCCAAAGTCGTCGTTTTGTGGCCGTGATGGCCAGCCGACCCCTTGAATATCGTATTTCATAAATGTGTTCGATTAAATGCAATGTAATAGCATTCAGTCACAATTAAGATAGAATCGTGATACCCATGATGTCCTAAGGGTCTTCCCTTCAAAACCCTGCTTCGTGGCGAGTCTGGAGCTCATCGTGCGCGTCAATCTACCCGTTTATCAGCAAGAGACCGCACTCCAGGACGATCACTATCTGATCTCCCGAACCGACACCCGGGGCCGCATCGTGTATGCCAACCCGGCTTTCGTCGAGATTAGCGGTTTCACTCGCGCCGAACTGTTGGGCCAACCCGACAACATCGTGCGCCATCCGGACATGCCGCCAGAGGCTTATGTCGATCTCTGGCAGACCTTGAAGTCGGGTAAATCCTGGGAGGGTCTGGTCAAAAATCGTCGCAAGGACGGCGGTTTTTACTGGGTATATGCCAGCGTCACCCCCATTGTCGAAGACGGACAAATCGTCGAGTACGCATCGGTGCGAGTGCGCCCGACTGCCGAACAAGTGGCCGAGGCCGATGCCCGATACGCTCAACTGCGCGAATCTCGTGCAACCGGTTGGCGTTTGCATCAAGGCCGCATTATGGCGACCGGCTGGCGTCGGGCCGTCGCTTTGTTAGGTGCGCCGTTTCGTCGAACGCTGCGCGCGCGGGCCCTGCGTCATGCTTTGTTCGCAGCAGCGGCGGTGGGTACGATCGGCGGCTGGGGCTTGTATGCCGAATGGGATCGACTGAACCCGTCGACCGCCTGGGGCCTGACTGCCGGTGCAGTGCTTGCTGTGTTGGGCATGCTGATGATGCAACTTCGCCTCGTCGACAACATGCTTTCCCCCTTGCAAGACGTTGCCGATTTGGCACGTCAGGTGGCAGCAGGCAACCTCACTGCGCGAGTCAGTCAATCGAACGACAACGAAGTCGCACAGTTGCAGTTCTGCTTAGACGTCATGCGCAAAAGCCTGATCGGCATCAGCCGAGAAGTCAACCAGGGTCTGACCCAGGCCATTCGCTCTGCGGGCGACATCTCCGAGGGCAATCGGGCGCTGTCGGACCGTACCGACGAGCAGGCGGCCTCCTTGCAACAGACTGCGGCAAGCTCGGAAGAACTCACAGCCACCGTTCGTCTGAACGCCGACAACGCGCGTCAAGCCAGCGAGTTGGCCGGTAGTAGTTTGGATGTCGCCCGCCGCGGGGCCGAAGCCGTCGATCGGGTGGTCGCCACCATGAATAGCCTGGCCGAGCGCTCGCGCAAAATCGCCGACATCGTCACCATCGTTGAAGAAATCGCTTTTCAGACCAATATCCTGGCCTTGAACGCCGCAGTGGAAGCCGCGCGGGCGGGCGAGACCGGCAAAGGATTTGCCGTGGTGGCAGGCGAGGTGCGCAGTCTGGCGCATAAGAGCGCCCGCGCGGGTAAGGAAATCAAGGATTTGATCGTCCATTCCGTCGGCCAAATGGCCGACGGCTCGGTACAGGCTGACCGCGCCCATGCCACGACGCGCGAACTCGTGCAGGCGGTTCAGCGCGTCACCGCGCTGATGGGCGAAATATCGGTGGCCTCGCAAGAGCAATCGATCGGCATCGAGCAGATCGATCTAGCCGTCTCGCGTATGGACGGCATGACCACTGAAAATTCGGCACTGGTGCGGCAACTGGGCTCGTCGGTCGAGCAATTGGGTGAACAATCGGCAGCTTTGCGAGAAAGCATTCAGGTATTTCGCACCCGCCCGGCGTCGGCGCTGGCCCAGCGTCGGACGACGCATTGAAGCAAGCCTGCCCGTTTTCTTATGTCTGAGAAGTCGCCAGTGCTGCCGCAAGCTTGCGGCTTCGACGAATTTCCTGCGCCAGCGTCACGCCCACCGTCAGCAGCATGAAGCCCACCGCTGCCCAAAAAATGCCGAGTGGGCGACCTTGGTCCAACAACCAGCCGAACATCACCGGACCCAAGGCCCCACCGATGTTAAAGCCGGTCGACACGATACCGAAGGTCCGACCCTCGGCTCCTTTGGGAGAAGCGGCGCGCACGAGCATGTCGCGTGACGGGGCAATCACGCCCGCCAGAAAGCCAGCCACCCCCATCACGATCATCAGCAGCACGCCAGGCAAATCGAACGAGGCGACGCAGGCCATCAACGCGGCAGTCATGGCGAACGCCCCAGCTGCCACCAGGCCGTGGCGTTGAGTTTTGTCGGCTAAATGTCCGCCGCCGAGAACGCCGAAAGCACTGGCAAACAAAAACGCCGACAGCGCGATGTTGGCTTCCGACAGCGGTGTGCCATAGGCGTTGGTCAAGGCCGTCACCGAAAAACTTTGAATCGAGTTCGTGCTCAAACTGAGCAATACGAACAGAACCGTCAGCATCAATATCGTTGGGCTGAGCACGGCGGCAGCTGCCTCCCCCTTGGATGCTTTACGTTGAGTCGAGGCAGTGTGCTGCGAACCGATGGTGGCCGGGACTCGATCCGATGGACGCTGCAAGACCAGCCAGGCGGCGGTACCCAGCCCAGTGAGTCCTGCGATGAGAAAGGCAGCGGGTGTGCCCAGCAGAGCCGCGCTGCCCAGCATGAGTCCGGGTGCGATAGCGCCACCGAGTTGTCCCGAGAACGTGTGAACAGAAAACGCTCGCCCCATGCGGTGCCCGGCGATGCCGGAAGACAGCAAGGCGTAATCGGCGGGGTGATACACGCCGTTGGCGATTCCTGCGACGGCCATGGCCACGAGCAAACTCGCGTAGGAAGCACCGAAGGCCAGGGACATGAAGCTCAAACTGCCTAAGATCAGACCCACTATGAGCATCCGCCGTGGGCCGAAACGGTCGACGACGAAACCCATGGGGGCCTGCACAAGTGCCGACACCACATTGAACACACTGATTCCCAGACCCAATTGGAAGAAGCTCACGCCGACGTAAAGCGGCAAAATGGGCAGCAGTGCCGGCAGCACCATCATGTGCAGATGGCTGATTAAGTGAGCGGTAGATACCTGTGCCAGCAAGGGAGATCGGGACTGTCTCATTTTCTTATCCGAGAGTGCGGTGTGTTTCGCCATTCATTATGAATGTGGCGCCGCGATACGGAAAGTAGCAGGCCAAAAGTAAGAACCCATTAGACAAGGGTTTCTACCATCCTCGCGCTTTAGACTGCTTTTTGCGCGTATTTGACGTCAAGTGCGCACAAAAAAGTGTCGCGCCAGACCAATTGGCGTGCAACCCAAAGAGGTTTGTTACATGGCAAGCAGAGTAGTCACTCCCCGTCCTTCGATCAGCACCCGCTTGATTCACGCCGCGTTCTTTAAACGCGCCTGTGGGCGTAGAAATATTGCGACCGTTATGTTGACGATGGTGCTTGTGGGATGTTCCAGCCAGACCCCGGCCGATTCGGTGGCAAGTGCGTCGCTGCCAAAAGTGAGCACCGAAGTCGCCGCGCTCGCAACGCTCGATTTTGGCCCGGCGCTACCTGCGCGAATTACCGCTAGCCGTACGGCGGAAATACGGGCGCGAGTCGCGGGGATCGTACTCGAACGCGCATTTGTCGAGGGCCAGGACGTCGAACAAGGCGACCTGCTCTTTCAACTCGATCCGCAACCGTTAGAAGCCGCACTCGCCCAGGCGCGGGCCGAACTGGCCCGTAGCGATGCAGCACGTCGGCATGCCGCAGCCCAATTGGCGCGCCATAAGAATCTCGTCGCCACGCGTGCGGTCAGCCAGCAGGTCTACGAGAATGCGGTCAACGACGATCGACGGGCGCGGGCCGAATACGCTCGGGCTCAAGCGAACTTGAAAACCGCGGAAATCAATCTCGGCTATAGCACCATTCGAGCACCGATCAGTGGACGGATCGGCCCTGCCTTGGTCACCGAGGGTGCACTAGTCGGCCAGGGCGACGCGACGTTGATGGCACGCATTCAAGTGTTATCGCCCGTCTATGCCGACATCCAGCAAACGTATGCGGCGCAAACTGCGTTGCGCGGTACTGCGCCTGCGGACTGGCGCGTCAGTGTCACCGTGCCGGGCGAGATCACGCCCACGGTGGGTCGGCTGTTGTTCGCAGGTAGCGCGGTCGATCCTGGCACGGGACAGCGCATGCTGCGCGCCCAGTTCGACAACGTCGACCACCAACTTCTACCCGGCATGTACGTTCGTGCGCGTGTCGGATCGGCGGGCAACGCTCAGGGCATTTTAGTGCCGCAATCTGCCGTGCGTTTCGGTGCCGACGGCCTGCCCCGCGTTTCGATCGTCAATGACGCGGGCCGGGTGCAGATCCGTCAGGTCACGCTTGGCGACATGCTGGGAGCACGCTGGCATGTCCCGACCGGCCTGCAACCCGGCGAACGGGTGATCGTCTTCGGCGCAGAACGCTACGCCGAGGGCGCATCGGTCGAACCGGTCTGAGCCTCCTCACAGGACCATCCCCATGATCTCGAATTTCTTCATTGAGCGCCCTCGGTTCGCCTGGGTCGTCGCTATATTTATCATCCTGGCGGGGGTGCTATCGTTTCGCAGCCTGCCGGTCGCTCAGTACCCCGACGTGGCGCCGCCCACCATCACCCTGTCGGTCACCTATCCCGGTGCCTCTGCCGAAACGGTCTCGCAAAACGTCGTGAGCGTGATCGAAGAAGAGTTAAACGGCTTGCGCAATCTGCTGTATTTCTCTTCTCAGAGCAACAACAGCGGGGCCGAAATCCAGGTGACGTTCCAGCCAGGCACCGACCCTGCTCTGGCACAGGTCGATGTTCAGAATCGCTTGAAACAGGTGGAGGCCGATCTACCGCCCGAGGTGACTCGTCAGGGTATTTCGGTCGAACAGGCCAATGCGGGTTTCTTGCTGATGTATGCACTGTCGTTCAAAGCCGGTCATGCCGGAGACATTGATTCGCTGTCCGATTATGCCGCGCGCAATATCAACAACGAACTTCGTCGCCTTGAGGGCGTCGGCAAGGTTCAAGCGTTCTCCGAGCAACGTGCGATGCGGGTTTGGGTCGATCCCGATCGGTTGACGGCGTTCGGCTTGTCCATGGACGACGTGACCCGTGCAATCGGCAATCAGAACCGCCAGTTGTCAACTGGCATGATCGGCGCAACGCCCTCAGTCGCCGGTCAGGGCTTCAACACCGCCATCCACGTCGAGGGCATGTTGACCGATCCTTGGACGTTCGGACAAGTCGTCGTCCGTGCCAATCAGGACGGCTCTTCTGTCCGGCTGTCGGATGTCGCCGAGGTCAAGAGCGGTTCGCAGTCGTACCAGTACAAAGGACGTTTGAATGGCGAACCGACCGCCCTCGCGGCAGTGCTGTTGCAGCCCGGGGCTAACGCGTTGGCGACGGCCACTCTGATCGAGAACACGCTGGCCACCTTGTCGGCGCAGTTTCCCGAGGAAATGACGTATTCCATCCCCTACGACACCACGCGCTTCGTCGAAGTGGCCATCACCAAGGTGTTTGTCACTTTGCTGGAGGCCATCGTCCTGGTCTTTCTGGTGATGTGGCTGTTTCTGCAGAACCTGCGCTACACCATCATTCCCATCGTGGTCGTACCCATCAGTCTGATTGGAACTCTGGCGGTCATCTATGCCGCAGGATTCTCGATCAATATGATGACCTTGTTCGGTATGGTGCTGGCTATCGGTATTTTGGTCGACGATGCCATCATCGTGGTCGAGAACGTCGAACGCATTATGGCGCTCGAACGGCTTTCGCCCAAGCAGGCCACCATCAAGGCCATGCAGCAGATTTCTGGCGCCATCGTCAGCATTACCGCTGTGCTGGTGGCCGTGTTCCTGCCGCTCGCATTCATGTCCGGCGTGGTCGGGGTCATTTATCGACAGTTCTCGATTTCGCTCGCGGTCTCGATCCTGTTCTCGGGTTTCCTGGCACTGACCCTGACGCCGGCGCTGTGCGTGTCCTTGCTCAAACCCGTGGCCCCAGATCATGCACCGTCTACCCGCGGTCTGTTCGGCTGGTTCAACCGCCGGGTGGCATCGATGAATACGCGTTATGCCGCCCGCACGGGCAGCATCATCGAGCGCACAGGGCGTTATATGGCGATTTATCTGGCGCTGGTTGTCGCTTTGGGATGGACATACAACCGTTTGCCCTCGGGCTTTCTCCCTGAAGAGGACATGGGGTATGGCATTGTCGACGTGCAATTGGCGCCGGGCGCAAGCATGGCTCGCACCGAGCAAGCCATGAGCACCCTGGAGGCTTATTATGCAGGGCGGCCCGCCATCGAGTCGGTGGTATCCGTGTTGGGATACAGCTTCGCCGGCATGGGCGAGAATGCCGGTCTCGTGTTTCCGACCTTCCGCGACTGGTCGTTGCGCGGCGCCGATGAAAGCGTGCGGGCCGAAACCGACCGAGTCAACGTAGCCATGTCATCGGTCGAAGACGGCACGATCTTCGCAGTCGCCCCGCCTGCGATTTCCGGTGTCGGCGATGCTTCCGGCTTCGAGTTTCGCTTGCAAGACCGGGGATCGGTGGGGCGCGAGGCATTGATCGATGCTCGCGATCGTCTGATCGAAGCGGCTCGCGCCTCGCCCGCGATTGCCTATGTTCGAGTAGAGGGTTTGCAAGACAGCCCGCGTCTGCGCCTCGATATTGACCGGGAAAAGGCCGAGGCCATGGGCGTGGGATTCGACGCGATCGGATCGACCCTGTCGACCGCCTTCGGTTCGGCCTACGTCAATCGCTATGCCAACCTTGGCCGTATGCAACGGGTCATTGTTCAGGCGGCTCCAGATCGGCGCATGACGCCTGCCGATCTCGCGGCCATTCATGTTCCCGCGCGCGACGGTCGCCTCGTACCCATCAGTGCCATCAGCACGCAGCGTTGGGAAATGGGCCCGGCGCAAATGGCCCGTTATAACGGCTATAACGCGTTTCGTCTGAACGGCGACGCCGCACCCGGCTATAGTTCGGGCGATGCCATGGCCGAAATGGAACGACTGGCCAAGGAACTTCCCCGAGGCGTGGCCTATGAATGGACCGGCTTGTCCTTGCAAGAAAAACTAGCCGGCCAGCAAGCCATGTTTCTTTTGGGGCTATCCATTCTGGTCGTATTTCTGTTGTTGGTGGCCTTGTACGAAAGCTGGATCATTCCGCTGTCGGTCATGCTGATCGTGCCCATCGGTGCATTCGGCGCGGTGCTGATGGTGACGGTCTTCGGCATGACCAACGACGTCTACTTCAAGATCGGTTTGGTGACCATTATCGGCCTGGCGGCTAAGAACGCGATTCTGATCGTGGAGTTTGCCAAAGCGCTTCAAGATCAGGGCCGCAGCTTGAAAGAGGCGACGCTGGAAGCCGCAAGCATGCGCTTGCGGCCACTGATCATGACCTCCTTCGCCTTCATATTGGGGGTCGTGCCTTTGGCAATCGCTTCTGGGGCAGGCGCAGCCAGCCAGCGTGCCATCGGTATCGGTGTTATCGGTGGCATGCTGGGCGCGACGCTGTTGGGCATCTTTTTCGTTCCGGTGTTTTACGTTTGGATCAGGCGCTTATTCGATCGTCCTACGGCTCAAGCCACGACTAAACCATCGACCTGATGTGCCGAAGGCATGGCTAGTGGCACCCGTTTCTGCGGTGCCACACAGCCGCCTCTTGACTAACCAAATGTATTTGTTGTTTCACTCGGGTCTGCCCTGATAGGCGAATGGAAACACAGGCGTAGAATGCTTTCAAACGACCGTTTAAATCGCGACAATTCGATCGCGACGCCTGAATCATTAGCCGAGACAACATGCCCACATCAGATCTGCCTGCCGCCGAAGGGCGAGCGAGCGCCACCCGCGACGCCATCCTGGGCGCGTGCGAACGCCTCTTCATGCAGCATGGGCACGAAGCCACCTCCTTGCGTCAAATCGCCCGAGAGGCAGGTGTCAATTTGGCGGCTGCGCACTATCACTTCGGGTCCAAGGAGGCCTTGATTCAGGCGGTGCTCAAGCGCCGTCTGGCTGCGCTCAACGACCGGCGCATCGCAGCGCTCGACTCGCTCGAACGCGAGGCTCAAGGCACGCCGTTAAAACCCTCGCACATCGTCGATGCGTTTTTCGGTACGCTGCTACGCATGGCCGATGGCCCCCATGGCCCAGAGGGACGCAATGTGCTCGCCCTGCTCGAGCGCACCATGACCGACCCAGCGAGCTTCGTTCATGCCTTTATTTCACGCGAATACATGCCGGTGATCGACCGGTTTCGTGATGCCTTGTTTCGCGCGCTACCCGATGTTCCGCGCGAAGAAATCGTCTGGCGTTTCCAGTTCATGCTGGGCGCGACCTCGTATGCGATTGTCGGGCCGCATGCGCTTTACCAGGCGGCGGGCCTGGGCCAGCACGACACGCCGCCCCAGCGTGTACCGGACGACACCCGCCTGCTCTTGCCCCGTTTGATGAGTTTCCTGATGGGTGGGCTGCGGGCCCCCCTGCCCGAACACTCGCTTTCTTAGGGACTACGCAGCGTGCTCGACGCATGACATCCCACCGCACATATCGATAACGACAGGAGACCCAACATGCGGACCGTTTTACTTATCCTACTTTTACTTGCGGTCGTGGCCGTGTGCATCCTGGCGATCGCGCCAGTGCGCCGTCGGCTGATTTCTGCGCCCATCCTGCGGGCCTTTTGCAAGGTGCTGCCCCCCATGTCCAGCACCGAGCGCGACGCCATCGAAGCAGGTACGGTGTGGTGGGAAGGCGAGCTGTTTCGAGGCACGCCCGACTTCAAACAATTGCTGGCCCTACCGCGCCCCACGCTCAGCCCGCGAGAACAGGCTTTTCTGGATAACGAGGTCGATACGCTATGCGCCATGGTGGACGATTGGGACATCACCCAAAACGCCTACGATCTGCCTGAGCCGGTATGGCGCTACATCAAGGATAAAGGTTTCTTGTCCATGATTATTCCCGAGTCCTATGGCGGCAAGGGTTTCTCGGCTTTCGCCCATGCCGAGGTCGTCACCAAATTGTCCACTCGATCGTCCGCACTGGCCGTTTCGGTGATGGTACCCAATTCGCTCGGACCCGCTGAATTGCTGTTGCATTACGGCACGGACGAACAAAAACAACATTACCTGCCCCGTTTGGCACGCGGAGAAGACATTCCCGCTTTCGCCCTGACCAGTCCCTGGGCAGGGTCCGACGCCGCGGCCATCCCCGACCGGGGCGTGGTGTGCAAGGGCATGCACAACGGTCGCGAGGTGTTGGGCATGCGAGTGACGTGGGACAAGCGATACATTACGCTGGCCCCTGTCTGCACGCTGTTGGGTCTGGCGTTCCGTCTGTACGACCCCGACCGCTTATTAGGCGGCGACACCGATCTGGGCATTACCTGCGCGTTGGTGCCGCACGATCATCCGGGTGTCGAAACCGGTCGCCGTCACTTCCCCTTGAATGCCATGTTCATGAATGGCCCGACGCGAGGCACCGATGTGTTCATGCCCCTGGATTTCATCATTGGCGGTGCAGCGCGGGCGGGCCAAGGCTGGCGCATGCTGATGGAGTGTCTGGCCGCGGGCCGCGCCATTTCGCTGCCGTCGTCGAACACCGGCATGTCCAAGATGACGGCGCTGGCGGTGGGCGCTTATGCGCGGGTGCGTACCCAGTTTCGGCTGCCCGTCGGCCGTTTCGAGGGGGTCGAAGAGGCGCTGGCCCGCATTGGCGGTCACACCTATGTGATGGATGCGGCAAGGGTCATGACAGCGGGCGCCATCGATCTGGGTGAAAAACCTTCGGTCGTCTCCGCTATCGTCAAATATCACGTCACCGAACGTGCGCGTGTGGTGGTTAACGACGGCATGGACGTGATCGGCGGCAAGGGCATTTGCTTAGGCCCGTCGAATTTTCTGGGGCGTGCCTATCAGCAATTACCTATCGGCATTACCGTAGAGGGTGCCAACATTCTGACCCGCAGCCTGATCATTTTCGGCCAGGGCGCGATCCGCTGCCACCCTTACGTTCTGACCGAAATGCGTGCGGCGACGGCCAGCGACCGACATCAGGGCTTGATCGACTTCGATGCGGCGTTCATGGGCCATATGCGCTACAGCCTGCGCAACGGCCTGCGTGCGCTGGCACACGGCTGGACGGGGGGGCGTTTCATCGGCGTCGATGCCGATGTCGCACCCGCGGCACGCCCTTATTTCGCTGCATTGACCCGCTACAGCACGGCCTTGGCGGTGACCGCCGATATCGCCATGCTGGTGCTCGGTGGCGACCTCAAGCGGCGCGAAACCATCTCGGCCCGATTGGGCGATGTCCTGGCCCAACTCTATCTGGCCAGCGCCACGCTCAAACGCTTCGAGGCCGATGGCCGCCCACCCGAGGACGAGGCGTTTATGCGCTGGGGCGCCGAAGACGCGCTCATGCGGATGCGCCTGGCCTTCATCGGCATTCTCGATAATTTTCCGAATCGCGCAGTGGCCGGGATTTTGCGTTTGGTTTGTTTCCCGTTCGGCCTTCCCGGTCGCGCGCCTTCGGATCGTTTAGGCCAAAAAATCGCCCGTGCGCTGACCGAACCCGGTCCTACACGTGCGCGCCTGACCGCCAATTGCCATGTACCAACCGACGCCCGCGAACCCATCGGCGCATTGGAGCAGGCATTGACGGCGACCTTGGCCGCGGAGCCTATCGATGCCAAGCTGCGGGCTTTCGAGAAAAGCGGCCGACTGGCCGACCATCCGCAGAACAACGTTCGCGATCTTGCCCACGCGGTGTTTGCCCTGGGCGGGATTAGCGAGAGCGAGTATGCCGTACTGCAGCACCGCGACGCCTTGCGCGATCGGGTCATTGCGGTGGACGATTTTGCGCATGACTATTCGGCCGATTCCGGCGCAGCAGCGGTCGAGGCGGTTGCCGCAGTCGAAACGATCGAGGCGGTCGATGTGGCGATCGCCCATGCCGACCCGGCTCCGCGCAACACGTGAAGGATATAGCGATGCGATTTCAACCTGTTTATATCGTCGATGGGGCACGCACCCCCTTCTTGAAGTCACGTAACACGCCGGGCCCGTTTGCCGCCAGCGATCTGGCCGTGCAGGCCGGGCGCGCTCTGCTTTTGCGGCAAGCGTTCGAACCCAGCGCCCTGTCCGAAGTGATCCTCGGATGCGCAGTGCCTTCTGCCGACGAATCCAACATCGGTCGTTTGGCTGCCCTGCGGCTGGGTTGCGGGCATCGCGTGCCGGGCTGGACGGTCATGCGCAACTGCGCCTCCGGCATGCAAGCCATATACAGCGCCTTGGCCAACATCCAATCGGGCCGGTCGTCGTTGGTATTGGCGGGCGGCACCGATGCCTTATCGCGCGGGCCACTGCTGTTGTCCGACGACATGACGACGTGGTTGTCCAGCTGGTATGCCGCTAAGTCGCCTGCGGCCAAGCTGCAAACCCTCAAGCGGCTGCGCCCCGGGTTCCTCAAGCCGGTCATTGGCCTGCTGCGCGGGCTGACCGACCCGGTCGTGGGCTTGAGCATGGGACAAACGGCCGAGGAAATCGCTCACCGCTACGGCATCACTCGACGCGAGATGGACGCTTACGCCGCGCGCAGCCACCACCGAGCGATCGAAGCGCGAGGCGAGGCGGCAGCCACGGCCACGCACGACGAGATCGTGCCGCTGGTCGCGCCCGACGGCAAGCTGCTCGACACCGACGACGGGGTGCGCGTCGATTCCACACCCGAAAAACTGGCGACCTTAAAGCCGGTATTCGATCGTCCCTACGGCAACATCACAGCGGGCAATAGCTCTCAAGTCACCGATGGCGCGGCATGGTTGCTACTGGCGTCCGAGGCCGCCGTTGTCGAACATAGTTTGAAGCCCATCGGTCGCATTGTCGATACGCAATGGGCGGCTTTGGACCCCGCTGTCATGGGATTGGGCCCCGTGCATGCGGCCACGCCGATTCTGCAACGTCATGGGCTGGGCTTGAATGATGTAGATCTTTGGGAGATCAACGAAGCGTTCGCCGCGCAGGTACTGGGTTGCGTGCGAGCGTGGCAGGACGATGGCTACTGCCAGACGCATTTCGGTCAAGGTGGGTGGGGCATACTGGACGAGAACCGGTTGAACGTCGAGGGCGGTGCCAGTGCCATGGGCCATCCGGTGGGCGCGTCAGGCGCGCGCATCGTGCTGCACGTCTTGCAGATGTTGCGACGCCGCGGTCTGCGACGCGGTATGGCCGCCATCTGCATCGGCGGCGGGCAAGGCGGCGCCATGTTGGTCGAGACGCTGGACGGAGACATTCGATGAATACTGAACACGATTCCTTCACCCCTGTCAGCGCGGCTTCGGCCACTTCGACAGCGACCGGCACATGGACCCATTGGCGCCTCGTGCGTGGCGACGACGGCATCGCCGATCTGGTGTTCGACTGCACGGGTGCATCGGTCAACGCACTGTCTCAAACCGCGCTTTCCGAACTGACCGACATTTTGAGCATGCTGTCTCGGCAACCGCCCAAGGGCTTGATCATCACCTCCGGCAAACGCGACAGCTTCATCGTCGGTGCCGACGTCAGCGCATTCGAGTCCTTTGACGACCGCGCGAGCGCCCATGCCTTCGTTGTGGCGGGCTGGCAGGCATTCGACCGTCTGGCCCATGCGCCCTATCCCACACTCGCATTGGTACGCGGCACGTGCTTAGGGGGGGGATTGGAGCTGGCGCTTGCGTGCCGCTATTGCGTGGTGGTCGATCATCCGCGCACCACCCTGGGTTTGCCAGAGGTGATGCTGGGTATTTTTCCTGGGTGGGGCGGGATGAAGCGGTTGCCCGCTCGGGTTGGCGCCCCACTGGCGCTGGACATGATGTTAAGCGGTCGCAATCTGGATGCCGGTCGTGCCGTGCGCGCCGGGCTGGCCGATTTAAAAGTACCCGAACGCCTGGCCGACGCGTCGGCTCGTCGGCACGTCCTCAGCGGGGCAGCCCCTCGGCGTGCTCGGGGCCTGGGACGCTGGCTAAATACCGGCCCCTTGCGTGCCATCCCTGCCCATCAAGCGCGCAAACAGGTCGCACGACGCGACCCTCACGGCCACTACCCTGCACCATTGGCCATCATCGACATGTGGCAAGGCCACGATGGCAATCCGCTCGCCGCACCGGCACATATCGATCGTCTGCTGAGCTCCTCGGTCGCGCGTAACTTACTGCGGGTGTTCCATCTTCAAGAACGTCTGAAGCGCTTCGGCAGACCGGCTGCCGGTGCACAGCCGTCCTCGCCCGTCGCCCATGTTCATGTGGTGGGCGCCGGCACGATGGGCGGCGACATTGCCGCATGGTGCGCGTTCAAGGGGCTGACCGTGACCTTGCAGGATACGGATGCCGCTCGGGTCGCTCAGGCGCTAGGCCGCGCCCAGACATTGTTCAAACGCAGGCTGCGCGATCCCCTGGTGGCCCGTGCCGCCTACGATCGGCTGATACCGGATCCTCGGGGGGACGGTATCCCACGTGCCGATCTGGTCATCGAGGCCATCGTCGAAGACGCCGAAATTAAACGCGCCCTGTATCGCAGTATCGAGCCGCGCCTGCGTGCCAGTGCGGTACTGGCCACCAATACGTCGAGCATTCCGCTGTCGTCGCTGGTCACCGCCTTGCATGTGCCGCAGCGTCTGGTGGGTATTCACTTCTTCAATCCGGTGGCCCGTATGCCCCTGGTGGAAGTGGTCGGGGCCTCGACATCTGGGCCAGCCTATGTTGCTCAGGCGCTTCAATTCGTCGGTAGCCTTGGAAAACTGCCGCTGCCGGTACAGGACACGCCGGGTTTTCTGGTCAATGCCGTGCTGGCCCCCTATCTGCTGGAAGCCATTCGTTGCGTCGACGAAGGCATGACGCCAGCCACTATCGATGGCGCGATGGTGGCCTACGGCATGCCCATGGGGCCGTTGGAGCTGGCCGACAAGGTGGGCCTCGACGTGGTACGTGCTGCGGGCGAAACGCTCGCGCCGGGGGCGGCAGCACCGAAGGCATTGAGCTCACGCTTGGCGCAAGGCCATAAAGGCGAGAAAACCGGCCAGGGTTTTTACAGTTGGAAAGGCGGCAAGGCCATCAAGCAACAAAAGAATGGCCAAGATCTGATACTTGCCCGTCGCCTGTTGGACCCTCTGATTTTGCAGGCTCGCACTCAGTTGGACCGGGGTGTGGTCAGCGATTCCGATTTGGTCGATGCCGGAATGATCTTCGGCGCAGGGTATGCCCCATTTACAGGTGGCCCTCTGCACAGTCAGAATTCATCGCCAGAGCGCTCTTAGTACTTTAGTCGCGGTATCCAAGCACCGTCAAAACAGCATCAGCATAAAACAGCATCACCACCAGGAGACAACACCATGCATGCCAGCGCCTTTACACGCACTGCCCTTTCACTTGCCGTCGTCGGCCTGAGCATGGGTACCGCCCATTCGGCCGGGTTCCAATTGCTCGAGCAAAACGCCAGCGGCCTGGGCAACGCCTACGCCGGATCGGCTGCCATTGCCGAAAATGCCAGCACGGTGCATTACAACCCCGCCGGTATGAGTTTTCTTCCGGGCGTCAACGTCAGTGCGGGCTTCAGCCTGGTACGCCCTTCGTTCAAATTCACCGACAACGGCGATTCGCGCGATCCGCTAGGCATGGGCGGGCGCCCGCCCTCCGGTGGCAACGGCGGCGATGCGGGCGGCAAATTCGTGCCGGTGCCCAATGGTGCCATCACCTGGCAGCTCAACGACCGCTGGCATGTGGGCGTGCATGCCGGTGGCCCGTTCGGGCTGGCCACCACCTACAACGACAATTGGGCCGGCCAATACCACTCCAAGCATTTCGCCATCAAGACCTACAACATCAACCCCTCGGTGTCCTACCGCGTCAACGACATGTTCTCGCTCGGTCTGGGCGTGAACTATCAATGGATCGACGCCGAGTACACCAAGACTCAAGTGGTAGGTTCGGGTGTTGCACGTGGGGCCAAGGTCAAGATGGATGGTGGCGCATGGGGCTGGAACGTCGGCGCGATGATGCAAGCGA
Source organism: Bordetella parapertussis (assembly GCA_945903445.1). Classification (GTDB taxonomy): domain Bacteria; phylum Pseudomonadota; class Gammaproteobacteria; order Burkholderiales; family Burkholderiaceae_B; genus Schauerella. The sequence goes on from CAMDNZ010000001.1 coordinate 66,683, forward strand.
CCCCCGACACCCGAATCGGTATTTCCTATCGATCCAAAGTCCGTCATAAAGCCAGCGGCACCACGACGGTGGACGATGTCGGCAGCTTCAAGGCGAACGCCGACGTGGCCTTGCCCGACACGGCCATCTTCAGCGTGATGCACAATCTGAATGCCCGTTGGACGCTGTTGGGCGATGTGTCCTGGACAGGCTGGAGCAGCATTCCCGAGCTGAAGATTCGCAATGCGGGTGCAGGCGCTCGGGATGACTCGCTCAAGCTCGAGTTCCGCGACACGTGGCGCGTCGCCCTGGGCGCAAATTACAAGATGAACGAGCGCTGGAAGCTCAAGGGCGGCGTGGCCTTCGATCAATCGCCCGTCCACGAAGCACGCTATCGCCCCACTTCGCTGCCGGATAACAACCGCTGGTGGTTATCCGCTGGCGTGCAATATCAATACTCGCCCAGCACGACCATCGACATCGGCTACAGCCATCTGATTTTGCGTAAAACCAAGATCGACAACGATGGCGAAGACGTGCGTACCAAAGGCCGGATCGCCGGTGATTACAAAGGTAATGGCAACATCATTGGGGTTCAACTGACCTCGCGTTTCTGAGCTATTTCCTGCACAAGGCCTAGGGTTTATACGAAGTTTCAGGGGAAGGACGCCCAATTGTCATATCCGCCGCGTCATAATGCGGCCTTCTCCTGACCTATTTAGTGGACCTCTGTCATGAAATCCGACGATCTCGGTAAGCTGATTTTGCGCTTGGCGCTGGGCATCTTGATTCTGCTGCACGGCTTGGCCAAGATATCCAATGGCGTCGGTGGCGTCTCGAACATGCTGGCCAGCCACGGCCTGCCCACGTTCCTCGCCTATGGCGTATTGGTGGGCGAAGTCATCGCTCCGATTCTGGTGATTCTGGGTCTATTCAGCCGCTTGGGTGCCTGGCTGATCGCCGTGAACATGATGTTTGCAATTTTCCTGGCGCATTCGGCGCAACTCGGTTCGTTGACGGGTGGCGGTGGTTGGGCGCTCGAACTGCAAGGCATGTTCTTGTTCTCTGCCATCGCCCTCGGTCTGATGGGTGCCGGTCGGTTCAGCGTCGGCGGCACTGGTGGCAAGTTCAATTAATTGATGGCTTGCCACCCCAACGCGGGTAAGGTGGTAACGCCTCGGCTCGCAGCATCGTGCATATAAAACGCCAACCTTCGGGTTGGCGTTTTATATGCACGATCAAATCGCCACGCTATTCGACTTACTCCAACAAGGCCATGACCGATTCTGCCGGCCTGCATAGGCGGGTGCCGCTTGGCGCCACAACGAACGGACGGTTGATCAGAATGGGATGGCGCAGCATCTCGTCGATCAAGCGCTCGTCGCTCATATCGGGCGAATTCAAGCCCAACTCGGTGTACAGCGTTTCCTTGGTGCGCATCGCTTCACGCGGCGTCAACCCTGCCTGGGCGATCAGGCCCAGCAACACAGGCCGAGACGGCGGGTTCTGTAAATACTCGACGACCGTGGGGCTGATTCCGGCGTCTTGGATCATTTGCAAAACCGTGCGGCTGGTTTTGCAGCGGGGGTTGTGATAAATCGTCATAGCTCGCATAGCGTGAGTGTCCTATCTGGGAGACGCGGTACGGTACGATTCTACGGTCGACCCGTCGGATGACCGTATGAACTCGATGCGGTTAGCATACTAATCGGGCAGTATGTTGCAAGCCCTCTCTTTGGACCTGTCATGACCGCATTAGTCTGGCTTCGTTGCGACCTTCGCACGCGCGACAACCCTGCGCTTTCGGCCGCGCTCGAAAATGGCCCTGCCATCGCGGTTTACGACATCGCGCCCGCTCAGTGGCGCGCTCATGACGACTCTCCTGCCAAAGTCGATTTCTGGCTGCGCAATCTTCGCGACCTGTCCGACACCCTGCACGCGATGGGCGTCCCGCTCAAAATCCTGAATGGTGAAGACTGGGCCGATACAGCCGACCGTATGTTGACGTTCTGCCGTGGCCATGCCGTCGAGCAGGTCCACGTCAACGCCGAATGGGGGCTTAACGAACGCCGCCGTGACGAGCAGGTGGCCCAGCGGCTCAACGACGCCGGTATCGACTGGCAGGTCCATCACGGGGCCACGCTTTTATCGCCCGGTAGCGTGCTGACCGGCAAAGGCGAGCCGTACAAGGTATTTACGCCCTATGCCCGTGCCTGCCGCGAGCGGCTGCGCACGGCCCACATCGCCCCCGCTCGTCGCTCGGGTACCCGCCAGCCATCCCCCTGCGAGCGCGATTCGATTCCGAATGGCGTAGCCGGCTACGATCCCGTATCTGAGGATATATGCGCAGCTTGGCCAGCGGGCGAGGATGCGGCGGCCGACCGTCTGGCTGCGTTTTGCGACGATGCCATCGCGCGTTATGACGAATACCGGGATCGTCCGGCGATTGCCGGTACCAGCGGCCTCTCGGCTTACCTGGCCGCCGGTGTGCTTTCTCCCGCTCAATGTCTGCACGCAGCGCTACACGCCAACCAAGGCGAGCTCGACAGCGGCGGTGACGGGCCGCGAACCTGGATTACCGAAATCCTCTGGCGTGAGTTCTACATTCATCTGCTGGCCGCGCACCCTCACCTCTCGATGCACCGCCCCATGCAGCCGAACACCGTGCACGTCCGTTGGCGTGATGACGAGGACGCGCTCGCTGCCTGGCAAGCGGGCCGTACTGGCATCCCCATCGTCGATGCTGCGATGCGTCAATTGCTGGCGCTCGGCTGGATGCATAATCGCCTGCGCATGGTGACCGCGATGTTCCTGTCGAAAAACCTGTTGATCGATTGGCGGCGCGGCGAATCGTGGTTCATGCAGAACCTGATCGATGGCGACCTGGCATCGAACAACGGCGGCTGGCAATGGAGCGCATCCACCGGTGCCGACGCTGTGCCCTACTTTAGGGTGTTCAATCCAGTCACTCAATCGCAGCGTTTCGATCCGGACGGGACGTTTTTACGCACCTGGCTACCCGAATTGGCCAAACTCGACAACAAACGCATCCACGCGCCCGATAGCGCTACTCGACGCGCCTGCGGCTATCCGGAACCCATCGTCGATTTGGGCGAAAGCCGACGCCGTGCGATCGAGGCGTTCGCGGGTTTGCCGCGCACCCGATGATGTGCTCGATGGACGTTACACTTCCTTCATTCCCGCCCCGTGCAATAGGAGACCCACACATGCATGGCGAATACAAGGTTCCCGGCGGCAAGCTGGTCGTCGCCGACGTCGACATCGCGAGCGGCAAGCTGATCCGCGTACAAATCAGCGGCGACTTCTTTCTGGAACCGCCCGAAGCCCTGGCAGCCATCGACGCCGCGCTGACCGGTCTGCCCGCAGACAGCGACCAAAACGTTTTAACGGCTGCAATCGTGCGCGCGTTGCCGGCCGACGTCGAAATGTTCGGTTTTTCACCTGAGGCGGTTGCAATCACAGTCAAACGAGCCCTCGCATGAGCACTTCGCCCCCTACCGATTGGCGCGACTACGATTGGTCGTTGCTGCGTACCGATCCTTTGGACCCCTTGACCCATATGGCCTTGGACGCCGTGCTGGCCGACGAGGTGGCTGCGGGTCGCCGTCCGCCTACGCTGCGAATTTGGGAGTGGACGCGATCGGCGGTCGTGATCGGACGTTTTCAGTCGCTGCGTAACGAAGTGGACCCCGAAGGCGCAGCGCGTCATGGGGTGCAAGTCGTGCGCCGGGTCAGCGGCGGCGGGGCCATGTTTGTCGAGCCGGGCAATACCATCACCTACAGCATCTATGCGCCGGGTGACTTGGTACGCGGCATGAGCTTTGCCGAGTCGTATGCGTTTTTGGATCGATGGGTGTTGCGCGGTTTGGTCGAGTTAGGCCTCGAAGCCTTCTATCAGCCGCTCAACGACATCGCGACGCCTGACGGCAAAATTGGCGGGGCCGCTCAAGCGCGACGTGGCGGCGCCGTGTTGCATCACGTCACGATGGCCTACGACATCGATTCCGACAAAATGGTCGAAGTGCTCAGAATCGGTAAAGAAAAGCTGTCCGACAAAGGCACTACCAGTGCCAAAAAACGCGTGGACCCCCTGCGACGTCAGACCGGCATGCCGCGCGAGGAGATCATCGATCGCTTGGTGGCGGGGTTTCGCGAGCATTACGGCTTGAGCGATGGCAGCATTAGCTCAGAAGAGTGGGCGAAGGTGCATGCCCAGATCGTAGAAAAATATGCTACTGAGCAGTGGCTGGCGCTTGTGCCTTGACGTCAATGCCGCTGCGGCCGATATGATGGCGCCGGGTGGCGCGAGCGGTCTTTACCGTGATGATCGAATGCCCGGTGCTTTGGCCCCTCACGAATATGAGTTGGATCCGATGACGCTTTTTAATCGTTTTTTATTGATAGCCGCAGCCGCCACGCTACTGGCCGCGTGCAGCAGCAGCCCGAAGAACATCACGCTGGCGACGCCCGATTCATCGGGGGCGAAGCCTACTGCCGCACAGTCGGGTGGACAGTCCGACATTGCCACGCAAGCGATTCGCTACGTCCGCACTCGACCGGGATGTTCGGGCGACACGTGTCCCAGCATCGAAGTCGATAGCATTGCCGTGCCGGAAGTCCCGAAACTGAGTGAATTGATCGATCATGTGCTGGCGTTCATGACCGGCCTGGATCCTGCCCGTACCCCTGCTCATCAAACCCTGGTCGATTACGAACTCTATTTTTTCCAGACGGCACAGGCTCGCGATACCAGTATCTTTACAGCGAAGATTCGGGACACCTATAACGGACTCATCACTGTCGAGCTTCATACCAACCAGCACGTTACCGGCAGCGCGCATGGCGTGCCTGCCACCCAGTTCCTGAATTGGCAACGCGCTCGGCAAAGGGTTCTGGCACTGAACGAGGCCATCGAACCCGGCCAGCAGGCCGCGTTCCTTGCGGCCGCGCTAGCCGCCCATGGCCGCTGGAAAGCACAACAGGAAGACTATCGGCGCGACCCGGCCACATTCGACCGGATGTGGCCGTTTCAGGAGACCGACAATTTCGCCTTGACCCAAAACGGCTTAGTGCTCAAATACGACGCCTACGAGATAGCGCCCTATGCTGCAGGCCAGCCAGAAATTTTGTTGCCCTACGGCGAATTGAACGGCGTGCTGGCGCCCGTCTGGCTGCCGCGCTCGCCCTGAGCCGCCCAGGTGCGACGGACAATGGGCATAGCGCCTGAGGACACGGCCTTCGTTGAAGGCCGGGCATGGATGGCCATGTTCAGTGGCCTACGATTCGCAGATTTAATGCGGTCAATGAGGCATGCGAGGGATTGTCGGCTAAGTCGATGATTTCCAGTGTCCAGGTGCCGCGCGCCTGTTCGCCGAAAAAGGCGTTCGAGGCGGAAACGGGCACGCGAAACGAACTCACGCCACTGAAATCGGGGTGCGGCAAGTCGTCCATATCCCGAAGACCGCTGAGCGGCGTCAACACGTGACTCTCGGTGCCCTGAGGCGAAATCAATTTCGCCGACAACCATCGCGGCCTCAGGTGAGTGGTGTTCAAGCCAAACTGAACGGCCTCGACAGTCACGTTTTTGTCGATGTCTATGGTCATTCGTGCAGGGCTGGCGTGATCGCCGATGATCGCTGCCGGATCGGTGCTCGCTCGCCATCCGCTGTCGATCGACTTAGGCAACCTGAAAGCATCCGGACGCTTCATGTCGAGGGCCATGTTCACGGCGGCCTGAGCATCGACCAAACCAAAACCGTACCAATTGCTGAACCGATAGCCTGCCTTGTTCGTGATCCATCCGTGTTCGACAAGCGTGTTTTTATAGCGTGCGGCTGGACGATCCAAATCAAGTGGTCGAGCCGTCGCGGCAAGAATGTATTTGACCTCGCGTTGGGTGAGTCTATCGTTGACATCCAGCATCAGGGCGGCGACACCGGACACCATTGGCGCAGCGGCCGAGCTGCCGCCGAAATTCGCGGTGTACTCGCATCGGGGTGCCAAGGCATTTGCGCGACTCAGCGCATTGGCGGGATATTCACTATCGGCGTTGTCGCCCCGATCGCAGCCAGTGAGATCGGTCGTCACGATGCCAGGACCGTAATCGGCCGGCTCTCCCACGGTGTTGTAGGCACGTTGCAGTCCGCGTTCCCCTGCGGGGGCGACCACCCAAAGTGAACTTCCAGTCGTGGAGTAAGATGATTTCACCCCGGACGCGTTAACGGCCCCTACCGTGATCGAGTCGATAAACGTGGTGAAATAATCCAGTTGAGTCGCCTCGCACCCAAGCTTGTAGCGAGTTCCGAGACAGGACTTGATGCTGATGTCATCTCCGTAGGCATCGGGCGCGCCATTGAAATGATTTCCACCGGCCACGACATAGACCCCCCCTAGACCTCGCCGGGAAGACGCCATGATGTTTTCCCATTCAGCTAAGCCGGAATGGCTCAAATCTCGATACACCATGGCCGAGGCCAACCCGAGGCTGTTATTAAAGACGTCGATGCCGCGGGCCTCCTTGCCCTCGCCCCACGCTTGGCCAAAATAAGTCCGAAAGCTGTCCTGCTCGACAATAGGGCTTTCGACCGAGACATTGACATAAGGGTTCAGACTGACGAGCGTGGCGTTTGGTGCCACACCACGTAGTCCGATTCCATTGCCGCCACGTGCTGCGACGACGCCGGCCACTTGCGTTGCATGTTCATCTGGGGTGTCGCCTACAGCGCCATCGGCGGCGTAGTTATGCGATCGTTCGACTGAGACGTTGCCGATGAGGTCTGGATGATCCAGCTGAAAGGTTTCCTCAATAACTGCGACGGTCACCGACGATCCGCCGTTTCCTAGTTCGCCTGTCAGTAACGCGCCCATATTGAGGTCGACACCCGGGCATGGCAGATGATCGGCAAACACCTGCTGGCCGACATTCTTCAAATACCATTGATAGCCAAACAGCGGGTCGCGGCCCTCAGGCCGAGCAACAGTTCGCGCCGAGGGGGGCGAGCAGCTTACCAACAGCGAATTGCCGTTGACCCGAAGTGTGGCGGCAGGCTTTGGATCTTGAATGGCTTTTCTGTCGGCACCCTTGTCGGCTTGCTCGCCGACTGCCGATTGGACGTCCGGATCGGCACTACACGCGGTCAGGACCATTAATGCGGAAATCGAAGCCAGGCGTTGTAATGCGCCGGCCCGTAGATCGAGCGACATGAGGATTTCCTTTTGACACGAAATAGCGTCCCACTCTACGTCGTGCTGGAAAACCGAAAGTTAAGCCGCCCGTCCCACTATCAAGGATACAAACCGCGCACCTGGCGCGCTTGCAGAATGCGCGTGCACGCGGTGATGAACGCGGCGGTGCGCAGCGTCACCTTGTTGTCTTCGGCAGTCTTGGAGACCGCCTGATACGCTTCGCGCATGATGCGTTCGAGGCGGCGATTGATTTCGTCTTCGTCCCAGAAGAAGCTGGAGAAATCCTGCACCCACTCGAAGTAGCTGACCGTCACGCCGCCTGCGTTGGCCAGCACGTCGGGCACCACCAAGATACCGTTGTCGGCCAGAATGTCGTCGGCCTCGGGCGTGGTCGGACCGTTCGCGCCTTCGACCACGATCTTTGCGCGCACCGTATGGGCATTGGCTTCGGTGATTTGCGACTCCAGCGCTGCAGGAATCAGGAACTCGGTTTCCAGCGCCCAGAACGTGGCTTGGTCGATGACCTCGGCCTTGGTGAAACCCTTTACGCCACCGCCCCCAGTCTCGGAGACATGCCGGAAAAGGTCAGACAAATCCAGCCCCTGTGGGTTGTACACCACGCCCGTGTGATCCTGTACCGCGATGACTTTGGCGCCAGCGTCTGCAAACAGACGAGCTGCCGTGCCACCCACGTTACCGAAGCCTTGGACGACGACGCGTGCGCCTTCGATCGGAATGTTCAAATCACGCGCCGCTTCGCATGCGGTCACAAACACGCCTCGCCCGGTCGCCTCGACCCGGCCCAAGCTGCCACCCAGGGAAATCGGTTTGCCGGTCACTACACCGGTCGAACTCACGCCTTCGTTCATCGAGTAGGTGTCCATCATCCAGGCCATGGTCTGGGCGTTGGTGTTCACGTCGGGCGCAGGAATGTCCTTGCTCGGTCCGATAATGACGCCAATCTCCGTCGTATAACGGCGGGTGATACGTTCCAACTCGGCTTGCGAGTAATTGCGCGGGTCGATTCGGATACCGCCTTTGGCACCGCCGTAGGGCAGATTCACCGCAGCGTTTTTGATCGACATCCAGGCGCTCAGTGCCATCACTTCCGACAGTGTGACGTCCTGGTGGTAACGCACCCCGCCCTTGCCCGGGCCACGCGAGGTATTGTGCTGAACGCGATAGCCTTCGAAGTGCGCGATATGACCGTTGTCCAGTTCGATGGGAACGTCCACCTGCAAGATCCGCTTGGGACGCTTGAGGGTTTCGGCCCAACGGGCCAGACTTCCCAAATACGGGGTCACACGATCAACCTGCTGTAGATACACTCCCCACGGACCGAGATGATCGGCGGGCAGAAAGGAAGGCAGTTCGTGTTTGGGCAAATCGCTCATTCGAAGGCTCCATCAGTTGAGTGCTGCATTCTAGCGTCGGATTCGTTCCGACCCCATTTTGTTAAATAAATATTTAAATGGGGACGATCTTTGACATCATAGGTCAATGGCGACCTTTTTCATGGTGCAACCCGTCCCTCAATATTCCGCACCCAATCGGACGCCTTGAACACCGGAGGCGTCGGCGTCCTCAGACGGCCGACTCGCATCGAATCCCGGGTGTGGGGCCGCCAGCGTCCCCGACGGATAGACACCCTGCCCCTGCGGCGTGGCGGTCCCAACAGGCGTCGCGACGGGTGACGATGCTGCCGATGTGCCCAGTTGCGACTGGCGTTTGCGTTCACCCTTGGCGATTACTTCGTCGAGCTTCTTGGCCAGGCGATCGGCGTTGGCCGCCCGAGCCCAGTCGGCCGCATCGAGCTTGGACAGATTACGCGTGCTCGGCTCGGCGCCGGCATCCAGCAAGAGCTGAACCATTTTTTCGTTCTTGGACAAGGCCGCCATCATGAGCGGCGTAGTGCCGTCGGGCGACGGCGCATTGATGATGGCTTTGCGACGAATCAGCAACTGCGCGACCTCCAACTGCCCGCGCGAGGCGGCATAGTGCAGCGGCGTCCAACCCAGACGATTGACCTGTGCGCCCCGGTCGAGCAGCACTCGAACACGCTTGGTCTCGCCCAACACGCTCAGCAGCACCAAAGGTGTTTCGCCTTCGCGATTGGCGGCGTCTATATCGATGTTCGGCTGTTTCAGAAGGCCGTCATAGGTCTTCCAAGCTTTATGACGAATCGCCTCGACCAGCGTGGGCTGGCCCTCGGGATCGACTCGGTTGGGGTCGGCTCCCTTTTGGATCAGCGGATCGATCTGGTGCCAGAAATCGTTGCGAACATAAAACCACCAATCGTCCATGGCGGCAGCCCCCGTCGTCATGGATGCCGACAGCACGACGGCACCAACCCAGGCGCGCAAGCCAGGATAACGTGAAACGACAGTGTGATTACGCATGCAGACTCCAGCCCAAAGCCGATCAATCTTCTACTGTACCGCTACGCGCTCGTTCAGTTACGTCTGGCGGGAAACAAAAAGCTGGATTTCTTCTTTTGGTTTACGCCGAAGCCCGCTCGAACAATCGGAAAAAGTTTTCGGTGGTCGCTTCGGCCACCTGCGCTGTCGTCAAACCGCGCAATTGGGCGATATGTTCAGCCACATGCATGACAAACGACGGATCGTTACGTTTGCCGCGATGCGGCACCGGCGCCAAATAAGGCGAGTCGGTTTCGATCAGCAAACGGTCGAGCGGCACGCGCTGCGCCACATCATGCAGTACTTTGGCATTTTTGAATGTGACGATGCCAGACATCGAGATGTAGAAGCCCAGATCCAATGCAGCTTCGGCCACTTCCCACGACTCGGTGAAGCAGTGCATGACGCCGCCGGCGTGTTCTGCGCCTTCTTCCTTCAACATGCGAAGGGTGTCTTCCGGTGCCGAGCGGGTGTGAACAATCAGCGGCAAAGCGGCCTGTCGGGCGGCCGCGATATGGCGAACGAAGCGTTCGCGCTGCCAATCCAGCGGTTCGGACAGGCGGTAGTAATCCAGTCCGGTCTCACCAATGGCGATCACGCGGGGATGCGCCGCCAAACTCACCAGCTGCTCGACCGAGGGTTCGGCGACGTCTTCGTAATCGGGATGCACGCCTACCGACGCCCACAACTGTGGCGCACCTTCGGCACCGCACGCATGAGCCTGGACCAGACCGATCAGGCCAGGCCAATCGGCCATGTTCACGCTAACCACTAAAGCATGGCCGACACCGTTTCGACGCATGCTTTGCAGCACGTTCGGCAGGTCCTGCACGAGGTCGGGGAAATTCAAATGGCAATGCGAATCGACAAACATAGGAATCGTTATGTGCCGCAGGCCGCCTGAGCCCGCGCAAGCAGGGCATGAGCGAACAACTTGGCGTTCAAGGGATGATTGGCCAGACGCCGCTGCTGAGTGATCCAACGAGCGGCATCAGTCAGCGCGGCGGGCTGGCTACGGGCCGCGATGGCCGCGACCGACTCGCTCAGACTCGGAAAATAATGGACGGATTGACCGACGCTGGCCAAGCATAGATCGACGAACGTGCGTTGCAGGGTGTCCAGCCATTCGGCAGCGGGCACTTTGTCCAAGGCATCCGCCACCGTGCCGTTGTCCGGGCTACCGCCTTGTGCGACGACGGCCAGCCACTGGCCGATCCACTCGGGCACGGGCGTATCGCGTTGCGCGGCCAGACGCTGCGCTGCAAGCGGTGCCCCACCGGCAGCGGCCAGCCAAGCCGCCGCATCCTTCACGCCTTCGTTCGTCAGCCACGCGAGTGCCGCATCCGAGGCCGGTGCCGATAGCGCCAGACGGCGGCAGCGCGACACCAGCGTGGGCAATAAGCGATCGGGCGCATCGGCCACCAACAAGAACACGGTGTGCGCTGGCGGCTCTTCCAACACCTTCAGCACTGCATTGGCGGCCATCGGATTCAAGGCTTGTGCCGGATACAGCACGGCGACGCGCCAGCCGTTGCGGTGCGTCGCCGTATTGAACCAGCCATTCAGACTGCGAATCTGATCGATGCGGATATCCTTCGAGGGCGCGCGTTTCGGCGCGCCGGCTGCGGCCTCGGGGGCGGGTTCGGACGATTCGATCGCCTCGCCCTCGGCCAAGGCGATGGCTTCAGGGCGAATCATGCGCAAGTCGGGGTGATTACCCGCAGCGATCCAGCCACAGGCCAGACACGCGCCGCAGGCCAAACCCTCGACGGCTTGCTCGCACAGCAGGCTCGCCGCTGCGGCACGGGCATAGCGCTCTTTGCCGATGCCAGGCAGACCATGAATCAACCAGGCGTGGGCGAAGCGCTCTCTGGCGGCCAACCACTCGCGTGCGGTGGCCGTATGCCAGGGCAAGAAGGTGTCGATGCTCATCCGTGCCCGCCCAGCAGTCGATCGATGTCTGCGCTCAGTTGCACACGCAGCGCCTCGATGCTCTGCGTGCCATCGAGAATATGGAATCGTGCGCCATCGGCACGCGCCCGAGCGTGATAACCCGCGCGGGTGCGCTCGAAAAACGCGCCGCTTTCTCGCTCAAAACGATCTGGCGTGCGCGCACCGGCCAAGCGTTGTGCGGCCACTTCCAGCGGCACATCGAACAGCCAGGTCAGATCGGGTTTGAAGTCAGGATGCACCCAGCGTTCGAGTTCGGCGACGCGCGGCGCACCCAATTCGCGCCCGCCGCCCTGGTAGGCAAACGTCGCGTCGGTGAATCGATCGCACACCACCCAATCGCCTCGCGCCAACGCAGGCCGAACCGTGAGCGCCAGATGCTCGCTGCGTGCTGCGAACATCAGCAAAGTCTCGGTTTCGAGCTGCATGGGCGTATGCAGCAGAATGTCACGCAGGGTTTCGGCCAGCGGACAGCCTCCCGGCTCGCGGGTAGACACCACAGTCAGCCCGCGACCACGCAGATGATCGACCAGCCACTGGAGATGCGTGCTTTTGCCTGCGCCATCGACGCCTTCGAGCGTCAGAAACTTACCGGTGGAAAAACTCATGGCGCACGGCCCAGAATAAAGCGTGAAACGTTGCGATTGTGATCGGCCAGCGACATGGCGAAGGCGCTGGTACCATCGCCGCGCGAGACAAAATAGAGATACCGATGCGACTCGGGCTGTACCGCGGCACGCAAAGCCAAACGGCCTGGACTGGCGATGGGCGTGGGCGGCAAACCGTTTCGAGTATAGGTGTTCCAAGGCGTATCGGTTTGCAGGTCGCGCTTGCGAATGCGGCCTTCGTACTTGTCGCCCATGCCATAGATGACGGTGGGGTCGGTTTGCAGCGGCATACCGATGCGCAGGCGATTGACAAACACGCCGCCTACCCGGTCGCGGTCCTGGCTGTGCCCGGTTTCCTTCTCGATGATGGACCCCATAATTAACATGTCGTAGGGGGTTGCGAGGGGCGAGTCGGGTGCGCGCGTGGCCCAGATATCGGCTATCACCCGGTTGCCCTCGCGCAATGCGCGGCGCATCAATTCGATGTCCGCGGTGCCCGGCGTAAACACGTAGGTGTCCGGAAACAGCAGCCCTTCTAGGCTGTCGTGGGCGACACCCAATTGCTCGAGGACATCGGCTTCGTCGACACCGGTCAACGTCTGGCGCACATCGGGATGCGCGCGCAAGGCTTGCCGGATCTGACTGTAGCGCCACCCTTCGACGAAAGTCACCTGGCGTTGGCTCATATCGCCTCTGGCCAGCCGTTGCAGCAGCAACCATGCACTGTCGCCGCGCTTAACTTCGTAGCCACCGGCCTTGATCTGCTTGTCCAGTTCGGACAAGCGTGCCATCCAGACGAAGCCTGGCTCCCAAAGCTGAACGCCAGCCTCGCGCGCGTCGCGAGCAATCATCCGGGGCGAACTGCCGGGTTCGACCACGAAGTCGATTTTATCGGCGCTCAAGTCCAGCGGACGATGGGCCCAATACCACGCGCCACTGACAGCCGCTGCGGCTCCCAGAAGCGCGATCAGCACCACGCTGAGGAAGAAAATTTTGATGGGTTTTTTCATGAGAGCGCTAAGTTTAATGGATAGTGGCGCGGGCAGTATGATGCTGGTGTTGCGGCCCATCCGGTCTATGGAAGTGTTTATGCATGAATTTTTCTCTCTCCTTTCGTCTTCGTCTGCGCCATCCGTGGCTTGCGCAGCCCTACGCGATTTGCGCGTGTTCGTCGCCCGGGGCGCCGATGCAGTCGGCTTTCTGCATGGTCAATTGACCAACGACGTCGCCAAACTTCCCACCGACGAAGCTCGCTTCGCGGGCTATTGCAGCGCCAAGGGACGCCTGTTGGCCACCACGGTCATCTGGCGCGAGGCGCAATCCGATGGCGTCGTGGGTCTGGTTCGTGCCGGCCTGCTGGACGGTTTCGTCAAGCGCCTCGGTATGTTCGTGCTGCGCGCGAAGGTCGTCTGGGACAAGCCCGACGCGCTGGTGGCCGGTGTGACGGCCGAGCCCGAACGACTGGCCGAGCTGTCGGCTGCTGCGGGCGTCGTGTTGCCCACCACGGCATGGGCACGGGTCGAAGGCCCTACGGGCACCTGGATTGCTGCGCCGCACGATGCGACGGTATTGCGTTGGTGGTGGGTCGCGTCAGTCGAACAGGCCCGAATCGCGAGCGATGCCTTGGCTCCATTGATGCGCTTGGACGACGAGTCGGCCTGGCAGGCCGCCGATCTGACCGAAGGCTTGCCTTGGATCGACTCGGCGACCCTGGAGACGTTCATCCCGCAAACCGTGAATCTGGATCTGGTAGGCGGAGTGAATTTCACCAAAGGCTGTTATCCCGGCCAGGAAATCGTGGCTCGGGCGCATTATTTGGGCAAGGTCAAACGGCGCATGGCCCTGGGTCACGTCGAACTCGCAACGGGCGAAGGTTTGGCAGGACAAGATGTGTTCGACGCACAATCTCCCGACAGCCCCTGTGGTCGCATCGTAGACGCGGCGGGAACCACGCGCGTGGCCGTGCTGTTCGAAACCACGCTGGATGCGCTGGAACAGCCACGATTGCGACTCGGCAGCGCAACCGGCCCAGTGATCGAGCCGGCAGCCTTGCCTTATGCGCTGGCCTGAGCCCTCGGCGCACCCAGATCGGCCAGCGGTCCGACCGTGCCTTCGGGCCAGGGCAACTCGAAAAATTTCTGCACCCAGGCATCGTCGGCTTCGGCCAGCGTGGCGGGCTGCCATGTCGGCTGCTTGTCCTTGTCGATCAACAGTGCTCGGATGCCTTCCTGAATGTCGCCGTAAGCCAGGGTGCCCAACACCGCGATGAACTCCATCTGAAACACCTCGGCCAGCGACATCAATCGCGCACGCTGTTGCAAGGCGAAGGCCAGACGCGCCGAACCTGGCGCGCCACGCAGATAGGTCTTTGCCGAACGGGCTAGCCAGGGATCTTCATGCTCGGCCTGAAGCCCGATCAGTTCACAGATTTCCTCCAGGTCGTTGCCCGAGCACCAGTTGTTGATCAAAAACGTGTGTCTCGCCAGCGGGCCGTCGCCTTCGACGGGCGCGGCATGACTTTGCAAAATACGCGTCAAGGTGGCGTCGTTCATGCCGCGCGCAGGTTGGTCCAGCATCGCGTCGTCGGTGTTGACATGACCGGTTTCCCATTGAGCGTCCAAGATCGCTTTGAACACGTCCGGCCAGCGGGCGTTGGGGACGTGCACATCGGCCAGCGCGGCATACAAGGCATCGGCAGGCCCCAGTTGAGCGCCGGTCAACGCCAAAAACAGGCCCAGGCGGCCCGGCAGGCGACTCAATATCCAGCTGCCGCCCACGTCGGGGAACAAACCGATCGAAATCTCGGGCATCGCCAGTTTCGACGTCTCGGTCACGACACGGTGGCTGGCTCCCATCATCAGGCCCATCCCACCTCCCATCACGATGCCATGTCCCCAGCACAGTAAGGGCTTCGGGTAAGTGTGAATCTGATAGTCGAGGCGGTATTCGTGCTCGAAGAACACGCGCGCGCCCGTTTGTGCCCAGGGATCGCCGCGCGGTGCCGAGCGCGCCGCTGCATATAGTCCATGCAGATCGCCACCTGCGCAAAACGCTTTGTCGCCCGCAGCACGCAAGATCACCATGACGATCTGGGCATCGGCTGCCCACACGTTCAGCTGTGCCGCCAGCAGGGTCACCATCTCATAGGACAGACTGTTGAGCACCTGCGGCGCATTCAGCGTCGCGATGCCGATACGGGCGCCATGCGCAGTGACGTGTTCTTCGAATAGAACGGATTCGTTCGGTGCCATGGAAAGTCCTGGTCGGGGTTGATGTCTCTGGCAGGGATTTTGCATCACGGCAGGCGGGCCGTAAACGACTGCATGCCGACGAGTTGTGAGCGCTGATGACCGAACCCCGATGAGCGCTGTTCACACGCCCTGCCCGATGCGTTTGCTCAAGCATACAGGCGCGTAGCGATGCCAGCATCGCTACGCGCCTGTATTCGGCTGGCCGCGTCGGTGCCAACGCGGCTGTAAAACGAGCGTCGGTTCGGTGTATGGGGGCGGTGTCAGTGCGCGCTTTAGCGCTTACGGCCCGTCTGGCCGCGCGCTTCTCGAGCGCGATGTTCGGCCCTGCGGCGTCGAGACACCATGGGATCGAAGTCGAGCGGACGGTAAACCTCGATACGCACATGAGGCGCGATTTCATCGTCCCACCCGGCCAGCGTGCCGTCTATGCCGACCCCCGCTCGCGCGCGGTCCCAACCTGGGTGGGCAGCCAGAAACCCCGACTCGCGTAAAGCCTGTGCGATCGTCAGCCCGGCACGCCAAGCCAGCCTCGCGCGCCAGACCTTATGCACATGTGCGTGGCAGACCTCGATGGACGGTGTAGAAGCAGGCCCGGATGCCAGCGTAGTCATCGATAACGGCGCCGGCACCGATTCTTTTTTCAAGGCCGCGCACAAAGGTACTTCGGCACTGCTGACCGTCGATGCATTCATGCGTTGCCGTAGAGTTCGCCAGCGCGCTTGATGAACGAATCGATAAAACTGCTGGCGATACGATTGAAAATCGGCCCGACCAGGGCTTCCAGCGTGCGGCTCGAAAACGCATACTCGAGGGTGAAAACGATTTTGCATGCCTTGGCGTCCAGCGCGTGGAACACCCAACGCCCCACGAGTGCCGAAAACGGGCCGTCCACCAGCTCCAGATCGATGCGCTCGGGAAAATGATGGGTATTGCGCGTGGCAAAGCGCTGCTTGATTCCCGCCAAACTGATGGTGACCGCAGCCTCCATGCCCTGCTCATTGCGCGAAATGACCTCGGACCCGCCGCACCATGGCATGAAAGCCGGGTATTGCTCGACGTCGGCGACCAAATTGAACATCTGCTCGGCGGAGTGGGGAACCAGGACGGATCGTTGTACTTTGTGCATCAGCAGTCGCAAATGGATAGAATGGGGCTATTTTAACGGTATGGCATCGTGCGTGCTGCACAGATGTCGTACCTCGCCAGGAATCGCATGAGCATCATCGACAATCGTAAGGCCACGCATGACTATTTTATCGAAGAGCGTTTCGAGGCCGGTCTGTCGCTGCAAGGCTGGGAAGTCAAGTCGATCCGCGAAGGCCGGGTTCAATTGAAAGAGAGTTACGTCATCGTACGCGATGGCGAGATATTCATTTTTGGCATGCACGTCAGCCCGCTGCCGACGGCCTCGACTCACATTCACCCCGATGCGGTCCGCACCCGCAAGCTGCTGCTCAAGGCCGAAGAAATCAGCAAATTGATCGGCAAAGTCGAGCAACGTGGCTATGCGCTGGTACCGCTTAATTTGCACTACAAGAATGGCCGCATCAAATTGGATTTTGCGCTGGGTCGAGGCAAAAAGCTGCACGACAAACGCGACTCCGAGCGCGATCGCGATTGGGCCCGTGAGAAAAATCGCCTGATGAAACACGACACGCGCGCAGCCTGAGCGAGAGCATCGAACCTGCTGTAGCACCACATCGCAGTACCACGCCACGGCAGCGTACCCCGCCGCGGTATCGCGACCGGGTGGGCCGAAATTTAAAGCTGGCGCGGTGCAGTGGGCGAGTTGCCCGGCGCAGCTTTGACAATGGTCATGGCCGATGCGATCATCGACCCCATATCCGCCAGATTGGCCGGCAGAATCAAGGTATTGCCTTGTTTGGCCACGTTGGCGAAAGCATCGACATACTGATCGGCCACGCGCAGGTTGACCGCTTCCAGGCCGCCCGGTTGACGAATGGCGGCAGCCACCTGGGTGACGGCTTGTGCGGTCGCCTCGGCAATAGCCAGTGTGGCGGCCGCCTCGCCCTGGGCCTGATTGATCTGGGCCTGTTTTTCGCCTTCGGAGCGCGCAATGGCCGCTTCGCGTTCGCCGGTGGCGATGTTGATCTGTTCTTGACGACGGCCTTCGGACGCTGCGATCAATGCACGCTTCTCGCGTTCGGCCGTGATCTGTGCCTGCATCGAACGCAGAATCTCGTTGGGCGGCGTCAAATCCTTGATCTCGTAGCGCAGCACTTTCACGCCCCAGTTCAGTGCTGCTTCGTCCAGCGCGGCCACAATCGAGGTGTTGATGATGTCGCGCTCTTCGAAGGTGCGATCCAGCTCCATCTTGCCGATGACCGAGCGCAAGGTGGTTTGCGCCAGCTGCGTAATGGCCGAAATATAGTTGGATGAACCATAGGACGCACGCATCGGATCGGTCACCTGGAAATACAGCACGCCATCGACCTGCAACTGCGTGTTGTCGCGCGTGATACATACCTGGCTGGGCACATCCAAAGGAATTTCTTTCAGCGAATGTTTATAAGACACTCGCTCGATGAACGGGATGACAAAACCCGCGCCCGGCGACAGCACCCGATCGAACTTGCCCAGCCGCTCGACGACCCAGGCGTTTTGCTGCGGGACGATCGCAATGGCTTTGATGACGACGACCAGCGCCAACACCAGCAAAACGATGAATACCAGGGTCGAAAAATCAAACGTTTCGAGAGTCATTCGGAGGTGCTCCGTGAGGGGGCGAGCAGCAAGCGCGCGCCCGTGATGGCAGTAATCGTATAGGTTCCAGGCAAGGCAGGCGCGTTTGGCACCAGATCGGCTTGCCAATGCGCGCCGCGATACCAGACGCGGGCTGTGCGGTCGTCCGACCACGAGGTAACCTGCACCGCCTGACCGATGTCCAAATTGACATCGTTGTTACGGCTGGCGTCGACCTCGCGTTTTTTCAACACGCCGGTCAACCGTAGCACCAGCAGGCCGACCAAAGCCACGCCCCCCGCGCTCGCGAGCTGCCAATGGCCATCGAAGCCCGCCCAGGCAGCCAAGCCACCGCCTGCCAGGCCCAGCGCCACTAACAACAGGTAGAACGTGCCTGAAATGGCCTCGCCAATCAAGGCCAGCACGCTCAGACCGAACCATATCCACATCGCACCCACTCCTGGAATACTTGCCACCGCGAAAACGGCGGCCGCCGTAAAGATAACAGACTGCAACGGCATGAAGGAAAAACGGCGGACCGCCTACACGATTCGCCGTTTTTCCACTCAGCCGCACACGCTTATAACTTAGCGCTCATGGCTTGACGTTCATAGCCTGACTACACGCTTATTGCTTGCCCAGGCGCTGCCAGGTATCGACCACGGTATCCGGGTTCAAGGACATCGACAGAATGCCTTCGTCCTTCAACCATTGCGCGAAATCGGGATGATCGCTGGGGCCTTGACCGCAGATGCCAACATACTTGTTGGCTGCCAGGCACGCCTTGATGGCACGTCGAAGCATGAACTTGACGGCATCGTCGCGCTCGTCGAAGTCAGCGGCCAGCAATTCCATACCAGAGTCGCGATCCAGACCCAGGGTCAACTGGGTCATATCGTTCGAGCCGATCGAAAAGCCGTCGAAATGCGCCAGGAACTGCTCGGCCAGAATGGCGTTGGACGGCACTTCGCACATCATGATCAGGCGCAGACCGTTATCGCCGCGCTTCAGACCGTACTTGGCCAGCAATGCCACGACGCGCTCGGCCTGATTGACGGTACGCACGAATGGCACCATGATTTCAACGTTGGTCAGACCCATCTCCTCGCGCACGCGCTTGAGCGCCTCGCACTCCATGCGGAAGCACGCGTCGAAGTCTGCCGAGACATAACGCGACGCACCGCGAAAGCCCAGCATGGGGTTCTCTTCTTCGGGCTCGTAGCGCGAACCGCCCACCAGCTTGCGATACTCGTTCGACTTGAAATCCGACAGACGCACGATGACCGGCTTCGGGTAGAACGCCGAACCGATCGTGGCAATACCTTCGGCCAGCTTCTCGACGAAGAACGCGCGCGGGCTGGCATAGCCCCGGGCTGCCGATTCGACGGCCTGCTTCAGTTCGCTGTCGACATTCGGATAATCGAGCACCGCCTTGGGGTGGATGCCGATGTTGTTGTTGATGATGAACTCCAGGCGCGCCAAACCGACACCGGCGTTGGGCACTTGGGAGAAATCGAAGGCCAGTTGCGGATTACCCACGTTCATCATGATCTTGACGTCCAGCGGTGGCATGTCACCACGGTGAACTTCCTCGACTTCGGTCTCGATCAAGCCGTCGTAGATGCGGCCTTCGTCGCCTTCGGCGCACGATACGGTAACTTCCTGACCGGCACGCAACAGGTCGGTCGCATTGCCGCAACCGACGACGGCCGGAATGCCCAGTTCACGCGCGATGATGGCGGCGTGGCAAGTACGGCCGCCACGGTTGGTGACGATGGCCGAGGCACGCTTCATGACCGGTTCCCAGTTGGGGTCTGTCATGTCGGTGACCAGCACGTCGCCCGGCTGAACCTTGTCCATTTCGGAAATGTCGCCGACCACCCGCACCGGACCGGCGCCGATCTTCTGACCGATGGCACGGCCGGTGATCAGCACCGAACCCGTCGCCTTCAGACGATAGCGCTGCTGCACTTCGTTGCCGGTCTGTTGCGACTTGACGGTTTCAGGACGAGCTTGAAGGATGTAGATCTTGCCATCGACACCATCGCGGCCCCACTCGATGTCCATCGGACGTTGATAGTGTTTTTCGATGATGACGGCGTAGCGCGCCAGTTCGTTGACTTCGTCGTCGGTCAAGGAGTAGCGATTGCGCTCGGACACGGGCACGTCGACCACGCGCACGGCCCGGCCTTCGGTGCGCTCGGCATCGAATTCCATCTTGATGAGCTTCGAGCCGATGCGGCGGCTGACGATGGCGTATTTGCCCTGGTCCAGCGTGGGCTTGAAGACGTAGAATTCGTCCGGGTTGACAGCACCCTGCACCACCGTTTCGCCCAGACCGTAGGACGAGGTGATGAAGACGACGTCGGTGAAGCCCGACTCGGTGTCCAGCGTGAACATCACGCCCGCACTGCCCTTATCGGAGCGCACCATGCGTTGAATACCGGCAGACAAAGCCACTTCGGCGTGGGCATAGCCTTTATGGACGCGGTACGAAATAGCGCGATCGTTGTAGAGCGAGGCGAAGACGTGACGGATTTTGTCCAACACGTCGTCGATGCCAACCACATTGAGGAAGGTTTCCTGTTGCCCAGCGAAAGACGCGTCCGGCAAGTCTTCGGCAGTTGCCGACGAGCGCACGGCGAACGAACCCTTGCCGTCGGCATCGAGTGCAGCGAACGATTCGCGGATGCTGTTTTCGAATTCGGCCGAAAACGGCGCATCGACGATCCACTGACGGATCTCGGCACCGGCCACAGCCAATTCGCGCACGTCTTCCGGATTGAGCGTGAGCAGACGGTCGGCGATGCGCTTGTCCAGACCGGAGGTGGTCAGAAAGTCGCGGAAAGCCTGCGCAGTCGTTGCAAAGCCGCCCGGTACGAGAACGCCCGCGTCGGACAGCTGACTGATCATTTCACCTAACGAAGCGTTCTTACCTCCCACCGAGTCGACATCCGACATGCGGAGTTTCTCGAGCGAAACCACATAGGGCATGTTGCCACCTTTTATACAATGTAATGAAAGCGAGTTAGGTCAACTCGGCGCGCACCAGTACACTTCTGTGCGCCGAGCTGACCAAACCGGCCTTATTGCCGCCTGTAAAGGCGTGTTGGGGTGACCGAACGGGGCGATTGTACCCGTTGACGACCCCGGTTGTGACCCGACTGAGACCTTTAATCACATATGAATCAATTGCCTATCGCTCGCACGGTTTACATCGTGTCCGACAGCACCGGCATCACCGCCGAAACCTTCAGCCAGTCGGTGCTGGCCCAGTTCGAAGGCGTGAATTTCCGGCCCATTCGCCTGCCGTACATCGACTCCATGATCAAGGCCGACGATGTGGTGGCCCGCATCAACCGCAACGCGGCCGAGAACGGCGTGCCGCCCATTGTTTTCAGCACCCTGGTCACACCGGAAATCCTGGCACGCGTACGCAACTCCCAAGGGGTGTTTTTGGATCTGTTCGGCACCTTCGTCAGCCATATCGAGCAGGCGCTGGGTTTAAAATCGACGCACTCGGTCGGACGAGGTCATAACTCGGTCAATTCGGCCAAATATCAGAACCGTATCGACGCGATCAATTTTTCCTTGGCGCACGACGACGGTCAATTCGTGACCAATCTGGACAAGGCCGACGTCATTTTGGTGGGTGTGTCGCGTTGCGGAAAAACCCCGACCAGCCTGTATCTGGCCATGCAATACGGCATCAAGGCGGCCAATTTTCCGCTTACACCCGACGATTTCGAGCGGACTGCCTTGCCCACCACCCTGGCGCCGCATCGCAACAAGCTGTTCGGTTTGACCATCGCCCCGGAACGCTTGGCCGAAGTGCGTCACGAGCGCCGCCCCAACAGCAAGTACGCCACCATCGAACAGTGCCGCTACGAGGTCGCCGAGGCCGAACGGATGATGCGTCGCGCTGGTATTTCGTGGTTGTCCACCACGACGAAGTCGATCGAGGAGATATCGACGACCGTGCTGCAAAGCGTCGGCCTGGAAACCTGAAACGGACGAATGGCCAAGTCGAGTCAGCCGGTGCCGATCGACTCGGTGCGCCGCTGATCGATTCGGCCGCCAACGACCGATCAGCCCTGTCTGCGCTGGCGTCGATGCTCGAACAGGCACAGCGTGGCCGCCATAGCCACGTTCAGCGACTCGACCGCCGAACGTTCGTGATCGATGCGCACGCGGTAACGCGCAGCGCTCAACACTGCATCCGAGACGCCTTGCCCCTCGTGGCCGAATACCCACAAAGCTTCGGGCGGCAAGGCCATCGAATACAAGTCTTCGGCCTGCGCTAATGTGGTCGCCACGACCGGCACATCGGATTCGCGCGTCAAGGCCGACAGGTCCGCGTGTTCGACGATGTCCAAGGCGAAGTGCGCGCCTTGCGCGCTACGCAACACTTTCGACGACCATGCCGCTGCGCAGCCTACCGACAGACACACCCGCCCGACTCCAGCCGCCGCGGCGCTGCGCAAAATGGTGCCAACGTTGCCCGGATCCTGCACCCGATCGAGCAATACGGCGCTGGCGATCAATCGAGTCACGGTGGGCACCGGGGGCTGCACGACGAACCGTACGCCCTGATCGGATGGGGCATCGCCCAGGTCGTGCAAGAGCTTGGCGGGCAATGCGACGGTGCAATCGGCGGGCACTGCAGCGATCAATGCAGCGAGGCGCGGATCGTCCAGTCGGGCGGCATCGAACAGCGCGTAATCGGGAGCACCAAAGCGCTCCAGCCACGACTCGCAGACATGGGCGCCTTCGAGCAATACCGGTGCTCCAGCCCGCCCCTGTGCCTGGGCCCATTTCCGCCAGGTTTTGACCAGCGGATTATCGCGCGACTCGATGAGCTTCATGCTAAAGGCGATCCGTTTGCCGGCCCCGCCGACGGCCATCCAGCCTCAGCGCGCGCAGGCGCGACCGGATCTGCTGCTTGAGACGCCAAACCGGGCACCAGTATTCGAACGGGCGCGAAGCTGCGGCGATGCTCCGGGCACGGCCCGTGTTCGCGTAGACGCGCCAGATGCAAGGCCGTGCCGTAGCCCTTGTGCTGATCGAAACCGTATACTGGATACTGGGCATGCAAGCGCAGCAAATCGGCGTCGCGTGCGGTTTTGGCCAGAATCGACGCCGCCGAAATCGCCGGAACGCGCGAATCGCCTTTGACGACCGTCTGCACCGCGCAGGCTTTGAGCTTCGGCGCCTGATTGCCATCGACCAATGCCAACAGCGGTCGAACGTGCAAGCCCGCCATGGCACGTTGCATCGCCAAAAACGTGGCTTGCAGGATATTCATCGAGTCGATTTCGGCAACCTCGGCCCGCGCAACACACCATGCCACCGCCTGGGCCTGGATCTGCAAAGCCAGACGCTCACGATCGGCTGCTTTCAGGATTTTCGAATCGGCCAGCCCTTCGATAGGACGGTCCGGGTCCAGAATAACTGCGGCGGCGTATACCGCACCGGCCAGGGGCCCTCGCCCGGCTTCGTCGATACCGGCGGTCAGCACATCGGATAGCGCGTCGTGGCCGAACATATCGCCCTGCCCCGCCCGATCGGGCAGATCCCATTGAACGACCGGCGCGAGATCGAATTTGCGTGTCGAGCCCTTCGCGCCTTGGCGTTTCGTGCCTGCCTCTTTGACCGCGACGCCTTTGGCCGCGGCCACCGGGCGCGATCGACGCACCAGCGGTGGTGGGATCACATCCGGTAGGCTGCGTACCAGGCGGCCCATCTCATCGAGATCGTCATGCACGGCCAACGGCCACCTCCATGATCACTTGCGCCGCCAGCGCAGGCGTGTCGCGCAACAGGGCGTGGTGAATCTCGGTGAACCGCCGCTCGACGTCCTCGCGATGAGCGTCGTCGGTCAATGCGCGCCAGGTGGCTTCAGTCAAGGCGTCGGGCGTTACATCGTCTTGAAGGATTTCGGGTACCACGAAATCGCGGGCCAGTACGTTGGGCAAGCCGATCCACGGCAGATACGGTCGATTCTGACCGGATTTCCACGCCATGATCCGGCGCATCAGCGGCGACAGGATGTAGGAAATCACCATCGGGCGCTTGAACAAGGCGGCCTCCAAGGTGGCCGTACCGCTGGCCACCAGCACGGCCGAACTGGCCTCCATGACAGTCCAAGCCACCGGCGACGATGGGCCGGAAGGCCCTGGGCGTACGCTGTCGCTGGCGATGCATCGCAGGCCGGGAACCGGATACTTGGCCAGAATGCCTTCAAACTGGGCGCGGCGTTCGGCGTTCACCATGGGAACGATGCAGACCAGTTTGGGATCGCGTGCGACCAGCTTCTGAGCGGCCTGCAGGAACATCGGTGCCAGGATACGAATCTCCGACGATCGGCTGCCCGGTAAAATAGCCAGCACCCGCGCATCGGGATCCAGATCCAGGCGACGGCGCGCGGCGGCCCGATCGGGTTCGAGTGCAATGGCACCAGCCAGCGGATGACCCACGTAGGTGACTGGCACGCCTTCCTTGCGATAGATTTCTTCCTCGAACGGAAACAACACCAGCATGTGCGAGACCGATTCGCGAATCTTGTGAATCCGGTCATAACGCCACGCCCAGATCGACGGACCGACGAAATGCACGGTGGGCACCCCGGACTGGCGCAATACACGTTCGAGACGAAGGTTGAAATCTGGCGCGTCGATCCCGACGAACACCTCGGGTCGGTCGCGCAGCAAACGGTCGCGGGTTTGGCGGTAAATCGACAGCAGCGTCGGAATGCGCTTTAAGGCGTCGACATAACCGAAGACGGTCAGCGCATTCATATCGTGCGAGGACTCCAGGCCCTGTGCCTGCATATGCGTGCCGCCGATGCCGGTGAAAACAGCGTCGGATTCTCGCGCGCGGCATCCGGCGATAATGCGTCCCGCCAGCAAATCGCCGGACGGTTCGCCTGCGACCATGGCGATCTGGCGGGTCATGGACGGATCAATCCTCGTCCGGGCACACTTAGAAAATCGACGATCGTCTGCAAAGCCGTTCGCGCATCGGGCGCCTCGTTTTGCAAGGCCACTACCGCATCACGGGCTTCTTCCAGCTTCAAGCCGCGGCGATAGACCAACTTGTAGGCTTGCCGCAAAGCGGAGATCTGTTCGGGCGTGAACCCACGGCGGCGCAACCCCTCGGCGTTGACGCCCACCGGGGCGCAAGGATTGCCGGCAGCCAGGCTATAGGGCATGGCGTCCTGCATGAGCGAGCTGTTGCCGCCAATCATGCAATGCGCGCCAATGCGGGAAAATTGGTGAACACCGGTCAGTCCGCCCACGATGGCATAATCGCCCATGGTGACGTGGCCACCCAACTGGACCGAGTTCGCCAGAATGGTGTGGCTGCCGATATGACAATCGTGCGCGACGTGTACATACGCCATGATCCAATTGTCATTGCCCAGCGAGGTCAACCCGCCGTCCTGCACCGTGCCGGTATTTAGGGTGACGTACTCGCGCACGGTATTGCCGTCGCCGATGCTCAGGCGGGTCGGTTCGTCACGGTACTTCTTGTCCTGCGGTATGCCGCCGATCGAGCAAAACCGATAAAACCGGTTGTTGCGCCCAATATCGGTGTGGCCATCGATCACACAATGCGGGCCGATATCGGTGCCCGCGGCGATACGCACATTCGGTCCGACGACGCTGTAGGGGCCCACCGACACGCTCGCATCCAATTCGGCGGCAGGATCGATCAGGGCTGTGGGGTGGATGACACCGGTCATTTAAGCTTCCCGGGGCGAATCGCACACATCAGTTCGGCAGAGGCGACCTCTGCGCCATCGACCGTGGCCTTGCCTTCGTACTTGCACATCGAACGACTTAGACGAGATGCGCTGACTTCGATGACAAGTTGATCGCCCGGCACGACCGGACGACGAAAGCGGGCGTTGTCGATACCTACCAGATAATAAACCGTCCTACCGCCGTCTTGCCCGTTCACGCCGTCGGCAAACGAGAATAAGGCTGCGGCTTGCGCCATGGCTTCGGTGATCAATACGCCCGGCATCACCGGGTTGCCCGGAAAGTGTCCCTGGAAAAACGGCTCGTTGATGGAGACATTCTTGATTGCCTTGATGCGCTTGCCCACTTCGAGTTCCAGCACGCGATCGATAAGCAGCATCGGATACCGATGCGGCAGGCGCTCCAGGATCTGGGTGATGTCAAGTTGCGTGGGGACGGAATTTTGCATGATTTGAAATATGTTGCTGCGCACGAACCGCAGCACAGGTTGATCGAGAGTTGAAACGGATACGCGGCACGGACGGCCCAAAAGGCGCGGCCGTGCCAGGTTCAGGTGTTGCTGCCGGTCGCGCCGCCTGCCCTCACCCGCTTACGCAGTTGAGCCAGCTGTTGGACAACCGCGGCATTTTTCTGCCACTGAGTGTGCTCGGCATAAGGATACACGCCGGTATAGCGTCCGGCATGGTTCACGTTGGAGGTGATTGCCGTCCCACCGGAGACATGGACATCGTCGGCCAAGCTAATGTGACCGGACAACATCGCCGCGCCGCCGATCGTGCAGCGCGCACCCACGGTGGTCGAGCCTGCGATGCCGACGCAGGCCGCGACGGCGGTGTGCGCACCGATACGAACGTTATGGGCCACCATGATCTGATTGTCGAGCTTGACGCCATGGGCCAACGTGGTGTCGTCCAAGGCGCCGCGATCGACCGTGGTGTTGGCGCCGATTTCGACATCATCGCCGATGCTGACGCCGCCCAGCTGGGCAATCTTGAACCAGGCCCCTGCCTCACCGCGAGGATCGGGGGCCAAACCGAAACCGTCGGCGCCCAACACCACGCCGCTATGCAAGATGGCGCGAGCGCCCACTTTCACGCCGTGATAGAGCGTCACGCGGGCATGCAGCAGGCTGTCCGCGCCGATCTGCGAACCTACTCCCACGATGCACGCCGGGCCCAGCACGCAACCGGCCTCGATTCGTGCGCCAGATTCGATCACGCAATGTGCGCCGATCGTGGCCGAGGGATCGACAAATGCATCGTCGGCAATGACCGCGCTGGAATGGCGGATACCGATTGGGCGCTCGATGCGCACGCTGTCGAACCAACGCGCCAAGAGCGCATACACCATGTAGGGATGGCTGCACACCACTCGCAAGAACGCCGGCTGCTCGGGCAAAGCGGCTAGAGTCGCATCGACTTCAGGCGTGACCAGCACGGCAGCGGCGCGTGTGGCGGCCAACTGCGATTGGTAGCGAGGGTTGGATAAAAAGCTGATTTCGCGGGGACCAGCATGCGCCAAAGTACCGATGCCGGCAATTGCCGGCATCGTGTCGCGCGCGGGTGTGATCGTGCAGATCACCCCCTGTTTCGCGCAGGCGTTTAAGAGCTGATCCAGGCGGGGCGCACGGGCGCCATCCAGGATGACCGGCATGGCTGTCGATCAGCGGCCCAGAGCCTGGATCACCTTGTCGGTGATGTCCACTCGCGGGTTGACCGTCACCGCATCCTGAATCACCATGTCGTAGTTTTCCGACTCGGCGATCTTTTTGATCGACGCATTGGCCGATTGGATGATGCTTTGCAGCAGTTCGTTTTGACGCGCCGCGAAATCGTCGCGCAAGGCACGGGCCTCGTTGTCGAATTGCTGTTCGGCCAGGTTGACCGCACGCTCGCGCTTCGCACCTTCGGTCTGGCTGAGGGTGGCACGGTCGCGTTGCAGGTTAGCGGCCAGCGTTTGCGCGTTTTTTTGCAGTGACTGAACCTTGCTTTCGCGCGGCTTGAACTCGGCATCCAGCTTGGCTTGAGCCGCCTTGGCGGGGCCCGATTCACGCAGGATCCGCTCGGTGTTCACGAAACCGACCTTGCTGCCTTGAGCCTGAGCTTGCACGGGCAGTGCTGCGGCTACCGAGCCCAGTACCAGCGTCGTGACGAGCGCCAACGTGCGGGCCCGGGTTGCCAAACGCTGGCTGCGGGTGGAAATAGACGTATTGACTACAGAAGCCATCATGTAGAGCTCACCTTCAGGTGGTCGGACAAAGACCGTATTGTGCCACTATTTACGACGAATGCGCCGGCGCGAGCGCCGGCGTCCTGCCCGAATTGTTATGAAAAGCAAAGAATGCTTCCACTGCCGGCCGTCCAGGTACACATTTAGAACGCAGTACCGATCTGAAACTGGAAGGCCTGAGTGTCGTCGCCCGGTTGCTTGTTAAGCGCCCGGCCGTAGGACAGTTGCAAGGGGCCCAGCGGCGATTGCCACGACAGGCCCACACCGGCCGAATAGCGCCAGCCGCACGGATCTTTCGATTCATTGTCGCGACCCTTGGTGCAACCCAGGCCATTGCCGCCTGCGACTTGGCCGGCATCGCCGAACAAGAACCAACGCAGGGTACGATCGCGCGACGCGCCGGGGAACGGCAAATACAGCTGAACGTTACCCACCAGACGGCGCGTACCGCCCATGTAATCGCCGGTACGCGGATCGCGCGGACCCAGCGAAGCGCCGTCGTAACCGCGGACGGTGCCGATACCGCCGGCATACACGTTTTTGATGACCGGATAGGGCTTGCTGCCATAGCTGCGGCCGTAGTCGGCCAAGCCGTTGAACGCCAATGTATAAGACTTACCTAGCGGCAGGTAGTACTGCTGATTGCCGCTGAACAAGTAGTACTGCAAATCCATCGTCGCGATATCGGCCGACAGGCTGGTGTAGGAGCCGCGGGTCGGCGCCAGAGCGCTATCGCGGGTGTCGTTACGCCAGCCGATGTTACCGATCAGCGCATTCGCGCTATCGCCGAAATCCTTGACGAAACGCTCGTACAGCAAGGGCGAATTGTCGTAGGTGGTGATGCGGTTGTTCTCGAACGTACCGCCCAGCGTGATGCGCTGGAACTCGGTGATGGGGATACTGAAGTTGGTGCCCAAGCCGATGGCGCGAACGCGGTAATCGCCTTCGTTGCGCAAAAACGGTTCGGTCTGGCGGTAGTACAGCGACGAGGTGCGGCTGATGCCGTCGCGCGTGAAATACGGATTGGTGTGCGACAGCACCGCCGAACGGTTGCGCTTACTGGTGTTGAAGCTCAGTGTCAGGTTGTCGCCACTGCCGAATACGTTCTCTTCGCTGATACCGGCCGACAGAATCGCCCGGTCGGCCGAGCCGTAGCCCACGCCCAGGTTGATCATGCCCGTGGGTTTTTCTTTGACGTCGACGTTCACGTCCACCTGGTCGGGCGAACCCGGCACCGGTTCGGTCTGAACATTGACTTCGTTGAAAAAACCCAAACGGTCGACACGGTCGCGCGATGTACGGATATCGCCGGCGTCGTACCAAGCCGCTTCTTGTTGGCGCATTTCTCGACGAATCACTTCGTCACGCGTGCGGGTGTTGCCCCCCACTTGAATGCGGCGAACGTAGACCCGACGGCTGGGATCGACATAAAACGTCAGATCGGCCTCGTGTTTGGCTCGATCCAATTGTGGGTTGGGGTTGACGTTGGCGAACGCATAGCCCAATTCACCCAGGTAATCGGTAATCGCCTTGACGGTATTGTTGGTGTTGGTGGAGGAGAACGTGTCGCCAGCCTGAACCTGCACCAGTTTTTGAATTTCGCTGTCTAAGCCGAGCAGGTTGCCGGCCAGCTTGACGCTGCGCACCTTGTAGGGCTCGCCCTCGTTGATCGTGACGGTGATGAAGATGTCTTTGCGATCGGGCGAAATCGTGACCTGGGGTGGCTCGACAGTGAACTCGAGGTAGCCGCGATCGAGGTAGAACGTCCGCAGCCGATCGATATCGCCTTCGAGCTTCTCGCGCGAGTATTTGTCGGTGTTCGTGTACCACGTCAGCCAGCCCGGCGTGGTGAGGTTCATTTCCGATTCCAGGTCGCTCTGCGAGAACGCCTTATTACCGACGAAACGGATTTCGCGAATCTTGGCAACATCGCCTTCGAACACGTCAAAGCTGACGCCTACGCGGTTACGCGGCAAGGGCGTGACGGTGGAGGTCACTTCGACGCCGTATTTGCCTTTGGCCAGATACTGTTGCTTGAGTTCGAGTTCGGCGCGCTCGAGCATCGATTGATCGAAGATGCGGCCTTCACCGAAACCCACCTGGCGCAGCGAGGTGATGATGGCTTTGGAGTCGAATTCGCGCATGCCATTGAAGTTGACCGAGGCGATGGTCGGGCGTTCCTGCACGACCACCACCACGACGTTGTTCTCGGTCTGGATGCGCACGTCGCTGAAAAAGCCGGTGGCGTACAGGCGGCGAATGGCTTCGGCCGCTTCTTGCTCGGTAAAGGGTTGGCCGACCTTGACCGGCATATAGCCGAAGACCGTGCCAGCGTCGGTACGCTGAATACCTTCTACCCGGATGTCCTTGACCACGAAGGGCTGGAACGCATGAGCGAATGCGGGCAACAGCAATACACCCACCAAACTGGACAAGGCCCCACGCTTGGGGTTGAAAATCCGGCGAAAAGACATCCTAGACTATCCTCGGTCTTACGAATTGCGACAAGTGTACGGCGGGCTCGGCCGCCGACGGTGCGACTTCAGCCCAATTGGCGGGCGAAATCGTTGAAAAAAGCCAAGCCCATCAGCATCGCCAGCACGGTCAGGCCGATGCGTTGCCCAAAAGCCAGCCACCGGTCCGAGAGCGGCTTGCCGCGCACGATTTCGATGAGATAGTACAGCAGATGGCCGCCATCGAGCATGGGAATGGGAAGCAGGTTCAAGACACCCAGGCTGATGCTGATCAGCGCCAGGTAGGCGACATAGGCCGCGATGCCGATGCGCGCGGTCTGGCCCGCATAGTCGGCAATCGTGATCGGACCGCTGATATTGCGCCACGAGACCTCGCCCGTCAGCATGCGCCCCATCATTTTCAAGAAGAACCACGCCGTCTCGCCAGTGCGTTGCACGCCGCGCCAAATGCTTTCACCGACACCGTAGCGAACGGTCACACGCTCGATGTCGCCGCCCAGTTGAACGCCCAGGCGACCGATCTGCCGACCGGCGACCTGTTCGGACTGCGGCACCGCAGTGAGCTGAACAGACTCACCCTCGCGCAACACGGTGAGAGCCAGTGGCAGATCGCCGTGCTGTTGAATGATCTCGATCAGTTCGCGGGTATCGGGCTGTTGAACGTCGGCCACTCGCGTGATGCGGTCGCCTGCGCGCAAGCCGTCGCGCTCGCCGGCCGAACCGGCCACGACGCTTCGTACCGTTGGATGGGGAACCGACAAGGCCAAGCCGGAATCGATCAGGGGATCTCGATCCATATCGTCGACGCCCGATGGGGGGGCCGGCAGGTTCAAGCTGCGTGCGACTGTCTTGCCGTCCTGGGTCTGTACCATCAGTTGCGATTGACCGCCTTGCGTAGCGCGGTCCAGCAAGCGCCAGCGGGCATCGTTCCACGAGGCGACTTCGACGCCATCGACTGCCACGATTCGATCGCCTCGGCTCAGGCCGGCGGCTGCGGCAGGCGTATCGATGGCGGGTTGCGCCAGTACGGCTGCCGGCTCTTGCGTGCCGGCGACGTTCAAACCTGCATACAAGACAACCGCGAGCACCAGATTGAAAATGGGCCCGGCGGCAACGATCGCCATGCGGTGACCCACAGATTGCAGATTGAACGACTCGGCTCGCTGTTCGGGACTCGCCTGCGGCGGCGGATCGTCCTGCATTTTGACGTAGCCGCCCAAGGGCAAGGCCGACACGGCCCACTCCGTGCCCTGCCGGTCGGTGCGCCGGAACAATACCGGACCGAAACCCACCGAGAAGCGCAATACGCGCACGCCACACCAGCGCGCGACGCTGTAATGCCCCAGCTCGTGAAAGGTAATCAGCAGACCCAAGGCAACTAGAAAGGCGAGCAAGGTGAATATCATGATGCGGAGGCGCTCCGGAAAATCAAGCCGCCTGGGCCTGGCACTGCTGACTCGCCCACTGTCGGGCGGCCGAGTCCAGGGCCAGGACATCGGCCAATGAATCGAATGTGTCGTTCGCCTGCCCGGCATACCAGTCGAGCGAGTCGGCCAGTCGCTCGGCAATCGCCGTAAACGACAGCTGGCGCGCCAGAAACGCCGCCACCGCGACTTCGTTGACGGCGTTCAGCACAATGCAGGCCCCTTGTCCGGCACGCAGCGCGTCGAAGGACAAACCCAGGCAGGGAAAGCGCGTCAGATCGGGGGTTTCGAAATCGAGTCGACCCACGCGCGCCAGATCAAGAATATCGACGCCGCTGGCCAAGCGTTCGGGAAAGCCCAAGCCGTACGCAATGGGGGTACGCATATCGGGTGCGCCCAACTGGGCCAAGACCGAACCGTCGGTGTAGCGCACCATCGAATGCACCACGCTTTGCGGATGAATCAAGACCTCGATGCGCTCGGCTGGCATGGCAAACAGCCAATGCGCTTCGATCACCTCCAGGCCCTTGTTCAACATGGTGGCCGAATCGACCGATATCTTGCGACCCATCGACCAGTTCGGGTGCGCGCAAGCCTGCTCGGGCGTGACGGCGTGCAGCGTCGCGGAATCGGCCGAGCGGAACGGACCGCCAGAAGCAGTCAGGATGAGTCGTTCGACCCCCGGAGCCGGCGCGCTTGGCACATGGGCACGAGCGCCCTGCGGCAGGCACTGAAAAATCGCATTGTGTTCGCTGTCGATCGGCAGCAGTTCGGCACCGTTTTCGCGAACGGCCTTCATGAACAGCGTACCCGCTGCCACCAAGGCTTCCTTATTGGCCAACAGCACCCGCTTGCCTGCGCGTGCGGCAGCCAAAGCCGAAGGCAATCCGGCCGCGCCGACGATGGCCGCCATAACCACGTCGCAGTCGGAATCGGCAGCCGTATCGGCCAGGGCTTGGGCCCCTACCCGGATCTCCGGCATGGGCGTCGCAAAGGACCAGGCCGCCTGGAAGCGTCCACGCGCGGCGTTATCGGGAACGATCACGACGCGGGCGGCACATTGCACCGCCTGCACGGCCAGCGCGTCCATCTGGGTGTTCGCCGACAGCGCGTGAACGACAAAGCGATCGGGGTGACGGGCGATTACATCCAAGGTGCTAGCGCCTATCGAGCCGGTCGAGCCCAACACTACGATGCGCTGTACTCGATTCATGCCACCCCCATCATGGCGCTGGCCACCAACACCGCCATGCCAAACACGGCGACCGGCAAAATGGCGTCGATACGGTCGTATACGCCGCCGTGACCGGGCAGCAATTGGCTGGAATCTTTTTGGCCCGCCCGCCGTTTGAGCAGCGACTCGAACAAGTCGCCGGCGATGGACAAGGCGCCCAGCAACGCAAACACCGCCAGCGCAGCGCCTAAGCCCAAACGCTCGACCACGGCACGACCAAACGAATCGGACCAGCTCGCTGCACTCAGACCCAACCACGCGATGGCCCCCACGACACCTGCCGCGGCACCTTCCCATGTTTTTCCGGGGCTGACGCGCGGAGCCAACTTATGCCGTCCAATGGATTTACCGACGAAATAAGCGGCAATATCGGCCACCCAAACGGTGATCAGTAATGTGACGGCAAACCAGGCCGACCACTGCAACACCATAATGGCTAGCGCCAGCCACGCGGCTAGTGGCGCGGCTAAACCGAAAACAGACCACAGCACGCTGGCTGCAGGCGCATCGGCCCGGCCGTGCAACACCGCCGGCAATGCCACCCCCAACCACATGGCCGCCACGACGAACAGCAGACCGTCCACCCATACTACGGGCATGCCGCGCCCGAACACGCTGTCCGGGCCGGTCCAAGCAGAGATCAGTCCGACGCACAGGCCGAACACCACGACGCCCGCGATCGGCGCGACCGAAGACCGCAGTGCGGTCGGCAAGGTCAAGCGCAACCACTCCCATGAAGTACACCCGCAGGCCAGTGCCAACAACATCAAAAACGGCCAATCCGCATCCACCGCCAGTGTGCCAGCCACAGCAAGCAACAAAACGATGGCGGTGATAACGCGTTGCCGCAACATGATGGTGTGCTCCTTAAGCGGTTAGCCAGTGACGGTTGGACGCGTTACGCCCGAGCGTACGGACGCGAATCTGCATGAACCTGCGCGCTGGTTCGCCCAAAACGGCGCTCTCGCGTCCCGTACCAGTCGAAAGCCGAGCGCAAGGCTTGCTCGCCAAAATCCGGCCAATACTGATCGGTAAAGTACAGCTCAGTGTAGGCCAATTGCCAAACCAGGAAATTGGAGATTCGTTGTTCGCCCCCGGTTCGGATGAAGAGATCCGGCTCTGGGGCCCAGGCCATGCTCAGGTAAGGGCTGAGCGACGACTCGGTGATGTCCGTAGGTCGCGCAGCCAAATCGGGCTGAGCGGCCAGCATGGCACGGGTGGCCTGCAAGATGTCCCAACGTCCACCGTAGTTGGCGGCAATCGTCAGCACCAAACGGGTGTTGTGCTCGGTATGCGCTTGCGCGTGCTGAATCAATGCCTGTAGTTTTGGATTGAAGGCACTCAAATCGCCCACCACTCGCAGCCGCACGCCCTGCTTGGCCAAGGTGGCGACCTCGCGCTCCAACGCTCGCACGAACAGGCGCATCAGCAAGCCGACCTCGTCGGCAGGACGCCGCCAGTTTTCGGAACTGAAGGCGAACAAAGTCAAATATTCGACGCCATCTCGCACGCATGCACGCGCGATCTCACGGACCGCTTGCACACCCCGGATATGGCCCATGGTGCGCGGACGTCGTCGTGCCTGCGCCCAGCGGCCGTTGCCATCCATGATGATGGCAACGTGCCGCGGAATAGCGCCGGTCGCGGGTATAGCTTGAGTAGAGCTCGACATGCGAGTGACGCTCACACCGTCATGATCTCGGCTTCTTTCTGCGTGACCATCTTGTCGATGTCGATCACACAGCGGTCGGTCAGCTTCTGGATGTCGTCTTGGGCACGACGCTCATCGTCTTCCGAGATTTCCTTGTCCTTGACCAGCTTTTTGAGGCTTTCGTTGCCATCGCGACGCAGGTTGCGCACGGCAATTTTGGCATCTTCACCTTCGCTGCGAACGACCTTGGTCAAATCGCGGCGGCGCTCTTCGGTCAGAGCGGGCATTGGCACGCGAATGGTCTCGCCCATCGAAATCGGGTTCAAGCCCAGGTCCGACTCGCGGATGGCCTTTTCGATCGGGCCGGCCATGTGCTTCTCGTAAGGCTGAACGCTTATCGTACGCGCATCGACCAGGTTCAGGTTGGCGACCTGGCTAAGGGGCACGGGCGAGCCGTAGTATTCGACGTTGACATGCTCGAGGATACCGGCGTGGGCGCGGCCCGTGCGGATCTTCGACAGGTTGGACCGAAGTTGGTCGAGCGACTTGCTCATGCGCGACTCGGCTGATTTTTTGATCTCTGCGACGCTCATAATCTATTTCCTTGTTATCAGACGTGCACCAGAGTGCCTTCGTCTTCGCCCATCACGGCGCGCTTGAGCGCACCGGCCTTATTGATCGAGAACACCTTGATTGGCAGTTTCTGGTCGCGGCACAGGGCGAATGCGGTGGCGTCCATGACTTCCAGACGGCGGCTGATGACCTCGTCAAAGCTGATGCGGCCATAACGCGTCGCTTCGGGGTCTTTGTTGGGATCGGCGCTGTAAATACCATCGACTTTGGTGGCCTTCAGCACGATTTCGGCACCGATTTCGGCACCGCGCAAGGCAGCAGCGGTGTCGGTGGTGAAAAACGGATTACCGGTACCGGCAGCGAAAATGACCACGCGGCCTTCTTCGAGGTAACGCAATGCTTTAGGGCGGATGTAGGGCTCGACGACCTGTTCGATGTTCAAGGCCGATTGCACCCGGCTGTCGATGCCACGGTGCTTGAGCGCATCCTGCAAGGCCAGCGCGTTCATGATGGTGGCCATCATGCCCATGTAGTCGGCGGTGGCGCGATCCATGCCCTGCGCACCGGGCGCGACGCCACGAAAAATGTTGCCGCCACCGATGACGATGGCCAGTTCGACGCCCAGCGTCGCCACTTCGGCGACCTCTTCGGTCATACGCACGATGGTGCTGCGATTAATGCCGAAAGCATCATCGCCCATCAGCGCTTCGCCGGACAGTTTGAGCAAGACCCGTTTATAAGCTTTGACCATAATAGGTTCCTTGAGCTGATGCCGACGAAAAAGTGAAACGAGTAAAACGAACGGGCCGGGCCAGGCTTGCCGCCCGGCTCCGGCCCAATGTACAGCAAAACTTAGGCGCGACCAGCGGCAGACATGGCGGCCACCTCGGCTGCGAAGTCGTCGACCTTCTTCTCGATGCCTTCGCCAACCACGTACAACACGAATTGGTGAATTGTGGCACCCTTCTCTTTCAGCAGTTGCTCGATGGTCTGCTTGTCGTTCTTGACGAACGGCTGCGAAACCAGCGCCACTTCCTTCAGATACTTGGCGATCGAACCTTCGACCATCTTGGCGACGATGTCGGCCGGCTTGCCCGATTCGGCAGCCTTCAGCTCGGCAACCGAGCGTTCTTTGGCGATGTCTTCGGCCGGCACGCCGTCGCTGTTTAATGCGCGGGGCTTGGTGGCGGCAATGTGCATCGCCAAATCTTTACCGAGTTCGTCGTCGCCCGAGAACTCGACCAGCACGCCAATGCGGCCGCTGTGAACGTAGCTCGCCAGTTTGTGCGCCGTTTCGATGCGCTTGAAGCGACGCACCGTCATGTTCTCGCCGATCTTGCCGACCAGATCGGTACGGGTCGATTCGACCGTGCCGGTACCCAGGGGCAGCGCGCTCAGAGCGGCCACGTCGGCGGCGCCACGAGTGGCAGCCAATTCGGCGGTACTGTTGACGAACGAGATGAAATCGTCGTTCTTGGCCACGAAGTCGGTTTCGCAGTTCACTTCCAGCACGGCGCCTTGGCTAGAGTCGGCCGAGATGAACAAACCAATCAGCCCTTCGGCGGTCACGCGCGAGGCGGCCTTGCCAGCCTTGCTGCCCAGTTTGACGCGCAGAATTTCTTCGGCACGGTCCAGGTCGCCGTCGGCTTCGGTCAGTGCTTTCTTGCACTCCATCATAGGAGCGTCGGTTTTCTCGCGCAGCTCTTTGACCAACGCAGCGGTAATTGCAACCATTGTTTCTCCAGATTTCGTTAAAAACGTGCCCCGTCTAGCGGGGCACGCAAAGTCTTAGGTGCCAGCCAGAGCCGCGATTAGGCTTGGCAGTCCTGCACTTCGACGAACTCTTCCGAGCTGTCGCCTTGCGCGATCTCTTCGACCAGGCCGTTCATGGCCTTTTCACGACCGGCCAGCACGGCGTCTGCGACACCACGGGCGTACAGCGCAATGGCTTTAGCCGAGTCGTCGTTACCGGGGATGACGTAGTCGATGCCGTCGGGCGAGTGGTTGGTATCGACGATGCCGAAAACCGGGATACCCAGCTTGCGGGCTTCCTGAATGGCAATCTTATGGTAGCCGACGTCGATGACAAACATGGCATCGGGCAAGCCGCCCATATCCTTGATGCCGCCGATCGAGGTGTTCAACTTGGCCAGTTCACGTTCGAACAGCAGACCTTCTTTCTTGGTCAGACGCTCGTTGCCGCCTTCGGCGATCACGGCTTCCATTTCCTTCAGGCGTTTGATCGAGGCCTTGACGGTCTTGAAGTTGGTCAGCATGCCGCCGAGCCAACGGGCGTCGACGAAGGGCTGGCCAGCACGCGACGCTTCGGCAGCGATGATTTCGCGCGCAGCGCGCTTGGTGCTGACGAACAGGATCTTGCCATTGCGGGCGGCGATCTTCTCGATAGCCTTGGTCGCTTCCTGGTACTTAACGACGGTCTTTTCGAGGTTGATAATGTGGATCTTGTTACGGTGACCGAAGATGAACGGCGCCATCTTAGGATTCCAGTAACGGGTTTGGTGACCGAAGTGGACACCCGCTTCAAGCATTTCACGCATCAAGGACATACTATTCTCCAAGGGTTAGGTCTTGCACCGATGCCCGTATCACCAGCCGATCCGTTTGCATCGCATTCGCTTTTTCGCATTGCGTTTTCACGTTTGCGTTTTAACGTTTGCGTCTTGACGTTTTGCATCTTGACGTTTGCGTTTTGCAAGGGTTCAACTCGATAACACCCTTATTTGGCATGGGTGCGCGATTTACGCTTTCAAAAGAAAGCCTATAATTCTACTATTCTTTTTACCGAGTACTCAAGTTACCTATGGGAATAGTTACCGACCCGGCCGATCTCGCCAAAATGCGGGCTGCCTGCCAAGGCGCTGCCCGCACCTTGGATTTTATCGCGCCCTATGTCGTAGCCGGCGTGACCACCGGCGAACTCGACAAGCGATGCCTGGCCTTCATCACTGAAGAGCTGGGCGCGAAATCGGCCACGGTCGGCTATGCCCCGCCCGGCTATCCGCCCTTCCCTGGCGCCATCTGCACCTCGGTGAATCATCAGATTTGCCACGGCATCCCCGGCAATAAAGTGTTGCAGGCAGGCGACTCTTTGAACATCGACGTCACCATCATTCTGGACGGTTGGTTCGGCGACACCAGCCGGATGTTCCATGTCGGCGAACAAAGCATCTTGTCGCGCCGTTTGAGTACCATCACTTTCGAATGTATGTGGCTGGGCATCGATCAGGTGCGTCCTGGTTCGACCCTGGGCGACGTGGGTCACGCCATTCAGAAACACGCCGAGGGCAATGGGTTCTCTGTCGTGCGCGAGTTCTGCGGCCATGGCGTGGGCCGCCAGTTCCACCAGGACCCCCAGGTGCTGCACTATGGTCGCCCGGGCACGGGTGTGAAGCTGGTGCCCGGCATGATCTTCACGATCGAGCCGATGATCAATGCCGGACGCCGCGAAATCAAACAACTGCCCGATGGCTGGTCGGTGGTCACGCGCGACCGCAGCCTGTCGGCGCAATGGGAGCACGCCATACTGGTCACCGAGACCGGCTACGAAGTGCTGACCGTCTCGCCCGGCATGCAGCCACCACCGGAATTCATCACGGTGCCGGTCGCCATCCCTGCCGCATAACCCTGTCCGGGCCGCCTCGCCCGCCAATGGACCGCCATGACAGCCGACACTCTGATTGATCTGCGGCGCACGTTGGCCGCGCGCCGTGACGCCGCCATCGCGCAGTTCCGAACGGATCTGCGACCCGACGCCTTGTTGATCGAACTGCGCCGGGCGGTCGATGCCACCCTGCGCGATTTGGTTCGCCACCATCCCCTGCCTGCCGGTGCCACGTTGGCTGCCGTGGGCGGTTATGGGCGAGGCGAGCTCTACCCCTATTCCGACGTCGATCTGCTGATCATTCTGCCACGGCCGGCCGGTGCGGCCTGCGAGCAGGCCGTCGCAAGCTTCGTCGCTGCACTGTGGGATTTAGGCTTGGAGCCCGGCCACAGCGTACGCACGGTTGCCGAATGCGAAACCGAGGCCGAAGCCGACATCACCGTCGAGACTGCGTTGCTGGAATCACGCTGGCTGGCCGGCAGCCGAAGTCTGATGCGAACGTTCGAAGCAGCGATGCGGGCGCGCATGGATCCTGCGCTGTTTTTCGAAGCCAAGTTAGTCGAGATGCAGCAGCGCCACGCCCGCCATCACGACACGCCCTATTCGCTCGAACCCAACTGCAAGGAATCGCCCGGCGGTTTGCGCGACCTGCAAGTCATCATGTGGATGGCACGCGCCACGGGCCTGGGCCAATCGTGGCGCGAGATTGCGCAGCAAGGCGTTCTCACGGGACAGGAGGCACGTGATTTACGGCGTGCCGAGCAGGCCTTCAAGCGCCTGCGTATCGAATTGCACCTGCTGGCCCGTCGACGCGAAGACCGCGTGCTGTTCGACCTGCAGCCCGGTTTGGCACAAGCCTATGGCCTGGTCGCCACCGCCACGCGTCGGGCGAGCGAGATCATGATGCAGCGCTATTACTGGGCGGCACGTTTGGTCAACCAACTGAACACCATCCTGGTCCAGAATATGGAAGAGCGGGTGTTCCCGCGCCCGCCAGGGCCCATGAAGGCACTGGACGACGAGTTCTGCAACGTCAACGACAAGCTGGATATTCAGCGCGACGATGCCTTCGAGCGCAATCCCACGCTCTTGCTGCGCGCATTCTTAGTCATGCAGCAGCACCCCGAACTGAGGGGCATGACCGCGCGCACCCAACGGGCGATCTGGCATGCACGCGACCGGATCGATGGCCAATTCCGCCGTAACCCGGTGAATCGGCGTTTGTTTCTGCAAATCCTGCAACAGCCGCGCGGTATCGTGCATGAGCTGCGCCGGATGAACATGCTCAATGTGCTGCCGCGCTATTTGCCGGTATTTCGTCGAATCGTCGGCCAGATGCAGCACGACTTGTTTCACGTCTACACCGTCGATCAACACACCCTGGCGGTGATTCGCAACCTGCGCCGCTTTGCAATGCCCGAACACGCGCAAGAGTATCCGCTGGCGAGCCAATTGATGGCCGACTTCGACCGTCATTGGCTGTTGTATGTCGCGGGCTTGTTCCATGACATCGCCAAGGGGCGGGGCGGCGATCATTCGGAGTTGGGCGCACGCGATGTCAGACGATTCGCCGCCGAACACGCCCTGGAGCACGAGGACGCCGAATTGGTCGAGTTTCTGGTGCGCCAGCACTTGGCCATGTCCACTGTCGCGCAAAAAAAAGATCTGTCCAATCCGGAGGTCATCAGCAGTTTCGCGACCCTGGTGGGTTCGGAGCGCCGGTTGACCGCGCTGTATTTGCTGACGGTTGCCGATATTCGAGGCACCAGCCCTAAAGTCTGGAACGCCTGGAAAGGCAAGCTGCTCGAAGACCTCTATAAGCTCACGCTATCGGCCTTGGGTGGGCAACGGCCCGACACGGGCACGGTGTTGAACGAACGAAAAAACGACGCGATCCGCTTGACGCGCCTGGCTGGATTACGCGACGAATCGCGCGAAGCGTTCTGGCGTCAACTGGACGTCGCCTACTTTCTGCGCCACGATAGCACCGACATCGCCTGGCACACTCGCCATCTGTATTACCAGCCCAATCCTGCGGCCGCCGTGGTTCGGGCACGCACGACCGATCAAGGCGAAGGTCTGCAAATCATGGTGTACACCCGCGACGTGCCCGATTTGTTCATGACGATTTGCGGTTTCTTCGACGCTCGCAGTTTCAGCGTCCAGGACGCACGCATTCACACGACCCGCCATGGCTATGCGCTGGACAGCTTCATCGTATTGCCGCCGGAAGGCGTCACCGAACTGCGGGCGCAAGCCAGTCTGATCGAACACGAACTGAGCGATCGCTTGAAACCCGCCGACGACCAGACCGCGACTGCCGGGCATGAAACTGAGCATTTTCGACGTTCGCGCCAATCGCGCCGCTCGAAACTGTTCCCGGTGCGCCCGCAAATCACCCTGCAACCCGACGAAGACGGCCGATCCTGGCGCTTGTCGATCGTCGCCACCGACCGCTCGGGCCTGTTGCACGCCATGGCTCGGGTAATGCGCGATCACCGGGTGAATGTCCGTATGGCCAAGATCATGACCTTGGGCGATCGGGTCGAAGACGTTTTCATCATCGAGGGTGAAACCTTGCAACGCCCGCGCACTCAAATGCAGTTCGAACGCGATATTCTCGACACTCTGGCGGCCGATACCCGAGCCGCCGCCTACACCTGAACCCACGCCAAAACCTATTCCCATGACCGCTGACGTCCGCCAAAGCCTGCTGTATATCTGCTCATCCTTGTGCTTTATCGCAGTCGGTGCCGCCCTGATCTCGCAGCACGTATACGACATGCCACCGTGCGCATGGTGTGTGTTCCAGCGCCTGATTTTCGTGGTGTTGGGCGTCGTTTGCCTGATCGGCGCGATGAGCAAGAACCGGCTGGCACGTGGCGCCGCGGGCGTGGGCGCACTGGTGGCCGTCGGTGGCATAGCCGCCGCCTGGTATCAATACACTGTCGCCGCACACCAGTTTTCGTGCGATCAGACGTTTGCCGATCGGTTCATGGTGCAAAGCGGCCTAGACAGCGCCATGCCGGCCATTTTTGGCATCATGGCCGGATGTATGGAGGCGCAGGTCGAGTTGTTGGGCATCGAATACGTGTTCTGGAGCCTGGGCCTGTTTTTCGTGCTGGCGGCCCTGCTGCTGCGAGTCGCCTTGCGGCCCGCAGCCTAGTACTTACATGCCGCTCGCGGCATGGCCCATGTTGAACTGAAGCCCGCTGGGCTTGTCGTCCTCGGCCACGCCTTCGCGTGACTGCCCCAAGCGGGCCAGGTATTCAGGCGTGATGTCGCCCGTCACATAGTCGCCGTCGAAGCACGATGCCTCGAAGCGCTTGATGGACGGATTCAGGTCACGCACCGCTTGCTGCATATCGGCTAAATCCTGATAGACCAATGCATCGGCACCGATGGTCTCGGCGATCTGCTGATCGGTACGACCCGTGGCAATCAGCTCGCTTTGAGTCGGCATGTCGATGCCGTAGACGTTCGGGAAACGCACCGGCGGCGCGGCCGACGCGAAAAACACCTTGTTGGCACCCGCTGCGCGCGCCATGTCGACGATTTCGCGGCTGGTGGTGCCGCGCACAATGGAATCGTCGACCAGCAAAACGTTCTTGCCTTGAAACTCGCGGCTGATGGCGTTTAATTTCTGACGCACCGATTTACGGCGAACGGCCTGCCCCGGCATGATGAAGGTCCGCCCGACATAGCGGTTCTTGATCAAGCCTTCGCGATAGTCGAGATTTAACCGCGCTGCCAGTTGCATGGCGGCAGGACGCGACGAGTCGGGAATCGGCATGACGACATCGATATCGCCCAGACGCAGTTCGCGCGCCACCTTGTCGGCCAGATATTCACCCATGCGCAAACGCGCGTCATACACCGAAACGCCGTCGATCAGCGAATCGGGACGGGCGAAATACACGTATTCGAAAATACATGGCGTCAGTTGCGGATTGTCGGCGCACTGGCGGCTATCGAAATTGCCGTCCAAATCGACGAATATGCCCTCGCCGGGCTGGACATCGCGAACGAAAGTAAAACTGCTACCTTCGAGCGCGACCGACTCCGAAGCGACCATCCATTCGACGCCCTCTGCCGTCTCTTGCCGGCCAATACACAGCGGACGGATGCCGTTGGGGTCGCGAAACGCCAACAACCCGTAACCGGCGATCTGGGCGACCACGGCGTAACCGCCCTTCACCCGACGATGGACCGCCGAGACCGCACGAAAAATCGCATCGTTATCCAGCGAAATGCCATCGGCCGCCGATTGCAGCTCGTGGGCCAGCACGTTTAGCAGCACCTCCGAATCGGAGTTGGTGTTGATGTGACGGCGATCGACACGGAACAGCGATTCGCGCAACTCGCGCCAATTGGTCAGATTGCCGTTATGGGCGAACATGATGCCGAACGGCGC
This sequence comes from Bordetella parapertussis, assembly GCA_945903445.1. GTDB lineage: Bacteria > Pseudomonadota > Gammaproteobacteria > Burkholderiales > Burkholderiaceae_B > Schauerella. The sequence goes on from CAMDNZ010000001.1 coordinate 110,181, forward strand.
GTTTACGTAAAACGGCTGTGCCTCTTCTTCGGAAACACTGGAACCGGCAGTCGGGTAACGCACTTGACCCACACCGCTGGTACCGGGCAAGGAGCGCATGTTGCGGGTGCGAAAGACATCGCGCACCTGGCCGTGAGCCTTGAACATGTTGAAGTGATTGTCCTGCGATGTGGCGATACCCGCCGCGTCCTGGCCGCGATGCTGCAACAGCAGCAGGCTGTCATAGAGCAACTGGTTGACCGGCCCGCGCCCGATGACCCCTACGATTCCACACATGGTAATTCCCTGTTTATTGATTACTGCGCATTGACGACTGCGTCGCGGTCGACGTCGGCCCCGGCGGGGTACGGCAACCAGGCTGCTGCTTCAGGCGGCAGCCACGCCTTGATATATTGAACCGCACGTTCGGCCGACGGCGAGAACATGGCCTCGCGCCACCATGGCTCTTTGGGCATCGGCGTGTAGCCCGCCAATACCACCAGCACCAGAATGAACAGCAGACCGCGCAGCAGGCCGAAGACGCCACCTAGACCATGGTCGGCGGGCGACAGTCCGGTCGATTTGATCAAGGCCGACAAGGTCATGTTCACCAGTCCGACCCCCAACAGCACGACGATGAACACGGCCGCATAGGCAACGCCCATACGCAGCAGCGGCGTTTCGATCCAGGCCGCCAGCCACACGTGGACCAGCGGTCCCCACCAGATCGCCGCGACGAACGCCAGCCCGTAGGCCAGCAGCGATAGCACTTCCTTGAGCAATCCTCGGACCAATCCCAGCACGCACGACACGGCCAGGATCGCCAAGACGACGAAATCGAAACCGGTCACTTACTGCGCAGCGATAAAGCCGTTGTCGTAGCCCAGCGTGCGCAGTCGCGCTTGCGCGGCTTGAGCGGCATCGCGCGACGGGAACGGCCCGACGCGCAGGCGGAACTGCTCTTTTCCACCAATCGTCGCCGCCTGAACGAAGGCGTTGGTCACGCCCGCGGCGTGCAGCTTCTCGCGCCGCCCATCGGCATCGCCACGCGCGGAATAGGACGCGATCTGCAACACGAAATTGCCCTTTTCCGCAGGACGCGCTTGCGCAGCAGGCGCCGGATCGCGACCCTCCAGCAGTGCAATGGCGCGTGCGCCATCGTCGGAACGCGTCGGCGGCGCCGGTTTGGGCGTCGCGGGCTTCGGTTCGGGTTTGATCGCAGGCACATCGGGCTGGGGCGGCGTGGTAGCGGCGACCAACGGCGGCGGCACGATCTGCTGGCCGACGGCATGACCGGCCGGCGCGCTGGACAAAGGTGGCGGAGGAGGCACGCCCGCGACGTCTAAGTCGACGCCCGGCGGCGGCTGCACGTCGGTTTGGACCACCGACGGCGCCACGGCCATCGGGGCCGCTATTTGCACCGGGTCAGGCAACCGAATGGGAACGTCTTCGGCAACGCGATCGGGTTCGGGGTTGAGCACCATGGGCAGCACCACGACCGCCATAAGCACCAAGACAATGGCACCCACCAGGCGGCGGCGGGCCCGAGCTCGCAGCTCGGCCGCCTGGGCCTCGCTGGAAATCATCGGCCTGCCGCGACCGGCCGGTGCATTTTCTTTACGACTGAACCAACCCATTGTGTCCTTTCCTGGGGTCCGTGTGCCCGCTGCGCCGCGCTAGACCGAGCGTCCGAGCGCTTGTAAAACCGAAGCAACTGTAAGAAACGAACCGAACACGACGATTCTATCATTCTCGCTTGCTCGTTCGCGCGCCGCAGCAAACGCTTGCGCCGGGTCGGCGTGGGTGCTGAACAGGGACTCGTGTTCGGCCATCTTCGCACCAGGCAATACAGGGGCGATGCGCTCGGCCAATACCTTGCCCGGTAAAGCGCGGGGGCCTGCGAGATCGGCGCAGAACCAGTGATCGATGCGGTCGCCGAACTTGGCCGCTACGCCGGCAGCGTCTTTGTCGGACAGCATGCCGACGACCGCGTAGGTATAGGGATGAAACCCCATGTTGTCCAGGTTTTGCGCCAGCACCGCGGCGGCATGTGGGTTGTGTGCGACGTCCAGAATGACGGTGGGTTGCCCCGGTATGATCTGAAAGCGCCCCGGCAAAGCCGCCTGCGACAAGCCCAGACGCACCGCTTGCTGCGGCACCGGCAACCGTTCGCGCACTGCCTCCAGCGCCGCCAGGGCCGCCGACGCATTCAGCAATTGGTTGGCGCCGCGCAGTGCGGGATAGGCCAGTGCAGTGCGGCGCTGACCGCGACCGCCGTAGGCCCACTGCTGACGGTCGCCGGAATAATTGAAGTCTTTGCCGAACAACCACAGGTCGGCCCCGATAGCCTGCGCATGGGCCAAAAGCGACTCCGGGGGAACCGGGTCGCTACAGATCGCCGGCCGCTGGCTGCGGAAGATGTGGGCTTTTTCGAAACCGATAGCTTCGCGCGTATCGCCCAGCCAATCGGTATGGTCGATATCGACGCTGGTCACGATGGCGGCATCTGCATCGACGATATTGACGGCATCGAGACGCCCACCAAGTCCGACTTCCAGGACGACGGCGTCGAGCCCGGCGGCATCGAACAGCGACAGGATTGCCAGCGTGCTGAACTCGAAATACGTCAGCGACACGTCCTGGCGCGATGCTTCGACCCGGGCGAAATGGGCGGTCAGTTCGGAATCCGAGGCCACCGTGCCATTGATGCGAGCGCGTTCGTTGAAGTCAATCAGATGGGGCGAGGTGTACAAACCGACTTTGTAACCCGCCGCCAGCAGCATCGCTTCCAGCATCGCGCAGGTCGACCCCTTGCCGTTGGTGCCGCCCACCACAAATTTCACCATGGGCAGGCGTAGTTCGAGCGCGCGCGCGACCCGAGCCACACGTTCCAGCCCCAGCTCGATAGCCTGAGGGTGGATCGATTCCAGGTAGGCCAGCCAGTCGTTGAGATTGCTGTGGGCGTCGAGAGCGGTAATAGTGGTCATGGATCGCGGCGGAAGTGACATTGCCGATGGACAAAGCGAAGAGGCGGAATTTTATCAGGCCGACGATTTAATTTTGGCCTCGACTCGGCCGTTAAGTCGGAATAGAAGAGCCCTATGGTCGATACAACGGGCACACCCGATGGGACGAGCAAAACGGGTAATTGAGGCAATAAGGCGGGCTTACCCCAGCGAATGCTCGCTCGGGACGTCGGTCACAATAGTGCAGGTTAAAGGATACTTACACATGGCAACCATTTCCTCACCCGGTGTCGGCAGCAGCAAATTCGACCTCTCGGGTCTGCTAAACCAATTGCGTGGCTATGAAGAGCAGCCTCTGGCGCGTATGGCCCAGAAGCAAAAGGATACGCAAACGACCTTGAGCGCGATGACGTCTTTGCGCAACATCGTCTCCAATGTGAAAAATGCCGCAGTTGCCCTGGGCAAGGCCGATGCGTTCGGCACAATGAAGCCAACCGTAACCGGCTCTGGCTTTACCGCCACGCCAGCGAGTGGCGCGGTCGCCGGTAGCTATCAGATCAAAGTAGACAACTTAGCGACGAGCCAGGTCCTGCGCACCGAGGCCGTGGCCGACCGTAAGGCCAAGATTGGCGGTGCCGACGAGACCGGCACGCTGACCATCGCCACTGCCGACGGCGCGACGCCGGTTTCCATCGCCTTGGGCGAGGACACCTCGCTCGAAGGCGTCGCCGAGGCCATCAACGGCAACGACAAGGTAGGCGTGCGTGCCACCGTCGTCAACGACGGTCAAGGCCACAACTTCCTGATGTTCAGCGCCAAAAAATCGGGCGCCGAAGCGGCCGTGACCAGCATCGCTGTCGCCGGCAATGATGCCTTGAACGACACGATCGCCTATAGCGCCGACATTTCGGATGGCCAGGCATCGGTCATGATCCAGACCGCCGCAGGCGCAGATGCCGAACTCACCATCAACGGTATTGCCGCCAAGAGCGCCTCGAACACCGTCACCGGCTTGATCGACAATGTGTCGCTGACGCTGACCAGCGCGGGAGGTGCCGCTGGCACGCTCGATCTGGCCGCTGACAACACCGTGGCCACAACCGCAGTCAGTGCCTTCGTGACGGCCTACAATGCCATGTTGACCAGCATCAAGAGCCTTACGGCTTATGACGCCGCAACGCAAACCGGCGCTCCGCTCACGGGCGACTCGGTTGCGCGCGGTGCGCAGACCTCGATCTCGGGCGCGCTGCGCTTTTCGGTGGCCGAAGGTGATCTGCGCTCGATGGCTCAAGTCGGTATCACCACCAATCCGACCACGGGTGCTTTGACACTCGATACCGCCAAGCTCGAGAAAGCCCTGACGGATGCCCCTGCAGACGTCGCCAGGATTTTTTCTGGCCCAGGCGGCTTGTCCGAACGCATGGATGGCGCCATAAAAAACATTCTTGGCGATGGCGGTGCGCTCAAGGGATCGATCGCGTCGCGCGTTAAATCGCTAGAGGATTTGGCCGCGAACCAGGTCGATCAATACGAAGCGCTTGAAATGCGGATCGCGCAGACCATGAAAAACTACGAGACTCAATTCACGGCATTGAGCCGCACCCTGGCGACTATGGAATCGACCCAGAACTATCTGACCCAGCAGTTCGAATCGATGGCCAACTCGAAGAAGAAATGACCTATTCCCGCCGCTCCAGCCTAAAGGCTATACAAAGTTACGCTACCGTCGGCCTGGAAACCGAGGTGATGAGCGCACGTCCCGAGCGCCTGATCACCTTGCTGCTGGCCGGCGCACGGGCGGCGATCGCCAAGGCGCGCATTCACTTGGACAACAACCGTATCGCCGAGCGTGGCGCAGCCATCTCCAAGGCAATACGGATCGTCGACGAAGGCTTGCGGGCGGCCTTGGACTTGAAAACGGGCGGCGAGTTGGCCGCCAATCTGGAGCGGCTGTACGAGTATGTCATTCGCACGCTTCTAGCGGCCAATCTGCGTGCCGATCGCGCGCAGCTGGATCACGCCGACGCGCTGCTGGCCAATATCGAGGAAGGCTGGCGCACATCGGTCGATAAGACCGCTGCGCTGGGTTGAGTCGGCATCTACCAAGCTCTTTCTGAAGACTCCCATGAACGTGCCGCGCCCAGATTCGCTGGTACAGCACTATCTCCTGCTGTCCGACCTGTCGGATCAGATGCTTACTGCCGCGCAAGAGAAAGCCTGGCTGACCCTGCTCGCGCTGGGGCGGCGTTATACCGAGTCTCTGGAAGCCTTGCGCAATGTCAATCGCAGCGAGTCGCTGACCAACGAAGAGAAAGAGCTTCGTTATCGTCTGCTGCTGCGCATTATCGATAACGATGCACGTATTCGCCGGCTGGTCCTGCCCGCCGATGCCCAGCTGGACCGTCTCATGGGCGCCACCGGTACTTTGCCCGGTGCATTTGGCCTGGAAACGACTTCCCCATGAGCGGCGGCACCTCTCTAGGCACGTTGCTGATTCAGCGACTCGATGCCGTGCTGGGGCACGCCGTCGCCTCCCATCCGCATATGGTCAGCGGTCTTCGTCGCGATGCAGTGACCGGACCGGGCGCGGCACAGCGCCCACCCGCCACCGAAGACAGTCAGCGCAAGCCGACACCCGCCGAAGACACCGCGTCGCTACTGAAGCCTGCTGCCGTGCCTCAGGCGCGATTGGCTGCGATCGGGCGCTCCCCCCTACCCTTATCGGATCCGCTCGCGTCTCCCGACACAGTCGATTTGTCCGATGAAACCGATTCGATAGACGACGGACGTCGCGGACAGGCCGTTGCACGGGGGCGCGATACGCGAGCCGCTACGACTGTAGACGGTGTGCTACGCACGCCCCAATTACTAGCGGGCGGCACGCCTTCGGCCCCCACCGTGCTGGGCCAAACGGCGCGCCTGATCAACACGCTTCTGGCCGATTCCAACCTGGACGGCCAGACGCTGCGGGGGGCTCAGCCGCTGATGGAAAACGCGAGCGGCGAGAGGTCTACCGCTCCTCTGGCGGCGCATCTGAAGCACACGATCGAGACCAGTGGGCTCTTCTATGAGCGGCACTTGGCCGAACTGGCATTCGGTCGACGCGATATTCATCAGCTGCGCGCCGAACCGCAGGCCAGATGGGCGGCAGCGCACGCCCGCTCGCCTGGATCGGCCAGGACTGGATCGGGTCACTCAGGCATTGGCTCAGGTCCTGGATCGAATCCCAGCGGTGAGGCCGTCACGGCGTCTCCGTCCGGTGTTTCGTCGACCGCGCCGACGCGCGCCGAGACCACGCCGTCGCCTCATTCGGCACAGACGAACGCGCCGCCCGCTGCCCTCTTGCCGTCCCAGGATGCGCTTGTGCGCCTCCAACTCGAAGCGCTGGCGACCCAGGAGCTGTGCTGGCGCGGCGAGGCTTGGGACGGTGCCCCCATGGACTGGCGCATATCTGGCGACGAGGCGAGTGAGCCGCAGGACGACGCTCGCCCGTGGCGCAGCACCCTGACGCTCACCCTGCCGCGACTGGGCATCGTCGAGATCGCGCTATCGGGCGCAGGTCAACAGCTATCGGTACGCATGCAAGCGGACAATGCCGCAGCAGAGCTGAACGATCAGAAAAAAGCACTTACGGCGCGTCTGCGGGCCTCGGGCTTGTTGGCCGATATCGCCGTCACGGGCGCCACCATCGCCGACGCTACGGAGCGCGCATGAATCCGTCCGACACATCAGGCGCCGCAGCCGCCAGCCCGATCGTAGCGCCGGATAACGACAAAACGCCACGCCGCGCAGCCGTCGCCTTACGCTACGACCCCAGCGAGCCTGCGCCCAAAGTGTTGGCCAAGGGCTACGGCGACGTTGCAGAAACCATTATTCGTACCGCACAAACCCATGGACTATTTGTCCATGACTCGCCAGAATTGGTGGCCGTGCTGATGCACATCGATATCGACCGACATATCCCGCCAGCGTTATATACCGCTGTCGCCGAGTTGCTTGGATGGCTGTACCAATTGGATGCGTCGCACCGCGACGATCCGCTGCTTAAGGTTGACTGACTTCGATGGATAACCATCAAAACGAATTTTTGCTGGTCCGCGCCGACGACATTCGCGCCGCGCTGTTCGAGTTGACTCACCCGGATACTCATATTGTCGTGCGCGACACCGCCGATCGCGAGGTGGCTGCGGTCATCCTGGGTATCGATCGGCAAACCGGCTATTTCTTCTGGCGCCTGCGCGACTACGCGGGCACCACCTACGCCCGTCAAAACATGACCGATATGCTAACCGGTGGCGTCTTTCATTTTGTCGCCACGGGCTACGGCGGCGTGCGCATCCACTTCCGTGTTCCCCGGCCCGAGTCGGTCACGTTCGAAGACGGCAGCGCCGCCTTGTTCTCGCCCATTCCCGAACGGATGTCGCGGGTGCAACGCCGCAAGATGTTCCGCGCGTCGCTGGCGCAATCACCCGTGGAATGCCTGGCCAGCTGGCAATTGCCCGATGCGCCTACAAACACCGTCTGTTCGGTGCGTGACATTTCGATCGAAGGTGTAGGTTTACGCAGCACGCTACCCGTATCGGCCCTGCCCCGCCGCGGCGATCTCCTACGCAACGTGACGCTGCAATTCGGCGATCTGGGCAGCATTGTGCTCGACCTGGATATACGCAATACCTACGCCATCAACGGCAACACATCGGATCACGGCATTGCCGATGCCGAAAATAACGAATCGCACGACGCCCAGGCGGCAGCGGCCGCCCCAAACGTCGGGGGAATCGCCTCGACCAGAACCCCGGCGAAAAATTTGGAGTCGCACATCGGTGCGACCATCGTCAGCCTGACGGCGCGCGACGAAGTCTGGTTGCAGCAAATGGTGTGGCGTCTGGAGAAGATGCGCAGTGCGCGCGGCAATACCTCGCACTAGTCGACACCAGACATCAACGAAACAGGGCCGCGATTGCGGCCCTGTTTGCTGATCGGCGTCGCGTCCTGCTGCCTGACGTCAAGCCATGCCGGGCGCCTGCCAGGGCGAATTCAACGCAAGCGGATCGGGCACGGGCCAGTACGTCTTGAAAATATCCTCTGCCGACATGGGTTTACCCAGCAACCATCCTTGCACCCGATGGCAGTTCAACCCATCCAAAATGGCATATTGCGCTTCGGTTTCGACGCCTTCGGCCACGATATGGCATTCCAATCTACGCGAGAGTTCGACGATGGTACCGACGATCGCCTGAGCACTCGAATCGCTTTCCAGATTTCGAACGAACGATCGATCGATCTTGATGGTGTCGAACGGCATCTGACGCAAATAACCCAGGCTGGAATAGCCCGTGCCGAAGTCGTCGATGGCCACTTTCACGCCACTGCGGCGCAACTCGGCCAAACGCGAAATCTCGCCTCCCTCGGCGGCCACCATGACGCCTTCGGTCACTTCGAGTTCGAGACGTTCGGCCGGCAGCCCGGAACGGGTCAACGTGGCCTGAATGTCACGCACCAAGCCAACACGTTCCAACTGGACGGGTGACAAGTTGACGGAAATATAAAGGGGCTCGGGCCAGCGGGCGGCCTCAACGCAAGCGGTCTCCAGCACCCATGCGCCCAAGGGGACGATGAGTTGAGTCTGCTCGGCCACGGAAATGAACTGCATGGGGCCGATCAGCCCCTTTTGCGGATGGTTCCATCGCACCAGGGCCTCGAATCCGACGAGGCTGCGATCGCTGGCGCGGTGGATGGGTTGGTACAAGACGTAGAGCTGGCCGGGATCCTGCATGGCGGCACGCAAATCGTCTTCGATGTCTTCGGCTTCGGCCACATCGGACAAAGCGGTAATCGAGGTGCCGCTGCGCATCAACCGGGCGGCACGTAGCAGGGTTTCAGCCCGTACCAGCGCATAAGCCAGCATTCCGATAATCGCGCAGGGCACGACGACCATCAACAGCACCAGCGCGGTGTTGATCTGCGGAAGGTAAAGCTCGCCGCGATTCCAGAAATACCACAGCGGCAAAAGCGCCAGGGCACCTAGAATCATCGCGCCGCCGCTCACGCCTAGAATGCCGCGCGCACGGCGCGACACCGACCAGCCTAGGAGCAATGCGAAGCCGATCACCTCGAACTGGAGGATGGCTATAACGAGCAACGTAAAAGTGTCGAGCATCGAATACCGAAATTATTTGCGCAGTGAATTCGAAGCCTGCCGCACTGGCGTCATTTTGGCATAAATCGAACGGAACTACATCGACATCGAGGAGATTTCCTTATAGGCGGCAACTAACTTGTTGCGCACCTGGACCGACATCTGAAAGCCCAGCGTGCTCTTTTGCATATCGATCATCACGTCGTTCAGCGAGACATCGGGATCGCCCAGATCGAAGCGTTGGGCTTGCAGCCCGGCGTGTTTCTGCACAGCGGAGACGTTAGCCAGGGAACGTTGCAATTCTGCTGCAAAACTGACGGGTCCGTTGCCATCGGCCATGCCACCCAGGCGACCGGCAGGCAGTGCCGCATCGGGGCCTTGTGCAGCCTGAACGGCGGCTCGCATGCTGCTCAACATGCTTTCTATACCGGCAATACTCATTTGTGCGCTCGTAGACCAAAGTTAGCGAATGTTGCAAGGCTACCGAAGGTGCTGCGTGTGCATAGGTCACAACTAACGTCAAAAACTCGGGCTTTTCCGGGCTTAGAAGCAGGGCCGTACGGCCAATAATGCCAGCATCCTGATCTGCGGTCCTGTTGCATGTCGTCCTTTAAGACCTCGCGTCCCGCCAAGTGCGGTGTTGTTCCCCCCGGCCTATCCTCATGAACGCCGTCGCTTCCAGAATGCAGCCCCTCGTTGCGCGCTTCCCTATACTCGGACGCTTGGGCAAAGTGCCTACGCCTCTATTGCTTGCTGCCGCGGCGGCGATAGTCGCCTTTATCGCCGTCGTGGCGATGTGGAGCCGAGAACCCGACTACAAAGTCCTCTTCTCCAATCTGCAAGACCGGGACGGCGGTGCCATCGTCACCGCGTTGACGCAAATGAACGTGCCGCATCGGTTCAACGAGACCGGCACCGCGCTGCTGGTGCCGGCCGACAAGGTGTTCAACACGCGGATGCAACTGGCCTCGCAGGGTTTGCCACGCGGTGGGGCCGCCGGCTTCGAGTTGTTGGATACTCCGCGATTCGGTGCCAGCCAGTTTGCCGAACAGGTCAGCTACCAGCGCGCGCTGGAAGGCGAACTGGCGCGCTCGATCGAAGCCTTGAATCCGGTTCAGACAGCACGAGTGCATTTGGCCATTCCGCGTCAGTCCTTGTTTGTACGCGAACGCCAGGCCCCTACCGCTTCGGTACTGCTCAATATGTATCCAGGCCGTTCGCTGAGCGATTCGCAGGTCAGCGCCATTTCCTGGCTGCTGTCTTCCAGCGTGCCCGAACTGAAGGCCGAAAACGTGTCGGTGGTCGATCAGACCGGTCGCCTGCTGTCCTCGCCCGGTGGCGATGGCCGCGGCATCGATGCCGATCAGACTCGTCATATCCGCGACCTCGAACAACGCACGGTCGAGCGTATTGTCGCTATCCTGACGCCCTTGGTGGGACCGGGCAACGTGCATGCGCAAGTCAACGCAGAAGTCGATTTCTCCCAGCGCGAAGAGACGCAGGAAGTCTATCGTCCCAATCAGCAACCCGGTCAAGCTGCCGTGCGCAGCCAGCAGACCAGCAATTCGGCGACCGCTGCCGGTGCCGGTGCCCAGGGCGTGCCCGGCGCACTGACCAACCAGGCACCGGCCAACGCGCAAGCGCCTATCGCCAACCCGCCCGCGCAGCCCCCGGGACAGAATCCGCAAGGCGCGCAGCCCGGTCAAAATCCCCAGGCCAACGCTCAGCAAGCCGGGCCGACCGCAGGTACGGCCGGCGGGGCGGGTCAGACCGGCGGATCCGGCTCGCAGCGCAACGACAACACCACAAACTACGAACTCGATCGCACCATTAGCCATATCAAGCTGCCCGTGGGTGGCGTGAAGCGGATGTCGGTCGCCGTGGTCGTCAACTTTGCCCCGAACGACAAAGGCGAGCTGGCTGCATTGCCCGCCGAAACCATCACTCAGCTGACCAACCTCGCACGCGAAGCCATGGGTTATTCCGAAGCGCGCGGCGACTCGCTCAACCTCGTCAACAGCGCCTTCAACACTGCCGTGCCGGCCCTGCCCTGGTACGAGGACACGCGTCTGATCGATCTGGCCAAGTCGGCATTGTGGGCGATCGGCTTGCTGCTGTTCGGTCTGTGGATCTGGTTCAAGTTGCTCCGCCCGATCTGGAATCGCTACGTCGATCCGCCGCTCGACCCGGTCGTCGCCGAGATGGAACGTGCCGAAAACCAGCGTCAAGCCATGGATCAAGCCCGCCTGAGCGCCCAGAGCCGTTACGAAGAAAACCTCCAGCGCGCCCGCGAAATGGCGCTCAAGGATCCGCGCGCCGTTGCGATGGTCCTGCGCACTTGGATGAGCCAAGATGAGAGATAAACCAATGGACGGAATAACCCGCAGCGCCATCCTGATGATGTCGCTGGGCGAAGATGCCGCCGCGGAAGTGTTCAAATACCTGAGCGCACGCGAAGTGCAGCAGTTCGGCGCGGCCATGGCAGGCCTGAAACAAGCCACCCGCGAAGACGTCAGTCAGGTACTCGAAGACTTCCGGCAGGAGTCGGATCAGTTCGTTGCGGTCACGCTGGGTTCGGACGACTACATCCGCGGCGTGTTGACCAAGGCGCTGGGTAGCGACCGCGCTGCCGGTCTGATCGAAGACATTCTGGAAGCCGGCGACAACTCCAGCGGCATCGACGCCTTGAACTGGCTGGATCCGGCCACCGTGGCCGAGCTGATCGGCGACGAGCATCCGCAGATCATCGCGACCATCCTGGTGCATCTCGAACGCGATCGTGCCGCAGGCGTGCTGGCTTTGCTGGCCGAGCGTCTGCGCAACGATGTGATGCTGCGTATCGCGACCTTCGGTGGCGTGCAGCCTGCCGCCCTGAGCGAACTCACCGACGTGCTGAACAACGTGCTGGCTGGTCAAGGCGCCAAGCGCAGCAAGATGGGTGGCGTACGCACGGCAGCCGAGATTCTGAACATGATGAACGCTCAGCAGGAAGAGGCCGTGGTGGCCAGCCTGCGCGAACGCGACGGCGACCTGGCACAGAAGATCCTGGACGAAATGTTCGTGTTCGCCAACCTGATCGACATCGAGGACCGCCACATCCAGCTGCTGCTGAAAGAAATCGACAACGACTCGCTCATGATCGCATTGAAGGGGGCGAGCGACGAATTGCGCGACAAGTTCCTGCGCAGCATGTCCAGCCGTGCGGCCGAGACTCTGCGCGAAGACTTGAGCGCGCAAGGCCCGATCCGGATGTCGAAGGTCGAGGCCGAGCAGAAGAAGATTCTGCAGGCGGCGCGCCGCCTGGCCGAAAGCGGTCAGATCGAACTTGGCGCCTCGGGCGACGATTCGTATGTCTGAACGACACGCCCGCGCGCAACGATCCGGCGCCACGCCGTGGCGGCGCTGGAGCATGTCGACGTTTGACGATGGCACGGGGTCCGAAACCGAAGAGACGCCGGTCGAGACCGTACCAGACGCCGCTGAAATCGCGGCGCAAATAGACGCCGCACAGGCCCAGGCTCGCACAGCGGGCTGGGCGGCCGGCCATCGGGAAGGTTTTGCCGCGGGCGAACCCGTGGGTCATGCGGCGGGCCACGAAACCGGCTTGGCCGAAGGTCGCGCACGAGGCCATGAAGAAGGCTTGCAAGCCGGCCGCGCCGACGCGCAGGCCGAGCGCGAACGTCTGCGCGCCTTGCTCGACAAGAGCGCCCAGCAGATCGGCGCCATCGAAGAACAACTCGGCGACGCCCTGATCGATCTGGCCTTGGATATTGCCCGCCAGGTCGTACGTCGCGAATTGACGCAAAATGCCAGCGTTGTCTGCGGCGTGGTGGACGAAATTCTGCACACCCTGCCGGCTGGCACACCGAGCCTGAAGATCTGGCTGCATACCAGCGATATCGCGCTGGTCGAAACCCATTTGAGCGCCGAGCATCCCCTAGCCGGCTGGCGCTTGTTCGCCGACGACACCCTGTTGCCCGGTGGCTGCCGCGCAGAAACGCCCTTTGGCGCCATCGACGCTACCGTGCAAACGCGTTGGCAGCGCGTGGCCGCCAGCCTCGCTCGCGAAAGCGCCTGGGAAGCCACGCCATGAACACGCTGGCGCATCACGACGATACGCCTGCTCATTCCGTTGCCGACGGTTTGCCGGCGGTGCCGGCCGTCGATGCGCTGGATCGTTGGCGCACTCAGTTGCAGATCGCGTTGATCCGCAGCAGTGGCACGCAACCTTGGCAGATGTCCGGGCGCGTCACGCGCGCCACCGGACTGGTATTACATGCCACGGGCTTGCGTTTACCGGTCGGCGCAGCCGTTCGAATCGAAATCGCACCCGGCCACGACCATTGGGCCGATGCCGAAGTGGTCGGCTTCGACGGCGACACTTTGTATTTGATGCCGCAGACCGATATTTCGGGCTTGCCACCGGGGGCCCGGGTGGTCTCGGGCGAACCGCCCTTGCAACGGCGCATCAAGCTGCCGACCACCACCGTACTCAACGGCAGCGCCAAGCCGCAACTGGGCCGTCACTTACCGGTCGGCAACGCCCTGCTGGGCCGCGTGCTGGACGGCGCAGGCCGCCCGCTCGACGGTCTCGGCCCTCTGGTGGACGCCGAACGCGCGCCGTTGACGGCACAACCCCTCAATCCGCTCTCGCGCGCACCGATCGATACCGTGTTGGATGTGGGTGTGCGCGCGATTAACGGTTTGCTGACCGTTGGACGAGGCCAGCGAATGGGTCTGTTCGCCGGATCGGGTGTAGGTAAGAGCGTGCTGCTGGGCATGATGGCGCGCTATACCCGTGCCGACGTCATCGTCGTGGGCCTGATCGGCGAACGTGGCCGCGAAGTCAAGGAATTCATCGAACACAACCTCGGACCCGAGGGTCTGGCGCGCTCGGTCGTCGTCGCTGCGCCTGCCGACGTCTCGGCCCTGTTGCGCCTGCAAGGTGCCGCCTATGCCACGCGTATCGCCGAACATTTCCGCGATCAAGGACTGGATGTTCTGCTGATCATGGATTCGCTAACCCGCTATGCCATGGCGCAACGCGAGATCGCCTTGGCCATCGGCGAGCCGCCTGCAACCAAAGGCTATCCGCCCTCGGTATTCGCCAGATTGCCGGCCTTAGTCGAGCGTGCCGGCAACGGCGCACCCGGTCCGAACGGCCGACGCGCAGGCTCGATCACCGGTTTTTACACGGTGCTGGCCGAGGGCGACGATCAACAAGATCCGATCGCCGATTCGGCACGTGCGATTCTGGACGGCCACGTCGTGCTGTCGCGCCACTTGGCCGAGGCGGGCCATTACCCGGCCATAGACATCGAAGCCTCGATCTCGCGCGCGATGACCAGCCTGATCACCACCGAACAGTTCGAACACGTGCGCCGCTTCAAGCGCAACGTGTCCATGTACCAACGCAACCGCGACCTGATCGCAGTGGGCGCCTATGCACCGGGCAACGATCACGCCCTAGACGATGCGATTGCCCGCTACCCCCGCTTGGAAGCGTATCTGCAGCAGCCCATCGGCGAAAGTGTCGACTACGCCCAGGCCATCAACCAACTGCACGGCACCTTACGTGGAGGCCCACATGGCTAGCACTTTGCCATTCGATACCCTGCTGGAACTGGCCCGGGAGGCGGTCGATGCCGCAACCCAACGACTGGGCGCCATGACAACCATGCGAGCTAACGCGCAGCGTCAACTGGACATGCTGCTGGACTACCGTCAAGATTATCTCTTGCGGCTGCAAAACATGATGGCGCAGGGTATGGCGTCGTCCGATTGCCAAAATTATCAACGCTTCATTTCGACTCTGGACAGTGCTTTGCAGCAGCAGCGCGACGTGCTGGTACGTGCCGACGAAGATCTGGCCGCGTGTCGCGAACAATGGCAACACGCGCAACGCAAACATAATGCCTTCGACGCATTGCTGGTGCGCGACCGCCGCGCCCGCCAGGCCGTCGAGGCGCGCCGCGAACAGCGTGTCACCGATGAATTTGCCGGCCGCAGTGCAATGCGCCTGGCTAACGCTTTCTGAATCGACTATGACCGTCACTATGCCCGCCGTCCTGTCCGCCCCCAAAACCTCGCCAGCCGCTAACGGCTCTACGCCCTCCGCTGCCGCCGACACTGCGGATACGCCCAGTTTCGCTCAAGCGATGCAAGCCAGCACCCAGACACATGGCGCTCAGCCCGGCGGCCGCCACACGGAAGCGAAGTCGGCCCCTCACGCAAAACTGCCGGCGACCGACCCGGCTCGCAACTTGGCTGACGGGACCGATCATTCGGACGAACCCGCGATCGAAGGCGCAAGCCTGCCGGCGGCCGAATTGGCCGCTCAAGCGCTGGTGTGGGCGCAACACACGCTGGCGCAGCGTCAAGCCACTGCCTCGCCACCCGCCACGGATACTGCCCAGAACGGCCCATCGCGTCTTCAACACGCGACGGGCAAAGAAGTCGCTGCGCGGCTTCGGGCCACCGACGACGCCTCGGTCGAGCGCCCGGGCCACAATCAGCTGCACGACGATCATCGATCGGATGCGGACGCGGGCCGTTTCGTTTTGAACACGCAGGCACTGTCGACCTCGAACGCACCAGTCAGCGCTGCCTCGACCGCCAACAAACCGACGGGTGCCGCGGTGTCGAAACCCGAACGGATGGCGACTGCCGACACCGCCGCCCGCGCGAGCGAACGCGAAGGCGTCATACTGCCCTCGCCCTTGCAACAGGCGCTGGCGGTCCTATCAAAAACCGCTGCACGCGAAGCCGCCGATGCCACGCTGGGCGATACGGCTCGGGTCGGCACGCCGGCCGATCTGGCCTTGGCCCGCGAGTCGGTGGCTGCCCCGCACGAACAGATGCCGGTGTTCCATCAAACTCTGCGTGAAGTCGCCACCGACATCGTCGCGCGCGCCACCTTGCCCGTACCGGTCCATCACGCCCAATGGGGTCAGGCGGTGAGCGAGCAGGTGGTGGCCTGGACGAAGGACATGCAGTCGGGTGATCTCAAAGCAGAACTGCGCCTGGATCCGCCGGAACTGGGTCCGCTGCGCATCGCGTTGACGATCGCCGATGGCGTCACGAGCGCCTCCTTCGCCAGCGCCCATGCGTCGGTCCGACACGCATTGGAGCAAGCTCTGCCTCAATTGCAAGCCGCGCTGACCGATGCCGGCTTGTCGCTGGGTAACGCCCATGTGGGCGACCAGGACGTTCACGATCGACATCGACAGGCCGCGTCCGGATCGGGCAAGGGACAGGGCCAGAACGTTGAGGGCACCGACGATAAGCTGGAAGGTTCCGCCCCCGTTATCGCTCGCACCGGCATGGGCTTGGTCGATGTCTTTGCCTGAGATCGGCCCAATCGAGCGAGTTGACCGTCAGAAATGCCGTTTATTGGCGCACAGCTCGCTCGCACCTTACGGCACAATTCACAGCATCACACGCCTCGTCCGCCACCATTTCCTTTGCCGGCTACTGCATATTTATGGCGACTTCACCCCTTCCTCCTATTGCAGCGCGCAACGCCATGCCTAAACGAGCTACCGGCGCAGCCCGCCTTGTCCGCCCCCTGCTGAGCGTCCTGGCGCTGATCGCCGTCGCTGCGGCAAGTGCCGCGACGACCTGGCTGTGGACCAGCCAGACCCAACAGGCCGCTGCCGCGGACACCCCTGCAACAGCGGGCGGCACACCGGTTCGCCCTGTGGTCGCGCCCAACATGCCCCCACCACCACCGATTTTCCTGGGTCTGGATGCCTTCACGGTCACCCTGCAAAACAGTAATATCGAACGCATGGTTCACATGAAACTGACCTTGCGCATGGACGACGACGCTTCGCGCGCGAGGATCGAGCGCTACATGCCCGAAGTTCGCAGCCGCGTCTTGATGGTGTTGTCGAATCAATCGCCTGACGCCATCATTACGCTCAAAGGTAAAACGGATCTGGCCGAAGCCGTCCGCACCGCCTTAGCCGAGCCGTTCAAGCCCCTGAACGAGGGCCAATCGGTACGCGACGTCCTGTTCACAGAGTTCGTGGTCCAGTAATCATGGCGTATGAAGCGATACTCTCGCAAGACGAGGTCGATGCGCTATTGGCCAACGTCACGGGCGAGGACTCGAATGCGCCCGTCATCGGTCCGAGCAGCGACTCGATCCGTCCCTACGATCTGAGTTCGCCCGACCGGGTGGTTCGCAGGCGCATGCAGACGCTGGAGCTCATCAACGAGCGCTTCGCTCGTCACATGCGCCAGTCGATGCTGAATTTCATGCGCCGCAGTGCCGACATCAGCGTCGGCCCGATCCGCATCCTGAAATACGCCGATTTCGAGCGCAATCTGCCGGTGCCCAGCAACCTGAACATGGTGCAGATGAAACCGCTGCGCGGCACTGCCTTGTTCGCCTACGATCCTAATCTGGTGTTTCTGGTCATCGACAGCCTGTTCGGGGGCGATGGCAGATACCACACCCGTGTCGAAGGCCGCGATTTCACGACCACCGAACAGCGCATCATCCAACGCTTGCTGACCTTGACGCTGGAAAGCTACGGCAAGTCGTGGGAACCGGTTTATCCGGTCACGTTCGACTACGTGCGTTCCGAAATGCACACCAAATTCGCCAGCATCACCGGCAACAACGAAGTCGTCGTCGTCACCTCGTTCCATATCGAGTTCGGTGCGACCGGCGGCGATCTCAACATCTGCCTGCCCTACTCGATGATCGAGCCGGTGCGCGATTTGCTGACTCGTCCGTTGCAAGAAGCCACTTTGGAAGCGGTAGACCAGCGTTGGGCGCGCAGCCTGACCAAACAGGTGCGCGGTGCCACCGTGAATCTGTCGGCGACGTTCGCCGAGATCGATCTCAGCCTGGGCAAGCTCGTCCGCTTGAAAGCCGGCGACATCCTGCCGATCGACATTCCCGAGACGGTCGAGGCCAATGTCGACGGCGTGCCGTTGATGCATTGCGAATACGGTCTTGCCGACGGACAATACGCCTTGCGGGTCAATAACATGCTCGATCCCTACGAACCCGACGCCAGCGAATTCACTTCATCATGACCACGAAGAAATCCTCCCCCTCCACGCCCGATCAAGGCGACGATCAAACCCTACCCGGCGCCGCAAGCGCGGCACCCGCACAAGCTGTACCGGCCGACGGTGACGACTGGGCAGCCGCCATGGCCGAGCAAAGCGCCGCCGCGCCCGCCGCTGAAGAAGCCGATCCCTGGGCCGACGCCTTGGCCGAGCAAGCGAGCGCGTCGGCAACCGAGGCAGCACCCGCTGCTGCCTTACCTGCCAAACCCGCGGCAGGCGTCTTCAAACCACTCGGTAACCAAGGCAGTGGCACGGGTAACGACATCGACATGATCATGGACGTGCCGGTGCGACTGACGGTCGAACTGGGTCGCACCCAGCTCACCATCAAGAACCTGCTGCAACTTGGCCAGGGCTCGGTGGTCGAGCTCGATGGTCTGGCAGGCGAACCGATGGACATCTACGTCAACGGCTACCTGATCGCTCAAGGCGAAGTGGTCGTGGTGGAAGACAAGTACGGCATTCGCCTGACCGACATCATCACGCCGTCCGAGCGGCTGAATCGCTTGAACAGCCGTCGCTAAGATCATGCCGGCCGACGCACTGCTGCGCATGGGTATCGGGCTACTGATCGTCGTCGGCCTGATCCTGGGCGGCGCTTGGGTAATGCGACGTGCCGGGCTGGGACCGCTGCGTCAGCACCGGCACCTGCGCGAAGTCGAAGCCTTGCGAATGGGCCCCCGCCACAAGATCAGCCTGATCGAGCTCGACGGTACCTGGCTGGTGGTGGGCGTCAGCGCAGGTCAGATGACCTTGTTGCATAGCCAGGCGGCTCCCACGTCTAGCCCGCTGCCGGCGGGCGAGGACACCGGCACGCCGACCGACGCGCCGCGCAAGCCGTCGGCACGCACCGCACAAACCTTTGCCGACCTTCTGTCCCGCGCGCGCGGACAAGGCTGACGCCAATGGTATTTCACTTTTTTGTACGCCTGCGTGGCGCAGGTCCGCTGGCGACCGCCCTGCTCGTGCTCTTGACCGTCGGTTTGAGCTGGCCGAGCGCCGGATGGGCGCAGGCCACCATTCCGGCGATTACCGCGACCCCCGTTGCGGGCGGCGGCGAGACCTATTCGCTGAACGTCCAGACGCTGCTGCTGATGACCTCGCTGTCGTTTCTGCCGGCGGCGTTGTTGATGATGACGGGATTCACGCGCATCATCATCGTGCTGGGTCTGTTGCGCAGTGCCCTGGGCACGGCCATGTCGCCGCCCAACCACGTGCTGATCGGCCTGGCTTTGTTTCTGACGTTTTTCACCATGGGTCCGATTTTCGATCAGATCTATACCGAAGCTTATCTGCCGCTGACCGAAGGCAGCATTACGTTCGAAGCCGCCTTACAGCGCGCCGCCACGCCGATGCACGGTTTCATGCTGCGACAAACGCGCGAAAACGACCTGGCGCTGTTTGCCAACCTCGCCAATCTGGCCGAGATCCAATCGCCGGATCAGACACCCCTGCGCATTCTGGTACCGGCTTTCATTACGAGCGAATTGAAGACGGCCTTCCAGATCGGCTTCACCATTTTCATTCCATTCTTAATCATCGACCTGATCGTGGCCAGCGTGCTGATGTCACTCGGTATGATGATGGTGCCCCCGGCCACGGTGGCCTTGCCATTCAAGCTGATGCTGTTCGTGCTGGCCGACGGCTGGAATCTGCTGATGGGCTCATTGGCCCAAAGCTTCTACCAATAGCGGGAGCGGGCGAATGAATCCAGAAGCCGTTATGACGCTGTCGTACCAGGCGATGAAAATCGCGCTGACGGTTGCTGCGCCCGCGCTATTGGTGGTCTTGATCGTCGGTCTGGTGGTCAGTATCTTTCAAGCCGCGACCCAGATCAACGAGATGACGCTGTCGTTCATCCCTAAGTTGCTGGCTTTGTGCGGCATTCTGGTGCTGACCGGTCCGTGGCTGATGGGCACCATGGTGGATTACCTGCGCGAGATGATCCAGTCTATCCCAACGCTCGTGAATTGATCCCGTCATGCTGTCGCTGACTGACGCGCAGATGAACGCCTGGTTGGCGCAGTTCATCTGGCCATTCGCCCGTATTCTGGCGCTTCTGGGCACCGCGCCGCTATTCGGCGAATCGACCATTCCGCGGCAGGCCAAGGTCGGTCTGGCTTTCGTGCTGACAGTGGCCATCAGCCCTACGCTGAATATTCCCATCGATATTCCTGTGTCGTCCTACACCGGCTTGATGATTCTGACTCAGCAGGTGCTGATCGGCATCGCCATGGGATTCACGATGCGCCTGGTATTCGCCGCCGTGCAAACCGCCGGCGAGTTCGTCGGTTTGCAGATGGGTTTGTCTTTCGCGACCTTTTTCGATCCCGTCTCCGGCGCACAGACCGCCGTTCTATCGCGCATTTTCAACATTTTGGCGGTGCTGGTGTTCGTTGCGGTCGATGGCCACCTGCTAGTGCTCGGTACGTTGGTACAAAGCTTTGACCTTCTGCCCGCTGCGCCTTTGCGTTTGTCGGTTGACGGCTGGGGGGTCATTATCGAGCGTGGCTCGCAAGTGTTCGTGTCGGATCTGCTATTGGCCCTGCCGCTGATCGCCGCCCTCTTGAGCATCAATCTGGCACTGGGTATCTTGAACCGCGCAGCGCCCCAGTTGTCGGTATTTTCGGTCGGCTTTCCCATTACGCTGACGGTTGGGCTGATTCTGTTGGCGATCGTCCTGCCCAACATGCTGCCGTTTATGGAAACCCTGTTCCGAGGCGGCCTGGAAGCGATGACCCGGGTGGTGCAAGCGCTGGCGGGTGACGCTCAGCTATAGCCCGCCTTCCTCTTGTGGCGGGGTCGATTCGAAAAATGCCTGTCCGGGTGCAAGCATGATTGACCACCCTCATTTCCGGTAAGCGTGACTCAAACGCCCGACCATGAAAATCGGGCGATGTGGATTGAGCCGACCTCAATAAAAAAACCTGGATTCGGTAATGAACCGAATTCAGGTTTTTTAGTTTTAGCCCGATGCGCCCCGATGTTTTCCATGCACCGGGGTCGAACGGCTCGGACTTTAGCGCAGCATGAAAAACCAAACGCTCAAACCGTTCCTAGCAAAGGTGCCACACGATAGTCGTCGGCCAACCGAGGCGAGTGAGGATCGATAACCTCGCGATTGCCTAGTTTGAACACCGACACCGCCTCGGCCAGACGCTGCGCCTGTTCGGTCAAGGATAGCGCAGCGGCTGCGGCCTCTTCCACCAAGGAGGCGTTCTGCTGGGTCACTTCGTCCATCTGAGAAACGGCGCGGTTGACCTGATCGATGCCGCTGGACTGCTCCTCGGAGGCCGCAGAGATCTCGCCCATGATGTCGGTCACGCGTTGCACCGACTGAACGATGTCTTCCATCGTGGCACCGGCACGCTCGACTTGCTGCGAGCCCAGCCCCACCTTGGAGACCGAATCCTCGATCAAGCCTTTAATTTCTTTTGCGGCCTGCGCGCTGCGCTGCGCCAGGGATCGGACTTCGGCCGCCACGACGGCAAAACCCTTGCCCTGCTCGCCGGCACGCGCGGCTTCGACCGCAGCATTCAAAGCCAGAATATTGGTCTGGAAAGCGATGCTGTCGATGACGCCGACGATATCGGCGATCTTGCGCGAGCTGGAGGAAATTTCGTGCATGGTGCCCACGACTTCAGCCACCACCGTACCGCCTTGGCGTGCGACGTCCGATGCATTGGCGGCCAATTTGTTCGCCTGGCGGGCATTATCGGCGTTCTGTTTGACCGTCGACGCCAGCTCTTCCATGCTGGCTGCAGTTTCTTCCAGAGACGCGGCCTGCTGTTCGGTACGACTGGACAGATCGGTATTGCCGGCCGCAATTTCGTTAGCGCCGATATTGATCTCGTCGATGCCCTGGCGAACGGAATACACCGTCTTGGACAAGCTATCCTGCATGCGGCGCATGGCCTGGTAGAGCGCGCCGATCTCGTTATTCGCACGACTGTCGATACGCGTTGTCAGATCGCCCGCGGCGATACGTTCGAAATGCTTGCCTGCGTCGACCAACGGCCGCACGACCATTCGGCCGAATACCCAACGCCCCAGCACCATTAAGATTACCGCCAGCAATACAGCACCGACGACCGCCGCGATCGCTAGGAAAAAGGTTTGCTCGGCCCGGGCCTCGATCTCGCTTTGGCGACGCTCGATAAAAATGCCGAAAGCGGCGATCGCTTCGCTAAACGAAACGCTACGGGGATTGCCGTACTGCATGTTGACCATATAGAAGGTGGTGTAGTCGTTGCTACGCAAAGCCTCCACCATGGTGTCCACACCGTCGTCGATATAGGCGCGATAGCGGCGGACGATATTCATCGACAGCTGCCGACCTTCGTCGTCTTGCAGCATATCGTTTTGAAATGTCGAGAAGCGCTCGCGCACGCTGTCCAAGCGGTCGACCGCCGACTTCACGGGCGTGACCGCCTCTGCGATCTGTCCCGCTTGCTTGAGCTGCGCGGCGACCAGCATATCGGCGCGAGCACGCAACATATCGGTGTTAATGTCCTGCACCTGTTTGCTGCGTGCGGTCAGCTCGCCCAGTTCTTGCACGGCAACGAAGTTCTGCTGCAAGAAATACGCGGCCATACCGCCCACCGCAGCAATCGTCAGCGCAAACATGCCCAATAGCATCAACAAAAGCGTACCCACCCGCGCGTCGCGTAAGCGGCGGCGGGTCTCGGCTCTCGGTGGCTTGGCGGCCCGGTTTTTCTTTCGAACCGCAGTGTTTGCGTTCGTCGGTAAGTTCTCCAATGCGTCGTTCATGAGGCTTCCCCTGGTCAGGTTGGTGTTATGAGGGAATCGGCAGGGGTGTCGAGCCCCGCACGTGCTTCGATCTGCCTTTTCTTTTTAGGGCGTGATCGGATAAGTCTGTACGGATACAGCGTCTGGTAGATAGCCAGGCGCAACCGACGCGGCATTCGGCACGCCGGCTGGCGGTGCACTCGCCGGCACCGTAGGTGCGATTTGAGCCGGCGCGGGTGTCGCACCATAAGGGCTGTACGTGCCCGGTATCGTCGCCGCCATCGGGCGCTCGGGCAGCGCTGGCGGCGTCAAGCCCAACAGCCGCGTGCGCGCCCAGGGTTCGAGCAGGATGTTGTTGCTGTCCACCAGCCTTCGCAGCCGGTGGTCGGCACCGAAGGCCAGGGACACGCTCTGGCCCGCATAAAATCCGTCGGTGACGAAGGTCGTTTTATGCGACCAGCGCGCGGTGTAACTGCCATCGGTCTGGCGATACACTTGCGTGGGTGGTGCGCCCAAGGCGTTCGCGACGTCGTTGAATGTGGCCACGCCCGGCGTGAGCGGGGCCAGACGCGAGGCGTCGAAGCGATGACCGGTCGAGGCGCACCCAGCCAGGCCGAGCACCAAGGTCAAAAGCATCAGTCGAATTTGCATCCATGCCTCGCACTAAGTCTCGACGACTTAGAACGTCTCCCAATCATCGTCTTTCATGACCGGCTTGCGGCTCGCCCGGGGGGGGCCGTCGATTCAGCAGCCGAAGAATCCATCGCAGGACGTGCCATAGGTGCCGCTGCACGGCGCGCAGCCGGCACAGCAGCGGCGCTGCGAGCGGTCGCAGGCGCAGGCGCAGCGCGGCGAGCGCGAGCCGTTGCGCTCGCTTTGGTATCGCCCAATTGACCACCGGCCAAGGCCAGCGTGGGAACACCCAAGGCGGGCGCCGACTGACGAACGGTCTCGTCGACCAGCTCGCGAGTCTTACGCACGCCCGTCTCTACACGGGCAGCCACGGCAGCCATAGGCGTACCGGGACGTGCCTGGGCATGGACGTCGATGGTTGCCGCGTCGGCATTGATACGGAACACGTCCACCGCTTCGGCCAGCGACTGTGCTTGCGATTGCAAAGCACCCGCAGCGGCAGCGGCTTGTTCGACCAGTGCAGCGTTCTGCTGGGTCACTTCGTCCATCTGCGAGACGGCTTTATTGACCTGATCGATGCCTGTGGACTGCTCTTGCGAGGCAGCCGCGATTTCACCGATGATGTCGCTCACCCGGCGCACCGAAGCGACAATTTCCTGCATCGTTTGTCCTGCCGCTTCTACTTGCGTCGAACCTGCGGCGACCTTGGAGACCGAGTCGTCGATCAGACCCTTGATCTCGCGAGCCGCCTGGGCGCTACGCTGCGCCAATGAGCGGACCTCGGCGGCCACCACGGCAAAGCCCTTGCCTTGTTCGCCGGCACGTGCGGCTTCCACTGCGGCGTTCAAAGCCAGAATGTTGGTCTGGAACGCGATACTGTCGATCACTCCGACGATTTCGGCGATCTTGCGCGAGCTGGTCGAAATGCCTTCCATCGTGCCGACGACTTCCGCCACGACATCGCCCCCCTTGACAGCCACGGCCGAAGCACTGCTCGCCAAGGTGTTGGCCTGACGGGCATTGTCGGCGTTCTGTTTAACCGTCGATGCCAGTTGCTCCATGCTGGCCGCCGTCTCTTCCAGAGATGCGGCTTGCTGCTCGGTGCGGCTTGACAGATCGTTATTGCCGTCGGCAATTTCGCGCGCGCCGACGTTGATCTCTTCGACACCGCTACGAACCTTGGCCACCGTGCGGGTCAAGGCCTCTTGCATCCGGCGGATACCGCTGAACAGCTGTCCGATTTCGTTGCTGGAGCGAACCTCGACCCAACCGGTCATGTCGCCAGCGGCAATTCGACCGAAATGACTGACCGCTTCGCCCAAAGGACGCAACACGGTGCGGTTCATAAACATCCAGCAGCCCAACGCCACCAGAACGGTCAAACCGGCAATGCCGAACATCACCCAGCGCGTGAACTGAAAGTCGACACGGGCCTGTTCGACTTGAGCGTTGGTCGTAGCGTCTACGAAATTCGAAAAGTCGGTCGATACTTTGTCGTATTCGAGGTTGACTTGGGCGACGGTCGTGTTCGCCGACATGAAGCTATCGAGCGAACGCTGGTTGATGGCGTTGGTCTGTTGGACCAACAAGCCATGGAACGCGGCGTACGACTTGGTCACCTCCGCCACCATGCGAGCCGATTCCGCATCGTGCTGCATGCTCGCGAAAGCGTCCATCGTCTTCTTGCTGCTGGTGAGATACTCGGTCGCACGGTTAGCCGCAGCGCTCAGATCGGCGGTTTCGCTCGCGACCATGTTGATGAAAGCGTTGCTTAACACGGCCCGAGCGCGCAGCAGATCGTTATAAGCATCCAGTATGGGGGTCACTTCATCGGAGTATGCCGAATTGACGTCTTCCAGTTTTTCCTGGGTCGACTCAACGGCATACCATGCCGACACGGCGAACAGCGCCAGAGCGCCCAGAAATGCAAGCAATACTGCAAGCAAACAGCTGCGGACCTTCATGTTGGCGAACATACGTTCTCTTGTCGATTAACTGTTGACTTGGACTTGAACTGCTATTTACTGCTGAAACAGATTCAGACCTTGGATCATCCTAAATGCCATGCCTGCGGCTTGCAATGCGGTTTGGCGCTGGGTGGCTTCGGACATGGCCGTCACGATATTGACGTCTTCCAGACCCGACAGCTGTTTGCTGTAGGCCAAGGTATCCGAGGTGCCCACTCCGTTCAACGCATCGACTTCCTGCATCTTCGAGCCCAAGTTGGACCGAATCGTCAGGATGTTGTCGTAACCATTTTGCAGCACCTTGGTGTGCTCGGCCTTGATGTTGGCCCAGGCCGCAGCGGCTTGCGGATCGTCCGTCGTCGCCATTTCCAGTCCGGCGATCAACTTGTCCAGCGAACCGAACATGTCGACCACGCCGTCGTCTTGAATATGCTTGACCTGAAAGCTATCGCCCACGACAGGCGTGCCCGACAAGGGCAAAGACATCCCATCGTCGAGGTCCAGCGCTTCGCCTTCGACATACGGACGAGTGACTAGGGTACCGGCGTCGTTGACGAAGCTATAGGTCAGTGCGTCCGGAACGCCGGCGAAGGTGACCGTGCGGCTGGCTGCAGTGATGGTCGTGTCGGTCACCAGAGTACCCACTCGGGCGGTACCGACGTTCGTGTCGGCTGCACCCACCACGTAGCTGTTGGAACCCGGGTTGGCACGCGAGAATACCTCGGAGCCCACTACGCCGGCAGCGATGACGCGGCTCTGGCTGACCTGCACCGTAGGCGCACGATTGCGATCGGCGGCCACGAGGTAGCTACCGTCCTGCTCGTAGGCCGGAGTTTCGCTGTCGTAGCCCGAGAAAATATAACGACCGTTGCCGTCCGTCGAGTTGGCCAAACCGATCAGGGCATCGCGCATGCCTTTCAGATCGGTCGCCAAGGACTTGCGGTCGGTGTCGCTCAGGGTGCCATTACCAGCGTTCACCAGACGCTCCAGCACGCTTTGCATCGTGGTGGTGGCCGAGCCCAGTGCGCTTTCCTGAGCGTTCAAGGCTTGATCGGCCGAAGCACGATTGCTTTTGAATGCATTCGCTTGCGACAAGGCACCCGCGACGTTCACTGCCTGCGAAGCCGCCAGAGGATCGTCACCGGCCGACAGAATACGTCGGCCCGTGCTCATCTGCTCGACCAGACGGGAGAACTCGGCCTCCTGCTTGAGTATGCTTTCGGAGACCTGGCTGAACATCTGATTGGAGCTGACACGCATGATCTATCCTTTATCCTTGAATTCGGTCGGCCAATCAGCTCTTCAAGCTAAGCAAGGTGTCGAACAGCGTCCTCGCCGTGTCGATGATCTTGGCGCTCGCCTGGTATGCCGCCTGATACTGAACGAGGTTGCTGTATTCCTCGTTGGCGTTCACGCCCGAGATGGCTTGCTGTGCGTTAGCTTTTTGCGTGACCAGCTTGGCCTGCGCGCTCTGTGCGGCCAAGGCCGCCTGCGCGTCCACACCCAGGGTATTGACCGTCTTGGCGTAGATTTCAGTCACGCTGGCGGTATCGCCGTCGAACAAGCGCTTGTTCTGCAAACCGGCCAGCTTCAATGCGTTCTCGCCGTTGGAGGCGCCGCCGGCGTCACCCGCCGCGGCGATTTCTTCGGGCGTGCCCACAGCCAGCGACAAGTCGCGCGCGGCGTTGCGGGTGGACATTAAGGTCCATTTGTCGCCCGCCTCAGGCTCGCCGGTAAAGCGCAGATCGAGGCCATCGATTGTCAGCGTTTGTTCGGCGACCGAGTCGTCGTAGGGCAAGGTCGAGATCTCGCCGGTCGTCAGATTGCGCACCTGATACGCGTCCGGATTGCCGCCGCTGGCTCGAACGAACGAAATTTCATAGTCGTGGCCGGTGACCCGTACGGGTTCCGAGCTACCGTCGAAATTCAAGCCGACCGCACTATACTCGGCGCCGATCAACGCCCCACCCGTGTTGTTCAGGTTGTTCAACACATCGGGCGTGCCGATGCCGAAGAACGCGCCGCCGTCTTGGCCATTGGCCAGTTTGCCAGCGCCGTGCACCGCATTGAACGACAGCGCCAAACCGACGGCCATCTGGCCGATTCGCGACTGCATCTCGTCCAAGGTATCGGCGCGAACGCGCATCAGACCGCCCAACTCGCCGCTATCGACTCGGCTGTCTTTGAGTTCGAGCGCATCGTTTTCCGAGCCCGGCACAGTGACGGCCACCGACACGCGCTGCGGATCGGCCGATGACGCGACCGCTTGCAATTCGAACACCGAAGTGCCGGCGATCAGAGACTGGCCGCCCAGCAGCGAGACGTTGACGCCATCGCCTTGGCTCGAATACTGCACGCCGACAATCATGTTCAGCTCGGACAAGGCTTGGTCGCGTTGATCCAACAGATCGTTAGACACCTGACCATTCGGGCCGCGCGAGTTGATAATTTGCTGATTCAATTCGGCAATGCGATGCAAAAAGCTATTGGCCTGTTCGACCGACGTGCGAATCTTCGCATTCATGTCTTCTCGAACGGTCTGCAACTGAGCGTAAGTGCCATTGATCTGGCTGACCAACGTATTGCTCTTACCAATCACGTCCTGGCGAACGGCCGGCACCGATGGGGTGCTGGCCAATGCGTTCAAGCTGGTGAAGAAATCGTTCAAGGCCGGCGAAATGCCAACCGTGCGGTCGGCGACCGTGCTGGCCAGGGCCTGCAGCTGACGCGCCTGGGTGGTCACTTCGGCCCCTTTGCCCTGCGCCGTCTGCAACTGCTGCTGCAAGAACTGGTCGTAGTGACGCATAACGGTGTCCGCCTTAACGCCACGGCCGATGTAGCCGGCCGACGTGGCTTGCGAACCCGCCGAAGACACCATGGCGGCCTGACGGCTGTAGCCCGGCGTGGTCAGGTTGCTGATGTTGTGAGCCGTGGTGTTGATGTGGGCTTCAGCGACGGAAATACCCGAAATGCCGACTTTGAACAGATTCATCTTGGATTAGCCTGGGGGGACTAGTGAGGCAAAAGCGCCAGTTACGGTATTAACGGCAACATCTGGCAAATATTTAGCGACTGGCCTGCAATTGTTGGGGCTCGGCGCCCCGCATCATTTCCATAATGCCGATCAGCTTCTCGGCGTAACGCGGATCGGTGGCATAGCCCGCACGGTGGATCCGGCGGGCCGCTTCTTCGGCGTCGTCGGTCTGGGTGACCTGCTCGTAGCGGGGGCTGTTGCCGATCAGGCGTGCATAGTCTGAGAACGCCTCGGCGTACGAGTTGTAAGCCCTGAAAGGCTGCAACATTTTCTGTGGTTCGCCGTCGATGTATTCGGTGGTCATGACGTGCGCGACCCGGCCCTTCCAGCTCTCGCCTGCCTTGATACCGAACACGTTGTAGCTGGTCGATCCATCGGCGAACTTGATTTCGCGCCGGCCCCAGCCCGATTCAAGCGCCGCCTGGCTCAGGATCAGGCGAGCCGGCACGCCGCTGTCCATGGAAGCCGTTTGCGCGGCTTCGCTCATTCGACCGACGAAATCGGCTACGTGATCCGGCGCATCGTCGCTCGCCTTCACCGATTCGCTGGCATTGACGCGAGGAGCCCGCAGCAGGCCGAGCAAAGTGGTGACGTCGGCCACCTGGCCCTTGTCGTCGGCGCCGGCGAAGTCCCGCAAATCCGGCATGCCGGAGCTATCGCCCTCGATGCCGGCATCGGCATCGGCGGGGGTTTTGCCCTCGATGCGCGTAATGGCCGCGGGCGCACCCATGCCCTGCTCCATCTGCCGAAGCAAGGCCTGAGCCAGACCGATACCGGGTTTGGACAGCGACATCGCCAGTTGCTCGTCGCCCATCGACTGCACCATGCGCATCTGGTCGCTATCAAGCAGACCGCCCTTGGGCGTCGCTTCGCGCATGCGCTTGAGCATCATCTGCAGGTACAGCGCTTCGAACTGGCGAGCGATCTCGGTACGGGTATCGGTGGTGGCACCGGCCTTGGCATCACGCTTGAGCGATGCCAGGCCCTTCATGTCAAACACCGAAGTATCGACTCCCGCGCGCGGCGTGAACATGGGAAGTGCCATGGCTTAGATGATCTCGAGTTCGGCGCGCAACGCACCGGCGGTCTGCATTGCCTGCAAAATGGCCAGCAGGTCTTGCGGGGTCGCGCCCAGCGCGTTTAACGCATTGACCACATCGGCCAGGTTCGCACTGGTCCGCATGCGTTGCAATGCACCGCCATCCTTGCGAATCTCGATGTCGGTTTGCGGCGCTACCACGGTCTGGCCCGCGGTGAACGGCGTATCGGGCTGATAGACGTTGTTGGTCTGATTCACGATGACCGACAGGTTGCCGTGCGCGACCGCCGATTCCTCGATCATCACGCTGCGGTTCATCACGACCGACCCGGTACGGGCGTTGATGATCACGCGTGCCGGGGCGGCCGAGCGAGCCACCTGGATGTTCTCGACCTGCGACAGGAACGCGGCCTGCGATGCCGGATCCTGCGGGGCTTGCAGCTGGATCACGCGGCCATCGACAGCTTGCGCGGTGCCCATGCCGAAACGCTTGTTCAACTCGGACACGGCGTTCTGCGTGGTGCCGAAATCGGTGGTTTTCATTTCGAGGTAGATCATGCCGTTGGCGCCCAGCATGGTGGGCACCGCGCGCTCGACCACCGCACCATTGCTGATGCGGCCGCCGTTCAACGTATTGATCTGCACGCTGGAGCCGCCTACGGCGGCGCCAGCGCCGCCGACCAGGATGTTGCCCTGGGCGAGCGCGTATACCTGGTTGTCGGCGCCTTTCATCGGCGTCATCAACAAGGTGCCGCCACGCAGGCTCTTCGCGTTACCCATGGACGAGACCACGACGTCAAGCGTCTGACCGGGCCGGGCGAATGCAGGCAACGTGGTCGTGACCATGACCGCCGCGACGTTTTTGAGCTGCATGTTGCTGCCCGGGGGCAAGGTAATGCCCAGCTGCGACAACATATTGGTCAGGCTTTGTTGCGTGAACGGGGTCTGGCGAACCTGGTCGCCGCTGCCATCCAGGCCCACCACCAGACCGTAACCGATCAGCGGGTTGCCTCGTACGCCCTGGATGCTGGCGAGATCCTTGAGCCGTTCGGCGCGAGCTTCCTGAGAAAGCGCCAGCGAGCATAGGAATGCAAGCGCGACGAGAACGGCGATGAGATGTCGGGAGCGCGAAGTCATGGCGATCAGAATGGCGAAGCCAGTAAAAAGAAGCGCTGCAACCAGCCCATGGTCTGAACTTCATCCATGATGCCTTTGCTACGGTACTCGATGCGGGCGTCGGCCACTTGCGTCGAGATGACGGTGTTCGTGCCGGTGATCGAACGTGGATCGACCACGCCCGAGAACCGGACATACTCGCTACCGCGATTGATGGCGATCTGCTTTTCGCCCGCCACATGGAGTTTGCCGTTGGGCAACACGCCGATCACGGTCGTGGTGATGGTGCCGGTGAACGTGTTGTTCGCACTGGAATTGCCGGTGCCTGCCGCCTGGTTGCTGCCCTCGGCGGTCGTGTTCAACTTGGCGTTGATGGCACTGTCCATGAAACCCGGCGTCGCACCGATTCCCAGACCCACCTCGCCGCTGCGATTGGTGTTGGTGGCGACGTTCTTGGCCGCGGCGGTCCGCTCGTTCAACACGATAGTGACGATATCGCCGACGTTGCGCGGACGGCGGTCCTCGAACAAGGGCACGCTGGCGTAACCCACGGGCTGATAGATCGACCCATTGGGCACGGGCGGGGGCATCGGCATGGGCGGCATGGCCGTGGTCGGCCCCTCCACCACCGGCTCCGGCGGGATCAAGGCGCAACCATGCAGGCCCAGGGCCAGCAGCACGATATAGAAAACACGATTCATGGCGCGGGTATCGTTCAAAGCCAGGATCGATCAGATCTGGGTCAGGCGCGCAAGCATCTGATCCGAGGTCTGAACGGCCTTGCTGTTCATTTCGTAAGCACGTTGCGTGGTAATCATGTTCACCAGCTCTTCGGCCACGTTGACGTTCGAGGTTTCCAGATACTCTTGCAGAATCTGCCCTGCCCCGTCCAGACCGGCTTGCAGCACGTTGGCCGGACCCGAGGAATCGGTTTCGACGTAGAGGTTCTCGCCGATCGATTGCAGACGCGTCGTGTTCACGAAAGTGGCGAGCTGTATTTGACCGATCTGAACGCTCACCCCAGGTGCGCCGGGCTGAGTGACCGAGACCGTGCCGTCCCTGCCGATCGTCAGTTCGAGCGCGTTGTCGGGCACGTTGATCGGCGGTTGGATGACAAAGCCGCCTGCCGTCACCAACTGGCCGTTGGCGTCGCGCTGCAACGTGCCATCGCGGGTGTAGGCCAGGGTGCCGTCGGCCAGTTCGACCTGGAAGAAACCGTCGCCCTGAATGGCGATGTTCAACTTACTGCCGGTGCTGCTCAGGTTGCCTTGGATGAAAATGCGCTCGGTGGCGCCCACACGCGTGCCCGTGCCCACCTGCAAACCCGAAGGCAGCTGGTTGGCGTCGCCCACCTGCGCGCCCGGCTGGCGGATGGTTTGATACATCAGATCCTGGAACACGGCACGGCCGCGCTTGAAGCCGGTCGTGTTGACGTTGGCCAGGTTGTTCGAAATGACGTCCATCGAAGTCTGCTGACTTTCGAGGCCGGTCTTGGCAATCCAGAGGGAACGCATCATAGTGTCTTGCTCCTGGCCCTGTTAGCTCGCCGACAGAATGCCGTTGGCACGCTGTTCGTTGGTGTCGACGTTCTTCAAAACCTGCATTTGCGCTTCGTAGCGGCGCGAGTTTTCGATCATGCCGACCATGGCCGTCATGGGATTGGCGTTGCTGCCTTCCAGCATCCCCGAGATCACACGCAGCGCGGGGTTGCCCGGCAGCGCGGCGGCGGGTTGACCTTCGTCGCCCGGCGGCAAACGGAAATAGCCGTCATCACCGTGCACCAGCTGAGTCTCGTCGGGCACAACTAGCTTCAATCGGCCCAGGTTGACGATGGCATTGGGCTGATCGCCCGCGCCGATGGCCGTCAAGGTGCCATCAGTACCGATGGTGACCCGGGCGTTCTCCGGGATCGCGATGGGTGCGTTCTGCTCCGACAACACCGCTTGACCGCCAGCCGATCGCAAAACATTGTCGATCCCGACCTGGAAGTTACCGGCGCGGGTGTAGGCTTCGCCACCGCCCGGCGCTTCGATGGCAAACCAGCCTTCGCCGGAAATCGCCACGTCCAGTGCCCGTCCGGTGGTCTGCATGACACCGGCCTGGAAGTTGTGTCCGGGCGTGCTGGCGACGGTGGCCACCCGCGTGGTCATGCCGGTGCCCGTGGTCAAAGGCACCGAGCGGTACATCGCGAACTGCTCGCGAAATCCCGGCGTATTGACGTTGGCCATGTTGTTGGTCAGCACCGCCTGATGTTCGTCCAGGCGGGCCGCACCGTTCATGGCCGTGTAGATCACTCTGTCCATGATGCGCTAACCGGTATCAGCGGATTTGCAGCAGCGTTTGCAAGACCTGATCCTGCGTCTTGATGGTCTGTGCGTTGGCCTGATAGGTGCGCTGGGCGACGATCATGTCCACCAGCTCGGTGCTCATGTCGACGTTGGACGCTTCCAACGCCTGACCGACCAGACCGGCCATACCGTTGGTGCCCGGCTGACCCAGAGTGGCGGGACCGGAATCGGGCGACTCGCTCCAGGCGTTGTTGCCGATAGGGGTCAAACCCTGCGCGTTCACGAAGCTGGCCAAGGCGATGGTGCCAATGACCTGCGTCTGACCGTTCGAATAGCTGCCCATGATGCTGCCGTCTTTGCCGATGGCGACGCTGTTGAACACGCCGGTCGCGTAACCATTCGAGGTCGAGCCTTGCTTGAACGCCCCGCCGTACTGGCTGGTGCCGGCGTAGCCGACCGTAATCTCCATGTCGTCGGCAGGCGATGCCACGCCGCCCGGATTGGTGAAGTTCAGCACCACCCGGGGCGGATTGTTCACCAGACGGCCGGCAGCATCGAAGCTCAGATTGGCGTTGGCCGTTTGAGGGGGCACGCTGTTGAGCACATAGTTCACTTCGTAGACGCTCTCGCCCGAGCCATTCTGTTCGCGCTTGGTAAAGTACTGCGTCACCACGTGGCTGTTACCCAGCGAGTCGTACACGGTGGCGGGCGACATGCCGCTGAACGTGGCTTCGTCGGTGGCATCGAAATCGACGGCATCGTCGACGACCGCCGCATTGGCCGGCAAGTTGGCCTGCGTCGTAATGGTGTCGGTGGCCAGGGGTGCGATGTTACCTTGGGGGATCTGGATGGACACGGGTGCTTGACCGATCGTGTTCGTGCCTGCGGGATAGCCCGTCAGGTTGTAACCCTGGTTGTTGACCACGAAATTATTGTTGTCGAGCTTGAACTCGCCGTTGCGCGTGTAGGCGATCTGGCCGCTGCCATCGACCGTGCGGAAAAAACCGTTCGAGCCGTCGATGGCCATGTGATAGGCGCTGTTGGACGACGAGACCGTGCCGGTGCTGAAGCGTTGATCGATACCGCTGACCTTGACGCCCAGACCCACTCTCGAAGAGGCGTAAACGTCGGCGAACGACGCCTTGGCCGATTTGAATCCGACGGTGCTGGAGTTGGCGACGTTGTTGCCAATGACGTCCAGGTTTTGCGCGGCGGCGTTCAAGCCGCTCAATCCTTGTCCGAAACCCATGGTGTGTGCTCTCTCGTGTGAATGAAATTCAAACTATCGATAGCTCGTTGCGCCCAGGATGGGCTCAGGAGGTGAATACTTTACGAACGTCCAGCATGCCCACCTGGCCGGCCAGCCCCAGATCCAAGCGCAGGCCCTGGGCGGTATAGCCCACGCTGTTCACGCGTCCGTAGCTCAACGCTTCTAGCGAAGTCATGGCATTGCCCGCGGCGTCGGTGGCCGACACGGCAACCGTGTAGGCGCCGTCAGGCGCAGCTGCGCCGTCGTCGGTCAGGCCATCCCATTCCAGCCCCATCACGCCCACCGGCTGGTTCTGCAAGGTCAGCGTGCGCAGCGTGTTGCCGTTGGCGTCGTTGATCTTGACGGTCAAGGTGCTGGCGGCGGCTTGCAGGTCCACACCGAACGGCGTGGCACCACGCACCGATGAATTGGAGGGGTCGGTGCCCAGCGAAATCTTGTTACCCGGCACCAGCACTTCCTTGCCGATCATGCTGACGGCCTGAACCGATTGCGAGAAATCGATCTGGCCCGAGATCGACTCCAGTGAACTGGTGACCGTCGAGTTCAGTTTCTCGATGCCCTCGACCGTGCTGATCTGCGCTAATTGCGTGGTCAGCGCCGCGTTGTCCATCGGATTCAGCGGATCCTGATTGCGCAGCTGAGTCACCAGCAGGGTCAGGAACTGATCCTTCATACCCTGCGAGCTGGAGGTCGATTTAGCGGCGGCTTGTTGCGCCTGCAATGCGGCAGCGGCCGCAGCGGCATCGTTGGAGGAGACGGGAGAAGTGACCATGTCGGATTCGCTTATTGACCGATGGTGAGGGTTTTCTGCATCAGCGCCTTGGCGGTGTTGATCACCTCGACGTTGGCTTGATAGGAACGCGAAGCCGAGATCATGTTCACGGTCTCGGCAATGGGATCGACGTTGGGCATGTTGACGAAGCCTTCGTCGTCGGCCATCGGGTGATGCGGTTGGAAAATGCGCTTCATAGGCGCGGTGTCTTCCACAATACCCGCGACCTGCACGCCGGCGACGGCATGACCGGGCGCTGCGCCTTCGGGCGCTTTCACCTGAAAAATCACCTGACGGGCACGGTAGGGCTGGCCATCCGGGCCGACGGCACTATCGGCATTGGCCATGTTGCTGGCCGAGATGTTCATGCGCTGCGACTGCGCCGTGAGCGCGGATCCCGCAATATCGAATACCGAGAGCAGACTCATTGCACTATTCCTGGATGGCCGACATCAGGCCCTTGATCTTGCTGGAGACGAATTGCACCGTGCTCTGATAGCGCAAGGTGTTATCGGCGAACTGCACCCGCTCGTTGTCCATTTCCACCGTGTTGCCGTCCAGGCTGGGCTGAATCGGGATGCGATACAGCAGTTCTGCTGGATTAGGGCTGACCGCTTTCGCGGCGATGTGACGGGCCGACGTGAGTTTCAGGCGGGTATCCGCCAGACGCATGCGATCGCCCATCGCGGTTTCCATCGCCGACTTGAAATCGATGTCGCACGCTTTAAAATTCGGCGTATCGGCGTTGGCGATGTTGGCAGACAACACTTCCTGGCGCTGAGCGCGCACGCCCAACGACTGTTGGAAAAACTGAAGGTCTTGGCTGATCCGGTCGAGCATGATGGTGTTCTACCTTTCTTGATGGATGGCATCTTAGAGGCCCGCCAGGCAAGACAATCGAACGATAAGCACCAGGAATTGATGCTATTTCGACCCATGATGCGTGCGCCCACTTTTCTACAATGGCTTGCATCATGCGCACTCCCACTCATCTCCTGCTGCTGTCTTTGTCCGTACTGGCCGGGCTGGCTGCGTGCGCGCCGGCCAAAAGCGCAGAGGTCGATGCCGCGGCGCAACACGTTTCCACCCAGGATCCGGCCGCCCTGGCTGCCGTGGTTCAAGCGCGCGTCGCCGAAGCATTGGCCCCGCTGGCCACGCCGGGTGCCGAACCCTCGATCACCGTCGGTCAGCCGCGTAACGACCGCCTGCCCGCCTGCACCGAGCCCGTGGCTTTTTTACCCCCGGGTCAGCGCATGCGAACCAGCATGAGCGTCGGCATACGCTGCGCCGCGCCACAAGCCTGGACGACTTATGTACCGGTCACCGTCTCGATGTCGGTGAACTATCTGGTGGCCACGCGCTCGATCAATGCACAGGAAGTCATCACCGAAGCCGATATGCAGGTGCAAAGCGCCGACCTGAATCGTGTGCCGCCCAGTGCCGTCCAAAATCCCGCGCTTGTGCTGGGCCGCATCGCAGAACGCCGCATTAACGCCGGACGTCCGTTCAGAGCCGATACCTTGCGTGATCCTCAGTCCGTGGTGCGCGGACAACAGGTGCGGGTCACTGCCATAGGCAACGGCTTCTCGATTACCGGCGAAGGCGAAGTGCTGGCCGATGCCAGTCCTGGCGCAAGCGTCCAAGTGCAAACCCCATCTGGCCAGACGGTCACCGGCATCGTCCGTAATGCCACGCTGGTCGAAGTGCTGCTGTAACGGACTTAAGTTTGCGTAGCGCGTGTCGTAATATTGCTATGCATTCGGACATGCCGTGGAGATTCGCTTGAAAATTACCCCTAATTCGCCGCCTGCCGGTCTGGTGACCGATACCACCCCCCCGCGCGCCACTGGCGTGTCGGGTGACTCGCCCGCCTCTGGCGCTGCCAAAGTGGCTTTCAGCCCGACCGCCCGCGCGTTGTTGTCGCTGTCTGACGGATCGAGCGATATCGACATGGCACGTGTCGCCGAGATGCGCGACGCCATCGCTGCCGGCAACCTTAAAATCGACACCTCGCGCATCGCTGACGGCTTGATCGCCAGCGCGCGCGATCTTCTCAAATAGGGCCGAGACGCCCTCACCTCCTCCACGATATGTCCGACGCCGCTTTGCTTGCCCTGTTGTCCCAGGAGACCGCGTTGGTTAACGCGTTCATGGCCACCCTCGACCAGGAAACCGAGGCCCTGGGCCTGCCCGAGGCGCACACCGCGCTGGATGCGGCAGCCCAGCAAAAAGCGGCCCAGGCCGACGCCTTGCGTGCGCTGGGCGCACAGCGCGAAGCGTGCTTGCGTGCCCAGGGCTTGCCCGTCGGGCGCGAGGGCATGCAGATTGCCTGCGCGCGTCATGCCGAAGTTGCCGAAGCCTGGGAAATGCTGGCTGCGCTGGCTGCGCTCGCCGCCACGAAGAACAACGCCAACGGCGAAGCCATTCAGCAGCAGATGGCCGACGTTCAGGAGCGCATGAACACCTTGCGCGGCCTGCAAATGAAAGAAACCGGCACCTACGATGCCCGCGGCCGCGCCAAAGGCCCCTCCACCGGTCGCACCCTGGCTGCTGGTTAAACGGCATCGCCGGCAGACCGCATCTCTTGATCGCGGTCGAGAAAATCGAAAAGCCTAGACTCGGTGAGTGACCGAATCCAGGCTTTTTCAATGGGCCCAGTGCAAGCGCGCCAGTTGCGCACTCGAACTCGCAGCGATCACACCGATAACGCGGAAAGTGTCCGAAGTTCTGCCATGAGCTGCGGGCTTGGACGCTCCAGCACCGCAGTCTTGATTTCGAAGACGATCGACTTCAAAACATCAGTCGTGCTCAAGCTCGCGCCGAGTGCCAGCGTCTTGAAACCCTCGTTTATCGCCGGCGCCACCTTCATGGACAATCGCCTGCGAAGCGTACCCCTGTGCTCCGGAAACGCCGCCAGCGCCTGCTTGTGCAATGCTTTTAATTTCGCCGTCGCTTGAGCGCTATGCACGGCCTTGTACAGAAAATAAGTCAGCAGCACCCGGCGAAAATCGGTAGAAGATGCCTTGTCGATGGTATGCACCGCGTAGTCCAGAACGTCGAGATAGATCGCGGGCAAGCGCGCTTCGACCGACTCTGCTTTCTCGCGACGAACCTTGCTGATCGCCGGGGTCGATTGGGCGGGAATGGACACCGTCGCCTGACATTCATCACAAGCCGCGACCAATATCCCTTTCGCCACCATGCCTGGCATCGCGCTGAATGGAACGTCGCGCCGCAAAAACGTGGTTCCAACAATACGCTCGCAGTGTTCACACACCGCTTTGCTCTTATCGCCTTCTTGGAAAAGCTTCACGAAGGGCCTCACTGGTGAACACTGATAAAAAATGTGTCGGAATCGAGAAAGTAGAACTTGATGTACCAACCGCCGGTCCTGATGACGTGGCAATCCACATCCACGGCCTTATGCAGTCGGGCGGACGAGTACTGTGTTCCATTGCTTCTCTCACCAAGCGAATGACGTCTTCGACGGCTATCGCTCCTGTCGCGAGAAGATTTTTCTGTTCGAGATCGATTCGCGCTTCGTGCTGATACAAACCGCTCATCAAAGCGGAAATGACTGCGGCTTTCACTGCGTTGAATCCGGCAAGCCTCAACATCCCGCTCCCATAGTGTACGATAAATTTCGTACAAAAACTCCTTATTCAAATTTTTAGCACGGGGCTTATGGGGAAAGCGGGTCAAGCGTGGTGGAAAAATCTCATGGGCCGGCACGGCCGGGCTGGCCGACCAGGGTGGTCACCCGAACCATGCGCTCGTCGGGGATCTCGGCATTGCTCAACACACCCATGTGCGGAATGTGATGGCGCAGAAAGCGCGACAGCGCCGCGCGCAGTGCGGGCGGCACCAGCAGCACCGGCGACTGACCCGCCTCCTCCTGCTCGGCAGCACAACGGCGCGTCTCCGCCAAAAGCGTATCGGCCAGCCCTGGCTCCAAACCGCCGCTGGTCATCAAGGCCTGCGTCAGCACCCGCTCCAGCTTGTTGTCCAGGCCAATGACTCGAATCTCGCCTTCGCCCGGAAAGAACTGCTGGGTAATGGCTCGGCCCAGCGACCGACGAACCAGGGCAATCAGTTCGCCCACATCGGGTTGGCCTCCGGTGCCGGCGGCGGCGGCGGACAGGCGCGGCGCATGTTCGGCCACCGTATCGATAATCGAGCGCATGTCGCGGATCGGCACCTCTTCAGCCAACAAACCTTGCAACACCTTCTGCAACGTGGTCAAGGTGATCGTCTTCGGCACGAGATCTTCGGTCAACTTAGGCGTATCGCGCCCCACACGATCCAACAGCTGTTGCACTTCCTGGCGACCCAGCAAGCTGGCCCCATGACGATGCATCAGATGATTCAGGTGGGTCGCCACCACGGTGCCCGCGTCCACCACGGTATAACCCAGCGTCTGGGCATACTCGCGCTGCGAGATATCGATCCACACCGCAGGCAGGCCGAAGGCGGGATCGGTCACGACCGCGCCGGGCAAGGTGTCCGACACTTCGCCCGGATTGATGGCCATCCATTGCCCCGGCATGGTCACACCCCGGCCGATCTCGACGCCCGACAGTAAAATGCGATATTCGTTGGGCTTGATTTCCAGGTTGTCGCGGATATGGACGACCGGCGGCAAAAAACCAACTTCCTGGGCGAATTTCTTGCGCAGGCTGCGAATGCGATTGAGCAACTCGCCGTTTTGCGAATGATCGACCAGGGCGATCAGGCGATAGCCCACCTCCAGGCCCAGGGGATCGACCTGCGACACGTCTTCCCAAGAGGCTTCGGCAGCAGCAGAATCGGCTTGATTGCGCGCGGCCAACAACTCAGTCTCATTGCCCGCGGGCATATCGCCGCGCGCCTGCTTGCGCCTGATCGCGTAACCCAGGCCTGCCAGACCCGCCGCCAGGCTCAAGAAAGCAAAGTGCGGCATGTTGGGGATCAGACCCAGGACACCGACAATGCCAGCGGAAATGAACATGACCGCCGGATTATTGAACAACTGGCTGATCATCTGCGAACCGACGTCCTGATCGGTCGACACGCGGGAGACGACCACACCGGCCGCGGTGGAAATGATCAGCGCAGGAATCTGGGCGACCAGACCGTCGCCGATCGTCAACAGCGTATACACCCGGCCCGCTTCGCCAAACGATAGACCGTGCTGAACCATGCCGATGATCAGGCCACCGATCATGGTGATGACCATGATCAGCAGGCCGGCGACGGCATCGCCCCGCACGAACTTACTGGCACCGTCCATCGAACCGAAGAATTCGGCCTCTTGCGAGACCTCGGCACGACGTTTCCGAGCGACGTCCTCGCCGATCAGACCCGCGTTCAGATCGGCATCGATCGCCATCTGCTTGCCAGGCATCGCGTCCAACGCGAACCGTGCGCCCACTTCGGCGATACGTCCCGCACCCTTGGTGATCACCACGAAGTTGATCAGGGTCAAGATGACGAACAACACGATACCGACCGCGAAGTTACCCCCCACCAGAAAGTGCGCGAAGGCCTCGATCACACGTCCGGCCGCGTCGGGCCCGGTATGCCCTTCGAGCAACACAACGCGGGTCGATGCCACGTTCAGCGACAAACGTAGCAAGGTCGCGAACAGCAGAACGGCCGGAAATGCGGCGAAATCCAGCGGTTTGCTGGTGAACATCGCCACCAGCAAGATCATGATGGACAGTGCAATGTTGAAGGTGAACAACAAGTCGAGAATCACCGGCGGCAAAGGCAGGATCATCATGCTCAGCACCATGACGATCAGCACCGGGCCGGCCATCAAGCGCATGTTGTTCGCGCCCCCGTTACGCAGGGCTGCCATAAACTGATTCATGCTTGACTCATCTCTGTGGAATCGTGTCCGCCACCAGCCTTGCGGGCCGTCAACGGATCCATATCTTTAGGTACAGGCAGGGCCTGCGGCGCATCCGGATGGACGCCTGCGCCCGGCCGCCATGCACGTAACTGGAACACCCAGGCCAACACTTCGGCCACGGCGCTATACAAAGACACCGGAATCTCGTGCCCGACTTCGACGTGCTGGTGCAGTGCCCGCGCCAGAGGCGGCGCCGCCAACAGCGGCACGCGATGCTCGTGCGCGATTTCTCGAATCCGGGCGGCAATCTGGCCTGTACCCTTGGCGACCAAGCGCGGCGCACCTGCGCCTTCTTCGCTGTACTTCAGTGCGACCGCGTAATGCGTCGGGTTGGTAACCACGACATCGGCGGTCGGTACATCAGCCATCATGCGACGCCGGGCCATGGCACGCTGCTGCTGTCGAATGCGCCCCTTGACCAGCGGGTCGCCTTCGTTTTCCTTGTGTTCTTTCTTCACGTCCTCTTTGGACATTCGCAGTTTTTTCAGGTGATGCCACACCTGCCACGGCACATCCAGGGCAACGATCACGAACAGGGAAGCGATCATGACCACC
Source organism: Bordetella parapertussis (assembly GCA_945903445.1). Lineage (GTDB taxonomy): Bacteria > Pseudomonadota > Gammaproteobacteria > Burkholderiales > Burkholderiaceae_B > Schauerella. Next base: position 151,668 of record CAMDNZ010000001.1, read on the forward strand.
GCGCACAGTGCCACCACCGAGGTCATGCGCGTCAAGGCTTCTTGCGGCGCGGCGTACATCAAACCCAGCATTTCGCCCAGATGGCGCCAGATCACATAGCCGCCAATCGCACCAACCATGACCGCCTTGGCCAAGGTTTTCAACAACTCGACCACAGTCTGCATCGAGAACATGCGTTTGATGCCGGCGATCGGGTCGAGTTTGCTGAACTTGGGTTCGACGGCTTTGCCCGAAAAAACCAGACCGCCCACCGCGATGGAAGAAAACACCGCCACGACGATCAACACGCCAAAGAGCGGCAACATCGTCCACAGCGCCTCGCCTGCCAGCGACACCGCATTGGCGAGCATCGTCCCCGGATCGGCAATGATGCGTTGATCGAAGCTCAAACCGCCAAACAGCAAACCCCGCATGCTGCGATACAGCGCTTCTCCCGTCGCCCACAGCATGGTCGCGCCCGCAGCTAGCAACATGAAAGTGCCCAGCTCGCGCGAGCGCGCGACCTGACCCTCCTCGCGTGCCTTCTGGAGCTTCTGAGGAGAGGCGGCTTCGGTTTTTTCGAGATCGCTATCTTCTGCCATGCCTCGCGTGCCCAAGGGAGGCGCACCGGTTGCCGGCGAACATTCGCCGTGCTGGCATTCTAGAAAACCCCGGGCTGCACCGATCAGACGAGCAGCGCCGGGTTTTGCCCTTAGTTTGGGCGACCGCAGTCGCCGTCAATCAGAAACCGAGACTGGCCAGCAGGTCGTCGACCTGATCCTGGCTGGTGACCACGTCGGTCCGCCCTGCCGGGTTGACCTGGGGTCCATTGAGCAAACTGTTGGCTTCTTCGCGCTTCTCGGCGGGAACGTTATCTAACAGCACTTGCAACAATTCGCTTTCGATCGCACCGATGACGTCCATCATCTTGGTGATGACCTGACCCGTCAGATCCTGGAAATCCTGCGCCATGATGATTTCCATCAACTTGGCCTGGGTTGCGGCGGTATGCTGAGGCACCTCGGCCAGAAAGCTGCGCGTGTCGGTCACCAGCTCACGCGCTTGGGGCAACTCCACCGGCTTTTCGAACCATTGCTGCCAGCGCGCATCCAGCGCCTGAGCATCGCGCGCCATACCGTCTTGCAAGGGCTGCGCCTGCTCGGCGGCGTTCAGCGTCCGATCGGCTGCTTTCTCGGTCATCTGAGCGACATAACGCAGACGGTCGCGCGTGTCCGGAATCGCTTCGGCCGCATCCCGAATAGCCTGATCCAGACCCAGTTCGCGCATGCTGTCACGCAGCAACCGGGTGACCGAAGCAACCCGATGCAACAGGTCGCTGGGATTCAGTGTGGTGGTAGGCCATTGCCCGTCCATAATCATTCCCCTTATTTACAGCGATCAGCCGGCGATTTTCTCGAAAATCTTGTTGAGTTTCTCTTCCAGCGTGGCTGCCGTGAAGGGCTTGACCACGTAACCGTTGGCACCGGCCTGAGCGGCGGCCACGATATTTTCCTTCTTGGCCTCGGCGGTCACCATCAACACCGGTAAGTTCGCCAGGGCGGCGTCTGCGCGAATATTCTGCAACATCACCAGGCCATCCATATTGGGCATGTTCCAGTCGGAGACGACGAATTGGAAGCCACCGTTGCGCAGCTTTTCCAGCCCGACCGCACCGTCTTCGGCCTCATCGACATTCTCGAAACCCAGCTCTTTGAGCAGGTTGCGAATGATGCGACGCATCGTCGGAAAATCGTCGACGACGAGGATCTTGAGGTTCTTGTTCACCATAACTATTACTCCGCAGTATTCAAACGGCGCCACGATAGGCAGCCAGGTCAATCAGTGCTACGCCATCACACCCGATGGCTATGGTCGCCCAAGCGGGCCAGTATTCTTTCGGTCATGACGCTCAGGCTGGCGATTTCTTCTACCGCACCCAGTGCAACCGCTTCGCGCGGCATACCGTAGACGATGCAGCTCGCTTCGTCCTGCGCCAGCGTCGACGCACCGGCCTGACGCATTTTCAGCATACCCGCCGCCCCGTCGCGGCCCATGCCGGTCAGCAACACGCCCACGGCGTTGCGTCCGGCCACGGTGGCCGCCGAATCGAACAATACATCGACCGAAGGACGATGACGATTGACCGGCGGGCCTTCGACGAGTTCGATCACGTAGTTGGCACCGCTGCGAGCCAGCTTCATGTGCCGCTCGCCGCCTGGAGCCAGATAAACGTGACCGGGCAGCACCCGCTCACCATGCTCGGCTTCAGTGACGGTTACCGCGCACAGCGTATCGAGTCGCTTGGCAAACGATCGGGTAAAGCCGGCGGGCATATGTTGGGTGATGAGAATACCCGGACTGTTGGCCGGTAAAGGTTGCAATAGCGCCCGGATCGCCTCGGTGCCACCGGTTGACGCACCCACGATAACCAGCTTCTCCGAGCTATGCAGCGGCACGCGCAGCGCCGGCGCCGGCTTGTGCTCGGCGCTCGGCGCTCGGCGCGACCGTGCGCTTGACCTGAGCGCGCGCGGCGGATCGAATTTTATCGGCAATCAGACGACTGTAGTCGAGCATGCCATCGCGAATGCCTAGTTTCGGCTTGGTCACGAAATCGACCGCACCCAGCTCCAGCGCCCGCAATGTGACTTCCGAGCCGCGTTCGGTCAAAGACGAGACCATGATGACCGGCATCGGCCGCAGCCGCATCAACTTCTCCAGGAAGTCCAGGCCATCCATGCGCGGCATTTCGACATCGAGCGTCAAGACGTCGGGCGAATGCTGCTTGATCAGCTCGCGTGCCACCAGTGGATCGGGCGCGGTCGCCGCCACGGTCATATCCGGGTGGCTGTTGATGATCTCGGTCATCACGCCTCGGATCAAGGCCGAGTCGTCGACACACAGCACGCGAATCGGAGCACTCATCGGGCGGCTCCCGGCGTGAGTTCGTAAACAGTCTGACCGCGCAGGCGGAACACCGCGCTGATGTAGGTGAAGTTTTCCGAATGGCCGGCAAACAGCAAACCGCCGGGCTTGAGCATGGGGGCGAAACGTTGCAGAATCTGAGCCTGCGTCGGTTTATCGAAATAAATCATGACGTTACGGCAAAAAATCACATCGAATGGGCCGCCAATGGACCAGCTCGGCGCTAGAAGATTGAGCGGTTCGAAGACGACCATATCGGCCACTTCCGGCTTGACTCGCACCCGCCCGGCCTGGGCACCCTTGCCACGCAACAAAAACCGTTGTTTCTGGCTGTCGGTCAGACGCTCGACCCGCTCCTGCGGATAGACGGCAGCACGGGCCCGCTCCAGCACCTGCGTATCAATATCGGTGGCCAGAACGCTGGCCAGATCGGCTCGGCTGCCCAAAGCTTCGCGCAGCGTCATCGCAATCGAATAAGGCTCTTCGCCGGTTGAGGCGGCACAGCACCAGACCGACACCGGCGAGGTTCGCGTACGAACGAACTCGGCGAGCACCGGAAAATGATGCGACTCGCGGTAGAAGGCAGTCAGATTGGTGGTAAGCGCATTGATGAAGCTTTCCCATTCATCGCCATTCTGCGTGCTTTCCAGCACCGCGAGATATTGCGAGAAGGAGTTCAAGCCCAGAGCCCGCAGACGACGCGATAAACGGCCGTACACCATCTCGCGTTTGTGGCCGCCCAAAGCGATACCGGCGCGGGCGCGAATCAGTGCCCGCACGCGGTCGAAATCCGCATCCGAGAACGCATACTGGCGCTCTTGCTGCGCGGTGGGCAAATCCAACATGGTGGGGATCAGGCAGCAACTTTCTCGACAAGCGCCATTTCTTCGCTGGTCATCAGGCGTTCAATATCCACCAGAATCAGCATGCGCTCGTCGATGGTTCCCAGCCCGGTCAGATACTCGGCCGACAACATCGCGCCGAACTCGGGCGCTTGGCTGATCTGCGCGCGAGTGAGCATCAAGACGTCGGACACGCCGTCGACCACAATACCGACCACACGCTCTTGCAGGTTCAGAATGATGACCACGGTTTGAGCGTTGTACTCGACCCGGCCGAGGTTGAACTTCATACGCAAATCGACAATGGGGACGATCACGCCGCGCAAGTTGGTCACGCCCTTGATGAAACCGGGAACGTTGGCGATACGGGTGACCGAACCGGCGTCGTAGCCCCGGATTTCCTGGACTTTCAAAATGGGGATGCCATATTCTTCATCGCCCAGCGTGAAGACCAGGAATTCGCTGCCCGTGTCTTCCGCACGGCGGTTTTGGTGTCGGCTGTGTGCCATGTTGATCTCCGTCAGTGTGCGAGGGCTTCGGGCTAAACAGCCACTTCCCGATTGGCGCGCGAAAGCGCGAGAGCGTCCACGATCAGCGCCACGCTGCCATCGCCCATGATGGTGGCCGCCGAGACGCCGTAGACTTTCCGATAATTCGATTCCAGGTTTTTCACCACCACCTGGTGTTGGCCGACCAATTGGTCCACCAGCAAGGCAAAACGGCGCTCCTGGGCCTGCATGATGACCGCGATGCCTTGCGTCGGCTCGGTCTGCGCGCCGTCGATATCGAACACTTGACGCATCTCGACGATAGGCAGGTAGTCACCTCGAACATGCAGCACTCGTTCGTTGCCGGCGACCGTGTAAATCTGATCGTTGGTCGGCTGGATCGATTCGGTCACGTGGTTCAGCGGCAAAATGAAGGTCTCGGCACCGACTCGCACCGACATGCCATCGAGGATGGCCAGCGTCAACGGCAGGACGATGCGAGTGGTGGTGCCCCGTCCGCTACGCGACTGCAACTGCACATGGCCGCCCATATCGTGAATGTTGCGACGCACCACGTCCATACCCACACCGCGTCCCGAAATGTCCGTGACTTGCTCGGCCGTCGAGAAACCGGGCGCGAAAATCAGCTGCCAGACTTCGTCGTCCGACGCGGCTTCGTTGACCGCGATGCCTTGCGCCCGGGCTTTGGCCAGGATGCGTTCGCGGTTCAGGCCTGCGCCGTCGTCGATCACTTCGATGACGATATTGCCACCGCTGTGTGCCGCCGACAGCACCAGTTGACCCGTCGGCTCCTTGCCCGCGGCAATGCGCTTCTCGGGTGTCTCGATGCCGTGATCCAGACTATTGCGCACCAAGTGGGTGAGCGGATCGATGATGCGTTCGATCAGACTTTTATCCAACTCGGTTGCGCGACCGATGGTCTGCAGCTCGATCTGTTTGCCCATTTTTGCCGTCAGATCGCGCACCAGACGCGGGAATCGGCTGAACACGTAATCCATGGGCATCATGCGAATCGACATGACGGACTCTTGCAGATCACGAGCATTACGCTCTAACTGCTCCATACCATTGAGCAGGCGATCGTGCAGGACGGGATCGAGCGTAGACGCAGTTTGTGCCAGCATCGCCTGAGTGATGACCAACTCGCCCACTAAATTGATGATCTGATCGACTTTCTCGACACCGACCCGGATCGACGTGGATTCGGCCGACGCAGCAGGTGCAGGTGCCGCACGGCGGTCGTCGGCACGACGATCGCCACCGGCAGCACGCCGATCGACTTCAGGCGCACCGTCGACCAATGCGGCCGACGGTGGTGCCGCCGCGATGGCCACGATTGCGGGCGTGGCGACGGCAGGCTCTGCAATTGCCGGTGCCGTCGTTTCGGTTGCAGCGGCCATCGGCGCGGCAGCGCGCGCCGACACGTCTGCCGTCTCGACCCGGGCCGACGCGGCATCGGCGACAGGCTCGTCGGCGGGCAAGGCCTCGCGCCCCAGACTGAGCTGATCGCCATCGACGATGAAACAGCACACCGCCTCGATATCGTCCTTGCTGCAGGTCGTCTCCATCCACACGGCCAAGCTGTCTGCGGCCTGACGAACGGCCAGCACGCGTCCCAAGTTGCCCATCTCTGCGGCGATCGACTGAGCGTCGCTGGCCTTCACACGTGCCACACGTAAGCACACGGGCAACTCGACCGCTACGGGCGCTTCGCCTTTGGCGTGTAGGGCGATGGTGCGCAGCATAGTGCAAACACGTTCGAACGTCTCGTCGTCCGGTTCTTGCGATGCGCGATACGCATCCAGTTGGCTCTTCAGCACGTCTTTCGCTTCCAGGAAGGCGTCGACCATATCCGTGCGCAGCGGCAATTCGCCACGGCGGATTTCATCCAACAGGTTTTCCAGAATATGTGTGGTTTCGGCCAGACGCGGGAACGTGCCGAACGTCGCTGCGCCGCCCTTGATCGAATGGGCCGCACGAAAAATCGCGTTCAAGGCCTCGGCGTCCGGCGCGTCGACATCCAGTTGAAGCAACAATTGCTCCATCTGCACCAACAGTTCGTCGGCTTCGTCGAAAAATGTATCGTAGAACTGGCTCAGGTCCAAGCTACTCATGGTGATCCTTCAATGCGTCCTACGGACTGCCTCAAGCGGCGGCCTCGGGTTGTCCCAGCAATAGCGCCACGGCGTTCACCAAGATGCCCGGCTCGACCGTTTTACTCAACCACGCGTTAGCCCCCAGCGCCTGCGCCTGCGCCTGTGCGCTCTCGCTCGGTTCGGCCGAAAACACCAGCACCGGCAGGCCAGCCAGGTCGGGATCGGCCCGAAGCGCAGCCAGAAAGGCCGCGCCGTCCATGCCCGGCATGGTCCAGTCGGTCACGATCAAACCGATCGATTGGGCGCGCATCGCATTCAGCGCCTGCGCGCCGTCGGTGGACAGTACGACCGACCACCCGGCATCGCTCAGGGTGGCCTGTGTGATCATGCGCGACGTCACCGAGTCGTCCACGACCAGAATGGCTTGTGCCATAGTTACTGCGTCTCCCCCGACGGCGCTCGGGGCGACGGCGGCGATGGTTGAGCCCGCGGCGGTCGTGCCAGCGATTCCACAGTTTCGAGCGCGCTGGGCGCGGCAGAAGAATCGCCACCCGGCGTCGCGTTCGCGGCGGCGGCGTTTTCGGCTTCGATTCTGCGTTGGGTACGCTGATTCAGCACAACCAGGCTGATACGTCTGTTAACGGCAGCAAAAGGGTCATCTTTAACCAGGCTCATGCTGGCCGCCAAACCTTGTATCCGGGCAATCTTGCCTTCGTGCATGCCGCCCGCCACCAACTCCTGGCGCGAAGCGTTGGCGCGATCCGCCGACAGCTCCCAGTTACTGTAAGCTTTCTCGCCCCGGGCATATTGCACCGCGTCGGTGTGACCGGCGATGCTGACCAGATTGGGAATGTCGTTCAATGCCGGACCCAATTCACGCAGGATGTCGCGCATATAAGGCTGCACATCGGCGCGACCCGTGGCGAACATCGGTCGGTTCTGGTTATCGACGATCTGAATGCGCAAGCCTTCGGTTGTCATGTCGATCAACGATTGCGGGCGGAAGTTCTTCAGCACCGCGTTGGTTTCGATCAGGTTTTCCAGGCGCTGCTTAAGCGCCTCCAGGCCACGAGTATCGCGCCGCTCGGCATCGGATTGGGCCTGAATGCGCGCGCCTTGAGCGCGCCGCACATCGCCGTCGTCGCGCAGCGGGTCTTGGCCACCACCCGGCGGAATGCTTTGCTGCGACGCGCTTTGCGCACCGCCCTCGATTGCCACACGTAGCGGCATCTTGAAGTAGTCGGCGATACCCTTGAGCTCTTCGCGCGGAACGATGCTGATCAGCCACAGCACCAGAAAAAACGCCATCATCGCCGTAATGAAGTCGGCGTAAGCGATCTTCCAGCTGCCACCGTGGTGCTTCGCACCGCCGCGCGACTTCTTGCGGCGAACGACGACGCGGTGATGATTGACGGTACTCATGCCCTATCCTTACCGGCCGCTCGAACTGGCTTTGGCCTGCTTCACGTGGGTCTCCAGCTCAGTGAAGGTCGGACGCACCGCCGTATAGAGCACCTTACGACCGAACTCGACGGCCAACTGCGGAGGATAGCCGTTCATGCTGGCCAGCAGCGTGATCTTGATGCACTCCAGCACTTTTATCGACTCGTCGGTGCAGCGCTCGATGCGTGCGCCCAGGGGACCGACGAAGCCGTAAGCCATCAAAATACCGAGAAAGGTGCCGACCATCGCTTTTGAAATCAAGTCGCCCAGGATGGCGGGCGGCTGATCCACGGCGGCCAGCGCCTTGATCACGCCCAGCACGGCCGCGACGATACCGAACGCGGGCAAACCGTCGGCGACGTTCTGCATGGCGTGAGCCGGAATCTCGCGTTCGTGGCGATAGGTTTCGATGTCTTCGTCCATGAGCGTTTCGATTTCGAACGCGCTCATGTTGCCGCTGATCATGATCCGCATGTAGTCGGTGATGAACTCCATGACCTTGGCGTCTTTCTTGACCAAAGGAAATTCGCCGAAAATCGGGCTGGACGCCGGGTCTTCGATGTGCGATTCGACCGCCATCAAGCCCTCGCGCCGCGCCTTGTTCAACAAGGTATACAGCAGCGCCATGAGCTCCATGTAGACCGCCTTGCTATAGGGCGAGCCTTTTAGCGCGTGCGGCAAGGACTGCATCACCAGCTTGATGGATTTACTACTGTTGGCTGCCAGGAAAGCGCCGAACGCCGCCCCGCCGATCAAGGTCAGCTCCAACGGCTGATACAACGCCCCTAGATGGCCGCCGAGGCCAACGAAGCTGCCGAATACGGCGACGAGAACAATCAGAAAGCCAATGACGATGAGCACAGCAAGCCCCACTTAGCCGGAACATAAAAACCCAGCACGCATATTCGCCTCGATCGACGCGTGTCGATCGCTGAGATATGCGCCATTCCTGGGGGTAGTTTTAACGATTGAAACCGATGAGACATGCTGCGCCCAACTGATTCGGACGGAAATCAGTCTCGCTCGGAGGCACGCACGGCGGGCTTGGCCGGGCCTTTTTCGGCCTGACGTGCCGCTGCACGGGTCTTGCCAGCACGGGGAGGCGGACGGCAGATCGCGCAGACGAAACTGCCTTGCGGATCGTGCGCGTGAGCGACAAAGTACCCACCGCACTCGCAGCACTTCGACATCTGCAACATGCCGCTGTCGAAGAATCGCACCAACATCCAGGCACGGGTGAAACTCAACGGAGCTTCGGCACCCTGCTCCGGTGTGACATGTTCGAGGTAGAGGCGATAGGCGTCGATCACCGCCCGGATACCCTCGACCTTGGTGTGCTTGATCAGGAAACCGTGAACGTTGTAGAAAAGCGAAGAATGAATGTTTGGCAGCCAGGTCATAAACCAGTCGACCGAAAAGGGCAGCATGCCTTTCGGTGGCGAGCAGCCGCGAATCTCGCGGTACAGGCGAGCCAACCGGTCATGGCTGATATCGGTCTCGGCTTGCAACACTTGCAAGCGCGCGCCAAGACGAATCATGTCGCTGGCAAGAAAAATGTCGCCAGCTTCTTTGGAAACGCTTTTGGTCGCCATCGACAACTCAGTTGAGCGATTCGACCGGCTGACGCGACAGCAAAATAGTCGCGTGGGCCTGCTGCAACGCCCCCCCAAGCACATCCTGGTTCAACGCCGACAACATGCTCACGTCGTCGAAGCGGAAGCGGCACAACAAAGAACTGGAAGCGGCAAGACGTACTAATTGCGACGGCGAGAGACGAGCGATGACTTCGGCGACTTCTTCGCTGAAGCCCAAACGGAACATGGCACTACCGCGATCGTCACGCAGCATGCGCTGCGCCAACAGCAGATACGACATATTCACTTCACGAATGTCGGCTAAGAGAGACGTGTCGAGTAAGGTCACAGTCCGAGGTCATTTAAAGAAGGGCGGAAACGCTGTCGAGACTAAGGAAATAATTTGCAAAATTGGCCACTGACAGTCACATGCAAGAGGCCAGGGCAGCAATAGAACATATTAAAACGCACCAAATGTATCCTCCGCTGCCGGACTGTAAATCATTCTACGGGAATGTTTCTATTGTCCGCACCAAATATGACAAAATTTGTGCATTTCGCTCTTTATTTGGAAATTAGCAACATTTCGATAGGCTATACGAATTCGCTTACTTGGGTAATCCGGAACATACTCGGGAGTCCACGTGAAAGATTCGGAACGAACTGCTTGATTGGATCGTTGTCCACGGCCCCACGTAAGCCGAGATAAGCGCCCCGAAGGTCTGCCTAATCCAACAATTGCTTATCGGGCAACAGGAGCATCATTACTGCACCTTTATCCGTGCGCATGCACGGCCGCACCCATCGAAGCAATACGACGAAGAGACTGTACTGCCATGAGCAGCCTACCCGAACGACTGACAGAAGCGAGTCATTGGGACACGAAATGGCCCAGTATCTTCGACAAGTATCAGCACGACTTGCGGCATGCTCACTATGTCCGCGCACTGAAAAACAGCCGCGACCAGAGCGCCCTGGAGTTGGCCGCAGGGAGTTTTCGCGATGTAGCCGCGCTCAATCGAATGGGCTTGCGCTGCGACGGCATGGATTTCTCGGAAGAGGCCGTCCATTTGGCACGCGCACGCTTTCCGGCCCTGGCAACTCGCCTGAACAAGATGGATGCGTTTTATCTTCCCTTGGCCGATGATGCGTACGACCTGACCTATCACAACGGGTTTTGGGGCTTGTTCGACGATGCAGACATCGACCGACTGGCCACGGAACAGGCTCGAGTCACCCGCCGCACGGTCATGGCAACCGTACACAATGCGCACAATCGGCAATTCCATCAGTACTTCGAGCGCACGCGAGAGACCGACCCGCTGTTCAACATCCGCTTTTTTTACGAGGGTGAAATCGAAGCAATCATGCGCCGCGTCTGCACCCGCGTCACGGTTATTCCAGTGGGCAAGGCAAAGAAAGCGCACGAAGACACGCTCATCCGCTGGGGCTTAGGTCAGCGTGCCATTTTGCGGCCTTATTTCCAGGCAAGCGGCAAACGGCTGATCGAGCGCAGCGAAAGGCTGCTATGCATCGGCGAGTGGTAATCCAAGACCCGACACCCTTATGCATACGCTTATCGTCGGCGGCGGTATTGCCGGACTCGTCGCCACCGCCGTACTGCGGGAAAAAGATCCGAGCGGCCAGATCACGCTGATCGAACGCGCGCCCCTGCTCGGTGGGGTATTGGCCGGGGTCGAATACCCCGCAGGCAGACCAGGCACCGAAAACGGTCCGCGCTACTTCGATCACGGCACGCATCTGTTTCGCGAATCGGGATGCCAGCCCCTGGACGATCGCATGAAAGCTGCTGTGTCCGCAGACGATCTGCTGCTTTACGCCCCCGGCGTAGGCGGTTGGGCGGGCAGCGTTTATTGCGGCACGTTGCAAGAGCATTCGCATTACCCAGACGTCCGACGCCATCCCGAGGCCGTGTCCTTGAAACGCGCCATTGATCGCCACATAGAAAGCAGCCCGCTGCCTGCGCCCATCGAAAGATCCGGCCCGCTCGCACCAGTGGCCCGGGCACGTTTTGGCGAGCGCTACGCCGATACCGTGCTTTTGCCTGCACTCGCAGCCATGTTTCGCCGTCCTGCCGACACCCTGGCGGGGTTTGCCTTACAGCTACCCGGTTATACCCGACTGATTGCCGACGACGCCCAGACGTGGTCCCGCCGCACACAGGATAAGCACTACCGTGAAATCGTCGCTGTCCCCGATCAACGTGTCATGCCGGACGCCCTGGTCAATCCGCTGCGACGGTTTTACGCCCGGCACCGAGGCACCCGGTCGTTCGTCGACGGACTCAGACAACAGCTGGAAGCCGCAGGCGCAAAGCTATTGACCGGCACGGTGTTGGAATCCTGCGATATTCACACGCGACGCGCTCACTGGCGCACGCCCGATGGATGTGCCCACGAAGTCCCTTTCGATCGTCTGGTATTTGCCACAGGCCCCATGGGCGCGGCCCGCTTGTGCGGCATCGACCCCATGTCCTATGGGTTCGAGCGCCCGCTCGAACATCGGATCGTCAATATCGCCCTGGACGCACCCACTCGATCGGATCTAAGTTATTTCTACGCGCTTGACCCCGAAGACGCTTATTTCCGAGTGACCAATTACCGGTCTTTCAGTGGCGACGCCGACGACACTCGCCTGTCTATCGAAGTGTTGAGCGACCCAGGCGCGGATGTGCCACCTGTCGATCGCATTCTGACCCGCTTGCGCGCCATCGGTTTTCTGGATCGTCAACGACCCATCTTCACCGCCGTCGAGACGCTCGCCGCCGGCTTTCCCCTACCGACGACGAACAATATGCAGGCCATGGCACGCATCAATGCCGATTTGTTGGCTGTTTGCCCGCCACATGTACAAATCTGCGGTGTCGGCTCCGGTGACGGTAACTTCTTCCAGACCGAGGTGCTGGTGGATGTCTATCGCCGCCTCATGGCCTGAAAATTTGCCCGAGACATTGCAGTCTCGTGCGTAAACGTCCCTCTTAAACCTGAATATGGGCCCTGAAGGCCGTCCTAATCAGACAATTGCCCGGCACGTAACAGAGGGATCATTGCAGCATGAATTCGTCCGTTTAACGCCCGATAAGCATGCCCCTATCCGAGTCACGACTGCCCGAATTCGCACCGTTGGTGCGCAGGCTAGCCTTGCAGATGCTAGCGCGTCTGCCTGCGAGCGTAGAGTTGGACGACCTGGTCCAGGCCGGGCTTATTGGGCTACTCGATGCCATGCGGCGCTACGAAGAAACCGCCGACGCTCAGTTCGAGACGTACGCCACCACACGTATTCGCGGCGCGATGCTGGACGAGTTGCGCAGTCAGGATTGGCTGCCCCGCAGCGTGCGCAGCAAGGCCAAGAAAATCGAGCAAACCATCGGCAGGCTGGAGCAATCGCTTTTGCGCGCCCCGAGCGAGGCTGAAATCGCCACTGCGATGGGATCGACACTTAACGAGTACCAAGATCTTCTAAACGAGGCGCAGGGTACGCAAATTCTGCATTTTGAAGATTTCAATGCAGGAAACGACGATGGCCAAGCTTCCGATTGGTTGCAAGCGCATACTGGTGTTCAAAGCGGGCACGAGCCGGAAAGCGGTTTGTTGGCGGCCGACTTCAAGCGTGCGTTGATCGACGCCATCGACGCGCTGCCCGAACGCGAACGACTGATTTTGTCGCTGTGCTACGAGCAAGGGTTGAATCTGAAAGAAATCGGCGCGGTTTTAGGCGTCAGCGAGGCACGCGTCTGTCAGCTTCGTACCCAGACGACGGCTCGAATTCGGGCCCATTTGCATACCAATGCATGGGATACGTTGCCTAGTGCATCGACTTTGTCACACGCGATCTGACCATGAATGCCATCCCTCCTTTCGCTGCTTTGCAAGACGCCGACCGCGCTGCGATCGAGACTGCGCCGGTCAGCCCTGTCGCCCCCCCCGTCTTCGTCACGCAACCGACATTGCCGCCCCTGGCCGAGTTCCTGCCTTATCTGATGCAGATCTGGGAAAACAAGCAGCTGACCAATGGCGGCCCCTACCACCAGCAATTGGAGGCGGCACTGTGCGAATACCTAGGCGTCAAGCACATCTCGCTGTTTTCCAACGGCACCTTGGGCTTGATCACGGCATTGCAAGCCTTGCGCGTTACGGGTGAAGTGATCACCACCCCCTACTCTTTCGTAGCAACCGCGCACTCCTTGCTGTGGAACTCGCTGACGCCGGTTTTCGTTGATATCGACCCGGTCAGCTTGAACATCGATCCGCGTCAGATCGAGGCGGCCATCACCCCCCGCACCACGGCGATCATGCCAGTGCACTGCTATGGCATTCCCTGCGATGTAGACGCCATCGCCCGCATCGCCAACATCTACAATTTGAAAGTGATCTACGACGCCGCGCACACTTTCGGCGCACGGTACCAGGACCGCAGCCTGCTGGACCACGGCGATATGTCGGTCGTCAGCTTTCACGCGACCAAGGTGTTCAATACCTTCGAAGGCGGTGCGATCATCTCGCACGACCTCAAGACCAAGCAGCGGGTCGATTTTCTGAAGAACTTCGGATTTGCCGACGAAGTGACGGTGGTCGCCCCAGGCATCAATGGCAAGATGAGCGAGATCAACGCGGCGTTCGGCATGCTTCAGTTAAAGGGTATCGATGCCGCGCTGGCCGAACGCGAACGGGTTGCCCAACGCTATCGGGCGGGCTTGGCAGGAATCGATGGTATCCGCTACATGGATATCCCGGCCGACTTGAAGCCGAACAACGCTTATTTCCCCATTTTCGTCGATGCTTCGCGCTATGGGCATTCGCGCAACGCACTGTACGATTACCTCAAAGCCCACGGCATCAACGGTCGACGGTATTTTTACCCGCTGATCAGCGATTTTTCGATGTATCGCGGTCTGCTGTCGGCCGCGCCCGAACGCCTGCCGATCGCACGTGCCGTCGCCGAGCAGGTCATCTGCCTACCCATGTACCCGCAGCTTGCGAACGATGTGATCGATCGCACGGTCGAGCTGATCAGAACGATGGCTTGATCGGCATGGTCGTTCATGTGGAACAACGTGTCAGAGCCGCATTAAAAGGCAAGCAGCGGTGAACGTATTAGTAACCGCGTTGGGATCGATGTCGTCGGAGGCGGTGATCGGTGCGCTCCGGTCGCGCCCAGACGTCGCGCGCATCGTCGGCACCGATATCCACCCGCCCGCCTGGATCGCAGCCAGCGAACTCGTAGACGCATGCGTACAAGTTCCACGCGTGTCCGATCCAGCCGCTTATGTCTCGCATTTGATGACGCTGTGCGAGCGCTGGGATATCGATTGGATCGTTCCGTTGACTGACCTCGAGGTCGACGTGTTGTCGAGCCAACACGCAGCATTCCAGCAGATCGGCACGCGGCTGGCGGTGGCCGATGAACGCGCAGTCGCCACCTGCCGCGATAAATTCCTGTGGCAATCTCTCTTACGCGACATGGCAGCGCTCGCCCCCGCTTTACCTGCCCTGATTCCGACGGCGTTGCTGGCCGATTGGCACACACTCGACGCTCCCTTCCCCTGGTTGGCTAAGCCAGCCACGGGACGCAGCAGCGAAAATCATATTGCTATTGCGAGCGTACGAGAGGCACAGGCGCTGGTCGCGCGCGCAAACACGACTTACATCGTTCAACCGCGCCTGCCGGGATCGATCCATGTCGTCGATATCGTTCGACAACGTTCCACGCAAACAGTCACCGCCATCGCACGTACCGAGTTGCTGCGAACCTCGAACGGTGCAGGCACGACCGTGCGTTTAGCCCGCCAACCCGTATTGGAGTCTGCCGCTCGCGCCGTCGCCACCGCGTTGGATACGACCGGTGCCATGAACATGGAATTCATCGAGCATGCCGGCACGTATCGGCTGATGGACATCAATCCCCGCTTATCGGCCGGCACTCAATTCACGATAGCGGCAGGCTACGACATCGTCGGCAATCATCTCCGCAGCTTCGACCGCGATCCGATCGAATCGTTCGAGACCGAACTCGACGCAATCATGGTCCGAGGCCAGGCAACATGCCTGATCCGCTCCCCACACCCTGACAGCAGAACCTCATGTCCGACCTGATCGAACAACCCGCCGACGAACTACAAGCCGCCCTGGAAGAGGTGCTCATCGCTGCGGTCAATCTCCATGAAACCGGCAAGCTCGAAGAGGCCGAATCGGTCTATCGCTCGGTGATCGACGCCGTGCCCGACAACGCCCAGGCCAACTATTTTCTTGGCCTGCTTCTGGTTCAACGCAACCGTGTCGACGAGGGTCTGGGATTCCTGCGCTCGGCAGTGGTCTACAGACCGACGGTGCCTGCGTACTGGTACACCTACGTCGAAGCACTGATCGTCGGAAATCGAGTCGATTTGGCTGAAGCGGCATTGGCAGTGGCTCGGGATAAAGGCTTGAGCGGGCCGGAGTACGACGCGCTGGCGGGTCGAATCGAAGTGGCTCGACTGGCGACTAAACAGACTGTCGATGCGCGAGCATCCGAACCGTCACTCAAATCGTTGAAAAAAATTCAGAAGCTCTACAAGAAAGAACAGTTTCGCGCGATGGAAGCCGAAGCGCGCAAGTTGTGCCAGCTCAAGCCCAAGAACGGCTTCGCCTGGAAAGCACTGTCCGTCGCGCTCACCATCCAGAAACGCGACAACGAAGCGCGGTTGCCGATGCAGCGAGCCGCCGAACTATTGCCGAACGACGCAGACGCCTTGCGTAATCTGGGCCTGTTGCTCGATCGCGACGGCGCGCGCGACGAAGCGGAGATCTGGTTGCGCAAAGGATTGGACATCGATCCCAATCATGTCGAGTCCTTGATTCGGCTGGGCTATATTTTGTATGCGCGGGAGGACTACGACGGCTCTGAACCCTTCTTTCGGCGGGCGCTCGAACTAGAGCCCAAGAGCTTTCGTGCTCACGCACTGATTGCCGAGTGCCTGCGTATGCAAGGGCGGCATGCCGAAACCGAACATCATCACCGCGAATCCCTGACGATCATGGATACGCTGCAGGTGCGATCCGCCCGCCTGTTCCATTTGTCCGAAGCCGGCACGTTGAGCAGCCAGGCTTTGTTCGCAGAGCATGTGGCCTTCGGCCGGCGTGCGCGGGAAATCTGCGGCCCGGCAAGAACCGAGTTCGCCAACGAGCGCACGCCCGGCAAACGCCTGCGCGTGGGCATCGTCTCGGGCGATTTGCGCGCCCACGCCGTCGCCCACTATCTCGAGCCGCTCATCGTCGAGCTAAAGCGTCGCGACACCCTCGATACCTACGCCTACAGCAACCACCCCACGAAGGATGCCGTCACGGCGCGCCTGCGCGATGCGTTCACGCACTGGCGCGACCTGTACGATCTGAACAACGATGCCGCCGAGGCTCGCGTGCTGGAAGACAAGATCGACATTTTGATCGACCTCTCCAGTCACACCAACCACAACCGGCTGGAGCTGTTTGCCCGCCGGGTCGCGCCGGTGCAGGTATCGTGGTTGGGCTATCCCAACACTACCGGCGTGGACACGGTGGATTACTTCATGACCGACGTGAAAATGGCCCCTCCCGGCACGTTCGACGACCTGTTCGTCGAGAAAATCGTGCGGCTCAACGGTATCGTGGCGTTCCAGCCGTCAAAGACCTCGCCACCCATCAATCCGCTGCCCGCCCTGGAAAACGGCTACATCACGTTTGCCAGCTTCAACCGAAGCCACAAACTTGGACGCCCCGTCATTGCCGCCTGGGCCGAGATACTGCGACGCCTGCCGACCTCTCGCATGGTGATTGGCGCGATGTCGGGCGAACACATCCGCCAACGGCTGATTCAGTGGTTCGAAGAGGAAGGCGTCGATATCGGCCGATTGACCTTCCTGAACAGAAGCCCGTTGCCTGACTATCTTAAACAGCACCATCAGGTCGACTTGTGTCTGGATGCGTTTCCCTATACCGGCTCGACCACTTCCCTGCATGCCCTATGGATGGGGGTGCCCACGGTAACGTTCAACGGATCGACGTTAGCCTCCCGGGCTGGTGCGTCGATTGTTGCTCACGTTGATCTCGACGATTTCGTTGGCGACTCGGTCGAGGATTTCATCGCCCGATCGGTGGAGATCGCCGAAGATATTCCCCGGCTATCGGCCATCCGCCAGGCATTACGCGACCGGTTCAATGTCTCTCCTTGGGGGCGTGCCGATCTGGTGGCCGGCAATATCGACAGAGCGTGTCAATTGATGTGGGAACGGTATTGCAGCGACGCGCCTGCGGCATCCATCGTCGTCTGAAACGGACTGTGCGGACTCGTCAACACACCGCTTACAAATTGTTGACAGACCAATTGAAACATGATTGATGTTTTCTTAAAGACGATCATTACGCTGTCGTTATTGGGAGGCTAGATGCGCGCCCGTCGGGCATCTAACAAAGGCAACGAACGATTCGTTCCCCTTTCCTAAACATTACTCCCTCCGGAGCGCATATGCCCGTCATCAATACTAACTACCTGTCGCTGGTAGCTCAAAACAACCTGACCAAATCGCAAAACACCCTGGGTTTGTCCATCGAGTGTCTGTCCTCGGGCCTGCGTATCAACAGCGCCAAGGACGACGCTGCTGGTCAAGCCATCGCTAACCGTTTCACCTCGAACGTCAAAGGCCTGACCCAGGCCGCTCGTAATGCCAACGACGGTATTTCGATGGCTCAGACCGCCGAAGGGGCTTTGAACGAAATCAACAACAACTTGCAACGTATCCGCGAACTGACGGTTCAAGCCAAGAGCGGCACAAACTCGGCCGCCGACCTCAGGTCGATTCAAGAGGAAGTCGGGCAGCGTTTGACTGAAATCAACCGCGTAGCCTCTCAAACCGACTTTAACGGCACCAAGGTTTTGAATGTCAGGGCCGGCGTACAGGTCAGCATCCAAGTTGGTGCCAACGACAACGAAGCCATCGGCTTTAACATC
>CAMDNZ010000002.1 GCA_945903445.1 Bordetella parapertussis
TTGTCCAGCTGCTCGGCTAGCTTCAGCAGCCCTATCTTGTTTCGGATTACCTTATGATTCTGGGCCATGTTCATCTCTGACTTTTCCTTTCAGGGCTCTTGCCCTAGGTTAACGAAAATGTCAGATTAAGTTTTGACTAATACACATTAGTGCGCGTCCACGCCCAGCGCGGCCAACAGTGCCTTGCGGTAGCGGCCGAATGCCGGATCGGTGCGAACGCGTGGCGCCTCCAGTGCGATAGGGAGGTCGAGGCCGATGCGCCCGTCGTCCAGCACCAGGACACGATCGGCCAGCAAGACCGCTTCGTCCACGTCATGGGTGACCAGCAGCACAGCGGGTCGGTGGCGTCGCACGAGGGCTTGCAGCAGGCTGTGCATCTTGATGCGAGTGAGTGCGTCCAAGGCGCCAAACGGTTCGTCCAGCAACAGCAGCTCGGGCTCTCGTACCAAGGCTCGGGCCAACGCAACCCGCTGCGCTTCGCCACCTGACAGCGTGCGCGGCCACGCGCGACCATGATTTTTCAGGCCGACCTCGGTCAGTGCTGCCTGGGCGCGGTCGATGTTGTCGGGCGTTGCGGGCAAACCGATCAACACATTGCGCAGCACGCGTAGCCAAGGCATCAGACGCGGGTCCTGGAACACGATGGCGCGGCGACGCGGTACCAGGATCGAGCCATTCACCTCGCCATCGAGCGCACCCAATACCCGCAGGAATGTGCTCTTGCCCGAGCCGCTGCGCCCCAGCAGCGCAACGAACTCGCCCGTCTCGATGCGCAAGTCCAAATCGCGCAGCACGGCACGATCGCCGAACTGCTTATCGACGCCATGCACTCGAACGGCGTCGCGGGAAGAGGGTGTCAAGGTATCAAGCGCCATCGAAAGCTCTCCGCCAAGTCAGGAGGCGAGCCTCCAGAAAACGTACGAACGCCAGAGACGCCAGTCCCAACAAGGCATACACCGCCAGCAGCACGAAAATCACATCGATACGGAAGTACTCGCGCGCATCGCTCATCATGCGGCCCAGACCCATCGGCGCATTGATGGTTTCGGCGAAGATCAACGCCAGCCAGGCGGCCGTCAATGCGAGGCGCAAGCCCACGAGAAAGCCTGGCAGTGCGCCCGGCAGGATGACTGCGGTGATCATCTCGCGCCGTCCCACGCCGAAGCTGCGGGCGGCTTCCACCAAGCCGGCATCGACATTGCGAATGGCGCTATAGGTATTGATGTAGATGGCGACCAAAACACTTAGCGTGATCAGCATTACCTTGGGTTCTTCGCCGATGCCGAACCAGGCGATCAGCACTGGCAATAGCGCGAAGTTGGGCACTGCGCGTAGCACCTCCATGTTCGCGTCGATCAGGTTCTCACCCCATCGGCTCAAGCCCGCGGCGACTGCGGCGGTCACGCCCAGCACAAGTCCCAGGGCCAAGCCATTGACCACTCGCCCCAGCGACGCCCATACATGCATTTGCAACGCTTCAGACGCCAGCAAGGTGTAAGCGGAGTGCGCGACCGTCAGCGGGCCGGGCGTGGTGCGCGGATCGAACACCTGCGTGATCGACAGCAGTTGCCAGACCGCCAGGAGCAGCAAGGGGCCGGCCAAGCGCAGCAACCAGCGGGGTAGCCGGGATCGGGCGGGGGCGGTCAGCGCGTGCACGCGCGGATCGATCAAACCGTCTCCGGTGAGCGGGCGATCCGCAGCCGTGTGTGGACTGCGTGCGGGCGACGTACTGTGCGCGCTAGATCCGGCGAGATCATCGTCGAGCGCATTCGTGGCGTCCAGCTGATGGGCCGACAGTTCGAAGCGCCGGGTGAGGGTGAGCATTGGCGGGCTCCTGCGGGTATGAACAGAGTCCGTCCAGACTATCGCCCCGCATTCGCGCCGCAAACGAAAGATACGCAATGAGCTTAATCGGGCGTCGGTTATATGATTACGCCGATGATCCGATCTTCCGCCAAGGCTGCCCGCCCCATCAAAGACAAAGCCGCCCGCCATTTGAGCGGGCTGTTGGTCGCTCTGGTGTTCGGTGCCTTGGGCGGGGCGGCCGCGTTGGCCTTCCATGCAGCGGCCACCCTCGTGCAGACCTGGATTTATGGGCCGTCGCCGGGCTACGACCTATCGGACGGCATCCGTTATCTGGCCAGCCATTGGCGCATCGCCGTGCCGATCGTCGGGGCGTTCGTGGCAGGCGTGATTCTTTACTGGGCGATGCGAATCGAGCGTCGAACGCAGGACGCGAGCGACTATCTGGAGGTCATCGACGGCCGTGCCGAGCGCGTGCCGGTGGCCTCGTCGCTGTTGCGGTGTCTGTCGTCGTTTTCGTCCATTGTGTCCGGGGGCTCGGTCGGCAAAGAAGGCCCGATGGTTCAATTGGCGGCGGTCGTGGCGTCTTATCTATCGTCCGACTGGCGTCACGTCAGTCCCGAGCGCGTGCGAACCACGATTGCGATTGCCGCTGCGGGCGGGTTGGCAGCGGTCTATCACGCGCCGCTGGCGTCCGCGGTATTCATCGCCGAGATCGCGTATAGCGGCTTGCAGGCCAAACGAGTGGCGCTGCTGTTCGTGGGGGCCAGTGCGGCAACGGGGTTGGTGATCGCGACCGGGCACTACACACCCTTGTACGTGGTGCCGGTGCAGCAACTGCCGTGGAATGCAAGCACACTGGCTTGGATCGTGGCGGCTGCAATCGTGGGCGCGCTTGCGGGCATGGTGTTGATGGCAGCGGTTCGTCGCACCCGGCGTCATCTGGGGCGGTGGGTGCCGCACATCGTCGTTCGCATGACCTTGGGTGGGGTCGTTTTGGCGGGCCTGTTATGGGTGGCGCCCGACGTTGCGGGCAATGGCTATGGGCCCGTGGCCAAACTGCTTTTGGGCGAAGGCTTGCTGGCGCCGCTGCTGATCGTGCTGGTGGCGAAAATCGTGGCGACAGCCGTGACGGTGGGTGCCGGTGCGGTGGGCGGCCTGTTTACCCCCGCATTGATGGTGGGGGCATTGGCGGCGGCTCAGTTCGGTCCATGGGTCACCCAGATCGACGGTAGCGCATCCACGCTGGTGGCCTTGATGATATTGGGCATGGCGGCCAGTCTGGCGGCGACCACACAAGCGCCGTTGATGGCTACGCTGATGGTCATCGAGTTGACTCGCCAGACCGAGCTGATTTTTCCGATTGCCCTGGCAAGCGTCGTCGCGTTCGGTCTGGCGCGGCTGCTGGGCCAGCCTGCGGCCTATGCGATTACCGACCGGCATATGGCCCGGGCCGACGAGCGCAACGCCTTGAGATCGTTGAATGTGGACGCGTTTTTGCGTCCTGCCGGACAGACCCTGCCGGCCGATGCCACGGCATGGCAAGCACGTGAAATGGCTGCGGCGTCCACCAACCGATTTCTGTTCACGGTGGATCGCGACGGTAAATACCTTGCGGCGCTACCGGTGTATAGGTTGTTGGCCTTGGACGGCAGCGAACCGGAATTGGCGATTCAATCGCTGGCGGAACAAGGCGTTCCCGTGCTGTTGCAAGGGCAGACGATATATAGCGCCTGGGAGACGCTGGCGGTGTCGCCGTCGGAGCGGATCCCTATCGTGGATAACGCCAGTTCAAGGCGTCTGCTGGGGTTCTTGCACAAGAGCGAGCTGCTGAAACGGGCACGCGCGACCTTGGATGCTTGACGTTCTCCCGGGAGTGTTAACGATCAAGAGCGCATGCAGGCGAACTACGGCTCATTGTTAAGCCTTAGGTAATCTCATTCTATGCCGAAAGAACGGCAGGGCATGTTGCGAGCTAAATAACGAAAAATGCGTGTTGTTCGACCGCATTTTTCTTCACGCAGCACTTATGCCTATTCTTGATGCTATCTTGCGCAAAATAAACATCTGTCCTCTCAACACGGTTCCCGTGTACTTATGGAAGATGATAATTTATTTCGCCATTAGTCAATTTCTCCTCCTGGTAGCTCACTTGTAATAAATGGCTTGTCCTGTCGCGCTCGATAAGGATTCAGATCATGAAAAAATATTCTACTCAGGGCTGCAATAGAGTTGAACCTGAGGCGAGTAAGCTAAACAACGGAGCCATATTATGACCAGTTCAACAGTTAATGATTATTGTCTTTCGGATAGCACGGAAGAATTAGCAGATAGGTGTTCTTCGCCGCCTAAGGCAAGTGTATGCATTCAATCTGATGGTGTTGAGTTAAAGGGCCGTTCGGATGGTTGTGAAGAACTTAAAAGCATTAATCATCTTATAAGTAGAGCCCCGGGTGATAGGCAAGGGGGCGTCGGTTTAATTCAGAACGGAAACTCCGCTCGCCGTTTCACATCCGATTGAGAGCTCCTAATGCAAAAAAATTTCCGACTAAATGCGAATTTGTTGATATATCCGTCTTCTATTGAGGGTGTGCGACAGATAATTGCTGAGGTTAGCGCTTTAACACCACCCTTGGTTATTCATCAGCCGGATATGCTCTGGGCGCTAACAGTCTTGCCGGAAATTTTTTCACAAACTGAAGCCAAGAAAAAATGGAGCGAGCGATCGGCGCTCGCTCCATTTGTTTTGCTGATTTGGGAAAATCTAATTCAGGCCGAAATTATAATAAAAATAAGTTCCTCTTCGAACTGGGACGAGTATGGGTGGCAGGAGGCAAGGAGCTACCATCAGACTACTCGAAATTATCCGTTTTTAAAAATGGATGACCCATCGTCGTTAGACGCAGAGTTCAATATTATGACGAATTATGTGGCTGAGGCTCCCCCTCCTCCAATATTTCAAAGTATATCTTCTGTATTCCAATATCCGCTTCCTAAAGCTCTGGCTCTGGATGAGTCGCCAAGGCAAGTGTTGACTGCTATGAGCAGTTATGAGCGTCGAGGGCTTATGGGATTGGGTTTTTTGCTGGATTACTGTTTTGGCGTGCGAAAGGTAGTGAGGTTCGAAGTTCAGGGAGATTTTCTCAGAAAAAGCGTGCCATCGGGAGGTGCTAGGCATCCAACGGAGACTTTTTATGTTTCGCTGTGCGATTCTATAGTTATGAAAGGGGTCTATCATTACAACGTCGAAAATCACCGTTTGGATTGCGTTCAATTCGGCGATTTTAGCCAAATTGCGAAAGATGCATCATTTGATTTGTTCGAAAAATTTAATGTGCCGCCCGTAGGGTTGTTAATTTTTACTGTCATCGTTGAACGTGCTATGTGGCGATATAGAGATCCTAGACCTGCGCGCGTACCATTTGTCGATGTTGGTCATGCAGTGGCTCAGGCTCGACTTATCGCAGATATGTTGGGATTTGATTTTTATACCTATCAAAAAATTTCAAGATGCGAAGATTTCAGAAATGATAGGTCAAAATGGGTTGAGCCAGCCTCCGGTGTTCATAGGGGCATTAGTATGAATCAAGATACCTTATGTGTACCTCCCCGTTTTTGTTCGCCTATCCGCGTTTGCGGGGCTCGGTTATGGCAGACCTTATCGGTGGAGGTCGTTTTAGTTGTTTTGAACCGGAGATCGCAGAAATTATTTTTTCTTTATTAATCCATCAACATTTTTGCAAGGAATTAGTGCAGGGCTTCGGGGGGAGGCGATGGCCGAAGCGAAGAGTGCTGGATTTATAGTGGAATATGAGTCATCGAGTGCGAAAGCCGCAAAACGTTGGGAGGTAAGCAGTTGGAGTCGAATGGCCTATCTTTTATTTTCTCAAACCGATATTTCTTATCTTGAAAGCACCGACGAAATGCTGGATTCTAAGGTGGTTTTTGACTACCGTAGAAAAATAATAAATGAGTACTTGGATAAGTCGAGATATCCTGCAATTGTTTCCCCTGATTGTG
Organism: Bordetella parapertussis; assembly: GCA_945903445.1. GTDB lineage: Bacteria > Pseudomonadota > Gammaproteobacteria > Burkholderiales > Burkholderiaceae_B > Schauerella. The sequence goes on from CAMDNZ010000002.1 coordinate 5,824, forward strand.
GTGCAATTGTTTTTCCTTCGGGGAGTGATGGTTCAGCCGGCACTGAGATAGATATTGATCTTGTGCATAGACGAAGAAGTATACGAAGATACTCAAAAGAAAAGGTGCAACTAGATTGTCTGTTTCGTATTTTGCGTACGGCGACAGAGAACATTCGGATTGCCGAGGTCTCAAAGCAGCAGGGCGATCCTCTTTTTCTGTTGAATTCGTTCTTTTGCTGGGTCAAATTGTACGTAGTGATTCAGGGTGTAGAAGGAATATTACCAGGGACGTATTGGTATGATTCTATAGAAGAAAAACTAGTTCGGCTTCAAATTGAATATGACAATTTAAAGTTAATAGATTGCATTCAATCCCAAAATTGGGTCGGCGAGGCTGGCTTTTGTGTGTTTATCTCCGCGCAATGGGATCGATACCAGTGGCTCTACCGGCATTCAAGGGCATATGTAAATTTGCTTGTTCAGCTTGGTGAAATTGGGCAGGAGTTTCTGAATGCGGCATATTCAGAGGGCTTGGGTGGGTGGTTGACATCGGCTGTGCATGAGACAAAATCTGCTCATATGTTAGGTCTCGACGAGAATGCGGAAGATGTCTTGTATTTTATAAAATTTGGGGTGCCATACGATGAACTTCGATAAGCTAATCGATGGCGGCTATCAAATTTGTGAAGTCACGTTGCAAGGCGATGTGAAATATATAATAGAAAATATAGAAGACGCTTTCAGTGCAAAACTTACTAGAACGACGTTGCTTAGTAGTAATGATATCTCAGGCTGTTTAGCGATCCAGCATGACGATTTTTGGTTTCATACCGATGGCTGCTTCCTTGATATTCCACCACGTTGGGTTGCATTGCAAATTTTAGATAGTGGCGAGGGCGGAGATATTGAGATCCTTGACGTATTCGAAAAAATTGAAAGGGTTCGCAAGCGTTGCTTTATTTATGGGGCAAAAGGTTTTGGAGTGAGGCGGCAAGTCGTTGATCAGGTGCGGGGAATGAGTTGTCTAAGATATAGGTCTGACTATATGCAAGAAATCGTCCCAGGGTCTCTCGAAGAACTTGATCGCTGCATTGCAAATGCTTCTGGCGGAGCAAGTAGATTGGTTGGGATGACCGCCAATGCTATTGTCGTAATCGATAATTGGCGAGTTATGCATCGTAGAACTGCTTTTACAGGCGATAGACTTGTTAAGCGGTTTTGGTTCGATGCTATTTGAATTTTGTCTCATTAGTGGTCGAGATCGCCAAGTTTTGGAGTTCATATGACGTTGAGCTATGAGGTAATGGCACCTATTTACGATGCTATCTGGGGTGACGTGTCACGGCAGCGATATTTGCCAGTTGTACTTGATTGGATCAAAGGTAGAAATGCTGCAACTACCCGAGTGTTGGATCTGGCATGCGGGAGTGGGCAGTTTGCCGATGCACTGCGAACCTTAGGCTGTCGAGTGTATGGTGGCGACGCGTCCGCGGCGCTTATAGCGCGGGCTCAGCGACGAGCACCGAATGTCGAATTTTCCGTATGCTCTATGGATCAGCTTCCTTATAGCGCAAACGCGTTCGACGTGGTGTTGTGCATTTTCGATAGCATTAATCACATCGAGAGGAACGCGTTAGGAATAGTGTTCTCTGAAGTTTTCCGAGTGCTAGGAGCCGGTGGTCAGTTTATTTTCGATGTTAATACGGCGGAGGGTTTTAGCGCTCGTTGGTGCGGACAGACCTCGGTAATTCGGAACGATCTAGTATGTGTGGCTCAATCAAGCTTCGACAGCATTGAAGGCATAGGTCGTATGAAATTGACTGCGTTCGATCAACTGGACGGCCAGAGATGGAATCGTCGAGACGCAACTATTACCGAGTGGGTGCATGCGCCTTCCGCGTTGTCAGACTGCCTGCGGACCACCGGGTTTTCTCAAGTTAGAAGTCACCAAAGCACTGATCTAGGAAATGTAAGAGACGTGGGGCGAATGTTTTATCGAGCCACCAAGAGCCTATAGCTTGTGGCTACGAAAGCGAGCTGACTAGAGAAAAATTGAAACTCTTGCTCACAGCACATAGCGCCGATGTCAAACAGCTTCGTTTCTCCCCTCAATGCCTCACCATCAACAACAACTGCCGCAGGCGTTCGACCTGATCGATCATCTGATGCAATAACCAATACGGGCCGTGCAACTCGGTATCCATGCCTTGGAGCGGCTTGCGGGGGCGGGTGCGCTTGCTTTCCAATTCCGCCATCAGCGCCAAAGGCATCTTGTCTTCTTCACGCAGCCCCGTCGCGATACCCAGCAGAGTGCGCCGCATGTGCTGACCTTCGGCCGCAAACGCGCTGAGCAATACCGGTCCGCCATTCGGTTCGGTGGGATGCTGGGGCGACGACGACAGCATTTCCAGCGCACTCAACATGGCCCGATGCTGATCCTGAATCTCCTCCAGTTGGGCTTGAGGAATATTCATTTCCTTCGCCACCGAAGGCAGCAGGTTGCGCAGGCTGATCGAACGACGCGTGACATCGGCGAACATCTTGTTGAGCTCACCCGACGTAGGCGGGTTATCCGACAGCACCCGGCGAATGATGCGTGCGCAGCGGCGCAAGTTCAAGGCCATGCTGAACCGCCAGGAATAGGTCGCGTGCAAAGGCAAGGCAAACGAGAAAATCAGGGCGACGGCAATGCCGATGAACACGTTGAGTGCGCGCCAGCTGCCCGTCTCCAGCGAGTTGTCGCCATGACCTGCGACGATCACGATAGTGATGGCGGTCAATAGGGCGATGTAGCCCGCCCGGCCGATGGCGTAGTAGGCGCAGATGCCGCCGGACAAGGCCAGCAGGCCATAAGTCAGCGCTTCCGATCCCACGAGGGCGTGCAGCACGATCAGGGACAAACCGGCAGTCGCGCCTACCGCCGTGCCTAATGCGCGTTCTGCGGCTTTCTTACGAATATTGCCATGGTGTTGAATGCCCCCGATGACGATCAACATCGACACCGAGGCCCAGTCGCCATGCTCGATGTGAAAGCCGCTGGTGATCAAAATAGTCGTCAGCATCGCCAACGCGACTCGTACGGCGTGCAAACCCTGGGCATGACGGAATCGCTCGTAGGGCGAGGCCATGTGCTGCAAGGCAACTGCCATCCGCTGAAGTGGCAGGGCGATACGTAAGGCGGCTTTTTTGAGTGCCATGGACGCTGCTGGTGGTGGATGCGCGTCCCTCGAACGGGGACTGATCGCTTTAGTTTACGCCGACGGATATCGGCATACTACGATTGCTTGCACCGCAGCAAAGTGTCGTAGCACGCACGCAACGAACACGGGAAAACCCAGTAATGTTGGGCGTTGCATCGGATCGAAATCTATGTGGCATCGCAATATTCAAAAGCTGCCCGATCAGGCGGATTCACGTTGTTTCAATGCGGAAATCTCGGCTTACGCGTGCAGCCCGGCGAATCACGCTTCGGCCAGGAGCTGGCGGATGTCGCTGGCACATTCTTCGGCGGGCTGCTCGTGCTTGAACAACACTCGAATGCGTCCTTGGGTATCGTAAACATAGGTCGTCGACGAGTGATCCATGGTGTAGCTGCTGCCGGTGGGCACTTTTTGGTAGAACACGTTGTAGGTCTTGGCTACCTGACGAGTCTGCTCGGCATCGCCGTAGAGCGGCACCACATCGGCGTCGAACGCCTTCGCATAGGCTTGCAAAACCTCGGGCGTGTCGCGCTCGGGATCAAGGGTGACGAACAGAATTTGCAGACGCCGGGCATCTTTGCCCAGCATGCGTTTGATTTCGGCGGCCCGAAACAGCGCGGTCGGACAAATGTCGGGGCATTGCGTGAAGCCGAAAAACATCATCACGATTTGGCCTTTGAAGTCGGCCAATGTACGGGTGTTGCCGGCGGGATCTTTAAGCGAGAAGTCGCTGCCGAATTTCGCGCCGTACACGTCGTGGCCGTAGGTTTTCAGGGCAGGGGGGCGATCGCAGCCGCTCAGGCCTATCGCCGACAGCGCCAGCAGCCCTAAACACGCGCGGCGGGCAGGCGATGCGACGCCATCGCGATGGTCGTCCGATACAGGACTAAAACGAGCCTCGCTGCCGACAAGTGCGGCCCGGGGCGAACTCAAACGAAAGAAAGCGCGGCTGGAAGAAGACATGGCCGGTAGTTTAACCGGCCATGTCAGTCCAAATCAGCAGCCGGTCAGGCCTTGACGATCTTGCCCTTCATGATCATCCAGTGACCAGGGAACGAGCAGAAGAAGCTGTAGTCGCCGCCGGCTTCCAGCTTGGCCGTATCGAAGGTGACCGAGGTCTTCTCGCCGCCGCCGATGATTTTGGTGAAAGCGATGACGCGAGCGTCGTTCGGCTTGACGTGATCCGGCTTGGCCGTAGCGCCGTCTTTGGCGACTGCGTCCAGATCCGAGGTCTTGGTGATGACGACATTGTGGCCCATGCTGGCAGCAGGCATCTTGCCGGTGTGAGTCAGGTTGATCGTGAATTCCTTGCACGTCGCGGGAACTTTGATTTCCTTGGTGTTGAACTTCAGGGCGTCGTCGCCCGTCACGTCAACGGCGCAATCGGCAGCGTGAGCCAGAGGCGCGGCGGCAGCCAGAATCAGACCCAGGAACAATTTCGACTTCGACATGAGATGCAACTCCAGAAAAGCATTAGAAAGTTTGGTGTAAGGCTCGATATGCTAGCAGTTACCGTATGACAGGGTGATAAAGACCCCTCGATTGTGTCGCATCCGAGTGACATCAAACCGGGTCAGCGGGCGCGAGCACTGACGGCGCAGCGAGGGCGACTGCCGAATCGATGAACAGCGCCTCGTCCATCTGCTCTACCCCCAGTACCCGGGCGCGGCGCAGTCCGCTGACCAAGGCTTCCAGCGCGCGGGCTAGACGTAGCGCCTGAGCTTGCGTGACGATGTCGTCCCGACAGAGACGACCCGCGAACAAAGCTGCCAGTTGGGCGGCCTGCGCGGCGATTCCTACGCGAAGCTGTTCCCAATGGCGCGGATCGCGTAGTGCCATGTCCTGAATTTGCGTATCCAGACGGAGGCGGCGGCGCCCTTGTGCCCCGGCCGAGGATCGAAACGCCGTGCGGGCGTAAGCGCGCACGGCGTCCTCCAACAAGGGGCTGTTTCCCGCTTCGTCGGCAACGGCCTGTTCTTGTGCGGCCATATCGTCCACGATCAAGGCCAACAGCAAGTCGTCTTTGCTGCCGAACACCGAATACACCGCACCTGTGGTCAGTCCCGCCTGGCCCGCGATGTCGTCTAAGCGTGCGCCATAGCCCTCGCGCCCGACGATATCGCGGGCTGCATCGAGCAGGGCGCGGCGGTGTTGGGCTTGGGCGTCGGCACGGCGGGTAGGCGGTGTCATGGTGGCAGGCCGAAAAAGACTAGCGTTTCAACAGTCTTGCACTGGCGGCAACGATGGTCAACAGCAGAGCCAGCACCGTCAATGCCGTCGACAGGCTGGTGGCCTGGGCGATGAATCCGATGGCAGCCGGTCCGGCCAGGATGCCGGTGTAGCCGATGGTGGTGATGGCGGCGATGGCAAGGTGCTCGGGCATGACGCTTTGGCGTCCCGCGGCGCTGTACATGATGGGCGAGATATTGGCGCAACCGATTCCCACCAGCGCGCAGCCGACTAGGGCCACAGGCCAGCCCGGTGCATAGACCATCACCCCCTGACCGCCGGCCGCGATCAGTCCGCCCAGCGCGACCACCGGTGCCCGGCCTAGTCGCTTGACGACCGCGTCGCCGGTCAGGCGGCCCAAGGTCATGGCGACGGAAAACACGGCGTATCCCAGGCCGCCCCAGGCGGCGGGCATGGATTGCGCCGAAGTGAGGAACACGGCGCTCCAGTCGAGCATGGCGCCTTCGGCCAGGAACACGATGAAGCACAAGCCGCCCAACACCAGGACGATGCCCCGAGGCAGCGCAAACAGCGATCCCCGATCCGTGCTGCCTTCGGTCAGTAGCCCGCGCCACGCCAGCGCCAAGGCCAAGGTGATCATGCCGACGACACAGGCGACCGCTGCCAGGGGCGAAAGGCTCAGCGCCAACAGTGCGCTGACAGTCGCCGCGCCCACGAACCCGCCCACGCTGAACAGACCGTGGAAACCGGACATCATGTGGCGGCCGCTGTCGCGTTCGACCACGACGGCTTGCAGGTTCATAGTGCAGTCGACCAGCCCCAAGCCCATGCCGAAGACGAACAGCGCGAGGCCCAAGCCGTAAGGCGTGGTGGCGATGGCCAGCCACGGAAGGCTGGCACAGACCAGGATCGCGCCGGTGCTCAACGTGCGGCGCACGCCGAATCGGGCGGCCAGGGCGCCTGCGGGGGCCATGGCCGAAATCGACCCGATACCCAGGCACAGCAACAGCATGCCCAGTAAGCCTTCGTCCAATCCCGCACGTTCGCGCGCCAGCGGAACTAAGGGTGCCCACGCCGACATGCCGATCCCGGCGACGAAGAAAACCCATCGCGTGGCCAAGTGAGTCGTGGGTGTATCGGACATGGATCGTGTCGTAAACGAAGGTAGACTGCATTGTAGGGGTGCCTATACTTCGGTTATCCGATCGATTTGGAGAGTGGCATGAGCGAAGCATCGAGGCCCGGCGAGCGGGCGCAGGCATGGCGTGAGCATTTGGGGCTGACCGCGCCAATCATTCAGGCACCGATGGCGGGCGTCAGCACGCCTGCGTTGGCGGCGGCCGTGTCGAACGCGGGCGGTCTGGGATCCCTGGGCGTGGCGGCGATGCAGCCGGACGCCGTGCGTGACGCCATTCGGCAGACGCGCGCGCTGACATCGCAAGCGTTCAACGTGAATGTGTTCTGTCATCACCCCGACGTGTCGGACGCTGCGGCCAATGCGCGGTGGCTGGCGTATTTGCAGCCGAGCTTCGAGCAATTTGGGGCCGAACCGCCGGCATCGCTGCGGGCCGATTTGTACGGCAGCATGTCGATGGACGAAGCGCTGTTCAGGACGATTCTCGACGAACGGCCTCCCGTGCTGAGCTTCCACTTCGGGTTGCCCAGCGCCGATCGGATCACGGCGTTCCGCAGCGCTGGTATCGTGCTGATGGCCACTGCGGTGTCATTGCGCGATGCGCTGGCCGCACAAGAAGCCGGTATCGATGCCGTAGTGGCGCAAGGCATCGAGGCCGGCGGCCATCGTGGCGTGATCGACGTGGCTGAGCGCGATGAGGGGCAGGGCGTCTTGACGCTGACGCGAACCTTGGTACGCAAACTACACGTGCCGGTCGTGGCGGCTGGGGGCATCATGGATGGCGCAGGGGTGGCTGCGGTATTGGCGCTGGGTGCAGCGGCGGCGCAAATGGGCACCGCCTTCGTCGGCTGCCCCGAGTCGGCCGCCGATGCCGGTTATCGATTGGCGCTGGCATCGGGTGTCGATGGCCGGACCACCTTGACGACGGTCATCTCGGGCCGGCCGGCAAGAGGGTTTCGCAATGCCCTGACCGATTTGGGCGAACAGACCGGAGCGCCCCCGAGCCCGGGCTATCCGATGACCTACGACGCGGGCAAAGCCATCAATGCGGCGGCCAAGGCGCAGGGCCATACCGACTACGGTGCATTCTGGTCTGGGCAAGGGGCGGCTTTGGCGCGGGCCTTGCCCGCCGCCGATTTGGTGGCCACGCTGCAGGACGAATGTGCCGAAGCGATCGAGGCATTACAGGCTTTGACTTAAGCGATAGGGAGATAAGAAGATAGGATTTGCTGGGTATTGATATAGGCTGTATATTTATACAGTGGATACTCAGCAAAAACTCGCCATTCTGGCTGACGCCGCCAAATACGACGCCTCTTGTGCGTCCAGCGGCAGCGACAAGCGTCACTCCATCGGTGGGCGCGGTATCGGTTCGACCGAATCGGCAGGGATTTGCCATAGCTACACGCCCGACGGTCGCTGCGTGTCTTTGCTCAAAATTTTGCTGACCAATTTTTGCCAGTACGATTGTCTGTATTGCGTCAATCGCGTCAGCAGCAACGTGCCGCGCGCCCGCTTCACCGTGCAGGAGGTGGTAGATCTCACCCTGGACTTCTATCGGCGCAATTGCATCGAAGGGTTGTTCCTATCCAGCGGCATCATTCAAAGCCCGGACTACACCATGGAGCAAGTGGTGGCTGTTGCGCGAAGCCTGCGGGAAGATCACGATTTTCGGGGCTACATCCATCTCAAGACGATTCCAGACGCCACGCCGGAACTGCTGGCGCAAGCCGGTCGCTACGCCGATCGTCTCAGCATCAATGTCGAGCTGCCTACCGAACAAAGCCTGATTGCGCTCGCTCCCGAGAAAGATGGCGGTAATATCCGGCGCGCCATGGCGCGTATGGCCGTACACATCAGCAACGCCAAGGAAGAGCGCAAGGCGGCCGCCAAGCCCACCGCGCGCACGACGTCCATGGCAGGTGCTCGTCCGCTGCGGGCCACCCCGCCGCGTTTCTCGCCCGGCGGTCAAAGCACTCAGATGATCGTGGGCGCGGACGCCAGCGACGACCGCAGCATCTTGGCGACCAGCGCCAACCTGTACGGCAGCTATCGTCTGAAGCGGGTGTATTACTCGGCGTTCAGTCCAATTCCAGACGCCTCGCGCGCGTTGCCCTTGCAGGCGCCGCCCATGGTGCGAGAGCATCGCTTATACCAAGCCGATTGGCTGATGCGCTTTTACGGCTACGAGGCCAGCGAAATCGTGCCGCCTGGGCACGGCATGTTGTCGTTGGAGATGGATCCAAAATTGGCATGGGCCCTGGCTCACGTCGATCGCTTTCCCGTCGATCTGAATTGTGCACCGCGTGAGCTGATGCTGCGGGTGCCTGGCTTGGGCGTCAGAACGGTCGATCGCCTGCTGGCCGCCAGACGAGTGCGCCGTCTGCGCAGTGACGATTTACGGCGCTTGAAGCTGGGGATGGAAAAGGTGCTGCCCTTCGTGGTATTGGCCGATTACCGTCCTTCCAAACTGCCCGATGCGCAAACCTGGGCGGCACGTCTTCGGCCGCCGTCGGTGCAGGGCGAGTTGTTTGCCGCATGAGAGCGTCGTCATGACCATTCAGCTTTTAGGATGTGATCGTGAGAAGGCGGACTTGGAGACGAAAGCATGAACGCGTCTCGCACGATCATGTTGGAAGACGCCACGGATTGGGACGGTTTTCGCACGTCGGCTCGGCTGTTGGTGATGCAGGATGTCTCGCCCGAGGACGTCGTGTGGCACACCCCCGAGAGCGTGGCCGCCGACGTGTTCGCGGCTTCCGCGGAAACGATCGCGCCATCGACGGCCCCTGTCGCTACAACAGCTTTCACCGTGCCGCGCGAGTTCTTGACGATGTGTACCCGCATCACGCTACATCGCGATCCGGGTCGATTCGATCTGATGTATCGATTGCTTTGGCGGATGCGACGCACGCCCGGCTTAGCGCATGACAGCCTGGACCCCGACATGCTTCGCGCCAATCTATTGGCGCGAAGCATCCGTCGGGATATGCATAAGATGAAGGCATTTGTAAGGTTTCGACCCGTTCACGACAAGGCCGACGAACCCTTGCACGTCGCGTGGTTCGAACCGGAACACCGCATCGTGGCGGCGACTGCGCCGTTCTTCGCACGGCGCTTCGCTCAAATGCGCTGGGCCATCATGACCCCGGACGTGTGTGTCCAATGGGACGGCAGACAATTGATCTACAGCCCGGGTGCGCAGCGCAGCGACGCGCCGGGCCCCGATGCGGGCGAATCGCTGTGGCTGACTTACTACGCCAATATTTTCAATCCCGCTCGTCTCAAACTGGCCATGATGCGCAAGGAAATGCCGCGCAAGTATTGGCACAACCTGCCTGAGGCCGCATTGATCGGCGAGTTGAGTGCGCAGGCCATCGTGCGAAGCGGTCAGATGGTCGAAGCCGAAGCGACTCGGCCTGCGCGCCGTATCGTGCCGCTCGTGCAGCCCGACCGACATCGGGCGGGGCCGCTGTCGGATAACGCGTCTTTGGACGAGCTGGCTCACGCCGCGCAAAGTTGTCGGGAGTGCCCGATCGGCGAGCTTGCTACCCAGGCCGTATGGGGCCAGGGGCCATCGGACGCACGTTTGATGATTGTCGGCGAACAACCGGGCGATGAAGAGGACTTACGCGGACAGCCTTTTGTCGGGCCGGCCGGACGGCTGTTCGACCGAGCGCTGGCGCATTTGGGATGGGAGCGGTCAACGCTTTACGTCACCAACGCCGTCAAGCATTTCAAGTTCGAGCTTCGTGGGCAGCGCCGCATCCACAAGACGGCCGCCCAGAAGGAAGCGGCGATATGCGCGGATCGCTGGTTATCGCGTGAAATCGAAAACGTTCGTCCGAAGGGCATTATTGCCTTGGGGGCGACAGCGGCGCGCGCCTTGATGGGCCGCAGCGTGCCTGTTATGACGGTGAGGGGGCAATGGATGCCAGGCGTCGCGGGGGTGCCGGTATTGGTCACGCTGCACCCAGCGGCCTTGCTGCGCATGGACCCGGGCGAGCGGCAAGCCGCTTTCGATCGCTGGTGCAGCGATCTGTCGCAGGCTGCCGAGTTGGCAAAGCGCCAGTAGAATGCGCGGCATGACGACGCACGCTTCAAATCCTTCCCGCCGCTCGCCCAAGAAATCGTTTAAACAGGCGGCGGACGCTGCGATGCCTTGCCCCTGCGGCAGAGAGGCGACCTACCTTGCTTGCTGCGCCCGATGGCACGCAGGCGATCGAGCAATGCACGCGCCCGATGCGGAAACGCTTATGCGTTCTCGCTACAGCGCGTTCGTCTTGGATCGGCTCGACTATCTGCTGGCCTCTTGGCATCCCAGCACCCGGCCCGCCGATCTGTCGCCCAATCCGCCCGGATTGAAGTGGTTGGGCTTGACGGTACAAAAGCATGACGTAATAGACGAGTCCCATGCGACAGTCGCTTTCGTCGCCCGTCACCGTTTGCATGGCCGAGCGCATCGCCTGGAAGAAACGAGTCGCTTCGTCCGTGAAAGCGGGCAATGGCTGTACGTCGATGGCGATATCGTCGACTAATCGGCAATTCGTCGCCGGTTCGTTTGCGGGTCAATGGCCGATTCGTGGCGAGTCATGGCTAATCGGATCGAGGCGAGTCGTGGCGCCTCGATCACAAATCAATCCACTGCGCCCACACGTCCTCGCGTTAGCTTGATTTGGCTGCGAGACGACTTGGCCTGGAGGCGTCGTCGGCGCGCACCCGCAGTGGGTTTTGTCGGCGTGCGGATTTTAGGCAGGACTGCCGCTCGATCCACGAGTGCTTGCAATCGCGCACGGGCATCGGCGCGATTCAGGTCTTGACTGCGGCTGGCTTGCGCCTTGATCACGATCACGCCTTCCTGCGTGATGCGATGGTCGCGCAGGGCCAGCAGGCGCGACTTGACGGGTTCGGGCAGATCGGACGCCGGAATATCGAAGCGCAGATGAATCGCGCTGGACACCTTGTTGACGTGCTGACCGCCAGCACCTTGTGCGCGAATAGCGACGACGACGATGTCCGAGTCGCGAATGGGAATGGAAGAAGAACGCATGCAGTGATTGTCGGCGATCGCGGCGTGGGACGCGACTCGGCAGTGTTGTAAAAGCGGTATTGTTTGGAATCGGGCGTCTGGGTAACATGCGCAGCGGTTTCGAGCCGCGGACGTTTTCTGGGTAATGACATGAGTCAGGCCTGCATGACCTGCGGCGTATGTTGCGCCAGTTTGAGGGTGTCGTTTTATTGGTCCGAATCCGACGATCATCCGGATGGCACGGTGCCGCGCCATCTGGTCGTTCCTATTTCGCCGTATCACGTGGCGATGCGGGGCACCGAAGCCAAGCCCGCCCGCTGCGTCTCGCTTCGAGGCGAAGTGGGAAAGTCGGTGGGCTGTGGCATTTATGCACTGCGCGCCAGCACGTGTCGTGACTTCAAGGCAGGCGAGCCGCGTTGCAATCAACTGCGCATCGCGCGGGGCATGGCCCCCCTGTCGGAGGTGCTGCCCGACAGCGACGAGATCGTTCACGTCAATTGATGCATCGAGTCGATTCGACACGCTGCGATTGGCGTATCGATGGCGGCGAGCACCCCATCAATTGATGCTGTAGCCCTTGCCTTTTAAGCAGGCACCCAGCGCGCGATGATACGACTCGGTATTAGCCGATGTCGTATACGCTGTAATCACCGCAGGATCGAAACCGCTTTGGTTCATTGCCCAGCTGCGGCATGCTTCGCGATCGCGCGTCTGGGTGATGCCGTCTTGCCCGCTTGCAGGATAAGCCACGATATCGTCGGCCGCTGCCAAACGCTGCACGGGCTGGACCGACTGCACCACCACGTGCGCGGGTTGAACGACCTGCACTGGGGGGGCGACACATACGTGACAGGCGGATTGTAAACCACCGTGGGGGCGATGTAGGACACTGCGGGTGCGGCATAAATGGGCTGCTGATACACCGGTGGCGCAACGTAGACCGGCTGTTGGTAGATCACGGGCGCGGGCGCATAGACCGGCGGGCTGACGTAAGTGATCTGCGACGAGCTGTAGCTCGAGCGGCTGTTGTTGCTAACGGCCAGTGCGACGCCTGCGCCCAGCAGCGCGCCGACACCGAATACCAGGGCCGAGTCGCTGCCGCGGCGGCTGCCGCCACGGTAATAGTGATGCTCGTGATAGCTGCTGCCCCACGACGGGCCGCCCCAGCCGCGATGGCCATAGCCCCAGCCGTGACCCCACCCATAGGCCGCTGCGGGGGTGCTGACCGTGGCTAGCACCAGAGCGGCCGCTACGGCGCGCATCGAAAACTTGATCATGACTCGGCTCCTACGGCCTCGCCATATCAGAGGCGAGGGTATCCGCAACCGTAATTTACTCTTCTTCAGAGGGTGTGTGACCCATGCGATACCTATCGAATTTAAAGATCGATTTCAGCGGGTTACGGGGTTTGGCGCGCCGAGACGAAAGTGAGGCGAGCGGTCAGACTGCGATGGCGAAACCTCGCGTGGCCCAGCATCCCGTTTCAAGCTGAAATCGTGCGGCTCGTTGGCTGCCGGCTCGCGCTCGATACGCATAGGTTTTGGCGGCGCCATCCCTGCGGGAACGACGCCCCCGTTCGACGGTGCAGTGCGGCGGGCGGCAGGCTGCACAGCGGTTTGCGGTTGGTTGATCCGGGAAGTGTAGCCAGGCGGGTCCATGTCGATCGTCCAAACGGGAACGTCTTTGATGGACGGTGTGATGCCGCGACTATCTTTGATTTCGCCCCAGCGATGAGGGTATGCAGCCGAGGGTGTGTAAACCGGGTAAGCAGGACCCCATACCACGCCTGCGGCAATCCGTCCCTTGCCCGATCCCGGATGCGGTATGGGGTACGGGTCGCGGTCGAACGCGAGGGCGCTCGCGCAGACGTGTATCGCGGCGAGGGCGAACACGGCTCTGAGGAAGGCTTTCATGTCTAGCTCCGGCAAGCAATTAGCGCAGCAAAACAGCGCGACGACTTCGACGTCCGCTGCGGATCGACGCATTGGGCCATGTGGTAAAAGGCCAATTGCTACAGCGTGTTTGAGTGCCGCAAGATGTTTCACCTTGCCCGCGTAAGCGCTCGTCGACGCGTTTTGCCCGCGTGTATCGAATTTGCGCCGGATGTGCAGATTTGTCACGAACAATCTCCTCGGCCTACACTTGTTTGCATCACGGCTTGCAGAGGGCGGACATGCATATTTGCGTCATCGGTGCGGGCGTCGTGGGCGTCACCACGGCCTATCTATTATCCGAGGCGGGTCATCGGGTCACGCTGATCGAGGCCGCCGCCGACGCCGCGCAGGGCACCAGCTTCGCCAACGGCGGGCAACTCAGCTTCAGCTATGTGGCCCCCCTGGCCGCACCGGGTGTGCTGAACGATGTCCCGCGCTGGTTGTTCAATCGCAATGCGCCGCTTCGTTTTAAGCCCCGCTTGGATCCGCAGCAATGGCGGTGGAGTCTGGCATTCGCCGCCGCTTGCCGCCGCTCGGTATCGGAATCTTCCACCCAGGCGTTGTTGGCTTTGTCTTATTTGAGCCGCGACACTTTGCACGCGCTGCTGGCCCGCCAGCCTATCGAGTTCGGGTGGCGCAAGACCGGCAAGCTCATCGTGTATCGCCAGCCGGTTTTGGTGGAAAAAGCGCGTGCTCAAGTGGCCTATCAGGCCCTGCATGGTGCGCGGCAGCAGGTGCTGGATGCCGATCGGACCTTGAGTCTGGAGCCTGCCTTGCGAGGTATGCGGGATCAGCTTGCAGGCAGCGTTTTTACGGCCGACGACGAATCGGGCGATTGTTTGCAATTCACCCGTGGATTGTTCGATGCGCTGCGCAGTCGGGCGGACACTAACATCCTGGTGTCTACGACGGTCATGGGCTTGCGCCGCACGGGCAGCAAGATCGTTGCGGCTCGTCTGGCCGGTGACGAGGAGATTTCTGCCGATGCATTCGTGATTGCGGCCGGCATGGGATCGTCGGGTTTGCTGCGCGACGCGGGGTTGCGCTCGCCGCTCTATCCTTTGAAAGGCTATAGCTTAAGTTTGCCTCTGAACGATACCGTCGCGCCGTGGGCACCCGAGATCAGCGTGACCGATTACGAACGACGCATTGTTTACGCGAGAGTAGGGCAGTCCTTGCGCATCGCTGCCATGGTGGATATCGGGTCGCGCGATGGCAGCGTGGATCCTGTGCGTATCGCTACGCTCAAACGGCAGGTGAAGGAAGTTTTTCCCGATCTGCCCTTGGACGATGCGCAAGCGTGGGCAGGGATGCGCCCGGCTACGGCAACCGGCCGCCCGACATTGGGTGCGTTAGCGAGTGCCGATAATCTTTACTTGAACATCGGGCAGGGTGCGCTCGGCTTTACTTTGGCCTGCGGCAGTGCCGCCGTGGTCCAAGCGCTAATCGAGGGCCGCCCGTCGCCCATCGACGCTGCGGCGTTTGCACCGCGTTAGCCGCGCTTTAAAACGCGACTTTAAAACACGAATATCCACGCCAAAATCGCAACGATGGCGGACCATTTCAGCACGTAATACAAGGTCTTGTTTTTTGCCTTGAGGCGCTTGCCGGCCAGTCGGAACTGATACACCTTGCCGAACAGTTTGTTGATCCCGCCGGTTCGGTCGCCCACTTCGTTGGGCGAAGTCGCGGCGCGCAAGAGCAATGCGCCGAAGAAATGATTGACGGCCTGTGCCCAGCGGTATTTCATCGGTCGTTCGATATCCGCGAACAAGATGATGCGGGTTTGATCGGTTCGGTTCTCTGCCCAATGAATGTATGTCTCGTCGAATAACACGGCCTCGCCGTCGCGCCAGAAGTATTTCTCGCCATCGACATCGATGAAACACTCGGCGCTGTTTGGCGTGATCAGCCCCAGGTGATAGCGCAGGGAGCCGGCATAAGGATCGCGATGCCGTGGCAATTTCGCACCGGGAGGCAAGGCAGCAAACATGGCGGCTTTGATCGATGGAATGCCCGCCAGGATCTGAGTGGTCACCGGGCACAGTGTACGGGCCGATGGATGGTCGTTCTGATACCACTTCAGGTAGAAGCGTTTCCAACCGGTCTTGAAGAACGAGTTGAAGCCTGCATCGTTATATGAACCCGCTGCCTTGACATGTCCGCCATCAGTCAATGCGCGCACCTCGGCCAGAATCTCGCCGCGACGTTCTTGCAGCACTTTCAGCTCTGGAAAATCGACCACATCCAGATAGGGCCGGTTCGGCACCCGAGAAAACGCATACATAAAGCAGTTGATGGGCGCGGTGAAAGTAGAGTGATCCAGAAACTGGCGGGCGAATCGGTGCCGGACTCGTCCACGGTAATGCACCACCACACTGCACACGACGAACAGCGCCAAGACGAACCATTTCATACCGGGCCTCGACCCAAAAATAGAGGCCGCTAGCTTACTGATTAATTTCCGGCTGACTGCTTCGCCAGGTGTTGCAAATGTCAAAATCATTTAAATAATGAGCCGCCGATGGATGAAGGGTGCGATTGCTTGCGGCAGCCAAAGCGGCTATCGAGCGCGATCGATAGCCGATTGAGTCAGCGGTGCGAAGTGGCCGAGCACCGCCGCCGGCCTCTGTTGTATTTCTCCCATAGAGATTTTCATGTGAAGCGTGGGGGCGGTCAGGTTGATAGGGTGGCCAGAATAAACTCTGGAATGGACGTAAGTTTGGCGACAAGATCGCGCGAGCGAGGCATCCGGGCCATAGGGCATAAAGGGTCTTGAAAGCTCGTAGCGGTGAGTGATTCGGCATCGCTTTTTTTAGCCAATCGCGGCCCCGTCCGGGAGCGGCGGCCATGCCGCTATAAGTAGGCACCGTAACGCTTTCGGCGAACCCGAACCGTGCGCCTCACGCCATTCTTCGTTGGCGGCGGGCTCGGCTGTGCTTGATCGAAACGACGCCGTCGATGCGGTCCGAAACACAGCTTAGACACCCCGCATGAGAGGCGATTCGTAGCGGTCGTCAGCGTCATCGAGTCGTGGTGGATGGCGGGGTCAGTTCTGGCAATTTCGAAAAAACAAGACTGGTGCAAAACATTTCAATGACTAGGATGAGCAGTAGTATCTAGGATTAACCATTGCTCGACCGTTGGAGTTTGTGTGTTCATGCGTTCCTCGACTATTGCTCGGCTGACGTGCGTCCTTGGCTGTGTTTTCGCAGTCGGTTCTGCGGCTGAATCTTTGAGAGTAGGTCTGGCTTCACAGCCTACTACGATCGACCCGCATCATCACCTGATCGCGCCGAACGCAGCGCTGGCCGCACACATTTTCGAATCCCTGGTAGACATGGACGCCGACATGCGGTTGATTCCCCGCCTGGCCGAGTCGTGGAAAGCCGCGGACGACTTGACCTGGGAGTTCAAGCTGCGCCCGAACGTCAAGTTCTCTAATGGCGAACCATTCACCTCGAAGGACGTGGTTTTCACGCTCTGTCGAGTGTTGAACAATGAAACGGCCATCGCTGGTTATGGCAGCACCGCCAAGCGCATCGTCAAGGTCGAGACGCCCGACGCCACTACCGTACGCCTGATCACTGCGAGGCCGTATCCCTTGCTGGTTAACGAGATGGCGAACATGCCGATGATTTGGAGCGGGATTGCGCAAAGCGACAAGCTGACATATGACCCAACGGCGGCTTGCGGCGTGCCCAACTGGCCCGCCGTCGATGATTTCAACAGTGGCTATGCCGCTATCGGTACGGGCCCTTATCAATTGAAATCGTTCGTCAAGGGCTCAGGCATCAAACTGTCCAGAAACGACGCGTACTGGGGCGAGAAGCCGCATTGGGACGCCGTTAGCCTGGTTCCGGTAACCGCCTCCGATTCGCGTTTGACCGGGCTGCTCGCAGGCGACTTTGATTTGATGGAATCCCCTCCCGTCCGTGACTTGGCGCGGCTGAAAAGCAGCGGCTTCGACGTGGAGATCAAGCCGTCGGTGCGCGTGATGTTCCTGCAATTGGATGTCGGCCGCGTGCAAAGCCCACAGGTGAAGTCGGCGAAGGGCGACAATCCCTTGCAAGATGCCCGAGTGCGTCAAGCCATGTCGATGGCAATCGACCGTCAGGCAATCGTCGAGCGTGTGATGGGCGGCGTTGCCACCCCGGCATATCAATTCTTGCCCGGTGGCATGTTCGGTGCGCTGAGGCAAGCGCCTGAATTGGAGTACGACCCCCTGACCGCCAAAGCATTGCTGGTTGCGGCGGGTTATCCCAACGGTTTCGAATTGACGCTGGCAGGCTCCAATGACCGTTACATCAACGATGCACAGATCCTGCAGGCCGTGGCGCAATACTTTGCACGCATCGGCATAGATACTGACGTCGAAACGATGACTCAAGCGGTGTTCTTCTCTCGCCGTGCCAAGCGCGAATTCAGTGCAGCGCTTAGCGGTTGGGGGGCAGACACGGGCGAAGCCAGCAACTTCTTCCAGCACTATGCCGCATCGTGCAATCCCGCCACAGGGCGGGGCTTGAACAATTACGACGGATATTCGAATGCCCAGTTGGACCGAACCATCGCCGATGCTCTGCGCACGGTGGACGACGTCAAACGTGCCGAGCTTTTGAACCAAGTCATCACCATCGCCCTGGAAGACCTCCCCAATATTCCGCTGCATTACGAAAGCAGCATATGGGCCTTCCGTAAAGGCTACCAGTACGAAGGCCGTGCCGACCAACGCACCATGGCCATGTCTTTGCGTCCAGTCAAATAATCCCTCGTGATCGTTATATCGCACCTGACCTTTGGAGTTTTTATATGTCCATACCTCCCTCGTTTATTGCTCGGCTGGCGTTTATCTTTGGCTGTGTTTTTGCAGTCGGCGTCCACGCTGAGTCCTTGAAAATCGGTCTGGCTTCCGAGCCTACCGCCATCGATCCGCATTATCACAACCTCTCGGCGAATAACGCGTTGGCTGAGCACATATTCGAAACCTTGGTGTCCATGAGTCCCGAGATGGCAACGGTTCCGAGTTTGGCCGAATCGTGGAAAGCCATCGACGATCTGACTTGGGAATTCAAGTTGCGGCCGCAAGCCAAGTTCTCCAATGGCGAGCCGTTCACATCGAAAGATGTCGTGTTCACCATGTGCCGCGTGTTGAACAATGAAACCGCAGGTGCCGGCGGTTTTGCTACTGTCGTCAAGCACATCGTCAAAATGGAGACCCCCGACGCGAATACCGTACGCCTGATTACGGCGACACCGTATCCGGTGCTGCCTAACCAGTTGGCGACCGTGTCGATGATTTGGAGCGGCCTCGCTCCAAGCGATAACCTGACGTACGATCCGGAGGCGGGTTGTGGCGTGAAAGATTGGCCTGCCGTCAGCGATTTCAATAGTGGTCGCGCCGTCATCGGTACCGGTCCCTACATATTGAAATCGTTCGTTAAGGGTTCGGTCATCGAGCTGACCCGCAACGACGCTTATTGGGGCGAGAAGCCGCACTGGGAAAGCGTTCGGATGGTGCCGGTGCCGGCCGCCGGCCCACGGTTGACGGGCTTGCTCACAGGTGAGTTCGACTTGATCGAAAGCCCCGCTGCCCGCGACCTGAAGCGAGTGCAAAGTAGCGGCTTCGACATGTCCATCAAGCCCTCGGCGCGTGTGATATACCTGCAACTGGATACCGGCCGCAACCAAAGCCCGCAGGTCAAGTCGCCGAAAGGTGATAATCCTTTGCAAGATGTCCGGGTGCGTCAAGCCATGTCGATGGCGATCGACCGAAAAGCCATCGTCGCGAGAGTGATGGATGGTGTAGCAACGCCGGCTTACCAATTCTTGCCCGATGGCATGTTTGGCACGCTGAAGCGCGCTCCCGAACTGAAGTACGACCCCGTGGCTGCCAAGGCTTTGCTAGTCGAAGCTGGCTATCCAGACGGTTTCGAGTTGACCTTGACGGGCCCAAACGACCGCTACATCAACGACGCACAGATCGTGCAAGCCGTCGCGCAGTATCTGGCGCGCATCGGCATCAAGGCCAACGTCGATACGATGACTCGCTCGGTGTACTTTTCGCGTCGCGCAAAGCGCGACTTTAGCGCGTCGTTGGGTGGCTGGGTGTCGGACTCGGGCGAAGGCAGTCACTTTATCCAATACCAGATCTCGACAACCGACCCTTCTTCTGGCATGGGCAGCAATAACTACGGTGGCTACTCGAATCCGAAGTTGGACCGGATATTCCTCGAAGCCATGAGAACGATGGACGACACCAAGCGTGCCGAGCTTATAAATCAGAGCATCGTCATCGCTCTGGAAGACATGCCCCACATTCCGCTGCATTTTGAGAACGGCGTGTGGGCTTTCCGCAAAGGCTACGCCTACGAGGGTCGCGCTGACCAGCACACCCTGGCTACGTCCTTTCGTCCGGTCAAATAAACCGTAGCGATAGTTAGATAGGAAGTAGACCTTGGCGCTGTTCATCTTACGCAGGCTCATCCAAAGCCTGTTTGTTCTTTTCGCGGTTTCGGTGGTGGTGTTTTTTGCGGTGTATGCCGTGGGCGACCCCGTCGAGCTGCTGGTGAGTCCCCAGATCGGGCAGGCCGAGCGGGCGGCGGTGGTCGCTCGTCTCGGTCTGGATCTGCCGATCTGGCAGCAATATGGCCACTTCCTGTGGAATGCGCTGCACGGGGATCTGGGCAGCTCGTTCGTGCATGGCATGCCGGCCGTCGAGTTGATCGTGCAACGTATGCCCGCCACGTTCGAGTTGGTGGTGGTCGCCATTGCCTTGACCTGTATGTTGGGTATTCCCCTGGGTTTGGTCGCAGGCCTGTACCGGGATGCCCCGCTGGGTCGGAGCCTCATGGCATCGTCGGTGCTGGGTTTTTCCCTGCCCAACTTCTGGCAAGGCATGGTGTTCATTTTGCTGTTCGCGGTGTGGCTGGGTTGGTTGCCTGCATCCGGTCGCGGACCCACCGTCGACGTGTTGGGTGTGCCGTTCAGCATTCTGACGGCCGAAGGCTGGCGACATATCGCGATGCCTGCCATCAATTTGGCCGTCGCCAATATTGCACTGGTGCTGCGTCTGACTGCGTCCGGTGTGGTCGAGGCGCGCAGCCAGGAATACGTCCGGTTCGCGCGCGCAAAAGGTGTGACGCCCGGTCGCATCGTACGCCGTCACATCCTGCGCAACATCCTTATCCCCGTGGTGACGGTGATCGGCATGGAGTTCGGCACGCTGATCGCTTATTCAACCATCACCGAGACCGTGTTCGCGTGGCCGGGTATGGGCAAGTTGTTGATCGACAGCGTCTATCAGCTCGACCGGCCGGTGGTCGTGGCTTACGTGATGCTGGTCACCCTGATCTTTGTGATCACCAATTTGGTCGTCGACATTTTGTATGCCGTGCTGGACCCTCGCGTACAACTTCTGGAACCCATGCACTGATATGTCGCATACTCAAGCTACTGGCCGCGTTCCGACGCGAGAACCCATCGAGAGCACGCCCCGGCGCAATGCCATTTTAAAGAGACTCTACGCGCGCCCGACGGTGCGCGGTGCGGCCATCGCGCTGGGTGCGTTGATGGCATTCGTGCTGCTGGCACCGTTTTTTGCGCCTCAGGATCCCTACGATTTGACGGTGTTGAACATCATGAACGGTCGCCTGCCGCCCGGTAGCGAGCGCATCGAGGGTGGCTGCTATTGGTTAGGTACCGACTCGCAAGGCCGCGATATGTTGAGCGGCATTTTGTACGGCTTGCGTATCAGTTTGTTGGTGGGCTTGAGTGCCGTGCTGCTGTCCACGATCATCGGTTCGTTGGCCGGCCTGTTGGCCGCGTTCAAAGGAGGGTGGGTCGACACCCTGGTGATGCGGCTGGTGGATTTCATCCTGGGCTTCCCAACCATTCTGGTGGCACTGGTGCTGCTGGCCGTGATGGGGCGCGGCGTCGAAAAGGTGGTCATTGCACTAGTGGTCGTGCAGTGGGCGCATTATGCCCGGATCATGCGTGCCCGAGCGCTTCAAGAGCGACGTAAGGAATACATCGAAGCGGCGCAAAACCTGGGCTATCCGGCTTGGCGCATCATGCTGTGCCATCTCATGCCCAATTGCATGGGGCCGGTGTTGGTGTTTGCGACCATTCAGATTGCGACCGCCATCGCGCTGGAAGCCACGCTGTCGTTTTTGGGCGTTGGCGTGCCGGTGACCGAGCCGTCTCTGGGTCTGCTGATCGCCAACGGCTTCGACTACCTGCTCTCGGGCGATTATTGGATCAGCATGTTCCCTGGCGTGGCATTGCTGCTGCTGATTCTCTCTATCAATATCATCGGCGACCGCTTACGTGCGGCTTTGGATCCGCGATGAGCCATCAAGACATTCTGTTGGACGTGCGCGGTCTGCGCACGGCTTTCCATACCCGGGAAGGGGCTTGGCCTGCCGTAGACGGTGTGGACTTCTCGGTTCGTCGTGGCGAGATCGTCGGTTTGGTGGGCGAGTCGGGGTCAGGCAAATCGGTCACCGGTTTCTCCCTGATCGGCTTGATCGATCCTCCGGGTGAAGTCGTCGATGGACAGGTTTTGTTCGAGGGCCAGGATCTCTGTGCCATGTCCGAGGAGCAGCTGCGGGCCTTTCGGGGCGACCAGGTCGCCATGATTTTCCAAGATCCTTTGATGACCTTGAATCCGGTGCTCAAGATCGGCGAACAGATGCGCGAGGCGATCTTCACGCATTATCCCGCGACGACGCGTAAAGAGGCAGATGCCCGCTGTCTGGAAGCCCTGGCGATGGTGGGAATACCGGCCGCAGCCAAGCGTCTGAATGCCTATCCGCACGAGTTTTCGGGCGGTATGCGCCAGCGCGTGGCGATCGCGATCGCCATGCTCAACAACCCTAAATTGATTATCGCCGACGAACCTACGACGGCATTGGATGTGACCATCCAGGCCCAGATTCTGTATCAGATGCAGAAGCTGTGTCGGGCGCACGACACCGCACTGATTTGGATTACGCACGATCTGGGCGTGATCGCCGAACTGGCCGATCGTGTGGCGGTGATGTATGCCGGACGCATCGTCGAGACCGGTACTGTGGACGAGGTGCTGTCAACACCGCGTCATCCCTACACGCGTGGCTTGCTGGACTCGATGCCGGGCATCGCCGCACCTGGCGCAATGCTGCGTCAGATCAATGGCATGGCGCCCAGTTTGACGGGTCGTGAAGTGGGTTGTGCCTATCGTCCGCGTTGCCCCAACGCAGTGGCGCGCTGCGCTGAACACTCGCCAGAAGCCACGGTCGAGGGCGAGCGCAGTTATCGCTGCTACGTGCCCATTTTTTGGAAGTGATTGAATGAGTGACTTCAACGTCATCGAGCTGAACGGTATTCACAAGCGCTTCGAGAAGCGCCCGGACTTGGCGCAACGCATCTTATCGGCCTTGGGTTATCCCGCCGATCTGGGTACCGTGCACGCAGTCAATGGCGTCGATCTGACGCTTGCTCGCGGCGAGGTTTTGGGGCTGGTGGGCGAGTCGGGTTGCGGCAAATCGACGCTGGGTCGCATCGTCGCCGGGCTGGTGCGTCCGACCGAAGGCACGCTGTTTTACAAGGGCCAGGACGCGGTGCAGCTGAAGGGGCGCGCTAAACTCGAATACACGCTGGGTGTGCAGATGATCTTTCAGGATCCACAAGCCTCGCTCAATCCGCGCCAGCGTTTGCACAGTATTCTGGGCGAAGCACTGAAGGTGCATAAGCTCGCGGCCGAGGACGAAGTGGACGAGCGGGTCGACGGTGCTCTGGCCGAGGTTGGTCTGAACCCCGAGTACCGCATACGCTATCCGCACCAGATTTCGGGCGGTCAGCGTCAGCGCGTCGGCATTGCGCGTGCGCTGATGGTGCACCCTTCGTTTCTGGTGTGCGACGAGCCTGTGGCTGCACTGGACGTCTCGATCCAAGCGCAGGTGATCAATCTGTTCATGAATCTGCGCGACCGCCATGGCTTTACCTATCTGTTCATCAGCCATGACTTAGGCGTCGTTCGGCACATTTCCGACCGGGTCGCCATCATGTACCTGGGACGCATCGTCGAGATCGCGACGGCTAAGGAAATTTTCGCGCGCGCCAATCACCCCTATACGCAGGCCCTGCTGCTCGAGATGCCAAACGTGGCGCACCGTCGGCGCGCATTCACGCCCATCAAGGGCGAGATTCCGTCGCCGCTCAATCCGCCACCGGGCTGCACGTTCCACCCTCGTTGTCCGCAAGCCATGCCACGCTGCAAGGTAGAAGTGCCCCTACTGCGCGATGTCGCAGCGGGTCATCGCTCGGCTTGCCATTTGAACGATTCGGTTTCGGCATGACCGTTCGCGTGCCTGCGGCACCATGGCTTATCGTGTGCATGTCGGCGGGAGACGTTCGCATATCGGCCATGGGCCTTGGCGGCTAGCCTGCGCGCCTGCCGCCCCCCCTTGACTGGAGAACCTCATGTCCGTAGTAGAACGCAGCAGCGACGAATTGGTCGCCGGTATCAGCGCTTGGATCGCGTGCGAATCGCCTTCGCACGACCCTGCGAGCTTGGAGGCGATGGCCGCTATCGTCGAGGCCCACGGTCGCGCAGCCGGATTGACCGTCAGGCGTATCGACTTAGGGCCGCAGACCGGTCCTGCATTGGTGCTGTCGAATCGCGCGCCGGATGACCAGCGCACCGGCCTGCTGCTGTTGGCGCACTACGACACGGTTCATCCCGTGGGCACCCTGGAGCGCAACGCGCTACGCGTCGAAGACGGCAAGCTGTACGGTCCGGGCACGTACGACATGAAAGCCGGCACGTATCTGGCACTGACCGCGCTGGGGGATTTGTCCGCTGCGGGCAGCACCGCCATGCCAGTGGATTTTTTGATCGTGCCCGATGAGGAACTCGGCAGCACATGGTCGCGCGGCCTCATCGAGTCGCACGCGCGATCGGCGAAGTATGTGTTGGTGTGCGAGCCGGCACGGGCCAATACAGGGCATTGCGTCACGGCTCGCAAAGGGACAGGTCTGGTGTCGGTGGTGGCGCATGGCCGCCCCGCGCACGCCGGGGTGGCGCACGAGAAGGGTCGCAGCGCGATTCGCGAACTATGTCATCAGATCCTGGCGTTGGAGGCCATGACCGACTATGCCGCCGACGTGACGGTCAGCGTCGGCAAAATCGAGGGCGGTACGACCACTAATGTCGTTCCCGACTATGCGCGGGCCGTCGCCGATTTCAGGGTGCCGACACCCGAGGCGGGTGAACGCTTGCTGGCCAAGATGCGTGCCCTGACCTCGGTCGATCCCGCCGTGCGAATCGAGGTGGTGGCCAAGATGAATCGCCCGCCCATGACGCGCACCGAAGCGGTCGGAAAATTGCTGACGACGGTGCAGGCGCTGGCCGCTGAAGTCGGTATGAACTTGCAGGAAGCCCCAATGACCGGGGGCGGCAGCGATGCCAATTTCGCTGCCGCAGTGGGCGTACCTGCGCTCGACGGTTTGGGTGCCGAGGGCGACGGTGCGCATACGCTTTTCGAACACGTTATTGTGGCCACGCTGGCGCAGCGGCTCGCCTTTTGGCAACTGATGCTACATAAATTGGTCTGATAATAAATGTAACGAGTCGAGCTGCAATACGAACAGCAATAGTTGCAACGTCGGACAACGCCTTGAATCGTCCGATTTTTCGCTGCTGCAAGCAGTGGACGAAGCCGATTTTCCCCGTCATTATCCCTAGCCTGCACATGAAACAGCTTGCAATAGGGGAGATATATGACGAAACGCGTATCGCGAGGTGGCCTGCAAGTCGCCGTTGTTCTGGCCGATTTTATCGAACAGGAAGCCTTGCCTGCGGCGGGATTGGCGCCCGAGACATTCTGGCACGGATTCGCTGGGATCGTTGGCGAATTGTCCCGAGCGAACGCGCAGCTGTTGTCCGAGCGCGATCGCCTGCAATCGGCGCTCGATGATTGGCATAGCCAATACCCCGGCCCGATCGGCGATATGGCAGCCTACAAGGAGTTCCTGGTCTCCATCGACTACTTGCTACCGCAGCCGCCCGCAGGAGAAATCGCCACCGAGAACGTGGACACCGAAATCACCGATCAGGCGGGGCCGCAGTTGGTCGTCCCCGTCTCCAACGCTCGCTATGCCTTGAATGCAGCCAATGCGCGCTGGGGCAGTCTGTACGACGCCTTGTACGGCACCGATGCCATCGACGAGCACGACGGCCGCCAGCGCGCAGGCGGTTTCAACGCCATACGCGCAGGTGCAGTAGTCGATGCGGCGCGCCGATTCCTCGACCGTAGCGTTCCTTTGGTTGCGGGTTCGCATGCGTTGGCGAGGGCTTACCGCGTACGCGAAGGACAACTGGACGTCGAGTTGCCCGACGGCGTGACAGGCTTGAAAGAGCCCGCCCTTTTCGTAGGCTATGTGGGCCGACCCGAACAGCCCGAAAGCATTTTGCTGCGTCACCATGGCCTGCATATCGACATTCAGATCGATCGTTCGCACCCCATTGGCAGCACCGATGCGGCGGGCGTGAAAGACGTCGTGTTGGAATCGGCGTTGACCACCATCATGGATTGCGAAGACTCTGTAGCGGCCGTGGACGCCGAGGACAAGACTCAGGTTTATCGCAACTGGCTCGGGTTGATGCAGGGCACGCTCGTCGAGCAGGTCGCCAAGCAGGGCAAGCAATTCACTCGTGAGTTGGCATCGGATCGTCATTATGTGGGTGCAGACGGCCAGCCTTTGATTCTGCCGGGCCGTTCGTTGATGTTCATCCGCAACGTGGGTCATTTGATGACGAATCCGGCGGTGCTCGATGCGGCGGGCAACGAGGTGCCCGAGGGCATTTTGGACGCGGTCGCGACGGTGTTATGTGCCATGCCCGATCTCAAGCGCCGCGCCAATTCCCGTGCCGGTAGTGTGTATGTCGTCAAACCTAAAATGCATGGTCCCGACGAGGTGGCGTTCGCCAATCGTCTGTTCGATCGGGTCGAAAAACTGCTAGGCCTGCCGCACAATACGGTCAAGCTCGGCATCATGGACGAAGAACGCCGCACCAGTGTCAACCTGACGGCTTGCATTCTTGCCGCGCGCAATCGCGTGGCGTTCATCAACACCGGCTTTTTGGATCGCACGGGCGACGAGATGCACACCGCAATGCTGGCCGGTCCGATGCGTCGCAAAGGCGATATGAAAACGTCGGCATGGATCGCCGCTTACGAGAAAGGCAATGTCTTGGCAGGCTTGGCTTGCGGTCTTCGCGGACGGGCCCAAATCGGCAAGGGCATGTGGGCCATGCCCGATTTGATGGCGGCGATGCTGGCGCAAAAAGGCGCGCAATTGCAAGCGGGCGCAAACACGGCGTGGGTGCCGTCGCCGACGGCGGCTACCTTGCACGCGACGCATTATCACGACATCGACGTCGCCGCCGTTCAAGCCGGATTGCAGGCGAGCGCACAGCCGCAGGCCTTGACGGCGCTGTTGACCGATTTATTGAGCGTGCCGGTGGCCACCCGAGCAGAATGGTCGCAGGCTGAGATCGATCAAGAAGTCGATAACAACGTCCAAGGGATTCTGGGTTATGTCGTACGCTGGGTCGATCAAGGTGTCGGATGCTCGAAGGTACCGGACATTCACGATGTCGGTTTGATGGAAGACCGCGCCACCTTGCGTATTTCTAGCCAGCATCTGGCGAATTGGCTGCATCATGGCGTGATCGACGAGGCGAAAGTGCACGCCGCGTTCCAACGTATGGCGAAGGTGGTGGATGAGCAAAATGCAGGCGATCCCGCGTATGTGCCACTGACCGGCGATTCGCCCACGACGGCCATGCAGGCGGCGCAGGCGCTGGTGTTCGATGGTCTGCGCCAGCCTAGCGGATACACCGAACCCCTGCTTCATGCGTATCGGCTCCGCTTGAAAGATGCGCAAGCAGGTTGATCCCGGTCGGCGGCCCCCGGCCCGGGCGATTACCGCTGCTGACGAGCCCGTTCGAGGCTGTTTGCACCATGGTCGGCGGGCTTGCCGTTTTCTAGATGGGCATCGAGCGCGCCTTGCATGCCGTGTCGAATCGTCTGAGATGAGCGGCTCGAAGCAAACGCGGTGCCGGGGTCCGATCGCATAATTTAATTACTAATAGTAATTAACGTCATGGTTAATATAACGACAATACGTTAACCGAATCGGTATTTACCATGAGCACTTCCCCGGATATTCTCGACGCCGCGCTGGCGATTGGATCCGATACCTCTTTGTCCAAACTACGGCAATCACGCGCCAAAGCGGCCGTTGCCACGCAGGGGTGCTATGACGATTTGCTGGGGCCTGGCGTGTCCGACGATCAAGGACTCGAGCTTGCCGATCGTTTGCTGGTTGCGTTCGACATCAGTCGAGCCGCCGGCGTGCAGGCGTTGATCGATCATTACGCTCAACGCCTGGTGGCGCTGCCTTTGAGCGCATCGCAGCAGGCAGCCGTGGCGACAGTGGACGCGATCAGCGGCGACGCTCGCTTAGATGCCATTCTGCGTTTTTCCCGTGGGGTCGCCCAACAACCATACACGACGGGGCAGCCCGCTGTGCAGGCGCTGACTGCCGTGGGTTTGCTGCCCCAGGATATCGTGACCTTGGGGCAACTGGTCGGTTTCGTCGCCTACCAGGTACGGCTGGCTGCGGGTCTCCAAGCCCTGCGCGACGTGCTCGATAGCGAGCAGGGCGCGGGGGCGACCGCTGCGTCCGAGCACGATCCCGCGTTTGTCCATCCCGCCAATCTTCCCGGCCCGGGCGAACCGATACGTGCGAACGGATTCACCAGCGAAACGCTCAACTGGAAAGCATGGCTGCCTGTCGTCGATGTCGAGCACGCGACCCAAGCGCAACACGAGGTGTTGACGGCCAGTCATCCGAAGGCCAGGACGTCCGAGTTCTATTTGCTGCTGGCGCATCAGCCCGGCATTCTGGCCGTTCGGTCGGCGGCGTTCAACGCCATCATGTACGCACCCGGCGGTCTTGCGCGCGCCGATCGCGAAGTCGTGACCACGATTGTCTCGCGTATAAACCGCTGCGTGTACTGCGCCTCGGTTCATGCGCAACGCTACGAGCAATTGACCAAGCAGAACGCATTCATTTTGCAAGTGTTCGAAGCGCCCGAAATGGCCGGTGGCACTGCGCGCGAACGTGCGCTGGTGTCGGCCACCATTGCGCTGACCGCGATGCCGGGTTCGTTCGACTCGGCGGCTCTAAAGCCCTTGCGCGATGCGGGTCTGAGCGATATCGAGATGCTCGACGCCCTTCATGCGGGCGCTTTGTTCGCCTGGGCCAACCGGTTGATGCTGAATCTGGGCGAGGCCGTCTACCCGGTCGCTTGATTGGCGGCCATCGATTGTCAAACATGAGTCAGTGCGATGAGGCTTCGATCGTCGAAGCGGCGTACTCACGTTGAATACCCGGATGAATTGTCATGTCTTTTTCGAATTTTTCTGCGCGGGCCACGCCTTTTTCACAGCCCGTGCGTAGCCGAGTGGCTGCCGCTTGGGTGACGCTCTTTGCCATGGCAGGCTTGGTATTCGGTGGTGTCGCCCGCGCCGCCGATGCCAAACCCTGGCCCAGCCAGCCGATCTCCCTGATCATGGGTTTCCCGGCGGGTTCCGGGGTAGACGTCGTGGGGCGTCTAATTCAAGAGCCGTTGGCAAAGGTGTTGGGCCAACCGGTGGTCATCGACTATCGCTCGGGTGCAGCTGGAAACATCGCCAGCGACTACGTCGCGCGCGCTCGCCCCGACGGCTATACGCTGGCTTTCGGCACGGCCGCGACCCATGGCAGCAACGCCGCGTTGTACAAGAATCTGAGCTTCGATGTTGAAAAAGATTTTGTGCCGGTGGCCACAGTCGTCAACGTGTCCAATGTGCTGACGATCAACCCCGAGGTCATCGACGTCGACAGCATCGAGGCGTTCGTCAAAGCGGTGCGCGCCAATCCAGGCAAATACAACTACGCCTCGACCGGTAATGCTGCGGGCACGCACATGGCGTTCGCCGAGTTTAACTCGCGCCTCGGTCTGGATATGGTGCATGTGCCTTACAAAGGTGGCCCCGAAGCCATCATGGCGGTGTTACGCGGCGAGACCTGCTGCATCATGAATCAAGTGCAAACCGTGCTTGCGCACTATGCCAGCGGTAAGGTTCGTCTTTTGGGTGTGACCACGGCCGAGCGCGTTCAGGCGATCAAGGATGTGCCCACGATTGCCGAAAGCGGACTGCCCGAAACCAAGGGTTTCGATAGTGCCATCTGGTTTGGAATTTTTGCGCCCAAAGGCATCGATCCCGCCATCGTATTGACCTTGAACCGAGCCGTGGCCGACGTATTGAAATCGCCCGAAGTAAGCCAGCGTTTCGAGGCTATGGGCAACACGGTACGCATCGAGTCGCCGCAAGCGTTTCGCGCCACGGTCGCGGCCGACAGGAAGAAGTGGGCCGACGTTGCGCAGCGCGCCAACATCAAACTCGAATAGTGCCCGATTCGCCTGCCGCCTCCGCCACTAAGGCGGATGGGGGGCGGGCCCATAGCGACGCCGCGGTCATTTGCCGGGGATCGCACGCCATTACTTCGCGGCAGGCGGCCCATACGCGGGCTGCGCCGATATGTTGAATATCGGTCGAGCCGTCAGGCGGGATGACTGCGCGCGAATAAGAGCGGTCCCAATACCAACTCGGATTGGGAAAGCACAGTACCCCGACATAAGGCACGCAGGATCCCTGGGCGATGTGCGAAGGGCCGCAGTCGTTGGCAACGACCAGACGGGCATGCAGACAGAGGTCGGCGATTTCGGCTAGCGGTCGTGACATCATCAAGTGAACATTTGGCAGGTTCAGCTGCATCAGATGTGCATGCTCTTCGCTTTCGTCGGGGCCCAAAACGAAGGTGAATCGAGTGTCCGAGCCCAGGTCGCGCTCGATCAAACCCATCAGCGCCAGGTAATGTGCAAGCCGCCAGCGCTTGTAAGCGCCTAAACCGCCACCGGGCATGAACACGACATCGCTGCGCAGCGATGGCACCGCGCACGACTCGGCCAGACGGTGAAAGCACTCGCGCGCATTGATCTCGGGATCGACTGGCATGACGGTATTGAGCAGGCGCAGATAGGTCAAACCGCGATAATCGTCTTCACTGCGATTGCAGCTATGGGTCCAGGCGAAGTCGAATATGCGCCTGTTGCGGTAGCCCAGTCGAAGCGTCGGTCGACAAACCGACGCGAGAATGCCATAGCGTTCGCTGCTGCATGGCAAGGCCACCATGGCGTGAGCGTTTCGGCCCAATGCTTTCACATCGTCTCGAAACACGCTGGATTGAATGTAGTCCACTGGCCAGGGCAACAGCTTATAAAAACGACTGGCGTCGTGGCTTCCTACGACTTTCAGCGGCGATTCGGGAAAACAGCGATGCAGCGCATGCAGCAATGGATAGACCACGATATGGTCGCCCAAGGTGTGTTTTTCGCGAACAAATACGGCAGTGTGGCTCACGATCAAGGCATCTTATCAGGGTCGATCGGGTCAGTTGGGCAGCGCTGCGCTGTCGAAGGGATGCGCCGGCGCGTTTTCGTCGATCCAGTCGCCTTGCTGCTGCGTCGGGCGGGGTTCGGATTGCGACGCGGCGGCCCTGTGCGCCGGACCGGTTTCCCAAATTGCCTCGCAAGCACGTAAGACCTGATCCGGACTAACCCGCTGAATATCGCCCAGGCCGTCGCCTTCGGGTATGACGCAACGTGAATAGGGACGGTCCCAATACCACGAGGGATTGGGACAATGAAACACGCCGACGTAGGGCACGCATGCGCCTTGTCCGACGTGCGACGGACCGCAGTCGTTGGCGACAATCAGTTTCGCCGTCATACACACTGCGGCAATTTCGGCGGTCGGGCGCGTCATCATTAGGCGAACGTTCGGTAGCGCCAGCACCCGCAATCGCTCGTATTCTTCGCTTTCGTCCGGGCCCATTACGACCGTAAACGACAAATTGTTTCCGAGCCGTTTTACCAGCGATCGATGCAGGTGCAGGAAATTGTTCAGGCCCCAGCGCTTGTACGCGCCTGCTCCACCGCCTGGCATGAATACGATGTCGCTAGGCGTGATCGCTTGGTCGGCACTATCGGCTAGTGCCTGAAAACACGCGCGGGAATTCCGCTCGATATCGACGTCGAAAACCTGGCGCAGCAATTGGACGTTGCCGACGGCCAGGTACTCGTTGAAATTCTTGTTCCAGCGATGCGTCCAGACCCGGTCGGTGAACCGTTTGTTTGCAAAACCGAGTCGCAGTTTGGGGCGTGCCAGCGCGGCGAGTATGCCGTACCGCTCGCTGGTATAGTGCAGCGCCATCATGATGTCCGTCCCGCGTCCCAGGGCCTGGTAGTGGTCGAGCCAGCTGTCGACCTGCACGAATTCGACAGGCCAGGGCAAGCCGGTATAGTCTCGGCCAACGGGATCGCGAGCCACGACACGAAGGCGAGCGTGGGGCATGTGCTGGTGCAATGCGTATAACAGGGGATAGGCAACGATTTGCCCACCCATGAAGCGCATGCTGCGAATGAATACTGCGGCAGTAACCAAGGTAGAGCCCGGGATTGATGCGGGTTTAGATTTTATTCTTAACTTGATGCAGAAAAGTATCGAAATACTGCCTACCGAACGTGACAGGTCTATACATGCGCCCATTGCCGTGTTCGATTCTGGCGTCGGCGGCCTGACTGTCACTCGTCATATTCGCACGACCTCGCCTCATGAAAACCTACTTTATTTTGCGGATTGTGGCTGGACGCCGTACGGGCCGCGTGTGCCCCAGCAGGTCGTGCATCGCGTCATGGCGGTGGCCGATGGCTTGATGGCATGGCAACCCAAGGCGCTGGTCGTGGCGTGCAATACTGCGACCACGTTGAGCATCGCCGCATTGCGAGAGCGTTATCCTTACCTGCCCATCGTCGGTGTCGAGCCCGGCGTACAACCCGCATTGCGGGCTTCTCGCAGCCGTATCGTCGGTATCCTGGCTACCCAGGCCACGTTGGATAGTCCTTGGTTCGATGCTTTGCTGGCGCGTCAGTCGCACGAGGCAAGGTTTATCCGTCAACCCGGCCATGGACTGGTCGAATTGATCGAGCGGGGCATGGCGAACTCTTCTGAGGTCGATGCCTTGCTGCACCAGTTTCTCATGCCTATGTGCGAGGCCGGTGCCGATACCTTGGTGCTGGGATCGACTCACTTCCCTTTGCTGGTCCCTGCCATCGAGCGGTGCGTGGGCAACAAAATGACCCTCATCGACACCGGTCCCGCCGTAGCCAAACGGGTCGCCGCGGTGATCGGCAAAAGCAAGCGTAGCGCAGCGCCTCCCGATTGCGCGGGGCAGGCGGCAGCGGCGCTTGACGAGCACCCGAGCGTTTGCCGCATCTATTCGAGCGCCCCATCGGACGTGTTGGCTGCGCTGGCGCAGACGCTTTTAGGCACCCAAGATCGCCCCACTTTGCTCATGACCGATCCACCTCCAGAGGATCGATATTTGCCGAAGTAGCGCGGTAAATCGGGAGTCATAAAGCGATATCTCCTGGAAATGTCGGAAATACACAGCGCAATTAAACCGAATAGGTTTCAAAACGTATTATTTGTTCGGTTCCCGTCATAAAATGGCATGTTGCGCTTGGTCTTTGATGACCTGACAGCCATGTGCCGAACGAAATCGGCGAGAACCGAGGGAGCATGAAATTATGGCGAAGTGGGGACTGCGCGCCAAGTCGCTGATGGCGTTGGTGTTTGCCTGCCTCGTCGCACTGATTCCTGCGGGTTTGGTCGGCTGGAGCATCGTCGATAGCGTGCGCGAGCATTTCAGCTCGGCCTACGCGGTCAATTTCACCCAGCTCAATCGCGAGAAGATCTTGGCGCCCTTGTCGCGCGAGCTGGCGTTGTCGCGCCGGCTGGCACAGTCTGGCGTCACGCGGGATTGGCTGCTAGATCCTGCCGATCCGCAGAAAAAATCCGCCTT
This sequence comes from Bordetella parapertussis, assembly GCA_945903445.1. Classification (GTDB taxonomy): domain Bacteria; phylum Pseudomonadota; class Gammaproteobacteria; order Burkholderiales; family Burkholderiaceae_B; genus Schauerella. The sequence goes on from CAMDNZ010000002.1 coordinate 39,312, forward strand.
TTTTGCCGAAGCCGAAGGGTATCGGGTCGATTTCAGCGACCACGCTTACTTTGTTGCCAGTGCGCGTTCCGGTGGCTATTACTTCAACGACGACTCCCAGCCTGTCAGCGTGCAGCCCCGCTACGTGCTGGATCCGAAAGCCGCCAGCGATAACTGGTTTTACAGTTCGATCAGGGACGAGCAGGCCTACAACATTAACGTCAATGTCGATGCCCACCTGAAAGTGACACGGGTGTGGATGAACATCGTGGTGCGAGATGCCGATGGCGACGGTATCGGCCTGACCGGTGCCAGTCTGAACTTAAACAGCTTTTTGGACGCGTTCGTGCGTAGCGGCGCGCCTGGTGTGACGCCGCTGGTTATCGACCAGGCAGGCGCGATTCAAGCGCATCCGGACGCCCGTCTGATCGCCTATAACTCGGGGGCCACCGGGGCCGACAAAGCGTCGGCGATCTATACTCTGGTGACCGACGATGCCGATCAGGCAGCCTTACGGATGCGCTTGCAAGCTGCATTCGCCAATCCTGGGCAAGTTCAAACCCTGTGGGCGACGATGCAGGGCAAGCGGCAATTGGTCGCCGCTTCATATATTCCAGAGCTACGTTGGTATGTGTTGACTGCGGTAGACATGTCGGCGGCACGCGTCGTCGACCCAGGCTGGTTGTGGTCGGCAGGGGCCGGCCTGGTGCTGTTGATCGCATTGTTGCTACTGGGCTTCGGTCTGGCGGTAGAGCGGCTAGTATTGCGGCCGCTGCAGCGCTTGCAAGCATCGGCGCGAGCCATGGCCGACGGGCGTTACGACGTGGTCATGCCGCGCGCGGGCGTCGACGAGATTGGCGAACTGAGCCGTGCCTTCAGTTCGATGGCTGCCAAGGTGCGCAGTCACACCAGCGAATTGGAGTCGCGCGTGCAACAGCGCACGCTGCAGTTGCAGCAGGCCAACGCCGACATGGCCTTGGCGCACAAAGAGATCGGCGATTCGATCGACTATGCCAGTCTGATTCAACGCGCTTTTTTGCCTTCGCGCCAGATGACCCAATCCTTGGGCGAACATCATTTCGTGCTATGGATGCCGCGCGATGTGGTTGGCGGCGATTTCTATGTGTTTCGCGCTGATGGCGAAAACTGCCTGTTGGGCGTGGTCGATTGTGCGGGACACGGCGTGCCTGGCGCATTGATGACCATGTTGTCGCGTACGGCGATCGACCTCGCCATCGCCGAGCGCGGTGTCGGCAATCCAGCCGGCATTCTGTCGCGCACCGACGCAGCACTGCGTTCGATGCTCGACGACGCCGAGTTGCCCCGTACGATGGCCATTTCGATGGATGCAGGGCTGGCCTACATCGATCGGGCGAAACGCCGCTTGACGTATGCCGGTGCCAAATTGTCGCTGTTTGCCAGCGACGGCCACGATGTCCTCGAATACGCAGGAACGAGTCGCCCGCTGGTGAGCAAACGCGTCGGCGAATTCGATAATATTGAGATCGAGCTGTCCGCAGATTGGACCTATTATCTGGTGACCGACGGTTTTCTCGATCAAGCAGGTGGCGAGCAGGGTTTCGGCTTTGGCACTTCGCGGTTTCGCGACATGTTGCGCGATCACGCCAAATTGCCGCTGACTTCGCAGACGGCTGCCTTCGTGCGGGTTTTGTCGGATTACCAGGGAATGCTGCCGCAGCGCGACGACATCACATTATTGGCGTTTCGCTTCGAGTGATACGCAAAGAAAGGACGAGTTTATGAACGCAAGCGATTTGTACAGGCTGCGCGAACGATTCACTCAAGATCGTACGCTGCTATGTTTCAATGGCCCCATCTCGCGCAGCTTGATCGAAGAGCTGGGCCATGCGCTCAAAAATTATCTGAACGTCGATCAGGCGCGCCCCGCTGAAGCCTTGGACGTATTTTCGGTATATATCGAGATCACCCAGAACATTCGCCAGTACGCTTTGCAGCACGAGCATCTGGATGCCTCGGCCACAGTGGTCATTGCTCGCGACGAGGACGGCCACTACGTCGTGTCCGCAGGTAATCTGGTGGCGGTGGCCGATGGCGAACGCCTGGTGGCGCGCGTGCGTGCCTTGGCGCCGCTGGACAAAGCCGAACTGAAAGCCGCCTACAAGACGCAACTGCGCATGCCGCGCGATCCCGAGGCGGCAACCGGCGCCGGGCTTGGCTTGATCGACATTGCCCGTCGGGCACGACAGCCCATGGATGCAACCCTGACTCTCCACGATTCGGAGCATGCGTTTTTTAGCCTGAGCGTGGTCATCTGACCACGTGCGAGCAGCGAGACTGAAAATGACTGATCTGACCATTCCCGGTACTGCTTCGACCCCCACTATTCGCACCGACTCGGCGCAAGGGGTGCTTTTTATGGGCGGCGACTCTTATCCTGAAAACTCGTTCGAACTGTTCGGCCCCGTGATCGAATGGGTCGAGAACTTTCTGTCCGAGCCCGATCGCGCCTTGCGTCTGGAGTTGGAACTGCTGTACTTGAACACCAGCAGCGTCAAGGCAGTGATGGAAATATTCGACATTCTGGAAGTCAGTCATCACGCAGGTGGCGATGTCGCGGTGACGTGGTTTTTCGCGCGCAACAACGAACGGGTGGGCGAATTGGCTGAGGAGTTCAAGGAAGACTGCACGTTTCCGTTTGCGGTGGTGGCGCGTCCATGAACCGTGCCATCGGCGACCTGGATGCTCGCATCGAGCGCGTGTTGTCGGATCCGGCCTTGGTCGGTCATCCGGCACGCGAAGCCTTATTCGAGTTGCGCGACCGCTTGGCCTCGCAACTGACGCGTATCGAACGCATCGCGGCCTTGTCCGATGCCTACCAGGCCATGGCCCGCGATCGCGAAATGAGTTTGGCCGATCGGTTCGATCGCCAGCTGCGGCGTTTATCTAAGATCGTCAACATTTCGGATCGCTATCAAGAGGCTTTGCGCGATCAGAACCAAGCGGTGGTGGACGCGTCCAATCACGATCCCTTGACCGAGATTCTGAACCGGCGCGGATTGGCCGAGCGACTGCGCACGTGTTGCGACAATGCGTTGGCGACGCAGCAGGGCTTTACCGTCGCCATGGTCGATGCCGATCACTTCAAGTCGGTCAACGATCGCTTTGGCCACGAAGCGGGCGACCGCGCACTTCAAGCCTTGGCCAAGGCGCTCTCGACCGATCTGGCGGCTCCCAGCTTTTGCGGCCGTTGGGGCGGCGAAGAGTTTTTGGTCGTGCTGCCGGATCAGGCGCTGGATGCGGGTGAGCGCACGTTGATGAATCTGCTGCCTGCCGTTCGGGGGTTGCAAGTACCCGTCGACGATGCGGTGTTGTCGATGACCGTGAGTGTAGGGGTGGCCGAGCACCGCCCCGGCGAAGCGCTATCGTTGACGCTGAACCGCGCCGATGTGGCGCTATACGACGCCAAGCAGTCAGGCCGCGATTGCGTTCATCGCGAGCGCACGACGTTTTAAGGCTTCGCCAGCATTCGAGCGAACAGGTCGCGATAGGCATCGCCCATGGCTTGGACGCTGCAGTTGGCGACGACCCAATCGTAAGCGAGGTCGATCTGCGCTTGGCGCGCCGCCCGGGCTTGGGGTGATATATCGAGCAGGACGTCGATTTCTTTAGCCAGGGCGGGCGGATTGCCGATGGGCGCCAGTCGGCCTCGACCCTCGGCGCAGGATTCGCGCAGACCGCCAGCCGCAGTAGACGCCACCGGCACCCGCGCCAGCATGGCGTCCAGCACGCTGCTGCCCAGACCTTCGATGGACGAACTCATGACGAACGCATCCATCATCGGGTAGAACTGTTCGACATCGCGGATAAACCCGACCAGCTTGTAGCGATCCTCCAGGCCCTTTGCCTTGACGCGCGCCTGCATCTCGTCGCTCATGGGGCCGCGGCCGAAATGCACCAATACGGTATCCGGCGTTTGAATGTGCGCGACCGCGTCGACCAGCGTAGCGGGATCTTTGTCGATGGTGAGCGCCGCGCAGGTGGCGACGATGCGCTTGCCTTCCAGTCCGTGCTCGCGTTTGAAGGCGGCAATCCGGCCCGGATCCGGCGTGAAGGGTTGGACGGCCGACGAGATCAGGTCGATGTTTTTCACGCCGCCTTCGACCAAAGCTTCGGCGCACGCCCGACTGATGGCGATGACTTTGTCGGCCAGGCGATACTTCACCAGCGTGAGCCGACTGTTAAACGCAAAGGCGACTCGGCGGGTGGCGACCACAGGCCGGCCATGAAAGGGGCGCGCGGCAACGGCCCACGTCAGTGCGCCACCCGTTTGCGAGTGAACCAGATCGTAGTGTCGGCCCACCTTGGCCAATGCAGCGAGTGCCCGAAAGCCACTACCGCACTCGTGTACCGTGAAGCCTTCGGCAAGGGCGCGTTCGGCCAGCAACTCGCCCTCGCGCGCCAATAAACCAACCTCGACGCCCGTGTCGCGCAAGCGTTGCATGGTCCATAGGGTTTGGCGCTCGCCGCCGCGCCAGCCGCGTTCGAGATTGAGTTCGAGGATTTTCATGGAGGGCAGGGCGCGTGGGGCCGCGCTTCGGTTCAGCAAAAAAGGAATTATCGCCGCTTTGCAATGCAGCGGTCATGCCGTCACGAATCGACGAGCGCGCGCGGTCTGCCACAGCGACAGCGCGAAAATCACCAAGCCGCCAGCGGCCAGGGCGGCACCGACCCATGCGGTAGAGGTCCAGCCGTAGCCATGCGCGATGGCCATGCCACCCAACCAGGCGCCCAGCGCATTGGCGACGTTGAAGGCCGAGTGATTCAGCGAGGCGGCCAGCGTCTGAGCGTCGGCCGCGACATCCATCAGCCGGATCTGCAAGGGCGAGACGAGTGCGACGCATGAGCCCACCAGCAGCATGTTCGGCAGGGCTAGCCAGGCGTGGGGAGCCGTGAAGGGCAAAGCCGACAGGACGACGATGCTCCAGACCAGCACGATGCCGATGGACGGAATCAGCGCTCGGTCGGCCAGCCAGCCGCCGACGAGGTTACCGCCGATCATGCCCATGCCGAACAGCGCCAGACCGACCGGCACCCAGCTCTTGTCGAGCAACGTGACCTGAGTCAAGGTGGGGGCGATGTAGCTGAACACCGAGAACAGCCCGCCGAAGCCGACCGCACCGATGGCCAGGAGCATCCACATCTGGCCATTACGCAAGGCACTGAGTTCGCCGCGGGCGCTGCTCGGTCGCTCGTTGTGCGGCTCGGGCACCAACAAGGTCACCAGCAGCATCGTCAACAGGCCGATGGCACCGACCAGCGCGAAGGCAGCGCGCCATCTCAGCCACTGGCCCAGCCAGGTCGCGAGGGGATTGCCGATCAGCGCCGATAGGGTGATGCCCAGCATGACCTGGCCGATGGCGCGACCGCGCTGAGTCGGGCCGACCATAGAGGCTGCCAGCAAGGCCGCCACACCGAAGTACGCACCATGCGGCAGGCCGCTGGCGAAGCGCATCGCCATGATGGGTAAATAGCCGGGTACCAGAATGCTCATGAAATTGCCGACGGCAAACATCGCCATCAATACCATCAATAGTCGGCGGCGCGGCATGCGTGCGCCCAGAATGGCCAGCACCGGGGCGCCGACCACTACACCCATGGCGTAGGCACTGATCAAATGGCCGACTTGCGGTTCTGTGATGGCCAGATCGACACCAACGTCTGGCATCAGACCCATCATGACGAATTCGCCGGTACCGATACCGAAGCCGCCGACGGCCAGCGCAAATATTGCCCAGCGAATCGCAGCGGGAGAAAGAGGGAAAGAAGACATGGTTGGAGATCAGGTGAGACGCAGGCGGGCGACGCATGTTGCGTCGCATCAATTCGCTAGTATCGCCGGGTCTGGGGTCACTTGGGAAGCGCTGGCTATACATGCCCGCGTTCGAAGCGTGGTTTTAGGCCGCGTGTCCGTTCCCGCCGCTGACGCATACAATGCAAACTCCCCTGGTTCGAGGAGTTCCGCCATGCGTCGATTCGCCTTTGTCGTGCTTGCCGCTTTGTGTGCGCCCGTTGCCACGGCGCACGACGCGAGTGCTCATTCTGCCGCCGGCCACGCTGCGAGTTCGACTGCCGCACCGGACCAGGCCACCAAAGGGCCGGCCGACGATGTGTTCGTGCGAGGGTGTTGGGTGCGCAACATGCCTGCCAATCTACCGTCGGCGGCCTATTTCGTGATCGTCAACAAGCGGATGTTTTCGATCGAGGTCACGGGCGTGAGCAGCCCCGCCTACGGCAGCGCCATGATGCATGCCACCGAGCATACTGGTGGCATGGCCCGCATGGTCGCGGCCGATCGAGTGAAAGTGTCAGGTCGCGACGGATTCGCCTTCCGTCCGGGCGGCTACCACGTGATGCTCGAAAAAAGCGTTCAGCCGCGTACGGTAGGCGAGCATGTCCCGCTGCACTTCACGTTGTCCGACGGTCACTCGCTTCAGGCCGATTGCGTGGTCAAGCCCGCCGGGGCCGTCGGTCCGTAAGACCTACGTCGGCGGCTGGCTGGCGTTGCCGAACGCTCTGGTGCGCGAGGACAGATCGGTGTTGCCCGGCCCGTCTGGCCGGTACGTGACCGATCACGGCATGGTCGAATATTTCTTAATTGTTATGGTTCTGACGTCTATTCCTGCGGGCACGCTGGCGGTATGCTTGTTTCCTTTGCCGCCGTTATCGCTATGTCTACGGATCTTCAAGAGTCGCTACGCGCTTTCGAGCGCGATGGATTTGTGGTCATGCCTGGGTTCGCTTCGTCCGAGCGAATGGCCGTGCTGCGCAGCCTTGCGGTGACGCAGTTGCGCGAGGGCGTCGAACCGCTCGAACTCGAAGCCGATTTGAAATATGCCGGGGCGCCCGACAACCGCGACGCACCGGGCGGCAAGACTGCCCGTCGGCTGCTGGATGCTTACAGCCGCGGGCCGGCGTTTCAGGCTTGGGCCACCTCGCCCGACATCGCTCGTTGGCTATGCGAGTATTTCGGCAGTCCACCGGTCTTGTCCTTGGCGCATCACAATTGCGTGATGACCAAACACCCCGATTTCGGTAGCGCCACCGGATGGCACCAAGACATTCGCTATTGGTCGTTTTCAGACAGCGATCTAGTGTCGGTCTGGTTGGCCTTGGGGCCCGAGACGGCCACTAATGGCGGTTTATGGTTCATCCCCGGCTCGCATTCGGCGGCTTTCGGACGTCACCAGTTCGACGATCGTCTGTTTTTCCGCGACGACCTCAACGAGAATCGGCCGTGGCTGGCGCAGGCCCGATGCCCGACGCTCGCCCCGGGCGACGTGGTGTTCTTCCATTGCCGCCTGCTACACAGTGCTCGGCAGAACGATAGCGATGCCGTGAAACTTTCGTTGGTACACACGTATCATGGACACGGCTGCCGTCCCTTGCCCGATACCCGATCGGCCAGCCGTCCCGAAATTCCCTTGGAGAATCCGCTTTGAGTCAATCCGAGCGTTCGGACGCCCACCTGATCGAGACCCGCCTGCATTCCGAACAGGTGTTGAAGGGCCGGTTCATTTCGGTCAATCGAGATACCGTGCGTTTGCCCAATGGCGGCGAAGGGATTCGCGAGTACGTGGTGCATCCCGGTGCGGTGGTCGTCATCGCTATGCTGGACGACGACACGGTCGTCATCGAGCGTCAATTCCGCTATTCCGTGGGTCAAGTGATGCTGGAGTTTCCGGCAGGCAAGATCGATCCGAGCGAGCCTCACCTGGTTTGCGGTAAGCGCGAGTTGTTCGAGGAGACGGGGTATTCGGCCAAAGAATGGGCTTATGCCGGTGCGATGCACCTGGCGATGGGTTATTCGAATGAAATTCTGCACGTTTATTTTGCGCGTGGGCTGACCTCAGGCGAGCCCAAGTTGGACGAAGGCGAGTTTATCGAGGTGATCGACATGTCGGTTAGCGAGGTGCTGACGGCCTGCCGCGATGGTCGAATCACCGACGCCAAGACCCTGGCGTGCAGTCTGTGGTTGCAGAACGTTCACCGCGGCGAGTGGTTGTTAGACTGGACCGCTTGACCGATTCGAAGGGCGTTCAGACCAGCCCGACCGGCGCGCTGAAGTCCAGCATCTCTTGCGCCAGCTTGCGCAGCGCGCGCAGCATGGGTCGATGGTCGTCGCGGCGCCACTGAAACGCGTAGGACAGGGCAGGCAGGGGCGGGGCGGCGTGCAGGTAAACCAGATCGCCCCGATCGACCATGGCTTGGGCCCATGCGGTAGACAGAAATCCAACGCCCAGACCGTGTTTAAGCATGGCCGCTACGGCGCCCAGGTTGCTGCACGCCAGAATATGTTTGCCGCGCGTCTCGTGCGTATTCATCCAGACGTCCAACATGCGTGTGGTGCCGGCACCTTCGGGTAAGGTCACGATGGTGCAATCGGCGATCGCTTCGGCGGTCCAGCGGCTATGCTGCTGAGCGAGCACAGCCGCGGCCACCCAGGCGAAGCGTGTTTCGCCGATGACCTGAGACGCAATGGCACCGGAGGTGGATGCGTCGGCGACGATGGCGCAGTCCAGCTCGCCATCGGCCAGTTTACGTTGCAAGGCATCACCCAGACCGATCTCGGGCGTGATGTGCAAGCCATGCAGCGATGCGTGCGCGCGTGCCATGAAGGGCGCGATCCAGGTCAGCGAAGTGAGCTCGCCCATGCCCATGCGACATCGTCCCACGGCGCTGCGTCCCTGCACGGCACGCGCGAGAAAGTCGTCGGTGCGTCGCAAGATTTCGCCCGCCTCTTCCAGCAAATGCTCGCCTAGCACCGATAGCGTGGCGCTGCGGCCTTCCCGGTTGAACAGCGGCGCACCCACGACCGTTTCCAACTCGGCGATACGCTTCGATAAGGACGAGACCGAGATGTTGAGTCGGCTGGCTGCAAGTCCGAAGTTGCGGCACGACGCCGCCCAATAAAAAGCTTCCAGTTGCTTGAGCGTCATTGTTCGATTTATTCGAATAGTCTGGTTCTAATAATATCGCTTTAATCGAAGCGAGTGCCGTCCTATAGTGGGACGACATGATCGATATATAAGAGACACGATATGGCCGCTCAACCTAGTGATTCCGAGGTGCTGGTACATGCGCCACACGCAGCTCCCGCCGCTGTTACGGCGTCCGGCGTCGCCCTTGAACCTGCGGCTCAGGCCGTGGCACGGCCGGTGCCGCGGCGCCTGCGCCACATTTTGTCTTTGCATGACTTCGAGGCTGCCGGGCAAGCGCACCTGCCGCGCCCGGTGTTCGGCTACGTTGCGGGGTCGGTCGAGGACAGACAATCCGAAGGCGACAATCGGCAGGCTTTCGCCGAGTATGCTTTTCGCCCTCGGGTGCTGCGCGATGTCTCTGCACGTCGAACCGAGGTCGAGATTTTCGGTCATCGCTATAGCGGCCCAGTCGGCGTGGCCCCTATGGGTTTGTCGGCCTTGAGTGCCTATCGGGGCGATATCGTCATGGCGCGCGCGGCGCAGGATGCGAACGTTCCGTGCATCATGAGCGGCTCGTCGCTGATTCGCCTGGAAGAGGTGATGGCCGAAGCCCCACACACCTGGTTTCAGGCCTACCTGCCCGGCAACCCCGCACAGATCGACCCCTTGATCGGTCGAGTCGAGGCTGCTGGCGTGCAAACGCTGGTCGTCACGGTCGACGTGCCTATTGCCGCCAATCGCGAGAACAACGTTCGAACGGGATTCTCGACGCCCATGCGGCCCAGCGTCGGTCTTGCGTGGCAGGGCATGACCCATCCACGCTGGTTGTTCGGTACTTTCCTGCGCACCATCTTTCAGCACGGCATGCCGCACTTCGAGAACAACTACGCGACTCGCGGTGCGCCCATCCTGTCGAGCAGCGTGGTGCGCGATTACTCCGATCGGGGGCATTTGAATTGGGAGCATGTGGCCGCCATTCGTCGCCGCTGGCCCGGGCAAATGGTCATCAAGGGTATTTTGCATCCCGACGATGCTCGCTTGGCGCGCCAACACGGCATGGATGGTGTCATCGTGTCCAATCATGGCGGGCGGCAACTCGATGGGGCGACCTCGCCCCTGCGTGTATTGCCCGATATCGCCGAGGCAGCGGGTAGCATGGTGGTCATGCTCGATAGCGGGGTGCGGCGCGGCACCGATGCACTGAAAGCGTGTGCGTTGGGTGCGAAATGCGTGTTCGTGGGCCGACCCTTGAATTACGCCGCAGCCATTGCGGGTTATGACGGTGTGCGTCATGGCCTGGCACTGATGCAAGCCGAGGTCATGCGCGATCTGGGCATGATGGGTTTGTGCGCCCTGGGCGAGCTTTCGCCGGAGAGCTTGCTGGCGCTGGCACCGCAGGGGCCTAAGTAGTGTCGCAGGTGGCGGGCGGGCGGGCGGTCGTCGGCAGGCCGTGCGCAGACCGAAGCACCAGAAAAAGATTGGGGAACGGACGCGCTGGCGAGACGCCAATAGCCATGCCGGGCATGCGACTATTTCGGAATAGAAACGAGAATCTTTATCATAATACCGCGGCCCGTGTTTCGTTTGCCTGCACTTGTGCAGCTGCGTTTGTCTACAGATTCATCGCTACGTCTGCCCACGCGTGTTTCGGCTCGCCTGGCAACCCTCGGCATGGTGCTGGCGCAGTGTTGGCGTATGGTTCTCGCCATCGGCGCTGGCTGCCGATGCCGCACCGCCCGAGCGCGTCAGCCGGAGCCACGACCGTCCGCTTGCTCAACCCGAAGGCACTCAGCGCTTCCTGTTGTCCACGCCCTTGCGCGATACCGCATATCTGGTGCAAGTGTTCGTGCCCTCAGGTCCCGCGCCCAAAGACGGTTGGCCAGTGCTGTATGCGATGGATGGCAAAGCCATTTTCGACGTGTTGGCCACGCAAGCGGACGCGGCCCCCCCAAAATCTGAACACAGTCGTCGTCGGCGTCAGTTATGACTCGCCGGGGCGTATGGATTTTGGCGCATTATTTCGCCGCCAGTCCGTCGCTGTGGTGGAACCGGCAAGCCTTGATGAGCGAGCTGCCGGGTGTATCCGTGCCTGCCGACCGACGTGGCAGCCTGACCATCATGGTCGGTGAGGGCGAGGGCGGAGCCGAGGTCGCCGGCTCGACGGCGGACACGTTCCGTCGCGAAGTGGCGCGCCGCCCCGCCCCGGTGCTTGAGTATCCCTAAAGATCATGTCCGGGCTGGGACACGGCCCGACGATGCCAGCGTCCTGGGTTCGTACGCTTGATCGGTTCAGGCCAGGCGGAAAAGTTTGAAATAGAACGCGCTGGTTGTCATCGCCATAATCGCGGACTGCCTGTAAAACCACGCGACTTGAACGTTTATGTCCCAGTGAACGCACATAGCATGTGACCTTTGCTCTCCAGCGCTTTCGAGACGTATTGTCACGGTGTTCGACTACCGCCGCTTCTTCGCTGTTCCCTTGTGTGTATTCGCGTTAACAGCGCCGGCTCTCAGCGAGTCTCTGGCTGCGATCGACACTACGCATTGCGTGCAAACGTCAATCCGAATACGTCCGTCCAACGACAGGCCCATTGTCGAACCTGCGGGTCTCATCCGGTTCACCGTCGCTTCGCCCATACGCGAGACGGCTTACCTTGTTCAAGCCTGGGTTCCGACAGGTCCGGCGCCCGTCTCCGGTTGGCCGATTCTCTACGTGCTGGACGGTAAGGCGGTGTTCGACTTGCTCGCTCGCGAGTTCGCGCTCGACGACCTGAGAACCGTCATTGTCGGTGTCAGTCACGATTCCGCAGGCGTGCTGGACGCACCCGCAAGAGCCTACGATTTCACGCCGCCCTCGCCGGGAGCCGATCGGCCGGTGGGTTTGCCGCGCGATCCAGAGGGGGTTAATCCCCATCCTGGCGGTGGCGCGGAGGCGTTTCTCGATGTTCTTCTGAATCGGATCGAGCCGGCACTCGTCGAACGACTCGCGCAGCAGCCCGTCGCCATCGATGCTGCGCAGCGGAGCATTTACGGACATTCCTACGCTGGACTGTTCGTGTTGTATGCCTATCTGAAGCGTCCACAGGATTTCATTCATAGTTTTGCCGCCAGTCCGTCGCTGTGGTGGAACCGGCAAGCGCTCATGGCCGAGTTGCCTGGCTTGGAAAGGCTGGCCGGGGTGGGTGGAACCTTAAGCCTCACGATCGGTGACATCGAAGCAGGCTGCGCGCCCTATCAGTCGGCGGCTGCCGATTTTTATCGGGCCATGTCCAGGTACATTGGTCGACGCGCTTCTTTCGAGGCATTCGCAGGTCAGGACCACGGTGCGATGCTGTCGGTATCCCTGGCGCGAGCGCTGACGCAATGGGCGGTGCTACCGCATTGACAGGTCGGGGCACTTTGCACAATGAGGTAGAGGCAAGTTGCACAATGTCACTGCGGGCAGAGGGACGAGCAGGTGACACTTTGTCATCCATTGGCCATTGCCATCACTCTTGCCTGAAGGACGTTCGTATGCGCTTACCCCTTTCCTGTCTACGTGCCGCGGGTTCGGTTTTTTTACTGGCCGGCGTGTTGGCTGCGGGTCAGGCCCAAGCCGCCGAACCGGTGTGCGAAGTGGATCGCCCCGTGCGATTCAGTGGCTTGAACTGGGAATCCAACCTGTTGATGGTCAATATCGAGCGATTCATCCTGGAGAAAGGCTACGGCTGCAAGACTCAAATCGAATCGGGCGAGACCCTCGCGATGCTGGCAGCCTTGCAGCGTGGCGACGTCGATGTGACCTCGGAAGTCTGGCCCGGTCAGATCGAAGAGGCATGGGACAAGGCGCTGAAAAGCGGCAAGGTAGAGGGGGTAGGCCACGTATTCGACGCGGGCGAGGGCTGGTATGTGCCGCGCTATACCGCCGAGCGTCATCCTCAGCTCAAACGTGCCGCCGATCTGGCCGGTATGCGCGAAGTATTCCGCGATCCCGAAGACCCCTCGAAAGGCCGCATCTACGGCTGCCCTGCCGGTTGGGCCTGCGGCACCCTGAACGACAACCTGCTGCGTGCCTTGAAGCTGGAGGGCGAATACAACATGTTCGGCCCGGGCGCCGGTGCCGCCCAGAAAGCGGCCATTCAATCGGCCTATTCGCGTAAACGCGACATCGTGTTCTATTACTGGACCCCGACTGCGTTGGTCGGTGGTCTGGATCTGGTCAAGCTGGAACTGCCGCCCTTCGATCAGGTGGCCTACACCTGCATCACTTCGCCCAACTGCAAAGATCCTAAGCCTACCGAATTCAAGACCATGCCAGTGGTCACCGGCCTGAACCGCGACTTTTCGGCGGCCGCGCCCAAGCTGCGCGCGTTTTTCGAGAAAGTCCAAATGCCTGTCAAAGTGATCGACGGCACGCTGGGCTGGCTCGAGGTCGAGAAAAAAGAGGTAGAAGAAGCCGTGCCGTACTTCTTCAAGCAGCATCCCGAGGTCTGGCGCGCCTGGGTGCCCGAGGACGTCGCCAATCGCGTGCAGGCTGCACTCTAAGGCGCTGCGCTCAGCCACTGTTCGACCGAACGCAATTGGGATTGCGTACCCGCCATGCCATCGACCGTCAGCACGCCGGATTCGCCTTCGGGCGATTCCAGCGTCTCGAATTGGCTATGCACCAGACTGGCCGGAAACCGGTGTGTGGGTCGTTGATCTACGCGTCTATAGGACTGCGCTTCGGTCAGCACCATATAGACGAACAGGACGCCGTCGGGGCCGACACGCTGCGAGTCGTGTCGCGCCGCTCGCAAGACGTCGCGATAAGCACGCTTGAGCGCCGAGCAAGCCAGCACCGTGCTCGTGGGCGCATCGTTCAGTTTGCTAGCCAGCGTATGCAACCAGGCGTGGCGGTCCTGGTCGTTCAGGGCCAGACCGGCGCGCATCTTGCCCTGGCTCAGTGACGAGTGAAACTCGTCGCCCTCGATCATCACCCATCCGAAGTGTTCGGCAATGGCGTGTGCAAGCGTCGATTTGCCACAGCCCGCTACCCCCATCACCACCACACGCGTCACCTTCGCATTCTGTTCCATCGTCGCTCCTATGATAGGGTGCGGGTTCGCACTTCTCATGCCGCCCAAGCGCTGTACCTGTTCAAGGAGTCTGTATGCGCCGTACCCGTAAAGCCAAAGTAGTCGCCACGCTCGGTCCTGCCAGCTCCGATATTGGAATGATCGAACAGTTGTTCGATGCCGGGGCCGACGTCTTTCGGCTGAACTTCAGTCACGGGCTGTACGAAGATCATGCGGCACGGGTGCAGGCCATTCGCAGCATCGAGGAAAAGCGGGGTCGGCCTATTGGCATTCTGCTCGATCTGCAAGGCCCGAAGCTGCGTATCGGCACCTTCGCCCAAGGGCCGATCGCGCTCAAGGTCGGCGCGGCGTTCCGGCTCGATCTGGACCACGCGACCCCCGGAACGCTGGCGCGCGTGTCCTTGCCGCATCCGGAAATTTTCGCGGCGCTGCACACCGGCGCCGAATTGCTGCTCGATGACGGTCGGATCCGATTGAAGGTGTTGGCTTGCGGGGCAGACTTCGCCGATACGACCGTGGTCACGGGCGGGCCTCTATCGGATCGTAAGGGCGTGAACGTGCCCGGCGTGGTCGTTCCCCTGTCGGCGCTGACCGAAAAGGATCATCGCGATCTGGCGTTCGGCTTGACGCTGGACGTCGACTGGGTGGCGCTGTCTTTCGTCCAGCGCGCTCAGGATATTCATGAAATCAAGGCAATCGTCGGTGACCGGGCAGGCATCGTGGCCAAGTTGGAAAAACCCGCCGCCATTCAGTGTTTGAGCGAAATCGTCGAGGCGACGGACGCCGTGATGGTGGCGCGTGGCGACCTAGGGGTCGAGTTGCCGGCCGAGCAGGTGCCTGCCATTCAAAAACGCATCGTGCGGGAGTGCCGTCGTACCGGCAAGCCCGTCATCGTCGCCACACAGATGCTGGAGTCTATGGTGCAGGCACCCGTGCCCACTCGGGCCGAAGCCTCGGACGTGGCAACGGCCATCTACGACGGTGCCGATGCAGTCATGTTGTCGGCAGAATCAGCAGCGGGCAGCTTTCCGCGCGAAGCGGTCGCGATGATGGATCGCATCATTCATCAAACCGAAGCGGACGATTTCTATACCCAGTCGATGATGGCCTCGCACACCACGCCACGTCCCGAAGCTGCCGATGCGATCGGTTATGCGGTCGGTGGCATTGCCAGCTTGATGGGGCTGCGTGCCACCGTGGCCTACACCAGTTCGGGCTATTCGGCCCTGCGCCTGGCGCGCGAGCGGCCCGAGGCGGCTATCATCGGCATCACACCCAGATTAGGCACCTCGCGACGCCTGGCGCTGGTATGGGGTGTGCATCCGGTGCTCACCCATGAGGTCCATAGCGTGACCGAAATGAGCGATCTGGCCACCGAGTTGGTCGCGCAAGAAGGCTACGGCGTGAGTGGCGACACCATCGTCATCTCTGCCGGGCTGCCGTTCGCCGAATCGGGAACCACCAATTTGTTGCGTATCGCACAACTTCCCTGATCGGTTGGGCGAATGACTTGCTCTATGATGATGCCGACCCCTCACTTTATGGAGCGATCATGAACTGGAAACTTTTAAGCGCAGCGACGGCCTTGGCTTTGGCGGGATGCGCCTCATCGGGCGGGGGGGCGTCTGGCTCGACAGGGTCTGCCGGGGCGGCCAGCGAGGGGCTGGCATCGGCGGGCAGCGTAGCGGCCGGTGCGCAATGCGATGCGCAATCGGGCCAGTCGGCCATTGGGCAGGTGCTGACGCAGTCGCTACTGGACAGACTGCGCACGCAATCTGGCTCGGCTTCGGCGCGCACACTTAAGCCCAGCCAGATGATCACGATGGAATACGACGCGACCCGCTTGAACGTGCTGGTGGATGAAAAAAATCAGATCACTGCGGTGCGCTGCGGTTGATCCGAGCGTCTATCGCTCTTAACGTACCGCGTGTTCGGTCTGAATCCGGTCGTAGCGGGCGATCAACTGACGCGCTTGAGCGACTACGGGCGCGTCGACCATCCTGCCCTCAAATGTGCACGTGGCGCGGCCTTCGGCCATGCTGGCGTCGAACGCTTGCAGCAGACGACGGGCACGATCGGCTTTGTCTTCAGTCGGGCTATAGGCGGCGTTGGCGATATCGACTTGCGCTGGATGGATGCAGAACGCGCCTTCGAAGCCCAGGCGCGCACCGCGCTCCACCGTTTGCCGGAACGCCTCGCGGTCGGCAAAGTCGGCCACCGATCCGACGAATCCCAGCGGCACGATGCCGGCACGTCGGCATGCCGCCACTGTCAGCACATTCGGCACGTACAGCGTGTCGGCATCCACCGCCATGCGCAAGTCGTGGGCGAGATCTTCGGCACCGACGATCAGCGCGCATAGACGGGGATCCGCTCGGGCGATGTCGTTCACGTTTTCCAAGCCCTGAGCATCCTCGATCATGCCGATCAGGCGGGTGTGGCCCACCGGCAGCCCCGCATGCGTCTCGACCTCGGTCAATATTTCGCTCACCGCCCGCACGAATCCGGCATCGGGCACTTTGGGCAGCGTCAGCGCGCTGACACTGTGCCGCACGCAGGCTTCGATATCGCGCACCAACAGGCGCCATGGGCGATTTACCCTGATCACCACATCGAACCCAGCCGCCTGATATCGGTCGGCCAATCCGCCCACTGCTTGTCGTGCCTGCTGCTTCAAATCGGGTGGTACGCTGTCTTCCAGGTCGATCTGCAGGGCGTCCGCTTTCTGCTTGAACGCGCTTTCGGTGAAGCGTTCGCTGGTGGCGGGGACGAACAACAGCGAACGCCGTGCGATGGGATGGCGGGTCGGGGCGAGGGTCATGCTTTGTCTCTCTCGTTATGGCATGCAGCAAAGTTTATATCGCCACCCGGTGGAGGGGGCTTCACTTTTGCTATGCTGCGCCATCGGCAAAGCCGGGGTTGCGCAGTTGTCGCGCAAACCGATCTGCCGATTTATTTTTTGCCTGGAAGCCATGACGCGGGTCTATAAGTATTTTTTCAAGGGTCTGATCACCATCCTGCCGGTGGGCGTCACGCTCTATCTGCTGTTCCTGTTCCTGTCCTGGAGCGAGGACATGGCATTGGTGCTGCTGCGCCCGTTCATCGGCGGGTTTTACGTGCCGGGCCTGGGGCTGGTGCTGGGTGTGATGGGCATCGTGCTGATCGGTTATCTGGTTTCGCAAAAAAGCATGTCGCGGTACATGAGTTGGATCGAGTTGCCGTTCACCAACATTCCGGTGGTGCGCAGCATCTATTCTTCACTGAAGAGTTTTGCCGATTACTTCTCTCCGGCATCCAAGCAGACCGCGCAGCAGGTCGTCATCTTGCGTATGCCGGGCCAACCGATCGAGCTGGTCGGCCTAGTGACTCGTACGGGCACGGAAGGATTGCCCGCCGGGTTCCTGCCAGGCGCACGCGTGGCGGTCTATCTGCCGATGGGCTATATGATCGGCGGCTATACCGTCTTCGTTCCGCAAGAATGGGTGCAGCCCATCGAGATGTCGGTCGAAGAGGCCATGCGGTCGTCGTTGATCGCATGGATGGCGCGCAGCGGCGAGGCCAAATGACAGGATTCGCCGACCTCCCGAGCCGAACGCCGATCGATGCGTGAGCCGCATGATGGATGCGGTGCCCGATGCGTGCCCTGATCAAGGGGGTACGTTGCCCGAAGGCGGCAGCGCTTCGGGCAGGGACGGTATTCAGGCCGGTTTGCCCAGATCCAGACACAGATACTTGTGTTCCAGGTACTCGTCGATCCCGTATTTCGAGCCTTCACGGCCCAGGCCCGATTGCTTGACGCCGCCGAATGGGCCGACTTCGTTCGAGATCAGGCCGGTGTTGATGCCGACAATCCCATACTCCAGTCCTTCGGACACTCGCCAGATGCGGGCATAGTCGCGGGTGAAGAAGTAGGCCGCTAAGCCGAAGATGGTGTCGTTGGCCTGGGCCAGAACCTCGTCTTCGGATTCGAACTTAAATAGCGGCGCGACCGGTCCGAAGGTCTCTTCGCGGGCGAACAACATGGCTTGCGTCACGTCGCGCACCACGGTGGGCTGATAGAAGGTGCCACCCAGGGGGTGACGCTTGCCGCCTTCGACCACGCGCGCACCGTGGTTTACTGCGTCGGCGATATGCGACTCGATTTTTTCGACCGCTTCTTCGTTGATCAGCGGGCCTTGCGTGACGCCGCTCTCGAATCCGTCGCCGACTTTGAAGCCGCGTACCCGGTCGCTCAGACGCTTGACCACCTCTTCGTAGACGCCAGACTGCACATAGATGCGATTGGCGCATACGCAGGTCTGACCGGCGTTGCGATACTTGGATGCCACTATACCGTCTACCGCCGCATCCAGATCGGCGTCGTCGAACACGATGAACGGGGCATTACCGCCCAACTCCAGCGACAACTTCTTGATAGTGGGTGCGCATTGCGCCATGAGCTTGCGGCCGATTTCCGTCGATCCGGTGAAGCTCAGTTTGCGCACTGTATCGCTCTCGCACAAGGCACCGCCGATTTCGCTCGAACTGCCGGTGACGATATGCAGAACGCCTTGGGGCACGCCCGCCTCTTCAGCAAGCACCGCCAGCGCGAGGGCGGTCAAAGGTGTCTGCTGGGCGGGTTTGACGATGATGGGGCAGCCGGCGGCCAAGGCCGGACCCACTTTGCGGGTGATCATGGCGGCAGGGAAATTCCAGGGCGTGATGGCGGCGGCCACGCCAATGGGCTGCTTGAGCACCAGCATGCGCTGTCCGCCGTTCGGGCTTTGCAGCACGTCGCCGTCAATGCGCCGCGCCTCTTCGCCGAACCAGTCCAGAAACGAAGCGGCATAGGCGATCTCGCCTGCCGCTTCCTTGACGGGTTTGCCTTGTTCGGCCGTCATGATGGCGGCCAGATCGTCTTGATGGGCCAGCATTAGATCCGACCATTTGCGCAGGATGGCCCCGCGTGTCTTGCCTGTCAGCGCACGCCACGCGGGCCAGGCGCGGTCGGCGGCGGCAATGGCGCGCTCGGTTTCGAGGCGGCCCAGCTTGGGCACGGTACCGATGACCCGGCCCGTGGACGGATTCGTGACTTCGATTGAGGCTGCGGTGGAGCCGATCCATGCGCCATCGATGTAGCAGGCGTCGCGGAGCAGGTCGGGGCGCTTCAGGCCGTCGCGTAACTCGGTGCGAGATGTTTCGTTCATGGCAAAGTTTCTCCGGTCGTGCATAAACAACCAGTAAAGCATGATAGCGGCTGTAATATGGGGCCCATTGTTTTCAGTTTTTTCAGTTCACGGGCGCCAGCTATGCAGGAAGAAGGTCTTTTCAAGTGGTTGGGCAACGCGCTGGGCGAAATTTTGCGCGCCATCGTAGAAGCCATCGGTTTCATTTTTTCGAAATTGGGCAGCGCCGTGCATGAGTTCTTCGCGGGGCTGGCGGGTGCCATGGGCATGGATCCCTCGATCTGGAACATCGTCTGGATCGTGCTGGGTGTGTGGATGCTGTTCTCGGCGATCCGAGCTTTCGCTCGCCGCGCATTCATCAGCGGCATCGTCTGGCTGCTGCTGGTCGTGATGTTGTTCGGGCTATTGATGAGCGAGCCTGCGAAAGCGTCCAAAGCACCGGCGCGTGGGGTACCGGCCTCGGCCACCGTTCCGGGCCATGGGCGCTAGGTTTGCCGCCGATGCCGTGCTGTTGGCGCACGGCGCATTCATTGCGTTCGTGATTGTCGGCGGCGTGTTGGTATGGCGTTGGCCCAAGATCGCCTACATGCATATCGCCGCCGTAATCTGGGGCACCTGGGTGATGGTGTCGGGCACGATCTGCCCGTTGACCCCGCTCGAAAACGCGTTGCGCATGGCTGCCGGGCGATCGGGCTACGAGGGTGGGTTCATCGAACACTATGTCACGAGTGCGATTTACCCGGCGGGCTTGACCCGGTCGGTTCAGATTGCCTTAGGGACCGGGGTCGTGGCATTCAATGCATTGGTCTATGGGCTGGCCTGGCGGCGTCGCCGCAAGGCCAGGACGGAGAATCGGTGAGCCGATTCTCCGCCTGAGCCGAACTTAGCTTCCCTTCGGTATCGAGAGCGGTGTGGCGGTATCGGTTGCAGGTCCGGCGACGGTTGGCGTGAAGCCCGCGCTGCCCGCTTGCCCTTCTCGCAGCACCATGGCCGAAGGCCGGTACATGTCGATGCCCGCATCGCGCAGTCGCCCCAGAATGTCGAACAGAATCGCGCTGCGCGCGCCATACGCGGCACGTGGCGAGGATACATAGCCGGTGGCAGCGAACATCAAATTGCCCGCGACATCCACGCCATCGAGGTGGACCCCGACCGCTGGCGTTGCCAAAATGCTCGGATGCGCCATAAACGCCTCTTGAATCAATGAGCGAACCCGATCGGCATCGGCTATCAAGGGCATCGGTAGTTTGATCGTCACCAGTCCCAGCGGGTTGGCGTGCGTGACGTTGCGCACGGTTTTCGTGATGAACTCGGAGTTGGGAACGATGACGGTCGAGCGATCCGACATCTGAATCTCGGTGGCACGCACGTTCACTCGAACGATATCGCCTTCGATCCCTCCCAGCGATACCCAATCGCCGACCTTTACCGGTCGCTCGGCCAGCAGGATCAAGCCGGAGACGAAGTTCTGCACCACCGCCTGCAGACCGAAACCGATACCCACCGACAGCGCACTGGCCACCCAGGCAATGCGTTCCAAGCCGATGCCCACTGCCGACAGAGCCAGCGAAATCGCCACCACTACGCCGGTGTAGCCAAACAAAGTGCTGGCTGAGGACTGCATGCCCGGATCTAGCTGAGTGGTCGGCAGGTAACGCGTCGCCAGCCAGTGTTTGAGAATGCGAACGGCCAACAGCGTCAGCGCCAGGACGATCAGGGCCTGAAAAACGCGCGCGGGACGGATGGCGACCTCGCCAATGGCGACGCCACCCCGCATTTGATCCAGGCGTTGCAACAGTTCCAGCGGACCGGCGCCGAAGGGCGCAGCTAGCAGCAGCAATGCCAGCAGCGCCAGCAGGACTTTGGCCACGCCCGACAGTACGACGGCCGCTTGCTCGCGCATACGCGTTTGCGCCACGGGTGGGCTATCGTTCTGGCCATGCGCCGCAGCCGGTGCAAACAAAGTGCCGAACAGGTCTTCGGTCAAGACGCCCAGCAGGTAGGTCGAACTAAGCACGACGAGCGACCAGGCCAGTTGCTTGGTCACGAAGCTGGCGAAGGCCACGTAGCCGGTCAGCAGACAGACCGCGGCGACCAGCAGAGCGATCCAGGTCAGCACGCGCAGGGTAGACACCCAGAACGGTCGTGGAGCGACATCCGGGCTGTCGGGGTCTGCGTGGGCGGTACGACGGGCGCGTTCGTAGCCGATCAAGCCGCCCGCCAAAGTGCCCCCCAATACCAAGGTGATCCAGACATTGACGGCGACGGTGGTCGTCAACGATGCGTTGATCTGACCGCCCAAGCGCTCAACCAGCCAACTGAACAGCATGCTGAGTGCCAGGATCAGCGGAAAAAACCTCAGCTTGAGCGCCACGGCGTCGGCAATTGGAGGTAATCGCCACGAAGGACGGTAGGGCGACAGCAAGGCATAACCCAGCCCCGCCACGTAGCCCGCAAAACAAATCATGGCGACCGATGCACTGGCCAGCGAGCCGATGCTGCCGGGCAGGCTGCCATTCCAGACCAAGCCGTTATGGACGGCTTCGGCCATCAGCCCCGGAATGGCCAGACCCAAACCCACGATGCTCAAGGCATGCACCGAGCGGCGCAGGCGTCCGGATGGAACGCGGGTGGCCGTGATCTTGAACAAGCGGTGACCTGCCCACATTCGCAATGCAAACAGCGCAGCGATCGCCGCCAGCACGCCTGCCCATACCCAGCCGCCGACGTTATGCAGTGCCGTGGTCAGATCGGTGCCGATCGCCGCCAGACGCGATACGTCGCGAGGGTAGTCGCCGTGATATTCCGACCAGTAGCTCGCGCTCAGAATCGATACTGTTCGAGTACCCAGTTGCGCTTGAAATTGCGCCCGCCTGGCCGTCGAGACGTACTCGGCCGCTTGCCCGGCTTCGACCGACAGCAGGCGGGCCAGCCGCAGCTGAGAATCGAAGTTGTCGCGCGACTTCTCTAACTGCGCCCGTTGACGGGCCAAGTCGGCATCTTCGGCGACCGACTCGTCGGCTTTACCCAGCTCGGTCAAACGCGCCTGAACCGCCGTCAACTGCGGTTGCAGGTCATCCGCCGTGCTGTTGGCGCGCGACTGAATCTCTAGCGCATCGCTGCGAAGCTCCGCCAGCGCGTCAGGGCTGGTTTTCTCGTCGGAGACGGCGGCCTGAATCTTGTCCAGCGCCGCACGCGATTCGTCAAGCTCGCGCCCGACGTCGGGCGGCGGCGCGTCGCCGGCGAAAGCGGCGGGTGTGAGCGCCAAGCCGGTGGCCAGAACCAGCCAGCGCAGGCACAGAAGGAAAACTCGCATGCGGAAGTGTCGTCGACGTGAAGGGAAGTCGGGAAATTACCACCCCTGTCGGGCGAGGGGTGGGGCAAGAGGTAGCCGCTGGCATCAAACTGATACGTAGCACTTAATTTTTTGTGGGTTATGAACAAAAAATTCTTATGGGTAATGCAAACAAATCAAATTGATTGTCGAGTGGGATAGGCGTACCGTGACGGTTCACTCCACTTCTATCAAGAGCCACCGCGCCATGTCAGAGTCCGCCGCTTTTTGGGATTTTCCTTATGCTTCGCAGCGCATGCCCGTGCTTGCCGATAATGTCGTCGCCACGTCGCAGCCGCTGGCCAGCGCAGCTGGCTTGCAGATGTTTGCACGCGGCGGCAATGCCATGGACGCTGCGTTGGCGACGGCCATCGCCTTGACGGTGGTCGAGCCGTGCATGAACGGGATCGGTGGCGATGCGTTCGCCATCGTCTGGGATGGCAAGGGTTTGCACGGCATGAATTCGTCGGGCCGTGCGCCTGCGGCGTGGGAGAGCAAGCGCTTTGCCGGATTGGACCGCATGCCGGCCAAGGGCTGGGATAGCGTGACCACGCCGGGTGTGGTCGCAGGCTGGCGTGCGGCCTGGGAAAAATTCGGATCCTTGCCTTTCGCCGATCTGTTCGAACCCGCGCTGCGCTATGCCCGCGATGGCTATGTGGTGTCGCCCACGGTGCATCGCCAATGGCAATCCCAGATCGACACGCTGCGCGACCAACCGGGGTTCGAGGCTGCATTCGTGCGCAATGGCGCGGCGCCGCGCATCGGCGATCGTTTCGTCTGCCCCGGCCAGGCCCGCACGCTGGAACTGATCGCGGAATCCAAGGGCGATGCTTTCTATCAGGGTGAGTTGGCCGAAGCCATCGTCGCCCATGCCCGCGACACCGGCGGCAGCATCACGATGGCCGATCTGGCGGCGCACCGTACCGATTGGGTCGAACCCATCGGCATGAAGTATCGCGACGTCGAGCTGTTCGAGATCGGACCTAACGGTCAGGGCATTGGCGCGTTGATGGCGCTGGGCATTTTGAAGCAGTTCGACATGTCGGCCTTGAAGCAGGATTCGGCCGAAGCCGTGCATTTGCAGATCGAAGCGATGAAGCTGGCCTTCTCCGATCTGCGCGAGCACGTGGCCGATCCCGACCACATGCGCGTGACGGCGGCTCAGCTGTTGGACGATGCCTATCTGGCCAAGCGTGCCGCGCTGATCGACCCGCGTCGTGCGGGCGCGGCGCGGGCCGGCGATCCGCACTCCGGTGGCACCGTGTACCTGACCGCTGCTGACAAGAACGGCATGATGGTGTCGTTCATTCAGTCGAACTTCAAGGGTTTCGGCTCTGGCGTGGTGGTGCCGAACCGCGGGATCGCTTTGCAGAACCGGGGCTGGGGTTTCTCGACGATCGAGGGCCATCCCAACCAGGTCGCCCCCGGCAAGCGTCCGTTTCACACCATCATTCCAGGCTTCCTGATGAAGCAAGGCAAGCCCTTGATGAGCTTCGGTGTGATGGGTGGATCGATGCAAGCCCAGGGTCATTTGCAGGTGGTTAGCCGCTTGGCCGATTTCGGCCTGAACCCTCAAGCGGCCAGCGATGCGCCGCACTGGCGCGTGAAGGACGACAACATAGGTGTGGCAGTCGAGGCGCATACTCCGGTGGAGACGGTCGAGCAATTGCGTGCGATGGGCCACGACATCGAGGTCGCGCCCCGGCTGGATCTGGAATTCGGTTGTGCGCAGATGGCATGGCGTCGTGACGAAGGCTATCTGGCGGCGTCCGACAGCCGCAAAGACGGCTGCGCCATCGGCTATTGAGCTTTAAGCGTTCGCCGGGCGATGCTCGGCCCGGTGGACGCACCACCAGAACAAGGCGCTAAGTGCTGTGGCCGTGGTCAGTGCCAAAGCCAGTTTCCAGGCGCTGCCGTAGACCAGTACGACACCCCAACCGCTGGCGATCGAGAAGATCGTCATTTCGACGAAGTTCAGAAGCGAGGCTGCGGTGCCCGCGAAGGCGGGAGCACGGCGCAGCACCGTCAGCGTGATGCTGGGAAACGCCAGCGTCAGTCCGAGCGCGTAGACCCCCAAGGGCAAGACGCCGCCTGGGATCGAGGTCTGCGATGCCAAACCGTTATAGATCAAACTGAACAAGGCGGCACTACCGGCCACGCCATAACCCAGTGCGATCAAATGCGGGCCGCTCACTCGTTGTGCCAATCGGGCCGCCGTGAACGATCCCGACACCATGCCCACGACCAACGGGATGAACAGATAACCGAAGGCAGTATCTGGCAGCGCCAGGACTTCGGTGACGAAGTCGTGCGCCGCGCCGATCATGAATCCGAATCCGGCGAATAGGGTTGCCGCCGCCAACGAATAGCCTAAGAAGAATCGGTCGCGCAGGACGAGCTTCATGTTGCGGATCAGCGTGACGAAGGAAAAACGGTGCCGCGACTCGAGCAAAAGCGTCTCGGGCAAACCCCGGACGCACAACACGATAGTGGCCAAGGCCAGCCCTAGCATGGCGAAAAAGATGGAGCGCCAACCAATGCCGGCGGCCAGGTAGCCACCGATGATAGGTGCCAGGGCAGGCGAGACGCTGAACACCATAATGATGTAGGACATGGTGCGCTGCGCGACGGCACCCTTGTAGCAGTCGTTGACGATAGCCTGGCCGACGATCATTCCCGCACCTGCTGACAGACCCTGCAATATCCGCCCGATCACCAGCCACTCGAACGAAGGGGCCAGGGCTGCCGTCAGTGCGCCTACCGAATAAAGCGACAAGGCGACGATCAACACCCGGCGGCGGCCGAACGAATCGGACAAAGTACCGTGAAACAGGGTCGTGACGGCATACGCCAGCATGTAGTAACCCAGCGTGCTTTGGACCGCCTGGCGGGATTGATCGAACTCGCGACCGATGGCGCCGAAGGCAGGTAGATACGCATCGATAGTGAAGGGGCCCAGACACGCTAACGCGCCCAGAACGAAGACCATGTAGGCATACGAGGGGAGAGCGAGGGGTGGGGTTTGCGGGGTAGCCATGGACAAGGATAGTAACGTGCCGAGTGATGCTATTCGATGAAGTTAGACAAGCTGTCACCATCGCTCGGATAGCTGCGGCGTGATGCGGGCACAAAAAATGCTATAGAACCTGTGGCTTTTTTTAGGGCATCTGCAATGCGCCCGGAATGGGCCTGTGGGCGTGTCGACCCAGCACATGGTGAAGAACGGAGTCGCGGATGTTGAGCAAAGTGGATCGTCGGACCTTGGTAAAACTGGCTGGTTGGGGCATGACGGGCTTGCGTCATCCCGCAAGCCATGGCGTGTCGCGTCGTTTGGATGTCCGTACTCAAGCAGCGATTACCGCGGCGGCATTGGGTCCGTCAGGCGTGACGGTGGTGACCGGCCTGGTATCGATTGCGGCCTCCAGCGCGGCAGCCTCGCGCGCCGATGTCGTGCAGGCCCATGTCGCAGCGGCGGCGCAGATGCGCCGTTTAGGCGCATTGAGTCACGCCGACGCGGCGTCGGCCTGATCGTCGGAGGCGACGATATCTTTCACATCCGAGCACACTTCGCCTCGGGAAACGCCGTAGACATGCAGCGATACTGCTGGCGGCCTGCCACTGTGTAGCGACCTCGCGAACCGGCGTGCAGCACATGCCTGGAATACATGTCGGGGCTACCTCAAAGCTGGACGGACGTCAGATGAGCAGCAGGGTCGATGCCGTCCTTCGACAGGGTCTGGTGCAAGGCGGTCGGGCATATCGGGCTGGCGCTGGCCTCGCATATATCGTCTGGTGCTGCGATCAATTGGAGCCAAGCGGCGCATTGCGGCGGTAGGCTCGCGGTAGGCAAAGAAGCACCCATGGTGTGGCCGAATGAGCGACGTGGGGGCAGTTGTTCATATTAACGCGGCACATCGCTGTGTGACTTCAGCACTCGACTCGGTTATTGAGTGATTGGCGCCAGCTTCGGGTTGAGCCGCGCACGCAATTTGCTGTATTGCACCGTTTAGCGGATCGATCCGCGTCCTTGGAGGCCATGCATGCCCGTGCCCGATCCCGACTACGTCAACTGGCTGATCAGCCGCTCTATGCTGGCCCAGGCTCGCGAACGTGCGAAGACGTATGGAGGGCAGGCGCGCTTGTGGCGGCACCCATACGCAGAAACTCGCCCTCGCGCGGCGTCCGAGGTTGCCTCAGTCTGGTTCACGGCCTATCCGGCATCCATTGTGACCCGCGAAGGCGAGTCGGTACTCAAGACGCTGGGCGACCCTCAACTTTGGCAGGCCTTGTCCTCGATTGGCGTGCAGGCCATACACACCGGACCGACCAAGGTAGGGGGCGGTTTGACTGGCTATACCCCAACGCCTTCCATCGACGGTAACTTCGACCGCATCAGCTTCGATATCGACCGCCGTTTCGGCACCGAAGACGAATATCTGGCCATCAGCCGCCTTGCCTTGGCCTTCAATGCCGTAGTAATCGACGACGTGATTCCTTCCCACACCGGCAAAGGGGCCGATTTCAGATTGGCCGAACTGGGCTACGCCGATTATCCCGGTCTCTATCACATGGTCGAGATTCAGGAGGAAGACTGGGGCCTGTTGCCGGATGTGCCCCCGGGCGCGGATGCGGTCAATCTGCCACCCCCGACGGTCGATGCCTTAAAGGAAAAATGCTATTTGGTGGGGCAACTTCAGCGGGTGATTTTTTTCGAACCGGGAGTGAAGGAGACCGACTGGAGCGTGACAGGCCCGATTACCGGCGTCGATGGAAAAACGCGTCGCTGGGTCTATTTACATTACTTCAAAGCCGGGCAACCCTCTTTGAACTGGCTGGATCCGAGCTTTGCCGCGCAGCAATTGGTCATCGGCGATGCCTTGCATTGCCTCGATGTCATGGGGGCCCGGGGGCTGCGCCTGGATGCGAACGGCTTTCTGGGGGTCGAACGCCGTGCCGGCGAAAACGCCTGGTCCGAAAGTCACCCGCTATCGGTGGTGGGCAATCAGATCATCGGCGGCATGATTCGTAAGGCCGGTGGTTTCAGCTTCCAAGAGTTGAACCTGACGGTGGACGACATCGCATCGATGTCCAGGGGCGGTGCCGATCTGTCCTACGACTTCATCACCCGGCCGGCCTATCACCACGCCGTGCTGACTGGGGACACCGAGTTTCTGCGTTTGATGTTGCGTACCGTACACGAGTACGGCATCGATCCCGCTTCCTTGATTCACGCTCTGCAGAATCACGACGAGTTGACTTTAGAGCTGGTGCATTTCTGGACTTTGCACGCGTCTACGCCCTATACCTTCCACGGGCAGACGCTGCCGGGCGCGGTGTTGCGCGAGCATATCCGCGAAACCATGTACGAAAACCTGAGTGGCGAGCATGCCCCTTACAACCTGCGTTTCGTCACCAACGGCATTGCCTGCACGTCTGCCAGTGTGGCGGCTGCGGCGCTGGGCTTGCGCGATCTCACGGTGCTGACCGAGGACGACATCGAGCGAATCAAACGAGTGCATCTGCTGATGGTGATGTTCAATGCCTTTCAGCCGGGCGTGGTCGCTGTCTCGGGATGGGATCTGGTGGGCGCCCTGCCCTTGCCTGCGGAAGCGGTGACCGACCGCATGGTCGATGGCGACACTCGCTGGATTCAACGCGGGGCTTATGACCTGGCCGATGTCGCAACCGAAGCATCGGTGTCGGCCGAGGGCGTGCCCCGGGCCGTGGCGCTATACGGCAGTGTGACGCAACAGTTGGCCGATCCGGCATCGTTTGCCAGCCGACTCAAACACATGTTCTCGGTGCGTCAGGCGTATGGCATTGCCGCCAGCCGCCAGCTGCCGATTCCCGACGTACTGACGCCCAGCTTGTTGATCATGATGCACGAGTTGCCCGCCGGGCGCGGGATCCAGATCACGGCGCTGAATTTCGGACCCGACCCCCTGGAAGAAACCATTGTGCTGGAACACGTGCCGCCCGGTCCGGTGGTCGATATGCTGAACGAGAGCGTCGAGGGCGATCTGTCCGAAGATGGTCGTCTGTCGATCCGTTTGGACGGCTACGAAGGGCTGTCGCTGCGTGTGGTGGGCACCGCGGGACCGGCATCGGGCGCCTGAATGTTCAGAACGGCTCGGCCGAGTGGGCCAGCACATTGCGCAACAGCACCAGTACGTGGTCGTCGGCCAGGCTGTAGTAGATATGCACGTCGTCGCGGCGGCGTTTCACCAGCCGGGCCGCGAACAGCGTTTGAAGCCGGTCGTTAATAGTGCTCAACGGCGCGGCGCGGCTGTGAACCAGTTCGCTCACGCAGCGTTCGCCCTCGGCCAGGTCGAGCAGCAACAGCAAACGCTCGGGGTCGGCCAGCGCAGCGAACATGCTCGCCGCTTCGTCCAGCTGTTCCGCATCCAATTTCAACGGCGCGTTGTGTCTATGGTCGTAGACGCCGCAAGCCGGCGCGCTGCCCGGTTCGTCGGCGTCCGATGCGTGGCCATGCCCGTGAGCATGGCTGTGAGAAGGGTGTGAGTGATTCGAGGTCATGCGCGCTCCTGATGGATCGGGCTGAAATGGGTCCGGGTTCTAGACCCGATGGTAGTTCGCTTTCGATCAGGCGGCATCGATCGTGCCGATTCGGCTGCGCGTTCGGCTAGGCGCGAATAGGCAGGCCGCTGCCAATTGCAGCCCAGACATCACCGCGATCATGCCTGCACCGCTGACGCTATTGCTGCCGCCCAGCGCCATGGGGCCATAGGCCGCCAAACCGAAACCTAAGACCGTGGCCGTCAGCGCGAACACGACGCTCAAGCCTACTTGGCGTCCTAAGCGGTTGGTCAGCAGACGTGCGGTGGCGGGCGGGCAAATGAACATGGCCACGACCAAAATCGCGCCGACCGCCTCGAAGGCCGCCACTGACGCCAGCGATACCAACAGCAAGAGCCCCAGGCTGATCCACCGGGGGCGGGCACCGACACTGGCCGCAAAAGCTTCGTCGAAGGTCCCCAGAATCAATGCGCGACGCGTAATCCAAAGGGCGATGGCCGTGATCAGCAATACGACGAACAAGCGAGGCAATTGCGGCGGCAGTTCGGCCAATGCCACTGCCGATATCAGGGCTGCCGGGCTGTCGCCGGCCAACCAGATCAGACTTTCCAGATTGCCATACAGCACATGCTCGACATCCAGATGGACGCTGCTGGCATTGGACCGTTCCAGCCACAGTACGCCGACCGCGAACATGGCAGTGAACACCACGCCCATTGCCGCGCCTGGCTCGACCTTGCCCAGCCGCCGGATGACTTCGATCAACACCACGGCCACCATGGCGGCGACGGCGGCTCCCGCCAGCATGGCAGGCGTCGATACCGCGCCGGTGACCAGGAAGGCACCGACGATACCGGGCAATACGACGTGACTGACGGCATCGCCGATCAAGCTCTGACGCCGCAGGATCAGAAAATTACCCAGCAGGGCGCAGGTGACGCTGGCGCACGTGCCGATCAACAGCGGCGCCAGACTGAGTTGCAGGAAATCCATCAGCATGTCAGAGCGCCCGAGGAACGTGACGACGATGAGCCGGCTCGCTCAAACCGCCCGAAAAGGCGTCGCGCCGCAGTCGCAGTAGATCGGCGACGGTATCGGGCGGCAGCACTTCGCGTACCGGGTAGACCCGTTGATTGGCCATCTCGGACGCTTCGACCGGCATCAGATCGCGGTACAGTTTCCACAGGGCTTCGTCTTCGACGGCAGCCGCTGCGGCGCTCATACCCGAAGGAGTAGGCACGCCGTCGCGGCGCATCCATCCGGCACGACGCAACACCCGCAGTGTCAGCGTATCGTAGATGGGTTCGCGGTGCGCCACGGCAAGCAGCCCTTGGCGTTCGTGGACCCGCAACCGAAAGCGGTGATGACGGACCATCGATGCCACCACGCCGCGGCCGGGCGCGAACAACATCGACAAAATGAACAAAGCGAACAGCGTCAGTACGATCAGCGAGCCGGTCGGCAAGCCATAGGTCGTCGAGGAAATGGCGGCGCCCAGATAAGCGCCGACCGCGCCCAGACCTGCTGCGATGGGCACCATGCGATGGACCCGATCGGTCCAAAAGCGCGCGGCCACGGCA
This sequence comes from Bordetella parapertussis, assembly GCA_945903445.1. GTDB lineage: Bacteria > Pseudomonadota > Gammaproteobacteria > Burkholderiales > Burkholderiaceae_B > Schauerella. The sequence continues at coordinate 69,924 of CAMDNZ010000002.1, forward strand.
GGGATGATGGTGATGGCGACACTAAGCACAAGACCGACGATCTTCAAGCTGGTGACGACCACGGCCAGCAGAATCAGAGCCAGCATGAAGTCCATACGCCTGACCTGCACACCTCGCACAGCGGCGTAATCGGCATCGAAGGCCAACATCGTGAGGGGCCGGTGCAAGATGAATATGGCGACAGCCACCGCGCCCGATACCACGGTGATCAATAAGGCTTCGCTGCGCAGCATGCCCGCCGCCGAACCCAGCAGGTACGTGCTCAACCCGGCCTGATTGCCGGTGTCCAGCATCTGGATGACGGTTAAGAGTACGACGCCCGCGCCGAAGAACACCGACAGCACCGCGCCGATCGCGGCATCTTCGTGCAAACGAGTGCGATGGGTCATGACGCCGATGGCGGCCAAGCCCAATGCGGCGGTGACGGCCGCGCCGACCATCAGGCCAGGCATCCATCGGCCGTCGCCGGTCATGAGCGCCATGGCGATGAAAGCCAGTGCCAGACCTGGCAGCGTGGCATGGCCGATGGCATCGCTGACCAGCGAGCGGCGGCGCAATAGCACAAAGGTGCCTACCGCACCGCCCGCCGCGCCCAAAAGGGCCGCGCCCAGGGTGACCAGCGCTGTGTTGTAGCCCGCAGACAGCAATAGCGCTGAAAGTAGCGGACTCATGCGCCGGCGTCCCGACTCGGTATGCGTATGCCGGCCGCGATGCGTTCGAGTTGCTGAGTGGCCAGGCGACCGGAATAAGTTTGCTGCAAACGGTCGCCGGTGAAGATCTCGTTGACCGGGCCAGACGCAATCGACTGAACGTTCAACAAGAGCACGTGGTCGAAGTACTCTGGGACGGTGGACAGGTCGTGATGCACGCACAGCACCGTCTTGCCCATGCGGCGGATGTTGCGCAGTACGCCGATCAGCGCTCGTTCGGTGGCGGCATCGACGCCAGCGAACGGTTCGTCCAGCACGTATAAATCGGCGTTCTGGATCAACGCCCGCGCCAGAAACACCCGTTGCTGCTGGCCGCCCGACAGTCGACCGATCTGACGCTTGGCGAAATCCTTCATGCCGACCTGTTCGAGGCAATCGGTCACGCGGGCGCGTTGATCGACGCTGAGGCGTTGAAACGGGTTCAGGTTGCGGTACAGCCCCATCGCCACGACGTCGTAAGCCGTGGCGGGGAACTCCCAATCGACGCTGGCGCGTTGCGGCACATAGGCCACTCGATGGCGATTGGCGCCGAAATTCAAGCCGAATACCGAGACCTGACCCGAGACGCGCGGAACGATGTCCAAGGCCGCTTTGATCAATGTCGACTTGCCAGCACCGTTGGGGCCGACGATGACGCTCATCGAGCCTTGCGGCACGACGAAGTCCACCGAGAACAAAACGGTCTTGTTGTCGTAGTTGACGGTCAGGCCATGAATGGCCAGAGGCGTGGTGGCCGCGCTCAGGCGGTCGGGCAGATCGTAAGGGGCGTCCGTGTGCGGCATGTGGGGGTCAGGTGGCGTCTACTGGCGCAGGGCTGCGGCGATCGTAGCGACATTATGCTTGAGCATACCGAGGTACGTGCCTTCGGGGGTGCCGGGTGCGCCCATGGCGTCGGAATACAGCTCGCCGCCGATGCTTACCCGATGGCCCCGTGCCGCCGCGCCTTCGACTAAAGCGCGAACGTTGCGATCGGCCACCGACGACTCGACGAAAATGGCTTTGATCTTGCGCTCGACCAGCACCTTCACCAAGCGTTCGACCTGATTCAGGCTGGCTTCGCTTTCTGTGGAAATGCCTTGAATGCCCAAGACTTCAAAGCCATAGGCCCGTCCGAAATAGCCGAACGCGTCGTGTGCCGTGACCAGCACCCGGGCGTCTTGTGCGACCGCTTTCAGTTTTTCGTCCGACTTCGCGTTCAAGGCGTCCAATCGTGCGATGTAGTTTTGCGCGTTGGCCTCGAAGGTGCTGCGGCCGTCGGGATCGCTGTCGATCAGGGTATCGCGCGTGGCGATGACCACATGACGCCACAGTGTGGGGTCCATCCAGACGTGCGGGTCGTAGCGGCCCGGATAGTCTTCGCTGGCGTGCAGCAGGTCTTTCGGGATGGCTTCGGTCAGGGCGACCACCTTGCGATGGCGGCCGAGGTCGTGGAAGAATTTTTCCAGTTGGGCTTCCAGGAACAGTCCGTGCCAAACCACCAGATCGGCCCGGGTCATGCGTTGAATATCCGAGCGGGTCTGGCGGTAGGTGTGGGGGTCGACGCCGGAACCCATTAGGGCATGGACGACGATGCGATCGCCACCTACCGCCCGCACAGTGTCGGCCAGCATGCCGGTGGTGGCCACGACGTTGAGCGGCGCGGCGCGTGCGGGCAAGCCTATCAGGCACAGCACGCACATCAGCACGGACCAGAACGCAGTGCTAGAACGGAATCGGATCATCGTGTCAAACACCCAGTGCGGCCCGAATTTTCTCGGCGGTCGCTTGCAGTTGAGCGCTGTCGGCCATCTCGGAAACGTGGCTGTGGTAAGGGCGGTCGGGATGACGCGGAATGACGTGAATGTGGTAGTGCGGCACGGTTTGGCCGGCGGCCGCACCGTTCATCTGAGCGATGAAAATGCCCGGCGCGTCCAGCGCCTGCTTCTGAGCCAGGGCGATTTTTCGGGCCGTGTCCAGGGTGGCGTGGCTGGCGGCTGCCGATAGCGTCAGGAAATCGGTTGCGTGCTCTTTCGGGATGACCAGCACGTGGCCTTCCGACTGCGGCATGATGTCCATGAAGGCCAAAGTGCGGTCGTCTTCGTACACCTTGATGCACGGTGCGTCGCCGCGCAGGATTTTGGCAAAGATGTTCTGGTCGTCGTAGTGCATGTGCCGAATCGCTTTAAATCGAAGTGATACGCATCATTTTAAGTGAAATGATGCCACGAGAGGTCACTGAAGATCAGCCTGTACTGTAGCTTTTCTTGTCCGACCGGATTCGACCGATGGTGGCAAACCCGTGCCATCCCCGTAGAATGATCTCCCCATGACGCAACAGGACCTCTCTATGCCTGCAGTGGCCAGATCGACTGTCGAACGCAAAAAACAAGGCGAGCTTGCCGTTTGGCATATACGCACTCCCCATGGCGAGGCCCGCGTGGCGGAGCAGGGCGCGCAATTGCTGAGCTATGTGCCGCACGATCAGCCTGCCCTGGTGTGGTTGAGCCCAGAGGCCGCCTACCGTCATGGCGAAGCGCCACGAGGCGGCGTGCCGGTCTGTTTTCCATGGTTTGGCGATCTGAGCGCCAATCCGCCCGAGGTGCGCGCCGGATTCGATATCGCGGCTGAGGCCCACGTCCCGAAGCATGGCTGGGTGCGCAGCATGGATTGGTCGCATGCCGACACGCATGCCGATCCGGATGGCGTGACGCTGGTGTTTCGCTGCGCATTGACGCCGGGGTATGGCGGCTGGCGTCATGGTGCCCAATTGACGTTGCGGATGCGCTTCGCGGCCACCGTCACGCTGGAGCTGGGCGTGCGCAACGATAGCGACGCCACGATGACGGTGTCCCAAGCCCTGCACACCTACTTCGCCGTCAGCGACGTTCGCGCGGTGCAGGTCGATGGCCTGGCGGGCGCCCGCTATATCGACACGCTCGACAGCTGGCGCAGCAAAACGCAGGCGGGAGCATTGAGTTTTTCAGGCGAAACCGACAGGCTTTACCTGGATCTGCCCGATACCTTGCACATCGTCGATCCCGGTTGGGGGCGACGGATACGCGTGCAGTCGTCGCACAGCCGCTCGGCGGTGCTGTGGAATCCGTGGATCGACAAGGCGCGGCGCTTGAGCCAGTTTCCCGATGCCGGCTGGACCGACATGCTGTGCATCGAAACCGCGCGGGTGTGGGACGATCTGCTGCAAGTCGAACCGGGCGACACGGTCTACATGGCGGTTCACCTGAGCACCGAATCGATTCCAGGCTGACGTATGGCGACTTTTCTGCACACCGCCGACTGGCAGATCGGTCGCCAATATGGCCAGTTCGACGACGAGGATGCCGTCCTGCTGGCTCAGGCCCGACTGGATGCGGTGTCGGCTATTGCCCGGCTGGCAGCCGAACGGCAGGTCGATGCCGTGCTGGTGGCGGGCGATGTGTTCGACACTCAGGGTGTGTCCGACCGCAGCGTTCGGCGCCTGTTTGCCGCGCTCGCGCCGTATGCCGGACCCTGGATTATGATCGCGGGCAATCACGATGCCGCGCTGGCCGACAGCGTCTGGACTCGCGCGCGTGCGCTGGGGTGCGTGCCGGATAACGTGCATGTGCCGGAATCGACTCGTGTGGTGGCGCTCGATGCCAGCCGTATCGCGGTTCTGGCCGCACCGCTGACTCAGCGGCAAACGCACGACGACGTCACCCTTGCATTCGATTCGATGCAAAGCCCCGAGGGTTGGCTGCGGGTTGGGTTGGCGCACGGCAGCATCGAAGGCCATCTACCCGACAGCGTCGATGCCACAAACCCCATCGCATCCGACCGAGTGAAGCGCGCTGCGCTGGACTACCTGGCGCTGGGCGACTGGCATGGTATGTTGCGCATCGAGCCTAGGCTCTGGTATTCGGGGACGCCCGAGCCCGACCGTTTTCGGTCCGCTACCGCCGGCCATGTCCTGCATGTGTGCATCGACGCCGCGGGCGGCTTGCCGGAAGTCACGCCAATCAAGGTAGGGCGCTACGTGTGGCAACAACGCAATGCCGTGCTGGCCCTGGACTCGGATGCGGACATGTTGGCCGCCGAACTGGACGCGCTAGGCCAACACGACGTGCTGCGCCTCGTGCTGACAGGCGAGATCAGTGTGGCGGGGTGGGCCGCCCTGGAAGCCACGATCGACCGTTGCGCCGCACGCGTCCATGCCTTGCGTCTGGATACTGCCGGGTTGGCAGTCGTGCCCGATGACGACGATCTGGCTGCCCTGGCGGCCGATGGCTATGTCGGCCTGGTGGCTGCCGAGTTGAACGCACTGCGCGACGATGCGACGCTTGGGGCCACGGCGCGTGCGGCCCTGCGTATTCTGCTGCAGGCCCAGCGCGCGCTGGCGGCCGAATCCGGGCGTGCGTTATGAGAGTGCAGCGTCTGACCCTCAAAGAGTTCAAACGCTTTACGGGCGAATGGACCATCGATGGCCTGGAGCCCGGCTTGAACCTTCTGGTGGGCCCTAACGAAGCGGGTAAAAGCACCGTGGCGACGGCCTTGCGTGCCGTGTTTCTCGAACGCCACAAAACCAGCGCCGGTGCGATAGCGGATTTCGCGCCAACGGGCCTGGGTCAGGCTCGTCCGACGGTCGAGGTGACGTTCACGGCGCAAGACACCGACTATCGCTTGACCAAGACTTTTCTGCATCGTCAGCGCTGCGAACTGATCGCAGGCGAGCAGCGCTACGAAGGCGATCTGGCCGAGCAGCATCTCGCTAGCCTGTTGGGCTTCGACTTGCCCAAAACCGGCATGAGCAGGCCCGCCCATGCGGGCGTGCCTGGTTTGTTGTGGATGACGCAAGGCACGGGCCACGACGTGGCGCAGCCTGCACTGCACGCAGGCGGGCATTTGCGGTCGGCCTTGACGGCCTTGTCGGGCGAGTTGGCGGCCACCGATGGCGACCGCTTGTTGGAGCATGTGAGCGCAGCCCGCGCCAGCCTCTTGGATGCCCGGTTGGGTAAGCCGAAGGGGGCGTATCGCGAGGCCGAGCAAGCCTTGGTGCAGGCGCGCGAGCACTGCGCCGAGTTGCGGGCGGCTCGAATCGCATGGGAGCGCGACGTGGACGCATGGACAGTCTTGCGGCGCGAGCATTCGGCCGATGCCCAGGCCCGGCCCTGGCTCGTGTTCGAACGGCAGGCCGAAGAGGCCCGTTTGGCCTTGTCGCGCGTGGCCGATTACACCGAGCGGGCGACTCGTGCCGAGGCCGCAGCCCAGCATGCGCGTCAGGCCTGCGAGCTGTTGGCGCAGCAGATTGCGCGCGACGAGACCGATGCCGCAGCGCTGGCGGCGTTGACGCGGCAGCACGCACTGGCCGAGCAGGCCATTGCCGATGCGCGCGAACAGGTGCAGCGTACCGAGCTGGCGCAACGTACGGCGCAAGGCGAGGCCAGCGAAGCCGTGGCGACTTTGGCGCAGGTTCGGGCCTATGCCGCATATGGTCAACGCCAGCTTCGGCGCGAGGCCGCGCAACGTGAAAGTGCGGCATTGGACGACCTGCTTGCGCAAGCTCGTGCCAAAGCCGATCAAGTCGATGCTTTGCACGCGCAAGCGTCTGGTCCGCGTGTTCCAGCCAATGAGCTGGCCCGATTGCGCGAAACGTCCGTGCAGTTGCAAGGCATGCAGGCGCGTGCCCAGGCGTTGGCGACACGCCTGACTTACGACCTGACGCAGCCTGGGCAGCTCAGGGTGGCGGGTACGGCGGTTCAAGGCCAGGGTTCGGTCTCGTTGACGACTGAAACCTTGATCGAAATCGCCGGGCTGGGCACGCTGACCGTCGCGCCGGGGGGCGGCGATGCCGCCCAGCTTCAGTCGGAATGGGCGCTGCGCGACGTGGCCTATCGCCAAGCCTTGGCGCAGTGGGGTGCGGCCACGCTCGCTCAGTTGGAGACGCAGTTTTCCGACGCCGAGCTCAGGGCCAACGAATTGAAATTCGCACGCGATGCGCTGGCGCTGCATGCGCCCCATGGTATAGAGGCCCTGGCCGCACGTGCCGAGCAAGCAAGGCGCGAGATGCTGGCGCTGGCGGACGACCCCGCTGTCGCGGCTCCCGCGCCCACGCGCTTGACCCTGGCAGCTGCCGAGTCGGCAGAGGCCGCTGCCCGTGCCGCACTGGATTATGCGCGCGATCGGTGGCGCGAGGCCCAGTCGCTTTGCGAGTCGGCGATTGCCCGAACGCATGTCCTGAGCGAACAGCGAACGGCACGCCACCAGAGCGTTCACGGCGAGATGGCCGTGGCCGAACGGGCGGCGCGGTCGAGTCAGTTGGCACCCGCGCGGCAAACCGCCGATCGTTTGCACCGTGAGGCACAGACGGCACGTGCCGCGGTCGATGCCTTGCAGCCGGATGTGCTGGCGCAAGACGCGCAGCGTTGGGCGAGATCGGCAAAGGTCGCTCGCGAGGCGCACGAGGCGCGCGCCGGTCAGATTCGACAGTTGCAAGGCCGGATCGAGCAGGGCGGTGCGCAAGGCATAGGCGAAGCGTTGGCTCAGGCCGAGGCCGGCGAGCAGCGCCTGGCACGCAGAGTCGACGACTACGCCCAGCACGCCGCAGCGCTCGACTTGCTGTGGGAGCGATTGAGCGCGCACCGGGATCGAGCCACGCGGCGTTTGTTCGCTCCCTTGGCCAAACGCTTGAATCATTATTTGAACTTGTTGTTCCCGCAGGCCGGCTTGGTGTTGGACGACGATCTGACGCCTCGGAGCCTGACCCGCGCCGGTCAAACCAATGTGGTGCCAACCTTAAGCTTCGGTACACAAGAGCAACTGGGTGTATTGACGCGTCTGGCCTATGCCGACGTATTGGCCGAAGCGGGACGTCCGGTGTTGCTGGTGCTGGACGACGCACTGGTCCATACCGACGACGCTCGGCGCGAGCAGATGAAGCGTGCGTTGTTCGATGCCGCGTCGCGCCATCAGATACTGATGCTTACGTGTCACGCCGATGCGTGGCGTGACATGGGGGTGGTTCAGCGGCGAATATGAAGCGTCACACCTACAGGAGATCCGCATGTCCTATCGCCCGCTCGAACGTCAGATCGCCTTGGTCACCGGCGGCAATGCCGGTATCGGTCAAGCCTGTGCGCTTGCCCTGAGCCGCGCCGGCGCAGCGGTGGCGGTCAATCACCGGCCCAAGGACAGCTCGGCCGAGGCCGCGGCGGCCGTGGTCAAGACGATCGAAGATGCCGGTGGGCAGGCGCTGGCCGTGCCCGCAGACGTCAGCGATGAAGGCCAGGTGCTCGCCATGTTCAAGCGTGTCGTCGGTCACTTCGGCAAACTGGATACGCTGGTGAGCAACGCCGGTATCGAGCAGCCGGCGACGTTCGCCGAGATGAGCTTGAAAGATTGGCGTGCGGTAATGGACGTTAATCTGACCGGCCAGTTTTTATGCGCCCGTGAAGCGGTACGTCATTTTCAAGACCGAGCGCCGGGCCGTCACGGCAACCCCACGGATTCTGCCGCCGAGCAACAGCGTCATTCGGCACTGGGCCGGATCGTCATGATGAGCTCGGTGCATGAAGTGATTCCCTGGGCGTTTCAAGTCAACTATGCTGCGGCCAAGGGCGGCGTCGCCATGTTGATGCGCTCGCTGGCGCAAGAGGTCGCGTGCGACAGGATTCGAGTGAATGCGGTGGCGCCCGGCGCCATTCGAACCAAGATCAATCGCGAGGCATGGGAAACCGAAGAGAAGCTGGAAGCGCTGCTTCGTTTGATTCCGTATGGCCGTATCGGTGAGCCGGACGACGTCGCGCGTGCGGTAGTCTGGCTGGCCTCCGACGAATCCGATTACGTGACCGGCACCACGTTGTTCGTCGATGGCGGCATGACGCTGTATCCCGAGTTTCGTGGCAATGGTTGAGCACGGCGTTTGCTTGTGAGTCGCACTCTGTTCATCTCGCCAGGAGTCGCTGCATGTCCCGTCCCATCGAAGACTATGGGCTGATCGGCAATATGCTGTCCGCTGCGCTGGTCGCACGCGACGGTTCCATCGATTGGTTGTGTTTGCCGCATTTCAATTCGCCTGCTTGCTTCGCTTCGTTGTTGGGCGACGAGACCAACGGTCATTGGCAGTTGATGGCGACCGATCCCGATTGCACGGTGACCCGGCGCTATGTGCCCGCCACAGCGGTACTGGAGACTCGCCTGCACACGGCCACGGGCATCGTCACGGTGTTCGACTTCATGCCCTTGTCGGAAGACGAGGGACATGTGGATGTGGTTCGGATGGTGCGTGGCGATATGGGCCACGTCGAGATGCATACCGAGTTGGTACTGCGATTCAACTATGGACAGGCCGTGCCCTGGGTGCGGCGGCGCGATTATGGCTTGAGCGCAGTCTCGGGCCCCGACGCCGTCGAGCTGCACACGCCGATTCGTCTGCATGGCAAAGAGATGAAAAGCGTAGCGACGTTCGTGGTGAAAGAGGGCGAAATGGTGCCTTTCACGTTGTCTTATCATCGGTCGCACCAGCGTCCCCATTTCGTGCCCGACCGTGCCGAGAGCCTTCAGAAGACCATCGATTGGTGGCATCACTGGGCATCGACCTGCCGGGTGCCTACCGAGGATCCGACCTTGCAGGACGCCGTGGTGCGATCGGCCATCACGCTGAAGCTGCTGACCTTCTGGCCGACCGGCGGTATTGTCGCGGCGCCGACGACTTCCTTGCCCGAAGACCTGGGCGGCGAGCGTAATTGGGATTACCGGTATTGCTGGCTGCGCGATGCCTCGTTAACGCTCTATGCCCTGCTGAATGCCGGCTATCGCGAAGAGGCCGAAGCGTGGCGCGAGTGGCTGCTGCGCGCGGCATCGGGACATCCCGATCAACTGCATATCATGTACGGCATATCGGGCGAGCGATGGTTGCCGGAGACTGAGGTGCCCTGGTTATGCGGGTACGAGAACAGCCGCCCGGTTCGAATCGGCAACGATGCCGTGGGTCAGCTTCAGTTGGACGTGTATGGCGAAGTGATCGGCGCATTGCACACCGCTCGCGCCGCAGACCTCACCCCCATGCGCGAAGCCTGGCGTTTGCAACGGGTGATGCTGCGTAAGCTGGAAACGATTTGGGACCATCCCGATAATGGCATTTGGGAAATGCGCGGCCCGCCCCGGCACTTCACGTACTCGCGGATGATGACCTGGCTCGCCTTCGATCGCGCCATCCAGTCGGCCGAGCGCTTCAATCTGGAAGGCGATCTGTCGCGCTGGCGTGCATTGCGCGACACCATTCACGCCGAAATTTGCGAGCGCGGCTTCAATGCCGAGATCGACAGTTTTACCCAGACTTATGGCGAAACGGCGCTGGATGCCAGCTTGCTCCTGATGGTGAAAACAGGTTTTTTGCCGGCGAACGACCCCCGACTGATCGGGACCGTCCAGGCGATCGAGCGCGAACTCTTGCAGGACGGATTGGTGATGCGCTATCGGACCGAGAACGGCACTGACGGCCTGTCAGGCGACGAAGGGGCATTTTTGGCGTGTAGCTTCTGGCTGGTCGATGCCTACCTCATGCAAGAACGTCACGCCGATGCCCGTAAGCTGTATGACAAGTTGTTGTCTTTGCGAAATGACGTTGGCTTGCTGGCCGAAGAGTACGACACGCGAGCAGGGCGTTTGGTCGGCAATTTCCCGCAGGCATTCTCACACGTGGGCCTCATCAATAGCACGTACGACCTGATCGACGCGCACGGACCGGCGCGTCAGGAGGCCGATTCCACGGCACCTGCTTGGTCCGACCCTCAAAACTAACGAACAAATGTAAACTGTCGTGCCTCCACAGAGAGTAGAGCGCCCTTTTTGGCGCGCTCGTACGACGGAATTACAAGAAAATGGCTTCTAAATCGTTTAGTACGGCGCAGATCGTTACGGCAATTACCCTTGTTACTGGCATGGTTTTTTTTGCCGATACGATCTCGGCATTCGGGGTCGTTTTTTGGGTTTTGTATCTAGGTGCCCTGGCCATGACGGTCGGCCAGCCCCATGCCGGTTTGCCACTGGGCGTGGCCTTGGTGCAGATCGCATTGATTGGGGTCAGCTACATCGTCAAGCTGGACGATGGATTTTCGGCGCTGCCGCTGGTGAACCGGCTGGGCGGCGTGATTTCGCTGCTGGCAGTCGCCTATATGGCCCGCCGGGTCATTATGGAGCGTACCGAAGCGGCGCGCCTGTTGTGGCGTCAGGCCGGGCAGGCGGCTACCGCCGATAGCCTGATCGGCGAGCACAGCTTGCGCGACACGGCTAATGCCGTGCTGGGCACCTTGGCCCCGTACGTGGGTGCTCAGGTGGCGGTGTTGCATCACTATGACCGCAAAACGCTTGTGCCGGTGGGGGCGTACGGGTGCGATTTGCCGGAAAAAGGCGCGGCTGGCGGTCTGGCCCAGGAAGCCGTGCAGCGTGGCGGAATCGTGGTGATCGACGACGTGCCCGATGGGTATCTTCGGGTGGCGTCGCTGCTAGGCGCCGCCGCGCCGCGCCGGATCGTGATCCTGCCTTTGACCTCCAATCGGCGTATTGCCGGTGTGATCGAACTGGGCTTCGTCGCCCTGCCCGCCGATCCACACGCCGTGCGCGAGCTGTTGCAGCAGTCAGCAGAATCGATGGGTCTGGCCTTGCAGCAGGCCGCCTATCGCGAGCATTTGAAAGAGCTGCTGGCGCAAACGCAGCGTCAGGGCGAAGAAATGCAGGTCCAGCAAGAAGAGCTGCGGGTCTCCAACGAAGAGTTGGAGGAGCAGGGGCGTGCATTGCGGTAGTCCCAGGCGCGCCTGGAGAACCAGCACGCCGAGCTCGAACAGACTAACGTTCAACTGGAAGAGCATAGCCAGCGGCTGGCGCGCCAGAAGGACGATCTGCTGAAAGCGCAACGGGCGATGGAAACGCATGCGCAAGAGCTGAATCGCGCCAATCAGTACAAGTCGGAGTTCCTCGCCAACATGTCGCACGAGTTGCGCACACCGTTGAATAGTTCGCTTATCTTGTCCCAGATTCTGAGCGGCCCGCAAAGCGATAATCTGGCCTCGGAGCAGCGGCGCGAGTATGCTCGCACGATCCACTCGTCGAACAACGACCTGTTGATGCTGATCAACGATATTCTGGATCTGTCGAAGATCGAGGCAGGTCACGTCGACTTGCTGGTCGAGCCGACCACGCTGGCCGCGGTGCTTGAGCCTTTGCGCCAGATGTTCGAACCCCTGGCAGCCCAGCGTGGCGTGAGGTTCGACATCGACGTGGCACCGGGCGCGCCGGCGACTCTGGCAACCGACCGGGGGCGATTGGCGCAAATTCTCAAGAATTTGTTGTCGAACGCGTTCAAGTTTACTTCGCAGGGCACCGTCAGCTTGCGCATCGAAGCGACTGGCCCGCAGCGCGTGGCGTTTCATGTGCGCGATAGCGGCATTGGCATCGCGCCCGAGCAACAGGCCATCATTTTCGAGGCATTCCGTCAGGCCGATGGCACGACCAGCCGCAAATACGGCGGCACCGGCTTGGGACTGTCGATCTCACGCGAGCTGGCCCGCCTGCTCGACGGCAGTATCCGCTTACAGAGCGAGCCGGACAAGGGCAGCACGTTCACGGTCGATATCTCGACTGAATTGCAGCCCGAGCTCGCGGCAGCCACGCAGGCTGGATCGGCCGATGCCGTCTCGGGTGCGGCGCCGCTTGGGCAGGGCGCTGCCGACCAATATGGGCGTGGTGCTCGCAGCAATATTCCCGGCGCGTACGGCTGGGGGGGCGATGCAGATGCCCATGCAGCCGGTGCCGTGGACTCGATGGCGCGGGTGGACACCGCATCGATGCGAGAAGACGCCGCGCCCCGCGACCCGACGCATGCGTCGGCATCGATGCTCACGACCACTAGGGCGCATACGGCCACCGAGGCCGAGTCGCGTCGCCGCAGCATTCTGGTGATCGAGGACGACGAGCGCTTCGTCGGTGTATTGACCGATTTGGCGCGCGATCTCGATTTCGAATGCGCCGTGGCGCACAACGGCGCCCAGGCGCTGGAGATGGCGCGTCGCCTGCGGCCCAGCGGCATTTTGCTGGACGTCAACCTGCCCGATCAGTCCGGCCTGGGCGTACTCGAACAACTCAAGCGCGACCCGGCGACCCGTCATATCCCCATTCACATGATGTCGGTCGAGGATCACGTGCAGACCGCGTTGGAATTGGGCGCGGTGGGCTATGCCTTAAAACCGGTCGCCCGCGATGAACTGGTGGCAGCGTTCTCCAAAGTCGAGGACAAGCTGGCTGCGGGTATTCGTCGGGTGCTGGTGATCGAAGACGACGAGACCTTGCGCGCCAGCATCGCCCGTTTGCTGGGTGCCGACGATGTTGAGATCACGCTGGCCGGTACGGCGTCCGAAGCCCTGGATGCCGTCGGCTATACCTCCTTCGACTGCGTGGTCATGGATCTGATGCTGCCGGACGCCTCGGGCTACGAGTTGCTCGAACGCATGGCCGAAGGCGCTCGATTCGATTTCCCGCCGGTCATCGTCTATACCGGCCGGACGCTGACGCGCGACGAAGAGCAGCGGCTGCGGCGTTATTCGCGCTCGATCATCATCAAGGGGGCCCGTTCGCCCGAGCGTCTGCTAGACGAGGTGACGTTGTTCCTGCATCGGGTCGAATCGCAACTGCCGCCCGATCAGCAACGCCTGCTGGTGCAGGCGCGTCAGCGCGATGCGGTGCTCGAACAGCGCAAGATTCTGCTGGTCGAAGACGACGTGCGCAACATTTTCGCCTTATCGAGCATCCTCGAGCCCTTGGGCGCGCAGTTGGCCATCAGCCGCAACGGTCGTGAAGCCTTGGATTATCTGAGTGCTCACGCCGACGTTGATCTGGTGCTGATGGACCTGATGATGCCCGAGATGGATGGTTTGACGGCCATGCGTCGTATTCGCAGCGAGTCGCGTTGGGCGAAGTTGCCGATCATCGCGTTGACCGCCAAAGCGATGGCCGACGATCGGCGCGCCTGCCTGGACGCTGGCGCCAATGACTACATCGCCAAGCCTATCGATGTCGATAAGCTGGTGTCCTTGTGCCGGGTGTGGATGCCGAAATAATGCCGTCGAATCAAGTTTTCGATATCGAGCTGAAACTCTTGCTGGACGGCGTGTTCCAGCGGTATCAGCACGACTTCAGAAACTATTCGGTCGCCTCGATGCGTCGGCGCATCCAGCATGCGATGGAGCGCTTCGAGTGTCGGACGGTCTCGCAGTTGCAGGACAAGGTGCTGCACGACCCCACGGTGTTCGCCCAGATGCTCCAGTATTTCACCGTGCAGGTCAGCGAGATGTTTCGAGATCCCGCTTACTTCCTGGCGTTGCGCCGGCACGTCGTGCCGGTGCTGCGCACTTATGCGTCGGTGAAGATCTGGGTGGCGGGATGCAGCAGCGGCGAGGAGGTCTGGTCCCTGGCCATCCTGCTGCGTGAAGAAGGCTTGCTGGATCGTGCGTTGATCTATGACACCGACATCAATCCGGTCGCTTTGCAACTGGCTGAATCGGGCATTTACGACATCGATCGGGTGGCGCAGTTCAGTCGGAACTATCGGGCCGGTGGCGGCACCGCTTCGCTGGCCGACTACTACACCACCAGCTCGCACGACGCGAAATTCGACCGCAGCTTACGCGAGCACGTGGTTTTTGCCGATCACAGCCTGGCGACCGACAGCGTGTTCTCCGAAGTTCATCTGGTGTCGTGTCGCAACGTGTTGATCTATTTCAATCGTGTCTTACAGGATCGGGCAGTCAGCCTGTTCGACGGCTCGCTGGTGCATCGGGGTTTCCTGGGCCTTGGGGCCAAGGAAAGCCTGCGCTTCACTTCGCTAGCCGAGCGCTACACCGAAATTTCGGCGACCGATCGCCTGTACCAACGCCTATGACCGACTTGCCTGACTTCGCAGTGCCGGATTTGATTGCCATCGGCGCTTCTGCCGGCGGCGTCGATGCGGTTGGCCGTTTGCTGGCCGTCTTGCCGGCGCATACGCGCGCGGCCGTCGTGGTGGTGCTGCACGTGCCGCCCGATCGGCCCAGCGGTCTGGCGCCGCTTTTTAACGAGCGTTGCGCCCTGCCGGTCACCGAGGCAGAAGACAAGGAATGCTTGTCGCCCGGTCGGGTGTACATCGCGCCGCCCGATTACCACCTGTTGGTCGAGCCCGACCGGTCGCTGTCCTTGTCGGTCGAAGAGGCGGTGCTGTTTTCCCGGCCGTCGATCGACCTGACGTTTGAGTCGGTGGCCTATGCCTATGGCGATCGGGCCTTGGGCATTATTTTGACGGGGGCCAGCAGCGACGGTGCCCAGGGCTTACGCCACATTCGCGAACAAGGCGGCGTGGCCTGGGTGCAGCAGCCCGAGGGCGCGCGTGCTCAAGCCATGCCCCAAGCGGCACTTGCCCAGGCAGGTGCCGATCTGGTGGGAGACATCGATGCGCTCGCGGCGTATCTGGCTCGCACCCTCGCCAGGACACGACAATAAATGGACCGAGTGCCTTCTATGCAGAAAATCAACGTGCTGGCCGTCGATGACGTCGAGCAGAACCTGACGGCCATCGAGGCGCTGATCGCCAGCCCGACGGTGAACGTGTTGCGCGCCAGTTCCGGCACCGAGGCGCTGGAGCTGTTGCTCACTCAGGAGGTGGCACTGGCGCTATTGGACGTGCAGATGCCGCAGATGGACGGCTTCGAACTGGCCACCTTGATTCGTGGCAGCGAGCGCACCCGCAGTGTGCCCTTGATCTTTCTAACCGCTGGCGCGCGCGAGCCGGAAAAATATTTTCGCGGCTACGATGCTGGTGCGGTCGATTTCCTATACAAGCCCATCGATCCCAACGTGTTGCGCAGCAAGGTCGCTATCTTCGTCGAACTTCATTCGCAGAAGATTCGGCTGGCTAATCAACTGGAAGCCTTGCGCCAGGCGCTGCATCTGAACGAAATGTTCGTCGCGGTGCTGGGCCACGATCTGCGCAACCCTTTGTCGGCTGTCAGCCACGGCGCCGCACTGATTTTGCGAGCTTCCGATGACGACAGAGTGAAAGCCACTGCCGTTAAAATCCAGAGCAGTACGGCGCGTATGGTAAAAATGGTCGAGCAACTGCTCGACGTGGCCCGGATCCGCGCAGGTGGACTCCAGCTTGACATCAGGCAGGTGGACTTCATGGCGTTAAGTTCCGACATCGTCGGCGAACTCGATGCCGACGCGCCGGGGCGCGTCGGCATGGTAGCGTCTGGCGACGTGCGAGGGCAGGTCGACGTCGATCGGTTCTCGCAGGTCATCTCTAATCTGGTTGGCAATGCCTTGCACCACGGCGCAGGCGATTCGCCTGTGCGCGTCAACATCGACGGTTCGGATCCCGCACGGATCTTGCTGTCGGTCGGCAACGCGGGCGTCATTCCTCCAGAGCAGATGCCTCACTTGTTCGAATCGTTCAATGCGGGTCCTGCCAGTCGGACATCGCGCCAGGGATTGGGTCTGGGGCTCTACATCGTTCGGCAGTTCGTCATTGCGCATGGCGGTGACGTATCTGTACAGTCCACGGCCGAGGCAGGGACGGTGTTCACCGTGACGCTGCCAAGGTTGGCCAGCCTCTCCTTGCCCTGACATCGCAGTTTAGTTTCACGGAGTTCCATGTCGCTCTTACTTATTCTTGCACTGCCGTTTGCCGGCAGTCTGCTGGCCGCGGTGCTACCGGCCAATGCGCGCAATGCCGAAGCCTGGCTGGCCGGTCTGGTGGCGCTGGCATGCGTCGTGTTGACCGCCATGCAGTTCGATGCCGTGCGCAACGGCGAGGCAGCCTATGCCTACCTGAACTGGGCACCCACCTTGGGTTTGAACATCGTGCTGCGCATGGACGGCTACGCGTGGCTGTTCTCGATGATCATCTCGCTGATGGGCGTGTTGGTTGTGCTGTATGCACGCTATTACATGTCGCCCGAGGATCCGGTACCCCGTTTCTTCTCGTTCTTCCAGGCGTTCATGGGGGCGATGCTGGGCGTGGTGCTGTCGGGCAACTTGATTCAACTGGTGTTGTTCTGGGAGTTGACCAGCCTGTCGTCGTTCATGTTGATCGCCTATTGGCATCATCGCGCCGACGCCCGCCGGGGGGCGCGCATGGCACTGACCGTGACTGCAGCGGGCGGCTTGTGTCTATTGGCCGGGGTCATGCTGATCGGCCACATCGTGGGTAGCTACGAGCTCGATGCCGTGCTGGCATCGGGTTCGCAAATTCGTGAGCATCCCTGGTATCTGGGCGTGCTCATTCTGGTTGCGCTGGGTGCGCTGACCAAGAGTGCCCAATTCCCGTTCCATTTCTGGTTGCCTCACGCCATGGCCGCGCCTACGCCGGTCTCGGCCTATTTGCATTCGGCCACGATGGTCAAGGCAGGGGTGTTTTTGCTGGCGCGGTTTTGGCCGGTGTTGTCCGGCACCGACGAGTGGTTCTGGATCATCGGCGGCGCGGGCTTGTGCGCGCTGGTCATTGGCGCTTACGCGGCCATCTTCCAGCGCGACATGAAGGGGGTGCTGGCCTATTCGACCATCAGCCACCTTGGTTTGATCACGCTGCTGCTGGGCATGAACAGCACTCTGGGTCTGGTAGCGGCCATCTTCCACATGGTGAACCACGCCACGTTCAAAGCGTCCTTGTTCATGGCGGCCGGCATCGTCGATCACGAGACCGGCACCCGCGACCTCACCCGTTTGAGCGGTTTACGCCGGGCCATGCCCATCACGACCACGCTGGCCATCGTGGCCGCTGCGGCCATGGCGGGCGTGCCTTTGCTCAACGGGTTCATCTCCAAAGAGATGTTCTTCACCGAAACCATTTATCTGAGCGGTAACGAATGGGGCCGAATCGGCTTGCCGGTCGCCGCTACCGTGGCGGGCGCATTCAGCGTCGCCTATTCGTTGCGTTTCATCATGCAGGTGTTTTTCGGTGCGCCCGCGCACGACCTGCCGCGCGCGCCGCACGAGCCGCCCAAGTTCATGCTGGTACCCAGCGCCATCCTGGCCACGGTCTGTCTGCTGGTCGGCGTGTTGCCGTCGTACACCTTGGGGCCACTGCTGGAAGTGGCGGCCGGTTCCATTTTGGGCGATGCGATGCCCGAGTACAGCCTGGCGCTGTGGCACGGCTTAAACCTGCCCCTGGCCATGAGTCTGCTGGCCTTGGTCGTTGGCACCGCCATGTACCTCGCCTTGCGTCGTCAGCAAGAGAAGCATCCCGGCCGCGCGCCCATCATTTACCGCCTGGACGGCCGTCGAAGCTTCGAGTGGGTGTTGCAGGTGATGGAAACCGGCGCTGCGTGGCTGGTGGCGCACCTGTCTTCGTATCGCTTGCAGTGGCAATTGCTGGTCATCATTGCAGTCGCGCTGGGCGCGGCGGCTTTGCCGCTCAGCCAGGGCGGATGGGGCGGTCGCTGGGATGCGGTTGCGCCCATCGATCCCGTGTTCCTGGGGCTGTGGATCGTCGGTGGCGCGTGCGCCATCGGCGTGGCTTTTCAGGCCAAGTACCACCGAATGGCCGCCCTTACTCTGGTAGGGGGCACCGGTTTGGTCGTGTGCCTGACCTTCATGTGGTTTTCAGCGCCCGATCTGGCCTTGACCCAGATGGCCGTCGAGGTGGTCACCGTCGTTTTGCTGTTGCTAGGCTTGCGCTGGTTGCCTCGACGGATCGAGTACGACGACGAGGGTGCGCAGGCGCATCGCCGAATCCGCAGTCGGCGTTTGCGCGATCTGGCGCTGGCGATCATGGTGGGCGCGGGTATGGCGGCGCTGGCCTTCGCCGTACTGACGCGCCCGATCAACGACAGTATTTCGCGCTTCTTCCTGGAGCAGTCCTTGCCCTTGGGCCATGGCACCAACGTGGTGAACGTATTGCTGGTGGACTTCCGCGGTTTCGATACCTTGGGCGAAATCACCGTGGTGGGTATCGTGGCCTTGACCGTCTACGCGCTGCTACGCCGCTTCCGGCCTGCCAAGGAAAGTTTTAAACAACCCGTGCAGCAGCAACGTCAGGATTCGGCCAACGATGCCGGTCCGTCGCCTGGCGGCGACATGCTGCTGCCGCGCGGCAACATGATGGTGCCCACGGTGCTGGTGCGTCTGATCCTGCCGATCACCGGCCTGATTTCGGTGTTTTTTCTGCTGCGCGGCCATAACCTGCCGGGTGGCGGTTTCGTCGGCGGTCTGGTGCTGGCCACAGGCGTCATCATTCAGTACATGATGGGCGGCGTGGTCTGGGTCGAATCCCGCAGCCGTTTGCATCCGCTGTCCTGGATCGCCGTCGGCCTGCTGTTGGCGGGCGGTTCTGCCATCAGCGCCTGGATGGGTGCGCGACCCTTCTTGACGGCCTTGTACATCGAGCCGGTAGTGCCCCTGATCGGCAAGGTCTATCTCTCGACCGTGCTGCTGTTCGACATCGGGGTGTATATGCTGGTTATCGGCGCGACGGTATTGATTCTGGTGGCGCTGGCGCACCAGTCGCTGCGGGTGCAGCGCAAGCTGGCTGCCATGGCCGAAGTCGAGGCCGGAGACAAACAAGAGGGGAGCGCCGCATGGAGCTGATTTTTTCTCTGGCGATCGGCGTGCTTGCCGGTTCGGGGGTGTGGCTGCTGCTGCGTCCGCGCACGTTTCAGGTCATCATGGGACTGACGCTGATGTCGTTTGCTGTCAATCTGTTCATCTTCGGCATGGGACGCCTGCGTCTGGGCGCGCCGCCCGTTTTGGAAGGTGGCCTGCCCATTGACCCTGCTCTGTATGTCGATCCGCTGCCGCAGGCGCTGGTCCTGACTGCCATTGTGATCGGCTTCGCTTCCACGGCCTTGTTTTTGGTGGTGTTGCTGGCTTCTCGCGGACTGAGTGGTACCGACCACGTCGATGGTAGGGAGCCCGAAGCGTGAAAGACGTCGTGATGCAACATCTGCCGATTCTGCCGGTGGCCTTGCCCTTGATGTTCGGGGCGTTTTTGCTGCTGCTGCCCGATGCGCGTCATACTTTGCGCAGCGGCGTGGCGCTGTTCTCGGGCGTGCTGCAATTGGCCGTCGCGCTGGGGTTGCTGATCATGGCCGATGGCGTGCGCCCCGATCTGTGGCCGCAAGGCATGGGCGTCTATCTGCTGGGCGACTGGCCTGCGCCTTTCGGCATCGTTCTGGTCGTAGACCGCCTGGCAGCGGTGATGGTCACGCTCAGTGCCGTTCTCGGGCTGGCCGCGCTGGTGTATTCCCTGGCCAAATGGGAAAAGGCAGGCGTGCATTACCTGCCGCTGTTCCAGTTCTTGCTGATGGGCTTGAATGGCGCATTTCTGACGGGCGACATCTTCAACCTGTTCGTGTTCTTCGAAGTCATGCTGGCCGCGTCGTATGGCTTGCTGCTGCACGGCTCGGGCGTGACTCGGGTGCGTGCCGGATTGCGCTACATCGTGGTCAATCTGGTGGCGTCTTTCATGTTGCTGATCGGCATCGCGCTGATCTACGGCGTGACCGGCACCTTGAACATGGCCGATCTGGCGGCGCGCGCCGGTGCGTTGCAATCTGGCGAACGCCTATTGTTCGAGTCAGGCGCGGCCGTGCTCAGTGTGGCTTTCGTCATCAAGGCCGGCGCGTGGCCCTTGAACTTCTGGTTGACCGATGGCTATGGCAATGCCGCGGCGCCTGTGGCGGCAGTGTTCTCCATCATGACCAAGGTTGGCATCTACGCACTCGTGCGTTTGGGATCGCTGCTGCTGCCCACCGGTGCGCCTGCGGCTTTCGGTCTGGAATGGATGTTCGTGATCGGGTTGGCGACGCTGGCTTTCGGTACGTTCGGGCTGTTGAGCGCTCAGAAGTTGGAGAAGGTGGTCGGCTATTGCGTGATCGTGTCATCGGGCACCTTGCTGACTGCTCTGGGTATGCCAGGGGTCGCGTTAACCGGACCGGCGCTGTTCTATTTGATCAGCTCGGTGCTGGCCACCGGTGCCTTCTTCATGCTGGCCGAGATGATCGAGCGTACTCGCAGCTTCGGCGCTAACGTGCTGGCGGTCACCTTCGATGCCTTCGATCTGGAAGACGCGCCGCCGAAGAATCGTTCCGATGACGTGGTGGGGGTGGCCATCCCCGCTGCCATGGCGTTTCTCGGTCTGGCATTCGTCTGCTGCGTGTTGCTGGTGACGGGCTTGCCACCGCTATCGGGTTTCGTCGCCAAGTTTGCATTGCTGTCGGCAGCGGTCGATGCAGCGGCGGGTCCCACGCCTTCCATCGATGCCTGGTTGCTCGTGGGCGGCGTGTTGGTGTCCGGTTTGGCGGGTGTGGTCGCCATGTCGCGCACCGGCATGCGCGTGTTCTGGGGCAGTGAGCGCACCGCGCCGCGCCTGCGCCTCAGCGAAGCCGGGCCGGTGACGATGCTGATTGCCCTGTGCATCGTGCTGTCGGCGCAAGCCGGGCCGGTCATCGAATACCTGTCGGCGGCGGCGCAAACCCTCGATCGTCCCGCCACTTATATCGAGGCGGTGATGTCGGCGCAGTCGATTCGTCTGCCGCAAGGGGCAACGCCATGAGACGCCTGTTTTCTGCATTTCTGATGCCGGTTTTCCTGTTGCTCGCCTGGTTGATGTTGAACATGTCGACCTCGTTCGGTCAGGTGTTGCTGGGCATCGTGCTGGCGTTCGGTTTGATCTGGGCGGCAAAGTCCTTACGCCCGGTCAGCGCCCAACCCAAGCGTTGGCGGTCGGTGTGGCGACTGTTGCGGGTGGTGGTGTTCGATATCGTTCGTTCGAACATTGCCGTCACCCGGTTGATCTGGAAGCCGGACGACAAAATGGTGTCCGGATTCATCGATATCCCTTTGACGATCAAAGATCCGCACGGATTGGCGGTGTTGGCGTGCGTGCTCACCTACACGCCGGGCTCGGTCTGGGTCGAGATCAATTCCGATGGCAGCCATTTGCATATGCACGTGCTGGATTTGAAGGACGAATTGGATTGGGTCCGACTGGTTCGAGACCGCTATGAGGTTCACTTGAAGGAGATCTTCGAATGACGACGCTGCTCAATGGCGCGGCCTATTTCGCGATCCTGTGTTGCGTGGCGGGTATGATGCTGTGCGCTGTGCGGATGTGGCGTGGCCCCACCGCCCAAGACCGCGTGCTGGCCTTGGATGCGCTGTATATCAACGGCATGCTGATTATCTTGATCTGCGGCATTTTGTTCGGCACGCCGCTGTACTTCGATATTGCCTTGCTGATTGCCCTGTTTGGTTTTGTGGGCTCGTCGGCCATGGCCAAGTTCTTGTTGCGCGGCGAGGTAATTGAGCCATGATCGAACAAGACATTCCATTCTGGATCGCCATTCCGGCAGCGCTGCTGCTGGTGATCGCAGGGATATTGGCATTTACCGGTTCGCTGGGCTTGCTGCGGCTGGACAGTTTTTATCGACGCATTCACGCGCCCACGCTGGGCAATACCTTGGGAGTGGGGTGCGTGTTGATCGCGTCGATCATGGTGACCTCGTACCTGCAATCGCGCTGGGTAGTGCACGAATTGCTAATTACGCTGCTGCTGTTTCTGACCTCGCCGGTGACGGCCATGCTGCTCATGCGAGCAGCCGTGTTTCGTAAGCGCGAGTTTAGCGAAAAGCAGGGCGAATCGACCGAATCGCCGCCGCCGCCCGCGCCTTGATCGTCACGAGCCGTCTGTCGTCGCCTGCGCCCCGATCTTCATGAGCCACTCGTCGTCGCGGCCTGGCGCTTGAGCACCAACACCTCGCTGGTGCCGTCCTGAACGATTTCGCCGCGTTGATTAACCAGCTGAAGACGACGGTCGATCGCGCCCATCCGGGCGCTTTCGCCTGGCCGCACGCCCACTACCTCCAGCCTGAGATGCAGGGTATCGCCGATAAAAATCGGCTTCTTGAACGCCCATTCCTTCAGGCCCAGCATCGCCACGGCTGTCCGGTCGAAAATACCCATCTCGTGCATCATGCCAGTGGCCAGCGCGATGCCCAGCGCACCGTGTCCCAAGCGCTGTTTGTAGCGGGTGGTCGCAGCATATTTGGCGTTTGCGTGGATAGGATTCCAATCGCCCGACAGCATCGAAAACATCGTCAGATCGGCTTCCGTGATGGTTCTGCCGCTGCTCTCGAACGCTTGTCCGGGCGAAAAATCCTCGTAGTGCATGGATCGCATGGCGACCTCCTATTCGAATGCATCAAGCGCGCTGCACTTCCTCGCTCAGTCTTTGCAGTGCCATGTCGCGCAACTTCACTCGCTGGAACTTGTTGCCGTTGGCGCTGGCAGTGCTGGGAAACTCGTCGATCATCCAGATTCTTGCGGGCACCTTGAAGGGGGCGACGTGGGCTGCCAGCGCGTCGCGCATGGCCTGGGTGCTGGCGGCCGGATCGGGGCTTTGAACGAAGGCCACCGGTTGCAGGGTTCCGCCGATGTTCAGGCCGACGACTTGAGCGGCGCTCACGCCTGCGTATCGCGTCAACGCATATTCGATCTCGGTGGGATCGACCAGAAATCCGCCCAATCGCAAGGCATCGCCCATGCGCGCCAGATAGACGAAGCTGCCGTCTTCGCGCACATAGCCCAGGTCGCCTGTCTTGAAATAACCGTCTGCGGTGTGAGCCGCGCGCGTGGCCTCGTCGTTATCCAGATAACCGGGAAAATTCGTCGCGGCCGAGATTTCTAGTTCGCCGGCCTCGCCCACCGCGCATAGGGTCTGGCGTTCCGGATGACGGGCACGAACATGCACGCTCTCGAACGACACGGGTCTTCCACCGCCCAATGTGCGCTCGGTCTCGGGCAGGGCCGGGTTCTGGTAAGAAAAAAGCGCTTGGACTTCGCTGGATCCATACAAGCCCAGCAAGGGGAATCCCATCGGCGCCATGCGTTGGGCCAGGTCGCTCGAACCCGGACTGAAGGCCGCGAAACCCACTTTCTTCAAGGCCGCTTTCCGACCCGTTGGCCACGCGTCGGCCATACGCCGCAGCATCTCGTCGGTCGCGTAAAGATGGCTGCTTCGATGCCGCAATAACGCGGCGTTGGCATCGTCGGCGTTGAACACATCCAACATCACAATGGGGATACCGGCGGCCAGGGCACCTAGCGCACTGTTTAATCCGAACACGCCGCAAAGGGGCAGGGCAGCCAGCAAGCTGTTGTCTTCGCCCTTCATCTGCCATCCGTCGCTCACCGCCAGACTATGGCGAACCAGGGTGGCCTGGGTGTGCAGCACGAGCTTCGGACCTCTGGTGGTGCCTGACGTGGTGAACAGAATCACGGGCAACTCGGGCGTGTCGGCGATCTCGGTTTGGCCGTGGCCGTGATGGTGCCCGTGATGTGGATCGCGACGATGACCGCGAGCGTGATCTTGATCATTATTGTGACGGCGATCGCTCGCGCAGGGGGGCCATGGCTTTGCCGGATAACGGGTGACGGGCTTGCCCAGTACCTGGGTGGGCGAATCCCCGCTGGCGTCCAGCATGATGACGTGTTGAAGATCGGGCAGTGCGCCCGCGTCGACCTCGTCCACGATTGCAGCGAAATCCAATTTTCGAAACCCCGTTTGCATGACCAGCCAGTGCACGCGAGCCTGAGAAAGAATGTGCTGCAACTCATGCGCTCTAAAACGCGTGTTGGTCGCCAGCACGATCGCGCCCAGCCGTGCGGCAGAAAACAGCATCACCAGCCAATCTGGCCGGTTGATCAACCATATTGCGAGTCGGTCGCCACGCGTCACGCCTTGATCGGCCAGCCAATCAGCCGTCGCGCGAATCCGTTGGTCGAACTGTGCAAAGGTGACGATCTTGCCTTGAGGATCGACGATGGCGCAGGCGTCGGGGTGCGCGTTCAGCGCCTCGCGGTAAATGCGGTCCATTCAGTTCATTTCCTTCAGTACAGTTCCATGAGCGTGGCGTTGTCGGCGAAGTCGGCGGGAGCGCCTTCTCGAATTAGTACGCCCGACTTCATCACGACGACGCGATCGGCGATTTTCAAGGCTTCGCGGACGTTCTGTTCGACGATCAGAATGCTCATGCGCTCGGCCTGTTGAAGTTGGCGCACGGGGCCCATCAAATCTTGAAACAGCTTTGGCGCCAAGCCGATTGAGGGTTCGTCCAACAGCAGGCAGCGGGGCTTGCTCAACAGCGCGCGACCCAGCGAGACCATCTGCTGTTGGCCGCCCGATAAGGTGCCCGCGCGTTGTCGGTAGAACTTTTGCAGGGCGGGCAGCACGTCCATCACCCATTGCAGTCGAGCGGCTTGTTCGCCTTTGGGCAGGCCGCTGGCCCAAAACCCCAGACGCATGATTTCGGCCACGGTCAAGCCCGGGAACACGCCACGGCCTTCCGGCACGCAGGCAATGCCAGCCGCACTCATATGGCGCGGCGTGACCGTGTTCTGAACGTGTCCGTCGATCGTGATTTGCCCGGAATTCAGGGCAAGCAAGCCGAACAGGGCTTTGATGAGTGTCGATTTTCCCGCACCGTTGTGGCCGATCAGGCAAAGCACTTCGTTGTGGTGCAGCGCGATGGACACGTCGTTCAGCACCGGCCGCCCCCCATAGCCCGCTGTCAACCCCCGCCCTTCCAGAAATGGCGTGGCGCTCATGTGCGTTCTCCGAAGTAGATCGACGCCAGGTGCGGGTCCGATAGCACCTCGGTCGCAGTACCTTCGGCCAGGAGACGGCCTTGATCCAGGAACACGACCCGGTCGGACAGTTGCGTGACGATATCGAGGTTGTGCTCGATGATGCAGATCGTCACTCCGCTGGCAGCCACTTCGCGCAGCAGTGCCACGAAGCGTTCGAACGAGCGGGGGTCGAGCCCGGACGCCGGTTCGTCCAACAACCATAAGGCGGCACGCGCGGCCAGAATACGCGCCATGCTGAGGAACTTGCGTTCGGCATAGGCCAGATCCATGGCGCGAGCGCCACGCCGATCCGCCAGACCGGTTTGCACCAGAATGGCTTCGACTCGTTCGCGACGCTCTGCCCCGCCTGCTTGCCACAACCAGATGACTGTATTCGAGAACGGTCAGCACGTTCTCGAATACAGTCATCTGGCCGAACAAGCGCAGGTCTTGAAACGTGCGGGCGATACCCAGTCGCGCAATCTTCCAGGGTTTCTGGCCGGTGATGCGTTGATCGTGCCAGTGGATATCGCCGCTGGTGGGCGGAATATGACCGGTGATCATATTGAACAGGGTAGTCTTGCCCGCCCCATTTGGTCCGACCAAGGTCGTCACTTCTCCGCTATGCAGCGACAGGTTGACGTTGCCTATGGCTTGAAGACCGCCGAATCGTTTGTTCAGCTTGTCGATACGAAGCAGGGCGGTCATGCTCGACGCTCCTTGACGCGGGTACTCACCAAGCCGCCCGGTCTGAACATCATCAACAGCACCATCGCCGCGCCATAGATGATCTGCTGCGCGGAGCCCAATTCTTCGGCCGGCAGAAAGGGAAAATAAGTCAATGCAGCGGGCAAGGCCATCAGCAGTGCCGCGCCGACGATGGGGCCCATCAGCGTGCCGGTGCCACCGATGATCACCATGGCCATCAACAGGATGGACGCTTCCAGCATGAAGCCTTCGACGTTGACGAAGCTCATGTAAAACGCATACAGCGTGCCGCCGATGGCGGCTAACGAGGCGGCCACGACGACTGAGAGCGTCTTTACGGCACTCACATGTTTACCGTAGGCTTGCGTCGCCGATTCGCTGTCGCGGATAGCCATCAGGCTGCGACCGAAACTGCCGCGCACAAGTAAGGCGATCACGCCCAGCACCGCGAGCAGGCAGATCAGCGCCAGCGCCACGAAGTGCAGCGGGTCGACGAAAGTGAAACCGAAGAGTCGGGGCGGCGGGATGCCCACCATACCGGCCAGCCCTCCGGTCACGCTATGCCATTCGGAGAACACGGTCACGCCGATCACCTGCAAGCCCAGCGAAGCCGCGACGAAATATTCGCCTCGCACCCGCAGGGCAGGTAAAGCCAAGGCCAGCGACAGCAGGCCCGATAGAGCCATGGCGCCCGCCATGCACACCAATAGCGAATCGGTGAAGTTGATGGCGATGAAAGCCGCCGTGTAGGCACCGACCCCGAAGAAAATGGCGTGGGCCAGGGAGAAGATGCCTGCATAACCCATGATGAAATTCAAGGTCATTGCCAAGATGGCATTGATCGAGAACAGCACCACGATATTGACGAGATAAGCGATCATGATGAGTGATCTCCGGTATCGTCACGACACCACGGCGCGGCCATAGACCCCGCCCGGTCGGAACAGAATGAACAAGAACAGCACCACAAAGGTCACGGCTTCACTCCATTGCGGGTCGATCCAGGCCAACGACAGGTTCTCGGCCATCCCCAATAACAGGCCCGCCAAGGCTGCGCCGCGCAAGCTGCCGACCCCGCCGACGATCGTGGCGGCGATGCTGATCAACATGATGTGGTGGCCCATGGCGGGCGTCAGTCCGGACGTGGCGGCAGTCAGGATGGCGGCGGGCACCACCAGCACCGAGCCGATCAGAAACGCCACCATCGACAAGCGCCGCGCCGTCAATCCATAAACGCCGATCAGTTCCGCGTTCTCGCCCAATGCGCGCAACGCGATGCCGGCATTGCTGCGGGTCAGCAGGGTATGCAGACCGATGAAGCAGATCGCCGCGCAGACCAGAACGATGCCGGTAATGGGGGCCACGTACAGCCCGGGCAGCCATTCGACGCTCTTGCTCAGTGGCGTGGAAACGGTCACCAAGCCTCGACCGAAGACGATGGAGATGACGTTTTGCACCACGACGGCCGCTCCGAACGAAGCCACGAACAGTGTGAAGAACGAGCCTTCATGGCGGCGAATGACGGCATAGACGCAGCGGTCCAAAAGAACGCCGAAAGCGGCGGCGGCCAGCAGCGATCCGGCCACTGCGGCCGGCCAACCGGCCTGCAGGCGAACATAGATTTCGTAGAACACGAAACCGGCCAGCGTGAAAGTCGCGCCGTGGGCGGCGTGAAAGACCCGCGTTGTGCCGAAGATCAGCGAGAAACCGGCGGCGATCAGCGCATACAGCGCGCCGGTCTGCCGGCCGTTGACGAACAGTTGAAGGTAAAGCATGGCGCGCGCTCCGCCTTATTTTTCGGGGGCGGCCTGGACCAGCATGCCTGCGCCGTTTTTGATCTGGTTGACCTGAATCGGCGCATCGATGGTGCCGTCTGCGGCGAACTTCACCGTGGCACCGACGAACTCGAACTGTGTCATCTTGCGACGCTGTTCGAGCAGATTCTCGCCGGTGACCGGTTTGCCCTCTTTTTGCAGGGCGGCTGCCAGTTCGCCGAACACATTCACTGCGTTGTAGTAGTTCAAAACATAGGCGCTGGGACGGCGCTTGTACTTGGCCTCATACTCTTTGAGCACCCGGTCGGTCAGCGCATCGCCTTTATCCCAATTGACCTGTTGACTGGTATACAGCGCGCCCTCGGCCTCCGGCAAGGCCAGGACCGACGGAATCGTGAAGGCAGAGTAGCTGGCTACGGGTTGCTTGACGCCGTTGTCGCGCAGTTGCTTGAGCAACTGGGCTTGCTGATTGCCGTAGGACGCGATGTAGATGGCATCGGGTTGGGCGTCGCGTACACGCGCTGCGATACCTGCGAATTGCTGTGCCGTCACCGGAATCGAAAATGCGCCGACCAGCTCGCCCCCTGCCAATTTCAGGGCGGTGTCCAACTCCGTTTTTACGGCCTGGCCCAAGGCGTCGTCGACATACACCAGCGCGACCCGCTTGAGCGATCTGGATTTCACAAGATAGGGTGCCAGCGCGCGCACTTCCAGATTGATCAGTGGGATGGTGTTCCAAAAGTAATCGCCCAGTTGGGCCAGATCGGGGCCTACGCCACCGCCGTTGACCACCACTGTCTTGCTGCGCGCCGAGATCGGGGCAATAGCCTTCGATACGCCGGTAAATCCTGTCAGCACGAACGGTACTTTGCTGACGTTGACCAGCTTGTTCATGCCAATCACACCTTGCATGGGTAAAGCCTGGCTGTCTTCATAGACTATCGACAATTTGCCTTTCAGCTTGCCGTCGGCATTGATATGTTCGACCGCCAGATTCGCGCCCGAACTGAATATCTGTCCGTACTCGGCGTTGTTGCCGCTTTGTGGGAGTAAACCGCCGATGACGAGATCCTGAGCCCAGACCTGGACGGCGCAGGCCGACATCACGGCGGTGCACAGGGCACGGCCGGCAAATTGGATGAAGCGGTGCATGATTGTCTCCGAGTGTCGTTGTCCGTGTCTCGCGAACTGCATCTGCAAGACCGGTTTGTTGTGTAAGTCACAGTAACGTGACGACAATATCGTGGACAATTTGCAGCTGCGAAAGGATGAGTTCTGTCTGCATTAACATCGACGTTTCTCGCAGGGCAGGATCGACGGGATGCGGGTCCGGTGCTTGCTTGGCTGCGGGTTTATCCCATTACGAGGCGACAGCATGACGACTTCTGCGGCAGATCCCCAACGCCAGGCCATCGACCAACTACGCAAGATTGTCGAAGGGGTGTCCGAAGGCGTCATCGTGGTGGATAGTCGCGGCCGCATTCTGTGGGCCAACGGCGTTGCATTGGCGATGCACAAAGTCTCTGGCGGCGGAGATCTGGGGGCGACGGTCAAGGATTATCGTGCGCGCTTTCGCCTGCGTTTCGGCACCGGTCAGCGCTTGCGGCGCGAAGACTATCCGATGGAACAAGCCATCGCCGGCCGGCAGATGACGCCCACGCCCTTGTCCCTGCATCATCCCGAGGATGACGAGCAACTCGGCATCCACCGGGTGCACACACTGGCTTTGGGTAATGTGGGCAACGAACCTGACTGCTATGCCGTGGTGCATCACGACATCACTCGTCGTTGCGAGGCCGAATTGCGATTCGAGCGAACGTTCGCCGCCAATCCCGCTCCCGCCCTGATCTGTCGGCTTTCGGACTTGCGAGTCGTGAAGGTGAACCACGGGTTTTTACAGATGGCGCAGTACCGCAAAGACATGGTGTTGGGTCGCGGCTTGGGCGAGCTGGACCTGTTCGTAGACGATATTTTGCAAGCCGCTGCAGACGGGGACGACGAGCGAGGCATCGCTCAGACCGAAACGGAGATCCGAACGGGCGACGGCCAGCGCAAATACGTGTTGTTGGCCGGTCAGAACCTGGAGGTTCACGGCGAATCTTGCATGCTGTTGACCTTTGCCGACATGGCCAAGCGCCGTGCGGCCGAACAGGCTTTGTCGGTGAGTGAAGAATTGTTTGCCAAGGCCTTCCGTTTGGCACCGGTGCCCATGATGGTCATTGCACTTAAACAATGGCAGGTGATGAAAGTTAACGAAGCGTTCTGTAAGGTCATGCGACGCAAACAAGAGGAGGTTTCCGGTCAGACCCTCAAGTCACTCGATCTTTGGAAGCATCCTGGCGATTTACGTCTGTTCGTGCAAAGCCTGGATCGGCATGGTGTGGTGCGCGAACTCGATGCGCAGATGGACACGCCGGACGGCGATGTGCTGGATTGCGTGGTGGCTGCCGAGCGTGTCGATATCAACCGCGATCCGTGCGTCTTGGTGACCTTCCAGGATTTCACCGAGCGTAAGCGCACGGAAGGCGAATTGATCGGCGCTTTGGAAGCAGTTATGCAGGATACGTCATGGTTCACGCGCTCGGTCATCGAGCGTCTGGCGCACGTTCGCCGTCCGGGCAGCGACCCTGCCAAAGATGCCGTATTGGCCGATCTGACTCGACGTGAGCGCGACGTACTGGGCGCGCTATGTCGCGGTCTGTCGGATGCAGAGATCGCTGCGCAACTGGAAATTTCGCGCCATACCGTGCGTAATCACGTCGCTACTTTGTATGAAAAAATTGGCGTCAATCGTCGTAGCGCCGCCGTGGTGTGGGCCAACGAACGCGGGTTCACGGGCGGACACCGCAAGCGGTGAGGCATGGCATGGACTTGTCATCGACCTATATGTTGCCGGGGTGGCTGGCACGGCACATGCTAATGAAAACTCTGTAGCATTCATTCCTGTTCACCCTTTAGGAGTACACCCCATGGTCGATCTGAACCGAGTTGAAGGCACTGCCAAGAACCTGGCTGGCAAAGTTGAAGAGAAGCTGGGGGCGGCGACGGGCGATCATCATACCGAGTCGCGTGGTCATGCCCGACAGGCCGAAGGCCAAATGCAAAATATGTACGGCGAAGCCGTCGATCAGCTGAAGGGCGCCGCCTGCGAAGTGAGCAAGGCAGTCGAGCGCAACCCGTTTGGCGCACTGCTGATCGCGGGTGCCGTTGGCTACGTGCTGGCTGCGATCACCCGCCGCTAAGGCCGTCGCATCGGGTGCGCTGCATTGGGCTTGGACTAAATGCAGTGCTTTGGATGCGACGCCGTGCGCCCGATGCATTGGGCTGAACGCATGGCAATGCGAAGCGTAAGAAACGACGCCCGACGGCGTCCACCACGCCCCGCAGGTCAAGTGGCGCGTATGCGCAGTTCCAGCAAGGCACTCCGTATAAATGTTCCGCAAGACAGCACGTATGAATCAGACGGATAAAGCCGCCCGTTTGATTTCGACGTGCTGTTTTTCCAATTGCTGGCGCAGTGCCTTGCGCTGTTCGGCCGCAGCGTAGCGATGACGTTCTTCCTCGTTGCTGGGCGCCAGGGGTGGCACCGGTGTAGGCTTGCGATCGGCATCGACGGCGACCATGGTGAAGTAGCAGCTGTTGGTATGACGCATGAGCCGCCGCTGAATGTCTTCGGTCACCACCTTGATGCCGATTTCCATCGAAGTGCGTCCTGTGTAGTTCACCGAGGCCAGGAAGGTCACCAATTCGCCGACCTGAATGGGCTCGCGAAACACGACTTGATCGACCGATAGCGTCACCACGTATTCGCCGGCGTACCGGCTCGCACAGGCATATGCCACCTGATCCAGATACTTCAAAATCGTGCCGCCGTGTACATTGCCGGCGAAATTTGCCATGTCAGGCGTCATCAAAATGGTCATCGTCAGTTGATGACTGCTGGTGTTGTCCATGGCTGTTTCCGGAGATTCAACGAAGGGTCGGGCGTACTTACGCCAGAACCGGGACGATATCCGTCCGGGCAAGCGCAGATTCTACGTCCGTCCTACACTTGCGGTCTATGCAAGATCAATCCACAGCTTATTCCTTATGAGCCCTTCTTTTTCCATGGCGCAGCGCCTTTCGGGATTGCGTCAGGCCATGGCCGCCGCGGCCGCCCGGGCCGGCCGCAATCCGGCTGACGTGGCGATTCTGCCGGTCAGCAAAACCTTCCCCATCGAAGATATTCGACAGGCGCAAGCCCTGGGTCTGAATCGATTCGGTGAAAACCGCTTACAGGAATTGCGTCAGAAGGCCGAAGCCATGGCCGAGCAGGCACCCGATTGGGTGGTGATCGGTCACGTGCAAACCAACAAGGCGAAAGACGTGGCACGTTGGGCCGCCGAGCTGCAAACCCTGGACCGCATCGAACTGGCCGAAGCGCTAGATCGCCGGTTGCAGGTCGAGGGTCGCTCTTTGGACGTGTTGGTGCAGGTGAAGACGGCTGACGAGGCATCCAAGCACGGGTTGGCGCCGACTGGATTGGTGGGATTTTTGGACGCGCTGGCGCCGTATAGTGCGCTGCGGGTGAAGGGTTTGATGACGGTTGCTACTCAAACTGCCGACCAGGCGTTGGTGCGTGCGTGTTTTGCACAGCTGCGTGAATTGAGGGATAGAGCGCGCGAGACGGCAGGGAGTCATGTCGAACTAAATCGACTGTCGATGGGTATGAGTGGAGATTTTGCGCTAGCTATTGCAGAAGGAGCAACCGAGGTGCGTATCGGTAGTGCGTTGTTCGGGGCGCGACAATAATCGTGCTTGTTGCTCGAAACCAAGAGTAAGGCTGGCGATTCTGCAAGACATACAAAAATTCGAATGAGTCAATATCAAAGCTCACGCTATTATTTATTAGTCCTTTATTGGAATGACATTTCGTTTGGGCGAGTGAAAAATAGCGACGAACCTTTATATCGAGATCGGCCTCACGTAAAAAGCAAACGGTTGTTTTTGCTGTTTTCTTTTGCCCTCACGCCGGTCGTCTGGGCCTTCGATCCTCCTGACGTCGTTTACCGAGTCGACACACAGGCGCCAGACGTCATTGCTGAAATGCAAGGAATGTGACCTAGGAGTAGGGGAATGCCAAATCCTAGCGAGCATTTGGCGCAACACGTCGAGGGCACAACAATGGAGGACGGGACGACACATTTCGTATCTACTGCAAATTTGGTTGTGGCAGTCGATTTCGGAGCTTCTTCTTTCCCTGGCACCGCTTACGACTCCGAGGCTTCCGGTAGCAGTGCCTGTAGTAATGCGTTCGACGAGAACTGCAATTTATATCTATACGAAATTAGGCCCGGGCCTGAGTTTTTCAGCGTGCGTCATTCGATCTTGCATGCTTAGATTCGATGCCCGACACGCCCGAAAACATAAGCTCGAGACGCCGTCTAATGATGTTGCTACTAATCGCAGACGAAGAAATCGTGGCGCGGGGCGGATCCTCTCACACCAGAATCGCTCGGTCCGCACGTCTGACCAAAGAGATGTTGAACGCGTATTACGGTGGCAGAGGAACCGAAATGTCGGAACCGGAATTTTGGCAAAATCGGTGGGAACGCTACGATCACTACGACGAATCCTAGACGGCCAGACCGTATCGGCCGCTCCTCTACCATTGCAGGGAAGCGATCCTACCGGTATTCAGTTAGTCGTTAACAATGGAACCACCACCACGCCCACGCCTTTGAGCTTCGCTTGCGCTGCGCCTAGCCAGCTTCCAGGCACATCGCACAGCTATAGCTCGCAAACTAGACATTTTTATACCGCTTCGCTGTCTGGTACCTGTCCTGCCCCTGAATCTATGAATGTAAAGCGTCGCATCTACAGTCCTGTACTGAAAAGTGTCTTGCTTGAAAGCGATTGGTTAGACTGATACGCCGCGCGATTTTACGCTTCTTATACCCAGGTTATTATCCATTGCGCGTGGTTCGAGAAGTTGCTCGACCGCACATTTCAAAATTGACTGCGTCAATCGCGTCATCACTTCCGCATCCATTCGCCGATGCTGCCAGTACAGCGACACCTTCTCGAACGCCCTGGGCTTGATCATCACCAGCCGTCCGGAGTCCAGGTGCTCTTGCACCATCAATAGCGGATTCATCGTCCACCCCAGCCCTCGAAGCGTGGCCTCCACAAATGCCCGAGCCGAAGGTATCCACCACACCGGCGGACGCCATGGCACATTGCCCGTTACCCTGGTGGCAAACCTGGCCTGCAACTGATCCTTATGGTTGAACACCAGCACCGGCGCCTGGGCCAGGGATTCGGCCGTCACGCCGCGCGCAAAGTGGCGTGCATAAAAAGCCGGGCTGCAGGTGGCGGCATAGCGCATATCCCCTAGCGGATAGCTACGGCAGCCCTGCACCGGATCGGCCGAGGCCGTGACCGCACCCAGTACCGCGCCGGACCGCAACAAATCCGCTGTATGGTCCTGATCTTCCGACAGCAGTTCGAGCGTCGTCGGGCCGCCTTCCGAAAACGCTTGCGCTGCCGCGACGAACCACGTTTCCAGGCTGTCATGGTTAACCGCCACAGGGATCCGGGGCAGCGGCATGTCGGCATCTACCAATCCCATGCGGTGCGCGGCTTCGCTTTCCAGCAAAGCCGTTTGTTGCGCCAATTGCACCAGAATCTGGCCGTCGTGCGTGGCGCGTGTCGGGGTGGTGCGCTGCACTAATACTCGTCCGACATGGTCTTCCAGCGCCCGGATTCGTTGCGACACCGCCGACGGGGTGACATGCAGCACGATCGCGGCTCGCTCGAAGCTGCCTTCGCCAACGACTGCCGCTAGCGCACGCAGTTGGCCTGCATCGAAATTCAGTGCCATGATTAAGAAGTGCTTAACTAAGATGAATAAGTTTAGCTTAACTTTACCGGCCAGCCCGCAGACAATGATGCCACCCGAAGCCCTAACGAATCGAGTCTCCTATGTTTGCCACGCTGTCGCCGTCCATCATGTTTACCGCCTGGCTCAGTGGCGTGGGCACGGGCCTGGGGCTGTTCATGGTGGTGGGGGCGCAAAGCGCCTTCATCATCAAGCAAGGTCTGATGCGGGCGCATTTGTTTACCGTGTTGGCCGTGTGCGCATTGACCGACATCGTCATGATTGTGGGCAGCGTGCTGGGCTTGCAAGCTTTGCTGGCCATTGCGCCGGGCTTGACCGAGTACATCCGCTGGGGCGGCGTGGCGTTTCTGGCATGGTATGGATTACGGTCTGGCCTGCGGGCATGGTGGGGGGCGGCAGGCGTCAGTCCGGTCAGCACCGTTCGCCACGAACGCGGCGCGGCCATTGCCGGTGCGTTGGCCTTCACCCTGATCAATCCGCACTTCTGGCTGGATATCGTCATGGTCGGCTCGATCGCTCAGAACTTCAGCGACGCTCGAATGCTCTATGCCTTAGGGGCTATCAGCGCCAGCCTGCTGTGGCTGACGCTGTTGGCCTGCGGTGCCCGCTTGCTGGCCCCGTGGTTCGAGCGCCCGGGCGCGTGGCGCATTCTAGACGGCGTGATCGCCGTGGTGATGATCGGCTTGGCCGTTAGTCTCGCTCTGCGGCAGGTTTGAACGAGCTCTTGGCAAGCGGCCAGCGGTGATATCCGGGCGGCGCTTCGAGATGCGATGGGCAGCGCACGGGCGCCCGCGCTCGAAACTTCACTGGGGCTGACTCGATCTGCCGTCGTTCTGCGCCAGCGCCTGCGGCGTGGCGTATTCGCCACCGGCGTTGCTTTGCGGCAGCACCCGCACCGGCTGATGCACCCGGTTGGCCGGCACCAGCGATCGATCCGCTGCCGGATTGGTCCAGATCGGATCGGGAATCTCTGCAAACACTTGGCGCAGTCGTTCGCCCCAACTGGTGCGAATCATTTGAAAGTAGGCGTTGTGTTCGTCGATGCTCGCGAAATGTGTCACGCTCAAACTATCGGCGTCATACACCAACAAATCTAGCGGCAAGCCGACCGAGATGTTCGAACGCAGGGTCGAGTCCATCGAGATCAGTGCACATTTGGCGGCTTCGTCCAACGAGGTGCCAGGTTCCAATACGCGATCCAGAATGGGTTTGCCGTATTTGGCCTCACCGATCTGAAAGTAAGTGCAATCTTGGTGCGCCTCGATGAAGTTGCCCGCTGCATACACCTGAAACAAGCGGCAGCGCTCCTGGCCGATTTGCCCGCCGACGATCAGGGAGACATTGAAATCGATGCCCTGTTCGAGCAACGCGGCACCGTCCTGACGGTGTACTTGCCGGATAGCCTCGCCCACCAGCCTGGCCACGTCGTACATCGTGGGTGCTGCCCAGACCGATCCTGCGTCCGTCTCGTCGTGCGCGGCCAGCACGTTCAGCACGGCCTGACTGATCGCCAGGTTACCGGAGGTCATCAGCACGACGACGCGCTCGCCCGGACGTTCGAATACGTTGAGCTTGCGGAACACGCTGATTTGATCGACGCCCGCATTGGTGCGCGAGTCGGAGAGGAAGACCAAGCCCGCATCGACGCGGGCGGCAACACAATAGGTCATGATGATCGAAAACGGGTGGGTCAGCGTTGGATTGTAGCCAAATGCTGCCGTAATCCGATTATTGATTCATGGCCCGAACCTGGACCGAAACGTGCATGGTTTCGTCGCCGCCGCCCGTACGGACGCCACGTATCGGCGACGCCGCATCGTAATCGCGTGCCACGGCCAGTCGGCAGTGACAGTCGGAGGCGAATTGCCGGTTGGTGACGTCGATGCTCACCCAGCCCAAATCGACCAGCCACACGTCGCACCAGGCGTGGCTGGCGGCGTGTTCGGCGGTGGTGTATAGATAGCCGCTGACGTAGCGGGCCGGGCGGCCCAGCAGGTGGGCGCAGGCCAGAAACAGGTGGGAGTGGTCTTGGCAGACGCCACGTCCCTGACGCAGTACGTCGGTCGCCGGGGTGGTGACGTCGGTGGTGCCGGGAACATAGTCCACCCGTTCGCAAATGGCGTTGGCCAGCTGCAGTGCGTCGGCAGGCGTATGCAGCCCGGCGGGCAGGGCGTCGGCACAAAACGCGCGAATCGATTCGTCGCCCCGGGTCAGTGCGGTGGGCACGTTGAAGGCCGCAATCGGCAGGCGGCTGTCTTCGCCCAGTATGCGTCCGTCTTGTGTGGGCAGCACCTCGACCTGACCGCTGACGTACAGCGCGATATCGGTGTGCGGCCGAGTCAGTGTGAGCGTGTGAGTGACGTTGCCATAAGCATCGACATACTGATCGAGTTCGCCCGGTGCGTCGATATTCCATTTGATGGCATGTTGATGCGAATCCATGCGCGGGGTCAGGCGTAGCAGTTGGATGCTGTATCGCACCGGCTGCGTATACGCGTAATGGGTGACGTGCTTGATGAGATGTCGCATGGCTGGGGTCTCTCTTTAAGCGCGCAGGGGAACCAGGAAATCCTGGCTGATTCGGTTGCCCAGATCATTGATCTGTTCCAGAAAACGGTCGAGAAAGGCATGCAGCCCGCCTTGCAGAATCGACTCGATACGACCGAAGCGCAATTCGGCGGCCAACATGCCCGCTCGTCTTTCGGTCTCTGCGGAATGCTCGTTGCGCACCCGTGCGAGATCTTCGGCCACCGCGCTGACCGATGCCAGCAGCGAGCGTGGCATATCGCCTCGCAAAATCAACAACTCGGCGACCCGATCTGGCGCAATGACATCGCGATAGGCTTTGCGATAGGTTTCTAGTGCCGACACCGACCCCAGAATGGCCGACCACCGATAGAACTCACCGTGCGAACCCAGCGCTCGCGGTGCGCCAGGTTCGATCGAAGCGGCTTCCACAGGCATTGCCGTCGCAGCATCGTGATCGTCGGCTTCGTGAAACTTCACATCCAGCAAACGAGCCGTGTTGTCGGCGCGTTCCAGGTGCATGCCCAAGCGCTGAAAACACAGCGATTCGTCGGTCAGCATGGTGCCCACGGTCACGCCTCGGGCGATGTGAGAACGGAATTTCACCCACTCGAAAAACTCGGCGGGATTGCGTTCGGGCTGGCCGTCTCGCAGTTGTCGCTGTAGTTCGATCCAGGTCTG
This sequence comes from Bordetella parapertussis, assembly GCA_945903445.1. Lineage (GTDB taxonomy): Bacteria > Pseudomonadota > Gammaproteobacteria > Burkholderiales > Burkholderiaceae_B > Schauerella. The sequence goes on from CAMDNZ010000002.1 coordinate 107,804, forward strand.
GTTGTGCGTTTCCCACAACTCGGTGGTCAGTTGACCGCGTACTGCGCGAGCGTTCTCGCGTGCGGCACGCAAGCAACTGAAAATCGACGATGGGTTCTCGCCATCTCGCACCATGAAATCCATCAGTTCTCGCGGCGTCGCATGTTGATAGCGGGCGTCGAACGCGTCTTGCAATTCGGAAATGCGCAGCATGGCGCGCCAGGTTGCGGCGCGGGCCGACGCCACTTGCGGCAGTAGCGACATCTGCAAGTTCACATCCAGCATGCGTGCCGTGTTCTCGGCGCGTTCCAGGTAGCGGCACATCCAGAAAAGATTGTCGGCGGTACGGCTCAGCATGCGGCATCCTCCTCCAGTACCCACGTATCCTTGGTGCCCCCGCCCTGACTGCTGTTGACCACCAGCGAGCCCTCGCGCAGGGCGACTCGGCACAAGCCGCCCGGCACGGTTCGTATCTCTTTACCGCACAGCACATACGGACGCAGATCGACGTGCCGCGGTGCGATGCCCGATTCGACATAAGTGGGTACGGTGGACAAGGCCAGGGTGGGTTGAGCGATGTAATTGCCGGGATTGCTGCGAACGATGTCCTTGAACGCCTCGATCTGCGCTCGCGTGGACGACGGGCCGACCAGCATGCCGTAGCCGCCTGCGCCATGGACCTCTTTCACGACCAGCTCGTGCATATTGGCTAGCACATACGACAGCTCGTCGGGCCGGGCGCACTGCCAGGTCGGCACGTTGTTCAAAATCGGCTCTTCACCCAGATAGAACCGAATCATCTGAGGCACGTGCAGATAGATCGACTTGTCGTCGGCAATGCCGGTGCCGATGGCATTGGCCAGCGTCACGCGGCCTGCGCGATAAACCGACAGGAGGCCCGGCACACCGAGTGCCGAGTCGCCTCGAAACGCCAAGGGATCGAGAAAGTCGTCGTCGATGCGGCGATAGATCACATCGACTCGGCGCGGTCCGCGTGTGGTTCGCATGAACACGGTATTGCGATCGACGAACAAGTCGCGGCCTTCGACCAGCTCCACGCCCATTTGCTGGGCCAGAAACGCGTGTTCGAAGTAGGCGGAGTTGTACATGCCTGGCGTCAGCACCACGACCGTAGGATTGTCGCTGCCACGGGGAGCACACTCGCGCAAATTGTCCAGCAGCAGATCGGGATAGTGCGCGACGGGCTCGACGGTGATGCGGCTGAACGCTTCGGGCATCAGTCGCATCGACATCTTCCGGTTCTCCAGCATGTACGACACGCCCGAGGGCACGCGCAGGTTGTCTTCCAATACGTAGAACTCGCCCGCGCCCGCTCGCACGACGTCGATGCCCGCGACATGGCAGTAGATGTCTTCGGCCACGTCGATGTCTTGCATCTCCGGCCGATACTGCGCATTGGAGAACAGTTGCTCGGCCGGGATGTGGCCTGCGCGGACAATATCCTGGCCGTGATAAATATCGTAGATGAAGCGGTTCAGTGCGCGAACCCGCTGCTTCAAACCGGCATCCAGCACTCGCCATTCGGAGGCGGGAATGACACGTGGGATAAGGTCGAAGGGAATCAGGCGCTCGGTGCCCGCCTCGTCGCCGACCACCGAGAAGGTGATGCCCACCCGTCGAAAATTCAGATCAGCTTCCAGCCGCCGGGTCACCATCGATTCGTGCGATTGCTCCGACAACCATCTGTCGAAACCCTGGTAGTGCGAACGGATGCCTCCTGAGGCTTCCATCATCTCGTCATAGGCGCGTGCGCCGGGCGGCGAGGCATCTGTCATGGGGCGGCTCCTTTGTCCCCCAGCTGGGCAAGGGGCATACAGCATAGTGTTGATCGTACCGGTTGGCCGCTCGATAAAAGTAAAGCAAGCCTTATGCCAATCGGATTATCCGCAGCATGCCCCGTCCCAGCGCACATGCGCAGCAGGGCTTTTTCCGAGCGTGCTGCGTTCGAACGCCTCGATCCAGGGCAAGGACGCACCAATCAGGGCGAATACGCACCACATTGGGCCAGCCTTCCGTCCCCAGCCCTCGCCCTTGCCGCAGGCTGCGTGCTCAACCGCCCAGGCGAACCGAAAACAGGGAGCGAGTGGGTTTCGACGGCGCTTGGCCCGGTGCGGCGGGCAGCCAGCCGTCTTCTGTCAGGATGGCATCCAGGCGCTGATCGTGCGGGGCAGGGACGTGTGCGGTGTCGAGTTTGCCTGTGGCCCATGCGATGCCGATGGCGACGGGCCGATGGCCGACTTCCCGCCACGCGGCCAATGTGCGGTCGTAATAGCCTGCACCATAGCCGACCCGGTCGCCCTGTGCGGTGTAGCCCAGCGTGGGCACCAGCACGATGTCGGGCACCACGGCTTGCGATGTCTGCGGTATGGCGATGCCGTAAGCGCCGTCGGTCATGGCCATGTCGGGGTGCCAGCGGTCGAAGCGCAGCGGCGCACCCCGCGATTCGATGACGGGCAAGGCCACGGTCAAGGCGGGATCGTCGGACCACTGAGTGAGCAGCGGACGCAAATCGGGTTCGTCGGCCATTGGCCAGAACGCGGCGATCACTGCCGGAGCGGGTCGTCCGGCGCTGGCGGATTCGCTGCGATACGTGCCCAGCCAGGCGAACAGGCGTGCCCGCATCAGCAATGCGCCCCGGCTGCGGCTGGTTTTGGTCATGGCGCTGCGGCCTGCGCGCAGGCGGGTACGCAGGTCGGTTGCGGTATTCTCTGTGTTTTCGCGAGTCATGCGGCAAATATCGAGTATCGGGGTAGCAATGAAGCGTGGGTGGTTGGCCTCAAAGTATCAGATTTCATTGTTGGGTGCGCTCGGCTTGGCGTGGGGCATGACGGCCTGTTCGTCGGTCGATGCCCAGCAGCCCCAGCAAACGCCCCAGCGCGCCGCAGGGCAAGCCAACGGCACTCACGCTATCGGACACCCCACCGAGGTCAGCGGCCCCAGCCTGGCCGCCACCATCGCACCCTTGGTGATGTCGCCCACGCTGCCTGCCGTGGTCGCGGCGCGCGAGGCGATGAACCGGCGGCAGTGGTCGGTGCTGGGCGACCTCGCTCCCCAGGCCGAAGAAGACCTGCTGGCGATGTATCCCCAGTATTGGGCGCTGCGCTACAACTTGTGGAACATGCCCCCGGCGACGTGGCCGACCCAGGCGTTCGAACGCTTCATGTCGCGCCATTCGGACGCCTATCTGGCCGACAAATTGCGGGGTGACTGGGTATTGGCGGCCTCGCGCATCGGCGACTGGAAGCGGGTACGTCAGCTGGGTGAGGTTCAGGCCCCCAACAGTCACGTCGTGTGTGCGCAGATGGAAGCGCGTCAAGCCACGGGTACCAAGGTATCGGCTGAAGACGCGATGAAAGCGTTCGAGCCGGTTAACGCCTGCTGGTCGCTGTTCGAGCGCATGGTCGCCGACAAAGCATTGAGCTACGCCCATCTGCAATATTTCTTGCGCGATGCCGTCGAGCAGAACAAGCCGGTCGAGGCCAGTCGATTTGCCGTGTTGATGTTCGGTCAGGGCTCACGCAAAGCCTTCGACGAGATGTACAAGAATCCGATGCGATGGCTGGCCGTTCAGCCTAAAGCGCCGCGCGATCGCATGAGCCAGGAAATGGTGTCGGTGGCGTTGGCTCGTTTGGCCCGTACCGACCGCGAGCCCGGCGACGCCTATGTTCGCCGCGAGTGGGCCGGGCAGTTGCCGGCTGAAGACCTGGCCTGGGTGCGCAGCCAATTCGCAATCATTGCTGCGCTCAATCTCGATAACCGGGCGCATCAATGGTATGTCGAGGCTGGTCATATTCCCATGACCGAATACAGCCAGGCTTGGAAGGTGCGCTCGGCCCTGCGTCAGCCGCGTATCGACTGGAAATGGGTCGATGCGTCCATCGCCTACATGCCGCACTCGCAGCGGGACGAGACGGTGGGGGTGTACTGGCGCGCGCGCGCGCGCGTGGCGCTGGGCCAAGGCG
>CAMDNZ010000003.1 GCA_945903445.1 Bordetella parapertussis
ATTGCCGTTGCTCGCCCAGTCGGTGAAGGTGGGGTTTCCAGTATTTCCAAGGCAGCGGGCAGAAACTCTCGTTCGTGCCTCGATCGGCGCTTCAGGCGGCCCGTCATCACGCACCCTCTCCGGACTGAATACGACACAATTTAGCGTAGCGTCCATTTTGTTCGATCAATTGCTCGCGAGTTCCATCCTCCACTAGCTGACCCGCCTCGATTGTGAGTATCCGGTCGGCATGCCTGACAGTCGATAAGCGGTGAGCGATGATTAACACGGTTCGTCCCGCACATATTTTTCGCATGTTCTTCTGAATGATGCTTTCCGATTCGTAATCCAAGGCCGAGGTCGCTTCATCCAAAATCAGGATACGTGGATTGGTCACCAATGCCCGCGCGATGGCGATACGCTGGCGCTGACCACCCGACAGATTCGCGCCGCGCTCTTCGATCAAAGTGTCGTAGCCGTCGGATAGCCCAGCGATGAAGTCATGCGCTCCGGCTTGGGTTGCCGCCTCGGTGATTTGCTCCATCGGTATAGCTGGATCGGCAAGCGCAATGTTGTCGCGCACCGAACGGCTGAAAAGCAGATTTTCTTGTAGAACTACGCCGATTTGCGTTCGCAGCCAGTGTGCGTCGATCATTGCCAGATCGTAACCATCGACACAGACACGGCCGGATTCCGGTATGTACATACGTTGCACCAGCTTTGCCAAAGTGCTTTTTCCCGAACCTGATGCACCGACAATACCCACGGTTTGCCCGGCCTCGATTTTGAGGCTGAGCTGGCGCAGCACTTCGGGCTTATCTGATCGATAGCGAAAGCTGACTTGTTCGAAAACGAGATCGCCCTTAATCGATCCTATCGTCGAGCGTCCGGGGTTGTATCCGGGTTCCGTCGGATTGTTTAGAACGTCTCCAAGGCGTTCGATCGCAAGACGCGCCTGTTGAAAATCGTTCCATAGCTGCGACAGCCGTAATACCGGCGCAGTTACATAGCCCGCGAACATGTTGAACGCAATGAGTTGACCGACCGTCATTTCATTGCCAATCACATATCGGGCACCAAAAAACAGGATGGCCGCGCTGCCTATTTTGGATACCAGTTGAACGGACTGCCCGGCGATATTCCCCAAATTCGAAGCTCGAAAGCTCGATCTAACATAGGCAGCCAGCAGGTTTTCCCAGCGCGCTTGCGACTGCGCCTGGACCGACAACGCCTTCAGCGTTTCTACACCGCAGACCGACTCGACCAAAAACGATTGACTTTCGGCGCCATGCCGAAACTTCCTGTCGATCCGTTTGCGCAGTATCGGAGTGACGATCAGCGCGATCACCACATAACATGGCAAGGTCAACAGCACTATTCCGGTGAGCTTCGGACTGTAGAACCACATCACCATCAGAAAGATGACGGTGAACAACAAATCGATCACCAGCGTCAGTGCAGAGCTCGTGATGAACTCGCGTATCGTCTCCAGTTCGCGTATACGCGCCACCACTTCGCCGACTCGGCGGGAGTGAAAGTAAGACACCGGCAGAGCAAGCAAATGCCTGAACAATTTCGAGCCGAGTTCGACATCGATTCGATTTGCGGTATGCGTGAAGGCATAGGTCCTGAGGCAGCTCAATAGGACCTCGAAGAAAGCAATGGTCACCATGCCGAGCACGATGACGTTCAAAGTATTGAGGCTGTGATGAACCAATACCTTATCCATGACCACCTGAAAGAACAGTGGTGTGACCAGCATGAAGAGCTGCAAAAACAGGGATGCGACGAGCACCTCACCAAGAATTCGGCGATATTTGAGAAATGCGGGCAGGAACCAAGCGATATCGAACTTGCTACCAGCGCCCGCGAGCCGGGCGCGTTGCGTGACGAGAATCAGCGTACCGGTCCAAAGTGCGTGGAACTCCTCCAGTGCAATCACCTTGACTTGACCCGACATGGGGTTCTGCACAACCACCTTTTCTTCGGCGACCTTACCGATCAGGCTATAGTCACCGCCGTTCATTAACGCCAATGCCGGTAAAGGTGTTTTTGCCAGTCGTTCGATAGATGTCGTGACCGCGCGAGCTTTCAAATCGAGGCGGCGCAATAGCCGAATGATCTGCTGCGGCTCGACAGCCGTGCCGATCAGCTCGCGCGACAGCGCTGCGCGATTAGTCGGCATTCGAAACGTGGCCAGCAGCAGCTCGATGGCCTTAAGCGCGGACGCCCGATTGAAGTCGCTCTGGTCGTCGCCGCCTTCGACGGTAGGCGCGCTCGGTCGCGCTGCCTCATCCGTTTTCATACTGCATTCCATCTACCGTTTCGGTGCCGGCTGGACTCAGTGCATCCGATATGGTTTTTAGCGTGCCATCCTCCAGACGCCCTTGCTCGAATGCAAGCTGTAGCCGCGCTTCGAAGTAGGCATGATAAGCATTCGCCAACTGCCGTTTCGCATCCGAGAAGGAGTCCTCTGCTTTCAATATGTCCAGATTGCTACGAACCCCAAGCTCCTTTCCGTCTCGCGTTGCTGCGAGCTTGCTTTCAGCGGAACGGACTTGCCGGCGAGTCGCTCTGATCTGCTCTCCTCCCAATTCGACCGCCAGGATCTGGCGCCTGATTGCGCTGTCGGCACTCAATCGCAGCGCCTGAGCTTTTTTTTTCAGACTAATCAGATTGTGCTCTGCTTCGCGTACTTGAGATTGGGTTGCGCCGCCCAAGTAGATGTCCCAATTCAAGGCCACGCCGAACGAGCTGCTGTGTCGTCGAGCGCTATAGTCAAACGTACCCTTCGATTCGTCGCGATAGTGTTGTTGGGCGTACAGCTCTACAGTGGGTAGACGAAGACCTTTACGTTCGCGATATTCGGCTTGCGCGACCTCGATCTTCGTCAGTCCGTGCCGTAACGCTGCGTTGTTTTTGGGATGAACGCCTTGAGCGGTCAACTCCTTCAAAAGGCGGTCGTGATCCGGAGGCAAGGATAAAAAAGCGCCCGTTACTTGCGTTGCGTCAAGGCCAGTCAAGCGTTCGAACGTTCGTTCGGAGTTGCGCAGGGTGTGCAAAACGCCCAGATGCTCGGCCGCCGCTGCGTCATACGCCGCACCCGCCTCGCGTGCATCGATCGAATCCGACAGGCCCAACGCGGCTTCGTCGCGAACTTTGGCCAGTTGCCAGTCCAGCGCCGCCAAACTGGTCTCGGTGGTTTTTAAGTTTTGGCGTGCGCCAAGCACATCGAGGTAGGCGTTGGCGGTTTCCAATACGATTTTTTGTCGGCTTAGCGAGAACGCTGCCGCGCCCTCTTCGGCAATCGCAATCCCACGCTCGTAGCGCGCATACCTTGGAACGTCAAAAACCGGCTGGCGCAGGCTCAGTGCGCCGTTCAACTCGGCCACTCTGCCATCGCTCCCGAATTGCATCGTCGAACGTCGTGGTCCGCTGGCGTACCGGGTATCGAGACTCACACGAGGCAAGAGTTGCGCTTGCCCTTGGATACGCTGCTCGTCGCTCGCCAGTCGCTCGGCCGCCGCCGCCAATTCCGGCGCGTAAACGCGTACGGCGTCTACAGCATCGACCAAGGTGTAAGCAGACACAGTCTGCAATAAAACAAGTGGCAGACATAGGGTGATGCAGCGAACGGCAACCATGATGAAACCTAAACGATCAGCAGATTTGATGGGGTGCTTAGATTTCTTTTAAACAACTGCTCCCTGCTATTTATATCTATTCATTGCTTATTTGGATTACCTTGTTACGCTAATGTGTCTGTTTTTTTCTATTGGCGTCAGTCTTATCTAGGATAACTAGGCCACTAGCGCAATCGTCAACCATCGAGTGCACGAGACAATCTCGTGAATACGCGCAGCATTTACTCGACCGGTTTCGAAGCTCGACGATCAAGCGGGTAAACCCGCCCAACCTGAATGTAACAGCCCGAGCTGTCGAACGATGATTTCCAGCAGCGCACATTTCATGGTGGCGGAACTCACGCCCCAAACGACCAGCACACTCGGTACATACGCGGTGTGCGCGAGAAGGAGTGCGCCGTTACTGACCACGGGTCATCTCCATACGTTGAAGCAGAAGGCACGAACCTCTAGACGGGGTTGGGGCTGTGGGTGTCCGGCGCCCACTGCCCCAACCGCCAGATCAAACCCCAGCTGAAAAGGTCGGAAACATCGACATCAATGCAGCGCGCTGGCCAGTATGGGCGGACTAAACGTAATGGACGACTCTGTTGCGGCCATCACACTTGTCTCGTCGTCCAGATAAGCATTTAACGTCTGCACAAATAAGGTCGCCTCCACGTCGGCCTGAGCCGTGCGAGCATGACCGATGGCCAACTTACGCGCATCGCTACCGGCTAACACCAAGTCCTGAGTCGAATGCTCGTCCGATACCGAGGGGGTACTCAGCGTATGAGCCGCGCCGACACTTTCGCGATAATGCATCAGCGCGAACCGCTCTAGCGTGAGCATCGGATCGACATCATCCGTAAAAGCCTTCGCTTTTATCTCACTCTTGAAATTTGCGCCCTGGCTGTCTCGCATAGTTAGAATGTCGCCTTCAGTGTAAAACCACGGAACCAAGATATTCCTGGCTTTATTTCCTTTAGCAAAATTAAATCGAATTGAATGCCCTTCGATGCGAAGGTTTTCCAGCTTTCCGAGTTCATTCCACGCAAAATAATTTGGCAATTGCCATACATACGGGGCCTCCCCGTTTTTAACATAGACGATATGATTTTTTTCTTTATTATAATAATATTCTATATCGCTTCCCTTCACGCCCGGAATTGCTTCGCCCCAAGCTAATTCTTCTAAATTTTCTGGCACACTGCGGCTTAACAACTCATTGCCATCGTGGCGCAATACGGCAACAGCGCCTTTTTCTCGACTATAGTAAATCCGCTTACCACTTTTTTCGGACGCTTTGCTGAGTAACTCACCATATCCTTCCATGACCCGTTTGCTCGAGATATCGATCGACTTATCTGCAGACAAAGATCCACGATCGAGCATGTCCGCCAGATCTTTCGCAAATATATCTTTCCCACCAATCCGTATCTTTAGATTAGTGTGATCGATTCGTTCTTGGGAATAACCTTGGTCTATTCTGATACGAAGCCCGTCGGAAGCGACCAGCAAAAGATCGTCTCCAGCTGATATTGCTTTATACGAATGCACGTCGCCTGCGAGTAGTAGATTAAGTGGGCCCGTAGTGAAAATGTGTACTTCTTCGATCCATTGCGGGAAAAGCCAGCTTGAAGCGTTGAGCGTGTTTAGGTAAGGGTTCACTTCAGACATCGAGAAGTTGGTGACAATCAATTTCCTACGTTTCCCCATGAGGGAAATCACAGCATCTGGAACGCGGACCTCATTGTTAAATCCGCTCTTAAAAAATATCGAAATAGAATCCCCCTCTTGATGGGAGTATTCGGCGTTCTCCATTACCAATGGCAACATATGTGCCCCGGATTTTGTTACCTTGAAGGTTGACAGATTATTTTTATCGTCTTTCAGAGCGATTGAATCTGCTCCGACGGAATCTATTTTTCCCCCGTAATTGAGAATTTGAAGTTCTCCGCCGTCTTTAAAAAATTGTATTTTGTTGGTTTCTTTATTGACTCCAGCGAGCAACGAAGTCTTGTCGTTCAAATTAACGGCGCCGAAATAGTCGACGCCTAGCAGATGGGCAGAAACCGGCACGATATCCGGAAATTTCAACCCGCTACGCGCAATCGATTCATTGAGTTTCGAAATTTCGGAAATGCTCAAGTTGTTATTAGTGGCAATAAGGTTTGCACTGAAACTTTGTTTTTCCCAATCGTATTTCAATAGCAGCGATAGGCCGGATGTCCCATGTATATCCAGCTGAAGCGATAAATTTTTCGGCGGCCTGCCAGAAAATGTGATCTCTTGGCCTCCTACGATCATCCGTTTATCGGATATGTCAACGTCTTTTAGAACGTTATGCTTCCATGCGCCGTTGCCATCGGCTTCAGATCTTTCTGAAGCCGATGCAGTAACGTCGATGATCCACGCCTCTTTGTCTGCCATACTTGGAGCGATAGTCAAGCTCGTATTCCAGGCACTGGTCACCAATGCATAGGTATTTCCGCCCCCGACAATGGTGTAACTTAGGTGCCTACGATAGTCATCGTTTTTAACAGAAGGAATATATATAGCTCGAGCGACATTGTCTAATTTTAATGTAAACGGCGTATGCTTCCTACGCTCTTCGAAGTCGGCGACATGCCAGGAACCGAACATTGCGTACTTATTACGCACGAAATTGCCTTTGCCGTCCTTGCCATTGAAGTATTCGACCAATCTATCAGCGGCGGGACCGTTGGCTTTCGCCATGCCCGGCGCACTCCTGGGTTGATATGAAATCTCTTTCGATACGCCGAAAGGCAAAAAAATACTCGATGTTTTCAGCTTATCCGTATCGATCGAGATTTCTTTGTCGGCGCCATAAGCCTCGTAAAAATTCAGCCATTTCCCGGAGTATTTGGGACTTCGCCCCTGACCGGGATCATACGAATCATGAATTTTCACGTCACCATACCGCATGGTTTTATTGACCAGGTCGATTTCGCTTACCACTGCACGTTCATGCGCGTACAATACGCCCGATTCGATTTTTAAGCCAAGGTTAAGCACCCCTTCGCCAATCTCATTTAACCAGGCGAGTTCTTGATCAATTCTTTTTGCCTGATCATTAAAAGCGCTGACAGCTATATTAATACCAACACCAGCAGCAGCCGATCCTAAAACACCGAGAACCGCACCAGCTGCTGCAGTGGTCGCGATCATAGATGTAATGGTAGCGGCAACTCCTATGCCTAATCCTGCCGACGCAGTTACCAGCTGCGTGATTGCGGTGCTTCTGTCTGTCGCAGTTTTTGCATCTTTTAGCGCAATACTGGCGGTCACGGTGTGATAAATATCAAATGCCTTACTGAGTAAATCAAGACCAATGCCTCCTAGCTTCGCTACCGGGCCCCATGTCTTCGAGGTTTCGCTCAGGTGCTGCAGAATTGCAGAGGGCCCCGTCAATCTAAGTTGGGCAGCGGTCAGTATAGCGGAATCGGCATCTGCAATTCTTTTTTGCTCTTTCAGTAATCGTGTTAATTCGGCCTTTTCACTTGAAGACAATTGGCCCGCGTGAACATCTGTAATGTTTTTTATTGATTCAGAAATATTACCGAATATTAATTGTCGCTCGGATTTGCTATTGGCTCCATCCGAGGCCAGCAAGGTTTCCAAGACAATCGACGCGCTGACAGTATTCACAGCATCGCCCTCGGTGGTGCCGCTGAACATAAATTTTCCCTGGTGCTCGCCACTTTGGACAACCTTAACGCCCTTGTCCAAGATGCCCGCGTACTGACCTACGCTGCGCTGCCATTCGCTTACGGCGCCGCTACCCGTATTCACCCAGCGGATGGTACCTGCGCCTGAGGTATCGCCATTTTTCTCGCCACCCGGCACAAAGGCTATTTCGTCGTGGCCCTGCTCGTTGGTACGAATCAGACCAGCGACATAAACTAAATTGGGCCTCGAGTCTTGCGATTTCGCCGCCTGTATGCCTGCTTCGATGGCGGCATTCTTGCGCATATTCAACTGTTGAGCTTGCTTCATTTCGCTCAATATTTCTTCGTATGTAGCGGCTTGCTCGGCGGTCAGGGGAAATGGCTTGATCGCCTCGGCATTGGGCAAGTTCCCCGCCGAAACGGCATGACTGCCATGCGACGGTCGCAGATCGGTGCCATCTAATACGTTGTCAGATGAGATATTGGTCATAGTCGTGTTGATCGCTTCAAAGGTCTAACGGTGATTTCGCACAGTTGCTAGCGCCGAGACTCGCTGGCACATTGGCTTACTACTACGGCTGATATTCGATTTTCGATTGATTCGACTGTGGGTGTCCGCCCTCCTGTTTAGAATGGTGCTGCGCGCCACCGCCTCACCGCTCTCTGAAGGCCTCGTTGGCGACTGCTTTGATGGGCGACAACAGAAAATCGATCACTCGTCGGTTATCCGTTCTGATCTCTGCCGTCGCGGCCATACCTACACGTAGCGGTAATGTTGTGCCCCTAGCGGTGGTCATGTCCCCGTCGACATCGATTCGAGCCATATAGACCAGACCCAGATCTTCATCGGGCGTTGCATCGGAGGAGAGATGCCGAACCGTGCCATTCAAAACGCCATATTTGGTATATGGAAAACTGTCGACTTTCAAACGCACGGACTGCCCGGGCCGGACGAAACCGATGTCTTGGTTCAGGATCTTGGCGTCGAACGCCATTGGCGCGTCATGCGGTACGACGATCATCAATGCCTGCGCAGGTTGCACCACACCGCCGACGGTGCGAACTTGCAGTTCTTGCACCGATCCGGTGACTGGCGCTCGTAAATATCGATGGCGCTCACGTTCGCGATGACGCTCGATATCCAGCGCGTTTTTTACTATTGTGTCGCGCGCCTCCACCGCCTTACTTAGCACGTCACGCACGGTTTCCGCTTGGTATTGCTTTGACGCCGCACGTAGATGGGCATTGCTGGCCTGCGCCTGTAATGCACGCTCGTGCTCAATCGCAACTTTGTCCCGGGTCTCTTCACGCTCCTGTTTCACCTCTAGCCACTGCAAACGTGCATCACCATGACGGTCGACCATCTTCTTCAGCGCACTCGCTTTGGTTTCTAACAGCGCGAGTCGATTTCTTAGGCTTCTCACTTCATGCCGGCTTGAGCGGATAACAGCATCACTCTCGCGTATTTGCGCATCCAGGCTTGTACGCTTTGCTTGGTACGCCGCCAACTTCGCAAGCAACAACCGCTTTTGCTTATCCGGCAAGGTGCCGATCATCGACGCATCATCCGAAGGACTGATTCCATGAGCACCCGATTTTCCATTGCGCACTTGCCCCGCCAGAGTATCCAGTACCGCATTTTCGCTAGCACCCAAAGCAAGCGAATCGTCTGCTATCTCGGCCAGAAATGCGGCATATCGATAGAAATCTTCCTTCGCGCGCGCGCGCTCGTTTCTCAACTGGGAAATATCGGTAGCGTTTTCGGTCGTATCCAGCTCAACCAATAGATCGCCTTTGACCACCGTCTGACCGTTGTCGACCAGAATCCTTCGAACCACGGCCGTTTCGAGGGATTGGATCGTTTTGACTCCACCGATCGGCACCAGCTGAGCCGAAGCGGTCGCGTTCACGTCGATGCGGCCGAGAAAAGACCAGACCAAAGCGATCAGAAAAAGGCAGCAAAGCAAGAGCGCGACCATCCTGCCGGTCGGCGAGGGCGGCGTCTCCAGTATTTCAAGCGCAGCAGGCAAGAATTCATGCTCGTGCTTCGGCCCGCTACGCGACCACCCCGAACTTTTGCTTCGACACCACTTTACGAACGCCGGGAATGCTTTGGCGATCACCATGTCTCTCCTGCCTGGAGCCGACACAAACGAGCGTAACGGCCATTGCGCTCGATCAGTTCGTCATGCGTACCATCTTCTATGAGTTGCCCACCCTCGATCGTGAAGATCCGGTCGGCGTTCCGAACCGTCGATAAGCGGTGCGCAATGATCAATACGGTGCGCCCGGCGCATATCTGGCGCATGTTCTGCTGGATGATGCTCTCCGATTCGTAGTCGAGGGCAGAGGTCGCCTCATCCAAGATCAGAATTCGCGGGTCGGACACCAATGCACGGGCGATGGCGATCCGCTGACGTTGTCCGCCAGACAGATTGACGCCGCGCTCTTCGATTCGAGTGTCGTACCCTTCGGATAAGCCGACGATGAAATCATGCGCACCGGCTTGCTTGGCCGCCTCCACAATTCGATCCATCGGCATCGATGGATCGGCCAATGCGATGTTGTCCCGCACCGAGCAGCTAAAAAGCAAGTTTTCTTGCAGCACCACGCCGATCTGCGTACGCAGCCATTGCGTATCGATAGTCGCCAGATCGTAGCCGTCGATGCAGACACGTCCCGATTCCGGCACGTACATGCGTTGCACTAGTTTGGTCAGTGTGCTCTTGCCCGAACCCGATGGCCCGACTATGCCTATAGTCTGCCCCGCCTCGACCTTGAAGCTGAGACGCCGCAACGTCTCCGGCTTATCCGGCCGATAACGGAACGTCACTTGATCGAATGTCAGCTCGCCATCGATCGATCCGATCGTGGATCGTCCGGGGTTGTAGCCAGGCTCCGTCGGGCTATTCAAAATATCGCCCAAGCGCTCGACGGCAAGACGTGCCTGTTGGAAATCATTCCATAGCTGCGACAAGCGCAAGACGGGTGCGGTGACATAGCCTGCGAACATATTGAAGGCGATCAGTTGGCCCACTGTTAGTTGATTGCCGATCACCAACGATGCGCCGAAAAACAGGATTGCCGCACTGCCCATTTTCGACACCAACTGCACGGCTTGCCCAGCGATATTGCCAAGGTTCGATGCACGAAAGCTCGATCTCACATAGGCGGCCAGCAGACTTTCCCACCGCTCCTGCGACTGCGGTTGGACCGACATCGCCTTGATCGTTTCCGCCCCGCTTACCGACTCGACCAAAAACGACTGATTTTCAGCACCATGCTTAAACCTCTCTTCGACTCGCTTGCGAAGTATCGGCGTGACGAAAACCGCGATCAGCACATAACAAGGTAGTGTCAGAAGGACAATACCGGTCAGCTTGGGGCTGTAGAACCACATCACGACCAAGAAGATCATCGTGAAAAGCAGATCGATCACCAGCGTCAATGCCGAGCTGGTGATGAACTCGCGCAGCGTATCCAACTCGCGCACGCGCGCGACGACCTCGCCTGTGCGTCGCGACTGGAAATAAGAGATCGGTAGAGCGAGCAGATGGCGAAACAGCTTCGCACCTAACTCGACGTCGATTCGACTGGCGGTATGCGAAAAAATATAGGTTCGCAGTCCACCAAGCAGCACCTCGAAGACAGCTATCACCACCATTCCAATGACAATCACGTTCAGTGTGCTGATGCTGTGATGCACCAGCACCTTATCCATAACGACTTGAAAAAACAGTGGCGTGACCAGCATGAACAGCTGCAAGAACAGTGAGGCGATCAGTACTTCACCGATGATCTTTCGATACTTCAAAAATGCAGGAATAAACCAGCTGATGTCAAATTTGCCACCAGCACTCAGCAAACTTGCACGTTTGGTCACCAGAATGAGGGTGCCACTCCACATCGCGTCGAACTCCTCGATCGTCGGAGCTAAAGTTTTCGACGAGTCAGGGTCTTGCATCACCACTTTGCCCTCGGCGACTTTTCCGATCACGCAGTAGTCACCGTTGTTCATTCGCGCCAATGCCGGCATGGGCGTATTCGGCAGGCGCTCCGATGCAACTTGAACCATGCGGGATTTCAAGTCGAGCCTGCGCAGCAGGCGCACGATTTCGCTTGGTGCGACATCGTCTCCCGGCAATTCACGCGATAAGGCCGTGTGATTGGCTGGCATTCTGAAAATGGCCAATAACAGGGCGATGGCGCGAATTGCAGTATCTTTGCTAGGCTGGTCGCCGCTCTCGATCGCTTCGATCGCTACAGAAATAGTCGGCGTGGCCATTAACCTGCCCGGCTAGTAGTCGTCGAATCGTCAGAGACGTCGAGCGCCGCCGAAAGGACGCCAATGACTCGGTCGTTCAGACATCCCTGCTCCAATGCGAGATGCAGTCGAGCCTGGTAATAGGTGTGATAGGCTTCGGCCAGCCCCCGCTTGGCATCCGACGAGTCTTTTTCGGCTTTCAGTATGTCCAGATTACTGCGAATGCCGAGTTCCCGACCGTCCCGCGTTGCCTCGAGTTTGCGCTGAGCCGATAGCGTGCGCTGCAGATTCGCCTGAATTCGATGCTTCCCGAGGTCGACTGCCAAAAGATGTTTTTTGATCTCGCTATCGATGCTCAAGCGCAGTGCTTCCGCTTTTTCCCGCTGGCTCGTTAGCTTGAGCTCCGCTTCGCGCACTTGTGATTGCACCTCGCCGCCGACGAATATTTCCCAGTTGAGTTCGACACCGAAAGAGCTCCTATGCTCATTGCTATCTGCAAAAAATGTTCCTTGGGATCGGTCGCGGTACTGTTGCTGGGCATAGAGCTCAACAGTGGGAAGGTGTCTTCCCCGCATTTCGCTGAGTTGCGTCTCGGCTATCCGTACGTCCAGCAGGCTTCGTTGCAAAGCCGGATTAGTTTGCGCCGTGATACCGCCGTGCGCCTTGTCGTCGACGACATCGTCGTGATCGCCAGGGATCGCATCGAAACGTCCTTGGACCCCTGATGCATTGAGTCCAGTCAGGCGTTCAAAATGGCGCTTTCTGTCGTGCAGCGTGTGCAGCGCACTCATGCGCTCGGCTACTGCCTCGTCGTAGGCTGCCCGCGCCTCATGAACATCGACCTGATTGGAAATGCCCAGCTCGGCTTCACTGCTAACCTTCCCCAATTGCCTTTCTAGCGAAGCGGCACTTGTTTGTGCCGTATTCAAATTTTTACGTGCCGCAAGGACGTCGAGATAGGTTCCCGCTGTCTCCAACACCAATTTTTGATGAGTGACCGACAGCGCAGCAAGTCCCTCATCACTGAGTGCATGGCCGCGTTGGTAGCGGGCGATTCTTGGCAAGTCGAACAATGGCTGGCGCAGACTTAAATTAGCATCCAATCCCCCACGCCCGCCCCCCTGAGCCTGGTAAGGATTATTACGATTGGGATCGACGCCGTACCTGCTATTTAACGTCAAGCGTGGCAGAAGCTGGGCGCGCCCCTGAATACGCTTTTCGGCGCTTGCAAGTTGTTCGGAGGTCGCTGCAGCTAATTGAGGATCGTAATGGCGAGCCGCAACAATCGCATCGGCCAGCGTATGGGCATGGATCGACAATGAGAGTGCGCAGAAAGCGAGCGAGCTTATAAGTTGAGCGATATACATTTGAGGCTATGCGAGACGCGTATGAAGTAGCGTAGGACTTTGTCGATCCCAAAGGTCGGCAGTGATTTTTCTAGTCGGTTTCGGCGCATTGACACGTGTCCAGCGTCGAGAACGAATAGCGGTTGTGGCGGACGGCGAAACCATTGTTCATGCTTAGAAACAGTCCAAATGATGCACCGACGAAAACACTTGGTTGATTTACCTATGAAACGCAACAAACCTACCGAGCAGAAAATAGGCAAAGGGTCGATTGACGACACGTCAGAACGACGATCGGCCGCCGTGTTCTGGCACAATTTGGCCACGCACACAAACACGACTTTTTAATGACCTCTTACAGCGTTTATCTTGCAGGTTTCGACGTGTTCCGACAAAACGCTTCGGACTATGGGCGTTGGTTGCGCAGCGAATGCGCAGCACGAGGTTTAGTGGCTGTTTATCCCTTAGACGGGACGGTGCCCGAAGACATGCAGGGGCCGAAAGCCGCCGCCTGGATCTACCGCAACAACATCAAACTGATCAATGGCGCCGATATCGTCATGGCTAATCTGGGTTGTTTTCGGGGCCAGGAACCTGATTCAGGGACGGCATTCGAAGTAGGATACGCGGTGGCGCTAGGCAAACCGGTGTGGGGCCACTTGCAAGAAGAGGGAGACATGGTCGCGCGGGCCGCCGTGGGCACCGATCCTGCCATGCCGGATCGTCATATCGACAGCAATGGCATGACGGTCGAAGATTTTGGCCTGCCGCTGAACCTGATGCTGGCGTGTAGCGTCACCGTGGTTCATGGCGATGCATTGGCGTGCCTCGATCGCATCGTGGCGGCAATAGGTCAACGACCCACGCAGCGTTACTAACACCAACGACACAACGACAACGCCGCCCCAGAAGAAGGGCGGCGTATTTGACAAGATGGAATGGCCGATAGAGCAGGGACATCGAGCGCGCGCCCGATGTCCCTCGTCTTACTGCAAGTTCAGTCGGTTGCCCGAACGGTCGGTCAGCGTGCGTGCTGCCGGGTCCACCACGAAATGCAGGTTGGGCTTGGCCGAAGCGGCTTTGGCCATTGCTTCATACATCGGTTTGAAGCTGGCTTGGAACACGGTGCCGATATCGTTCTGATCCGACAGGCTGCCACTTCCGGTACGCAACACCGCAGCACTCGAATCTTTCAATGCGGCGTTCAAGACACGATACAAGCCGGCGCGCGACTGCAAGTCCTCGAAAGCCAATTCACCGGCGTTCAACAGACGATGGAAGTCGGCGGCCACCGTGATGCCCGATACGTCGGCGAGGCTTTCCAGCGTGATGCCTTGCGCGCTCGCCAACACCGAAGCGGCACTGCGTGCGGCCTCATAGTCTGCATAGAATTGTGTGGCACCCGATGCCGCTGCGGGCATGGCACCGGCCGTCGTGCATGCCGACAGATTGACCGGGAAGCCGCCGAAGTCGCGCAGTTGAGCCAAAGTCACCGACGAGTCCAGCACCGACAGAATCAACAGCTGTTGCGCGTTCAAGTTCTGAACCACGGTACGCATTTCGCACGACCAGTTGCTGCCCAAAAAGCGCAGGCGGGTCAGCTCGGTAATGTGCCAGGACGCGAACTCGCGGTAGTTCTTGGCATTCAAGGCATCGCGGTTCCAGAGGGTCGCGCCCGGCTGGGTACTCAGGTAGTCGTGCTCGACCGCATAGTGTTCGAACAATTCGTTGAAACGCGGCACGTCGCGCAGCACCACCGTGTCGATATCGACGCGGCCGTCGGCGGCATATGTCGCCAGTTTATAAGCCGGCACATAGGCCGCCAGCGACGGCACCTGCACGTTCACCAGATAATCGCTACCCGATTCGAACACCCCGGTGTCGTTGGTGTGCAAATGACCGCCGAAATGAAGTTGTACGCCGGTGGCAGCGGCAGCGGCGGTCGCAGCAGGCGTCGGTACGCGACGCAGATCCAGACCGCGCTCGCCGAACAACTGAGCGACCTGGGCGTCGGTGTCCTTGTAGAACGGCGTCATCGGATAGTGACCGAAGGTGATCAGTTGCTTGCCCTGCGCTTTCGCACGCTTGGCGACATCGGCGGCCCAGGCCACGACGTGTTGCTTGTGCGTGATCATGGCGTTCCAGCCGGCATTGCCCGAACCATCGAAGTTCGAGCCGTTTTCCAGTTCGGCGATGTTCGCTTCGGCAACGGGCGTGTAGACGTTGGAGTCCAACGACAGCACCCACACGCCCTCGATGGGCTCGGCCAGATAGCTGGCGTCGGGCACCGGCAGGCACTGCGTGTAATCGGCTTGCTTGTAGCTGCCACCGGTACCTTGACGGCAGATTTCGTACTGGCGGTTGGCGAACACCGATTCGCTGGCCGCTCTGTCGTACGTGTATTGCGCGGCGGCCGTGTAGCTGCTGTAAGGCGATTCCCAGTAAACATCGCTGCTTTTGGGATAAGCGCCATAGCTGCGCATGTCCTCCATCAATTCGCGATAGCCTTGCTCACGAACTTCTTCGGTGCATACGGTCGGCAGATCGGCGCCTGCCGACGGGGCGGAGGTCCACTCGCCAGCATAGCCATTGCACTCGGTCACGGCAGTACGGCTGAAAATACGCTGAGTCTTGCCATCGACGCCCAGATAGTCGGACTTGCCGGCGGCACGGGTGAACGGACGCACCGGGTCGTGGTTGCCGAAGGTCACCAGGAACTTCACGCCATGCTCGTCGGTGTAGCGATCCATGATCGCTTTCAGGCCGCGCATATGCACCGGTTGGCCGTCGTCGCTGAAGTCGCCCGGCAGGACGACCAAATTGACCTTCCTGGCCACGGCGTCGTCCAAAGCAGCCAGAAATGCGAAGTAGTTTTCGTTGAACAGACGCGTCGACGTCAGCGACGCGTACATCGTGCGAATCGTGGCGTTCTCGCCGCTGGCCGCGTTCGGTAGGCCGGGAAAGGAACCGTCCTGGAAGTCGCCATAAATATCGTGGAAGTGAACATCGGAAATGAACGCGACGCGCAGACCTGCGTCGGTGACGGGCTCGGGTGTGGGTGCGGGATCGACGACGGGCGGCGCGGGCGGCGTCTTGTCGTCGTTCTTCTCGTCGTCGCTACACGCTGTCAGCAGAACAGACGCGATAAACAGCGCACTCAGGCGGCGCAAGTCAAATCCGGGCATGGAACTCTTCCTACTAATACGTGGAGAGGCGATCCTACGGAGATGACATGACGCGTCAGTGACATACGTCAGTTTCGTGTCAAGTTCGCAACATACCGAACAGACTGACCGATAGCGAGTATATCGCCAGCATTGATCGGGAGAAAACCGGGCAGCGCAATCACTGAGCAGCGACTGATCGAGTGCGCGCCATCCGAAGGTTCAGGCCGCCGCCGTGTCGCCTTTCTCGACGGCGCGTTTGGCGCGTTTCTTCTTGGGCAATGCCAGCATCGTGCCACGGCAGGTCGCCGCGCCGCACAGGCACAGATAATCGCGCTGCATCTGTTTGGTGATGCGGCCTTCCATCACTAAACCATAGTCGTAGAACAGCTCTTGTCCGCGAGCGATGTCGTGACGCGCAACGATGTAGACGCGCTTGCCGTGGCGACCCTCTTCGGATTCGCAGTTGGGCTCGCACGAATGATTGATCCAGCGCGCATTGTTGCCGCCGTCACCGCCATCGATCACCTTGCCCGAACTCAGCGAGAAGAAAAAGGTATGAAACGGATCGTCCGGATTGGTCGGATGACGCCGGTCGGCCTCTTCGGCGCTGATGTGCGTGCCGCCGTACTCGACGATACGCGTGCCCGCAGGAATCTTGCGGGCCGCGAACACACCGTTGCCGTGCAGTTTGGAGCGGCGCACGGTGTACCAAGGTTTTTGAATATCGTCAGCAGGCATGACGCGGATTATAAGGATTGCGCATCGCTGTGGTGCAGAGGAAGCGGCGTTTCTTTCAGACGACGCAGCACGAAGCTCGACTTGCTGTGACGGATACCAGGAATGCGATAGAGCCGTTCGCGCAGCAAACGTTCGTAGTCGCGCGTGTCGCGCACAGCGATTCGAATGTAGTAGTCGTAGTCGCCCGACACCAGAAACGCTTCCAGCACTTCTGGAATATCGGCCAGTGCCTGGCCGAAGGCGTAGAGCGTCTCTTCGCTATGGCTTTCGAGGGTGACATGCACGATGACCGTGTCCATATAGCCCAGCGCGGCCGGATCGATGTCTACCGTGTAACCCCGGATGACGCCGGCGTTTTCCATGCGCTTGATACGATTCCAGCATGGCGTGGACGACAAACCAACCGCCGTGCCGATTTCGGCCAGACTGGCGCGCGCATGGGTTTGAAGGATCGTCAGGATGGCAAGATCGAACTTATCGAGGTTCATTTTCTGCCTAGAGAGGATATGGTGGGCAACTTTTCCTCATTATGCGCTTGATCGAAGAAATTCGGGAAACAATTCTGCGAGTTTTCCCCTAATCTGTTCATCATGAACGATAGAACCTCAGACTCCGTATTGAATACCGCCGCAGCGGTAGTCCGCGCGCCCCAATCTCCCGCCTTGAGAAACGGAGCCCAGATCCTGCTGGATACGCTGGTGGCCGCGGGCGTGGACACCATTTTCGGCTATCCCGGCGGGGCCGTGCTCCCCCTGTACGACGCCCTGCACGCCGAACCCAGGCTGCGGCATGTTCTGGTGCGCCACGAGCAAGCCGCCATGCACGCCGCCGAAGGCTATGCACGTAGCACCGGCAAGACTGGCGTGGTGTTGGTCACCTCTGGTCCTGGAATGGCCAATACGACGTCCGGCCTGCTCGATGCCCTATGCGACTCGGTGCCAGTGCTGTGCATCAGTGGCCAGGTCGCGCGTGCCGCCATCGGCACCGATGCGTTTCAAGAATGCGACGCGCTGGGCATTTCGCGCTCGGTGACCAAATGGAATGTGCAAGTGGCCGACGCCGCACAGATGCAAGACACGGTGTCACGCGCTCTGGCCATCACCCGCCAGGGACGTCCGGGCCCAGTGCTCTTGGATGTCCCCAAGGATGTCCAACTGGCTTATCCCCTGGCGCCCGCCTGCGGCGACCATGTCGCGGCCTTGAACGCCCGGCTGGCCCGACGGCGGGCGCAAGCCGCGCCGGCACGCCTGCCGCAGGCGGCGTTGGCGCGTGCGGCCACGATGATCCGCGAGGCGCGACGCCCGGTGTTCTACGGCGGGGGTGGTCTGATCAACGCAGGCGACGATGCCTGTGCAGCGTTCACCGCCCTGGTGCGCCACAGCGGTGCGCCCTGCACCTTGACACTGATGGGATTAGGCGCGTTTCCGGCCAGCGACCCGCAATTCCTGGGCATGCTGGGAATGCATGGCACCTTGGAAGCGAACCTCGCCATGCACAATGCCGATCTGGTGGTGTGCGTAGGTGCCCGCTTCGATGACCGCATCACCGGCCGCCTGGCGGATTTCTGCCCACACGCCCGAAAAATTCATATCGACATCGATCCGGCCTCGATCAACAAGGTCGTGCGGGTGGATGTCGCCCTGGTCGGCGACTGCACGCCGCTGGTCGAAGCCTTGCTCGATCACGTCGGCCCCGCGCCGTTTCCCACCGACGCGCTAGCGCCCTGGCATGCGCGCATCGCACGGTGGCGCGCATTCGACTGTTTGAATGTGCCCGCAGCATCCGAGGTCATCTTGCCCCAGGCACTGATGCGCCGCCTGCGTGCGGCGCTGTCAGATCGCGACGCCATGGTGTCTACCGACGTAGGCCAGCATCAGATGTGGGCCGCGCAGCATCTGGCCTTCGACCGTCCGAAGCGCTGGCTGACCTCAGGCGGTGCGGGCACTATGGGTTATGGCTTGCCTGCGGCATTGGGCGCACAAGTCGCTCATCCCGAGCGCACCGTGGTGTGCGTGAGCGGCGACGCATCGGTGCTGATGAACATCCAAGAGCTATCGACCGCTCGTCAGCATGGTCTGCCGGTCAAGCTGGTGTTGTGCAACAACGGCTACATGGGCATGGTGCGGCAGTGGCAAGCGCTGATTCATGGCGGCCGCTTGAGCCATAGCTATAACGAGGCGCTGCCGGATTTCGTGGCACTGGCGCATGCGTTCGGTTGGGGCGCGGGACGCGTCGCGCACCCGGACGAACTGGACGCGGCTTTGGCCGAATGCCTGGCCTACGACGGCCCCTATTTTCTAGACGTGCGAGTGGCCGCACAAGAGAACTGCTTTCCCATGATGCCCGCGGGCCAGGGTCACCATCGCATCATGCTGGATGCCGATACTTGGTACGAGGACGACACCGAGGCGTCGTGACAGCTACTCTCGAAACTCAGGCGACCAGTGCAACACGCGGCGCTCCAACGCGGCAGTGGCGGTGACCAACAATATGCCCACCAGCGACAATACGGTCACCGCGGCGAACATGTCGGTCGCGTTCAAGGTGGCCAAGGCCGTTGTCATCAAATAGCCCATGCCGGTGGTCGATCCAACGAACTCGGCCAGCACCACGCCGATCAGCGCGAAGCTGATGGCATTGGGCACGGCGGCAAAGGTCCATGCACCGGCCGTGGGCACATAGACCCGCCATAGAATCTGATGTGGCGAACCGCCCAAGGTGCGACAAAAATCGACCATCTCGGTCTCGACGCTGCGTGCCCCTTTGTAGGTATTGAAAAACACCAGGAAGAACACGACAAACCACGATGTCACGACTTTGGACGTCATGCCCAGGCCAAAAAACATGGTGATCAGCGGCACGAAGGCGATGCGCGGCATTGAGTTGAACGCCACGATAAACGGCTGAAAAATCTGCGCCAACAGGCGGCTGCGCCCTAACAACAGGCCAACGACGAAGCCACTGCCCACTCCTGCCAACAAACCCCACAAGGTGGCCTGCAAGGTCAACCATAGATGCGGCCAGACCGCCTCCGGCCCGGGCTGGAGCCACACCCAAAGCCGCTGCGCGACGCGTGACGGCTGACTGATGAAGAAGGGATCGAACACCGTGTTGGCGACGAACCAGGGTACGCGGGTCAAGCCTTCCCAAAGGCCCAGGCCGAGCACCAGCAGGCTCAGCTGCCAGAGTCGAACGAGTCGATGCTGCCGGACGTTCAGATCGGTCTCGGAAGACGAACCGCGTGGCGTGCTCGTGCCAGTGCTCATGTAGGCGCCTTGAATTGTTCGCCAAGCACCGACCAGATTCTCCGGCTGTGCAGGGCGAAGGCCGCCGTCTCACGCACGGCAAACGCGTCACGCGGATGCGGAAGGTCGATCGTTTCCTCCGCCAACACCCGGCTGGGCGACCCCGACAGCACAACGACTCTATCGGACAGCAGCACGGCTTCGTCCAGATCGTGCGTCACCATCACCACTGTCTGCCCCAGGCGCCGCCACAGGCTGGCCAATTCGCCGTGCAAATGTGCGCGAGTGTGCATGTCCAGCGCACCGAAGGGTTCGTCCAGCAGCAACACGCGCGGCTCCACCGCCAGGCTCATCAAAAGCGCCACCCGACGGCGCATGCCGCCAGACAGTTGATGAGGATAGGCATCGGCAGCGGCGGTCAAGCCGCCCATATCCATCAAGTCGCGCACTCGCCCGGCAGCCTGCGCGCCGTCGATGCCATGAAATTTCAATCCCAGCCCGATGTTCTTGCGAACCGTATACCACGGCAGCAAAGTGTCTTTCTGGAAGATGTAGCCCAGTGCCTGAGGCAAGCGACCGGACACCGTCACGCCATCGACGGATAGGGTGCCGCGAGTCGGCGCCAGGAAACCGGCGATCATGTTCAGCAAGCTGCTCTTGCCGCAACCCGACGGGCCGACGATAGACACGAACTGGCCCTGCTCTACCGTCAAATCGACATGACCGACTGCCGTACGGGTGCCGTTGCGGCCGGCGTATTCCTTGCCGACCCCTTGCAAAACGATCACGCCAGGCCTCTCGCCCGCCGCACGAACCGCATGTCTACGCACGTGGCGTAGGGCACCGTGGCGATCTGCGCATCGGAAAATTGACGATTGCCGCCCATGATCGCCGTCAGACGCGCATAAGCGTCTGGCGTAATCACGTTGTCCGGCAGAAACACGGTTTTCTTATAGAGATCCAGGGTTTTCTCGACGCTTGTCCGATCGAACGCCGCCAGATAACGCGAGTGGATCGTTTCGGCGATTTCGGTCGCGCTGTGGGCGGTGATGAAATCTTGGGCGCGGGTCAGGCCTGTGACGAACGCCTGCACCACGTCGGGCTGGCGTTCGATCGTGTCAGTCAGCGTATAGGCGGCGATGCCCGGTACGTCGCCGCCCATGAGCGCATCCCAATCAGCGTCCGCGGTCGCATCGAACAAAGGCGCGCCCCAGCCCTCGGCCACGGCCTGTTCCATCATGGTCATGGAGGCCATGGCGGCAGACACGCTGCCGGTCTTCAATGCGCCCAGCAAGGTAGTGAGGTCGCCCAGCGGACGAATATCGACCTGACTGCCGACGCCCGCACGCTCGGTCAAGAACTTGGCCATCAGCCACGTGCTGGATTGGGGCTGCGTAGCCCCCAGGCGCCGCCCCGCCAGATCCTTGATCCGAGTGATGTGCCCAGCATCGACGTCGGCCCGGCGGGCGATCACATTGGCGTAGGTCAGCTTGCGGTCGAACCCGAAGATGAGCTTCGCCGGCTTTCCCGCCAAGCTCAGCGCAGGCGCTGCCGTGGCAGCCGTGGCGCCGAACATCGCCTGGCCGGCCGCCAGCAATTGATTGGTGCGCGGTCCGCTTTGAGAATTGATGTATTGAACATCCAGACCGTCGAACAAACCCAGCGCCAAGGCGACGTACCCCGCCGAAAAGAAAGGATCGATGCTGCCCTGGGCATAAGCGACTGCGGGCGTAGCGGCGTGGCCGCTCGCAGGCCACGCCAATGCGCCTGCGCCCAGCCCTGCGGCGAGCGAGAAGCTTGCTGCGCCCAGCATCAAACTGCGACGAGGCAGGCTGATGCCGCTCACCGAAGATGAGGCCGGGTGCAAGTCTCGGTTCATGCCGCCTCGTCCGAACCAGCCGTTTTGGTAGCGACCTTTTTGGTCGCCGCTTTTTTGACGGCGGTCTTTGTCACGGCGGTCGTCAACGCCGTCTTGGTCGCGGCAGCAGTGCTCGTCGTTTTCGTCGCGGCTTTCTTAGCCGGCGCTTTTTTGGCAGCCGCCTTTTTGGCGGGTGCCTTTTTAGCGGCCGTCTTGGTCGCCGTCTTGGTCGCCGTCTTGCTAGCCTTCTTGGCAGGTGCAGTCGAAGCCGCGGTCTTGCGGGCACCCGGTTTTTCAGGACGCGGCTCGAATTCAAACCCGACCTTGCCATCCGGTTGACGCTTCAGATAGGCCTTGAACTTGCGATTGGTGCGGCTGGAGACGAACCCATCGAGCAGATCGGTGCGGTCCTGCGTCAGCAGCTTACCCATCTGCTCGGCCGAGATCTCCTGCTGCAAAATGACTTTGCCCGAGCGGAAGTCGCAGGTCTTCTCGGGCCCAACCGATTTCTCGCATACGTAGCTCATGCCATGCTCGAACACACGATGTTGGCATTTCGGGCAAGGCCCGACCGGCGTGTGACCGGAAAAATCGACCGGCTCGTTGTCGTCCTCGTCGCTCTGGCCGAAGTCGAATTCCAGCTTGAACTCGCCGGTAATGCGAAGAATGGCGGCAAACGGTCGTCCCATCTTGCTGATGAAGCCTTGCAAGGGTCCGATCTCGCGATCGACCAACAGGGTTTCGACCTCGGGTAGCTCGAACGTCCGCCCCCCGGGGTGCTTACCGATGGAAAAATCGCAAGCGGTGCAGGCATAACGACGGTAGTTTTCCTTGACCACCGCGCCGCACTTCGGACACGGCGTCGTCAAAGTGGCGTAGTCGCCCGGCACCGTATCGCGCTCGTATTCTTTGGCACGTTTGACGATGATCTGCGTCATCTGCGCGATCTCGCGCATGAACGCTTCGCGGCCCAGGTCGCCCTGCTCGATCTGTTTGAGCTTGTGCTCCCACTCGCCGGTCAATTCGGGCGAGGTGAGTTCGCTGACATCCAGACCTGCCAGCAAGGTCATCAACTGACGCGCCTTGGCGGTCGGCACCAGATCGCGGCCTTCGCGGCGCAAGTAGGTTTCGTTGATCAGACCTTCGATGATGGACGCCCGCGTGGCAGGCGTACCCAAGCCACGTTCGGACATGGCCTCACGCAATTCGCCGTCTTCGACCAGCTTGCCCGCGCCTTCCATGGCCGACAGCAGCGTGGCTTCGTTATATCGTGGCGGCGGCTTGGTCGCCAGCGGCACCATGTCGACATCTTCGGTGCGAACGGTCTCGCCCTGCGCCACGGCCACCAAATTAGCGTCGTCGCCTTGCGCGTCCTTGCCGTACACGGCCAGCCAGCCCGGATTGACCAGTACTTTGCCATCGGTGCGAAAGCGGTTGCCGTTGACCTCGGTCAAGCGCGTGGTCACGCGGTATTCCGCAGCCGGAAAGAACACCGCCAGGAAGCGCTTGACGATCATATCGTAGATCTTCGCCTCGGCCTCGCTCAGATCGCGCGGGATCTGAAGCGTCGGGATGATGGCGAAGTGATCCGACACTTTCTTGTTATCGAAAATGCGGCGGTTAGGTTTGACCCATTTCGAATCGACGACCGTGCGCGCATGACGCGAGAGGCTACCGGCGGCCGACCCGGAAGCCTCGGCCAGCTGACTCATGGTTTCGCCCACCGTGGCCAGATAATCCTCTGGCAGATAGCGCGAGTCGGTACGCGGATACGTGACTGCCTTGTGACGTTCGTACAGTGTCTGCGCCAGCGACAGGGTGGTTTTGGCGGAAAATCCGAAACGGCCGTTGGCCTCGCGTTGCAGCGAAGTCAAATCGTATAACGCCGGCGACATCTGAGTCGATGGCTTCGATTCTTCGGTGACGGCACCCGGCTGGTTGCGGCACGCGGCCACCACCGACTGAGCTGCGGCCTGCGACCACAGACGCGATTCGCGCCGTTCGGGGTCCTGCTCGTCTTTCTTGAAATTAGGATCGATCCAACGGCCTTCGTACAGCCCTGCAGCCGCCACGAAAGTGGCGCGTACCTCCCAATAATCGCGCGAGACGAAACGACGAATACGCTCTTCACGCTCGGCCACGATGGCCAGGGTGGGCGTCTGCACTCGTCCGACCGGTGTCTTGAAGAACCCACCGTCCTTGCTGTTGAACGCGGTCATGGCCCGCGTGCCGTTGATGCCGACCAACCAATCGGCTTCGGCGCGGGATCGTGCTGCGGCCTCCAAGGGCTTCAATTGCACGTCCTGGCGCAGATTGTCGAACGCATCGCGAATGGCGGCCTGCGTCATCGACTGCAACCACAGACGCGTGATGGGCTTGCTCACGCCCGCGTACTGGATGATGTAGCGAAAAATCAGCTCGCCTTCGCGGCCCGCGTCACAGGCGTTGATGATGGCGCTGACGTCTTTGCGCTTGGCCAGACGCACCAGCAGCTTGAGCCGCTCGGCCGATTTCTTGTCGGTCGGTCCCAGCTCGAACGCGGGAGGGATGACGGGCAAATGCGTGAAGCTCCACTTCCCTTTGACGGGGTCGTTGGGTGCCACCAGGCTCAACAGATGCCCGATGCTCGAAGCCAGCACGTGATGCTCGCTCTCGAAATAGTCCCCTTCACGCGTGAAACCGCCCAGCGCTCTCGAAATATCGAGAGCGACAGATGGTTTTTCCGCAATAATCAGCGTTTTAGTCATGTGAATCCAGTCGCGGCTGTTCGCCACAATAGCGCGGATGATACGAGCGTAGTTTCAGCCGACGCAAGTGCAGACCGTCCGGCAGGTTGTGGGTGCTGCCCGGGACTGTACCTTATTTAGTCATCCCGATCGCAAAGACATCCTCGGGCGCGAAGCACCTATAAGCCGAACCGCAGGGCCCAGGCAGCGGTCGCGCGGCTCAGAAAATCTTTCTCGTCGCGGGCGGCAATGGCGTTGAAACCCAGGGCTTGCCACGTCGCATTCAGCGTTTGCAAGGGCTTGTGGGTATCGAGGGCGGTGGCATGATTCTGCTTCGACAGTTTCAGGCCAGTGGCCGGGTCCAGAATCAGGGGAACGTGCATGACGCTGGGCGGCGTATAGCCCAGCACCCGCGCCAGCATACGCTGGCGAGCGGTGGACGACAGCAGGTCGGCGCCCCGCACCACCGCGTTCACCCCTTGCAGGGCATCGTCCACCACCACAGCCAGTTGATATGCCCACAAACCGTCGGCCCGGCGTATGGCGAAATCGCCCACCTCGCGCGCCACGTCTTGCGCCTGTGGGCCCAGCCAACGATCGTCGAACGACTCGACGCCTTCGGGCACGCGCACTCGCCAGGCGCGTGCCTCGCGCCCGGCAGCCACGCCCGATCGGCAGGTTCCCATATACGGCAGCTCCTGCACGTCGGCGGGCACGCCCGCCGCACGCGCCGCATCTGCAATCTCGCGCCGGGTGCAAGCGCAGCCATAAAGCCACCCGCCGGCGCGGAGCCGGTCGCATGCGGCGTCGTAATGGGTGTCGCGCTGCGACTGCCACACTACCTCGCCGTCCCAGCGCAAGCCCAGCGCCAAGAGCTGGTCCATGATGATGCGGTCGGCCCCGGCCACCGTGCGCGGCACATCGACATCCTCGATGCGCAGCAGCCACTGGCCCGCCTGGGCACGCGCATCCAGATAGCTGGCCAGAGCCGCGACCAGCGATCCGGCATGCAGCGGCCCGCTGGGGCTAGGGGCAAAGCGTCCAATATAGGTGTGAGACATGAGAAAAGCGGCAACCCGTGGGGAGGTGCTGCCTTGCTATCCGGCAGCCAGGCCCCACAGGCCCGACGACATCAATGCAGGCGGTGGTCGCCCTCGTCGTCGAGCAGTTCTTCCAGAACCAGGTTGTCGATCTCGGCTTCCTGGCTCCAGAGCACCATCAGCGCGACGATCTTGATCTTGCTGAGCGGCACCGGTGCCTCGGGCGACGCCAAGGCGCGCTCGATCACGATCTCGCGCAACGGCGCAGGCAGAATGCCAGCCGATTCCAGGAAAGTGATGAAGCCGATGGCTTCGGTGCCAAGCTGTCGATATTCGGTATCGGCGTAGATGCGGGTGCCTTGAACCGGCAGCTTGGCCAGATCCACACACCGCTCGGTGGTTTCGGCCAGCCCGTACAGCCAGCCCAGGGCATCGTCGATGTCATCGTGTTCGAAGCCAGCAGCCACCAGCCGCTTGGCCAACACGTCCGCAGCGGGGCATGCCTGTGGCGTGTAGTAATTCTCGTAAAGGTAAACCAGTATCTCGAACATAATATACGCAGCTCTCGACGCGCCGCCTTGCAGTTACCCGACCAGGTACTGCTCGGCAACATGAAATTCAATGTACGCGTAATCTACGCGTGTCGCAACTGCGGAAAAACTAAGACGCCGACAGATAAAACCTATTGTGCGTGAGTTCACCACCGCTTGCAAACGCCCCGCTGCGAGCGGCTCTGCCCGCCACACGGCGCTCGACCCGCCAGGCCCGGATGTTGCGTGCCATGTTTCATTGGCGGCAATGGTGCAGTGCGATACGCCGCAGCGTTGCAGCGCCGCCACCTTAATTTGTAACAAGGCCGTTATGACAAAAAAACACTTCTCGATGATCCGCGAGTTTCACCTTGCCGACCTATTCACGCTGGGCAACGCGGCCTGCGGCCTGGGCGGCGTGCTACTGGCCATGCAATACGCTGCGACTGGTGAACTGCGGTTTTTTTTCTGGGCCACGTTGATGGCACCCGCTGCATTCTTCTTCGACGTGTTCGACGGCAAAATCGCGCGTTGGCGTCAGCAGCACTCGGCCCTAGGGCGCGAGCTGGACTCGCTGGCCGATGTGATCTCGTTCGGCGTCGCGCCGGCCACGCTGGCGTTCGCCGCCGGCATGACGGGTGGCTGGGACGTGGCGATTTTGATCTATTTCGTATGCTGCGGGGTAAGCCGCCTGGCCCGATTCAACGTCACCGCCGAATCGATGTCCAGCGACACCCCCACAGGCAAGGTCTCGCACTTCGAGGGCACGCCAATTCCCAGCAGCGTCGTGCTGACCGCCATTCTGGCCCTGGCAGCCACCTTCGGCGGCATCGGCGAGAGTGTATGGGGGGGCGCCTGGACGCTGGGCCCCTGGACGCTGCACCCCCTGGCGTTGCTGTTTGCGCTGTCCGGCACGCTGATGGTCAGCAAGACCCTGCGCATCCCGAAGTTCTGATCAGCTGGCCAACCACACGCTTTCGGCGAACCGATAACCCATCATGCGACCGGCTGGGGTGGCTTCCAACCCCTGCACCCGGCGATCGTAAGCGTCGATGAAGCTCAGGAAAGTCGGGATGACGATGCTGCCCTTCTCGTAGATCAGCGTTTGCATGTCGCCATAGATCTCGCGCCGTTTGGCCTCGTTAGCCTCTTTGCGCGAGGCCACCAGCAACTGGTCGAACTGCTCGTTCTTCCAACCGGTCTCGTTCCACGGTGCATCCGAGCGATAAAACTGATTGAACAACAAGTCCAGGGTCGGCCGGGGCAAGGTCGAGCCATAGGTCATCGGATGCTTGAACCAATGCGTCGACCAATAGCCATCGTGCGGCACGCGTCTGACCGACAACTTCATGCCCGCCTGAGCCGCAGACTGCTGCAATAGCTGGGCCGAATCCAATGCCGACTCGATCGCGGGCGATGTGACGATCTCGGCCGCAACGCCTGTCAAACCGCCCTTCTTGACGTGAAATTTGGCGCGATCCAGGTCGTAGGTACGCTGGGGCAGATCCTTCAGAACATAGGGATGCCAACTAGGAACCGGATGGTCGTTGGCGATCGTGCCATAGCCTTTGAGCAGGACGTCGCGAATACGCTCACGGTTCTGGAGATACTTCACGGCCTGAACGAAATCGGGGTTGTTCGTGGGCACCATGTCCTGGCGCAAGACCAAACCCGAGTAAAGGCTCGAATCGCTTTCCAAAATCGCCACGCGCGGGTGGTTCTTGATGCGTTCGACATCGCGCGCAGGCACCGGCGAGATGATTTGCAGGTCGCCTGCCAGGAGTGCGTTCAAACGCGCGGCATCGTCGGCAATACCCAGCACTTCGACCTCGTCCAGATAAGGCTTGCCGGATTTCCAGAAGTTGGGATTGCGCTTGCCAATACATCGCGTGCCCGGCTCGAACACCTCGCATACGAAGGGTCCCGTGCCATTGCCCTTGGAGAAATCCGCGGTGTCCTTGGCCACGATCAGCAGGTGCGGCACGGCCAGCACGGCCGGAAAATCAACGTTCGCACCCGACAGAGTAACGCGCACGGTCGCGGCATCGATGGCATCGACCTGCGTCAGATCGTCGACCAGCGTCTTCACCTTGGATGCAGTCTTGGGATCTTTGTGGCGCATCAGCGAGAACACGACGTCATGGGCATCCAAAGACTTGCCGCTGTGAAACGTGACGCCCGGTCGCAACTTGATCAGCCAGACGATGTTGTCGCTGCTGGTGATCTCGATGGCCAAGGCCATCTGCACTCTCATCTTGGCATCGAATTCGGTCAAGCCGCTGTAGAACATCGAGTGGCGCACGTAATCGCCCGTGTGGGAACCCTTGGCGGGATCCAAGGAATCGGCCACCGAAGAGTTGTTATTGGCCACGCGTATGCGGCCACCGCGGCGCGGCGGAGTGGCCGCCCATGCTCCGGGCATCCCGAACGCCAAAGAACCGGCTGCGCCGAACAAACCGATTAAGGTCGTGCGACGACCTGGGTTGGGCGGCGTGAGAAAGTCTGAATGCTGCGTCATACAACCTCCGGGGTAAGGGAGAAAGCAAACGTCCGGGCACATTCGCCCGGAGCGCTAGAGCACGCGGGCCAACCTGAACGCGTCGTAGATGGCCGAGTGGATGTCGCGCGACGCCTGCGCGTCGCCGATGCGATAGAGTTCGAAGCCGGAGGCGGCGGTCCAGGATTGCGGACGACCCGCGACGAACGCGTCCAATTCGGTTTCGCCGTCGTTGATCGAGTCGGCGCGCAAAGCGTGGAATACGTCGTCCACTGCCAGCAGACCGCGTTCGATCACGATATGGTCGGCCACCAAAACTTCCGTCTCACCGGTCAATTCGTGCACGAAGCTCGCGCGCTTCGTCCCGCTGGCGTCGCGCTCGATCTGTTTCAAATGCATATGATTGCGCACAGGCACGCGCCACTGATGCAAGCGCTTCTCCCAGGCCACGTCGTCGCCCTTGCCGCCCAATTCCTGACCCACTGCGCCATCCAAGACCGCGAGCTCGACCGACAGTCCGGCACGCGCGAAACGCTCGACACAGACATAGGCGTTGTGACGACCCGTGCCGTCGTAGACCAACACGCGTCCTGCGCGCGGCAGTGAAATCGTCAGCGCGTCGAACACCGACCAGGCGAGTTCGGCCCCCGGCACCTGGTCCATATTGGGCGCACCACCGGTCGCCATGATGACCACATCGGGATCCAGCGCCAGAATGTCTTGCGGCTCGGCATAGCAGTCGTAGCGCACGGTGACGCCGGCACGAACCAAGGCGTCGACGCGCCACTGCACGATGCCGATCAAATCACGCCGCCACTCCGATCCGGCTGCTAGCAGCACTTGCCCACCGGCCGCATTGCCCGCTTCCAACACCGTCACATCGTGACCCCGCAGCGCCGCCACACGGGCCGCCTCCAAACCGGCCACACCCGCGCCCACCACAACCACTCGCCTGGGTTCGGCAGCGGGCTCGATACTATGGTCGTATTGCGACTCCCGGCCCGTGGCCGGGTTGTGAATACAGGTGGCATGCGTGTTGCGGCAAAACGAAGCCCCCACGCAGGGCCGTGCCGCCTCTTCCCGCCCTGCCTCGATCAGACGTACCAGATGCGGCTCGGCGATATGGGCGCGGGTCATGCCCACCATGTCCAGCAGACCCTCGCGGATGGCATAACGTGCGGTCGCCAGATCGGCGATCTTGGCCGCATGGAATACCGGCAAAGACACCGCCTGCTTGAAGCGCGCAGCGCGATCCAAAAACGGCGCCGAAGGCATGAACATGCTGGGCATGCTGTTGGTGGCCAAGGCGAACTTGGTGTCGATACGGCCGAACACCACGTTGAAGAAGTCGATCAAGCCCGAATCTTGCAGCAATCGGGCAATCGCCAGACTGTCCTCGAAAGACATGCCCTCTTCCACGCCGAATCGAATACCCACCGGAAAGTCCTCGCCCACTTGCTTGCGTATTTCCTCGTGGACGGCCAGTACGAAGCGCATGCGGTTGGCCAGGGATCCGCCGTAGGCATCCGTGCGCAGATTCACGCCCGGGTCCAGAAATTGGCCGATCAGGTGACCGCTGCTCAAGGTTTCCATGCCATCCAGGCCGCCTTCCTTGCAGCGGCGTGCGGCAGCGCCGTAGGCTTTCACGACCCGCTCGATGTCGCGCGTCGTCATCTCACGTGGGATGGCGCGGTGCAGCGTCTCGCGCACGGGCGACGGGCCGATCATCGGCATCCACGGGTCGGCGTAGGCATTGCCGCGTCGTCCCAGATGGGTAATCTGGCACATCAACGCAGCCCCTTCCGCACGCATACGCTGCGAGAAACGCTGCAAATGCGGCACGATCTCGTCGGTGCCGATATTGATCTGTTGAAAGGTATTCGGACTATCGGCGCTGACATTGGACGACCCGCCGAACATGCTCAAACCGATACCGCCCCGCGCTTTTTCGAGGTGATAGCGCTGATAGCGCTCCTGCGGAAAATCGCCTTGTGTCAGCCTGCTGGCATGGCTGGAACTGAACACTCGATTGCGAATCGTCAACCCTTTCAGTTGAAACGGTGCGACCAAAGGGTCGCGGATGACCACAGGAGAATCGACAAGCGCCATAGACGAATCGGGCATCGCGCAACTCCGTATAACATGATGTGTTATTCAAATTACCGATCGGCACGATCATGGTCAATTTACATTCGACTCGTTCGCCTTTACATCATGTAATGTCATGACGCCACGCCTTCCTTCCTTGCAAGCCCTCTGGGTGTTCGACGCCGCCGCTCGTCACAAGAGTTTTACGCGCGCAGCGCCCGAATTGCATGTCACGCCGGTCGCGGTCAGCCGCATGGTGGGCCGCCTTGAAGATACATTGGGCTGCAAGCTGTTCGACCGCACACCGAGCGGGCTGCAACTGACAGCGGACGGCGACATCTTGCGAACGGCGGTGGCGGCAGGCTTCGCCCAGATTTCGGACGCCATCGCCAGCCTGCATGCGCGACGAGGCGACGGCAATACCGTGACGCTATCGATTTCCAGCGGTCTGACCGCGCAGTGGCTGATGCCGCGTTATGGCTTATTTCGCCAGGCGTTTCCCGACATCAACCTGAGGTTGCAGGTGTGCAGCATCCTGGCCGGACCGTTGGACGGCGCCGATCTGGGCATTCGATTGGCCGCAGCGCACATCGACGCCGGCGCGCCGTTTTTCTGTCCGGAATTGATCGTGCCGGTATGCAGCGCGCGTTATCTTGAGCAGCACGGCCCTTTGCATCAGACCCGTCGCGGTCAGGCGCACACGCTGATCCATCTCGAACCCACCACTACGACGTGGCCGGACTATTTCGTGGCCTCGGGCGCACGCCCGCCATTGGGCGAGGCCATCACCTACTCGGATGCAGGACTGGCGCTACAGGCCACCATCGAAGACCAGGGCGTGGCATTGGGCTGGATCATGGCCGTGGCACGCCCCTTGAATTCAGGTGCTGTAGTGCCCGCGGCACCGCTCAGTTTGCGCACGGGCAAGCATTACGTCATCCAACGCGCCGAACAAGCGCCCCGGCGCCAAGTTTTGGCGGTCGAGCGCTGGCTGGTCGATGAAATGGCGGGGGAACTCGAGGCGCTGGCACGGAAGTACCCGCAATTGGGTTAAAGGGCACGCCTCAGCGCGTCGGGTCCGGCCCGATTACGCGACGCTTCAAGCGGGCGTGGCGGCGGGCTTGAACAGCGTATTTTCGATCAGACCACACAAAATATGGCCCAGCACCAGATGGCCCTCTTGGATCTTGGGCGTATCTGCCGACGGCACTTCCAACAGAAAATCGCATAGGCCACGCATCGGGCCACCTCGATTACCGGTCAAACCGATGGTACACAGCCCCAACTCGCGAGCGGCCTCGAACGCACGCAAGATGTTGGGCGAACGACCCGAGGTGCTGTAGCCGATAAACACATCGCCCGGCTGGCCGTGGGCCTGAACCTGCCGTTCGAACAGCTTTTCGTAGCCGTAATCGTTGCCGATGGCCGTCAGAATGGACGTATCGGTGGTGAGTGCGATGGCGGGTAGTCCGGGACGATCGAAGGCGAATCGGCTGACCAGTTCGCCCGCGATGTGCTGCGCGTCGGCTGCACTGCCACCGTTACCCGCCAACAGCAGCTTGCCACGGCTTTTGAGCGAGTCGATGCAGCGTGCGGCCGCCCCGAGCAGCTCGGCTTGCAAGCGTGCGTCGGCCGCCATGGCCTCCATGACGCGACGCGCTTCGAACATCTGTTGGAGAATGTGATCCTGCATGATTTGATTCATTCGAAAATCTCGGCCTGATCGATCGTCGAGCCCAGGGAATCCTTGGCCGACAGAATGAAAGAGGCGCCGCCCAGCGGCCAGTCTATATTCAGCGCGGCGGCGTTCTACGCCAGACAGTGCTCGTGCTCCGGCGCATAGTAATCGGTCACCTTGTATACGCACACCGCCCATTCGCTTGTGGCCAAAAACCTATGCGCAAACCTGGCGGCACCCATCGTTGCCGGCCGATGATAGCGGACTTACATTGCGCTTTCGATGCGCCTCGACAGACGCTGCTCAGCCCAGGCGCATCGTCACCACACCGGCTAGAATCATTGCGCAGGCCGCGATTCTTCCCGCCCGCAGGGGTTCTTTCAATACGGTGGCACCGATCAGCACGGCGAACAACACACTGGTCTCGCGCAAGCCAGACACCATCGCCACCGGCGCCCGGGTCATGGCCCAGATGGCGATGGTGTAGGCCCCCAGCGACATCGCGCCCCCGCCCAAACCGGCACGCCAATGCCCCTGCAGGGCCGTGAACACGCGCGGGCCGCGTAAGAACGTCAGCACCACCGCCATGACCGCGCCATTGACCGCGAACAGCCATAGCGAATAAGCCACCGCAGCGCCATTTGCGCGAGCGCCCAACGCATCGGACAGGGTATAGGCGCAGATGAACGCTGCCGTGAGCACGGCGCAGCCCAACATGGCCCGATCGACCGGGCCGCGCGTTCGCCCACCCCGCAGCGCCATCAGCCAAATACCCGCCACCAAGACGAGCAGTCCCATCGACGCCACCCAACTCAGCCGCTCGTCGAGCGCGACCGCGCCCACCAACGCGATCAGCAGGGGCGACGTGCCACGCGCCAACGGATAGACCTGCCCCAGGTCACCGTAGCGATAGGCGCGCGTCAGAAAAACGTTGTAGCCAATGTGAAACCCTGCCGACGCGATCAACCAGGGCCATGCCGCGGGTTCAGGCATCGGGACGAACAGCAGACCGGGCAAAGCCAGCAAGCCCGACGTCATCTGGATCAGGCAAATGGTCAAAAAACGATCCAGCCCGATCTTAAGCAGCGCGTTCCAGCCAGCATGCAGTGCCGCAGCGACCATGACCGCCACAAACACCGATACTGGCATGGCACTCATGGCAATTCGGCCGGGTAGCTATCGAGGGCCAAGCGCATCTGCATGCGCAAATCCCAAGCTTCGAGCGACGCATTGACCGCGCCGTAAAACACCCCGTCGCGCACGAGAAACAAAGCCGGCAGATGGAACACTTCATAGCGTTCGACCAGCCCACGATTGGCGCCGGCATCGACCCAGCACAAGCGCTCGGCAGGCAATTGCATGTCGGGCAGGCGCTCGCGCGCCATCGCGCAGGTGCCACAGGTCTTGCTATAAAACACCAGCATCGAAGTGCCTTTGGCGTCCAGCAAAAAACGATCGGCCGTGCCGTCGTCGAGATCGGTATGTTCCATGAGACCGACGATTATAGAGACGACTGGCCGACTTGGGGCAGACATTAATTAGGCATACCATGTGCCCCTGAACCCGTTTCCGTCATCGACCCAAGGAGCACGATCTCATGAGCAAGGTTTACAACGTCGC
This sequence comes from Bordetella parapertussis, assembly GCA_945903445.1. Classification (GTDB taxonomy): domain Bacteria; phylum Pseudomonadota; class Gammaproteobacteria; order Burkholderiales; family Burkholderiaceae_B; genus Schauerella. The sequence continues at coordinate 34,092 of CAMDNZ010000003.1, forward strand.
CGTTCTGGTCGGCAGCCTGCGTAAAGATTCGATCAACCGCAAGCTGGCGTTGGCGCTGGCCGAGTTGGCCCCGCAAGCATCCCTCAAGCTCGATATCCTGGAGATCAGCGACCTGCCGCTCTACAACGAAGACATCGACGGCGATCAAGCGCCCGCCAGCTACACCGCCTTTCGCGAGGGCCTCAAAGCGGCCGACGCCGTGCTGTTCATCACCCCGGAATACAACCGTTCGGTGCCCGGCGCACTCAAGAACGCCATCGACGTCGGCTCGCGTCCCTACGGCAAAAGCGTCTTCAGCGGCAAGCCTGCTGCCGTCATCAGCGCGTCGCCCGGCGCTTTGGGTGGCTTCGGTGCCAACCATCATCTGCGCCAATCGCTGGTGTTTTTGGACATGCCCATTCTGCAACAACCCGAAGCTTATTTGGGTAATGCCGGGACGTTTTTCGACGCCAGCGGCAAGCCCAGCGACGGCATCGAGCCGTTCTTGAAGAAATTCATCGCCACCTTCGACGCATGGATCGCCAAGCAAGCGAAATAAGCCCGGGCGAGCCGCCCGCCGAAGGCACGGTCGTACCGACCGTGCGTGAGCTATTCACAGGCTTTCTGTTTCTCGGGCTGACCGCTTTCGGCGGCGTATTACCGCTGGCCCATCGCATGGTGGTGGACCAGCGGCGTTGGCTCACGCCCGCGGCGTTCGCCGAATTGCTAGGACTGTGCCAGTTCCTGCCCGGCGGCAATATCATCAACCTTTCCGTAGCCGTAGGCATGCGCTTTCATGGCGTGCGCGGTGCGCTGGCAGCGCTGGTGGGCTTGATCGCTGCACCGACGCTGATCGTGATTGGTCTGGGCACCGTGTATGACACCTTCCATGACGACCCGCGCGTGCGTCACATGTTCGCCGGTCTGGCGGCAGCGGCGGCTGGACTGCTGATCGCCATGGCCGTGAAGATCTCGCTGCCGCTGCGCCATCGCAAGCCGCTGATCGCCGTGGCGGCCTTGTGTTTCTGCGCCATCGCGTTGTGGCGGCTGCCGCTTTTGCCGACCATGCTGGCGATGCTTCCTTTAAGCATTCTGATCGTGCGGTGGTGCAAGCTATGATCGCCACGCTCATCGCACTGACCGTGCTGTTCACCCAACTGTCCCTATTGGCGTTCGGTGGCGGCAACTCCATCCTGCCCGAAATGCAGCGCGAAGTGGTCGACGTGCAGCACTGGATGAGCGCCGAGACGTTCAGCTCGCTGTTCGGCTTGGCGCAGGCCGCGCCCGGCCCCAATTTGATGATAGTGCCACTGGTGGGTTGGCACGTCGCCGGTTGGTGGGGCGTGCTGGTGACCACGCTGGCGAAGTTCGGGCCGTCCTCGGTCGTGACGATTCTAGCTTTGTACACCTGGGACCGCTTCAAGGACCGGCCATGGCGGCGCACCGTACAAGTCGCCCTGCTGCCGATTACCGCCGGCCTGTTTTTGGCCAGCGCGCTGATCATCACCCAGGCCTCGGTGCATTCATGGTGGTTGGGCATTGTCACGGCGGTGGCGGCGTTCTTGTCGATCAAGACCCGCATTCATCCGCTGTGGCTATTGATGGGCGGCTGTTGGGCCGGGTTGGGCGGTATGGGCCTGAATTGATCCGATCCGCCCGCCTGCCTCAGGCCCGCCGCCTTTTACTGCGGGTGATAGAGCGCCGCGCCCCGCTGCACGAACTCGATTGCCTTCTCTTGCATGCCGTGCTCTAGCGCCTGATTGGTGCTGATTTTCTGGCGTTCGGCGTACTCGCGCACATCTTGCGTAATTTTCATGCTGCAGAAATGCGGCCCGCACATCGAGCAGAAATGTGCCACCTTCATGGACTCTTTGGGCAGCGTTTCGTCATGAAAGGCACGCGCGGTGTCCGGGTCCAGCCCCAAGTTGAACTGATCGTCCCAGCGAAACTCGAAACGTGCCTTCGACAGCGCGTTGTCCCGAATCGCTGCGCCCGGATGCCCTTTGGCCAGATCGGCTGCGTGAGCGGCGATTTTGTAGGTGATGATGCCGTCCTTGACGTCTTTCTTGTTGGGCAGACCCAAATGCTCTTTCGGGGTCACATAGCACAGCATGGCTGTGCCGTACCAAGCGATCAACGCCGCGCCGATGCCGGAAGTGATGTGATCGTAGCCCGGTGCAATGTCGGTGGTCAGCGGCCCGAGTGTATAGAACGGCGCCTCGTGGCAATGCGCCAGTTGAAGGTCCATATTCTCTTTGATCATCTGCATGGGCACGTGACCCGGGCCTTCGATCATGACCTGCACGTCGTGCTTCCAAGCCACTTGAGTCAGTTCGCCCAAGGTCTTCAATTCGGCGAATTGCGCTTCGTCGTTCGCGTCGTACGCCGACCCCGGACGCAGGCCGTCGCCCAGCGAGAAGCTCACGTCGTAAGCCCGCATGATGTCGCAGATATCTTCGAAGCGCTCGTACAGAAAACTTTCCTTATGATGCGCCAGACACCATTTGGCCATGATCGAACCGCCCCGCGAAACAATGCCGGTCATGCGATCGGCCGTCATCGGAATAAAGGGCAAGCGCACCCCGGCATGAATGGTGAAGTAATCGACGCCTTGCTCGGCCTGCTCGATCAATGTGTCGCGAAAAATCTCCCAGGTCAGTTCTTCGGCACGGCCGTCGACCTTCTCAAGCGCCTGATAGATCGGCACGGTGCCGATGGGAACCGGCGAATTCCGAATGATCCACTCGCGCGTTTCGTGAATATGCTTACCCGTGGACAGATCCATCACCGTGTCGCCGCCCCAGCGAATGGCCCAAGTCATTTTCTCGACCTCTTCGTTGATGCTGGAGCTGAGCGCCGAATTACCGATGTTGGCGTTGATCTTGACTAGAAAGTTGCGACCGATGGCCATTGGCTCGATCTCGGGATGATTGATGTTGGCCGGGACGATGGCACGCCCTCGTGCGATCTCGTCGCGAACGAATTCGGGCGTAATGGTGCTGGGGATGCTGGCGCCGAAGGACTGACCCGGATGCTGGCGCAACAGGCGTTTCGCCATTTTCTCACCCTCAGGGCCGCTGGCGCGCAAGGCTTCGATGGTGTGTTCGCGGCGCAGGTTTTCCCGTATGGCCACAAACTCCATCTCCGGCGTGACGATGCCCCGGCGCGCGTAGTGCATCTGCGTGACATTGGCTGTGGTCCGGGCACGCCGGGGATGGCGCTTCAGATCGAAGCGCAACGCGTCCAATTTGGCGTCGGCCAAGCGCTCTTGGCCGTAGGCGCTACTCGGTCCGCCCAAGTATTCGGTATCGCCGCGCTCGTCTATCCATGCCCGGCGCAACTCAGGCAGCCCCCGGCGGATATCGATACTAGCGTCGGGATCGGTGTAGGGACCGCTACAGTCGTACACCGTGAGCGGCGGATTCTTTTCCGCCCCGAAGAGAACCGGCGTATCGGCCTGCGTAATTTCGCGAAAGGGCACGCGAATATCGGGCCGACTGCCGACTTCGTACACTTTGCGCGAAGCGGGCAAAGGGGCGACAGCCGCCGCATCGACTTCGGCTGTCGCAGCAAGAAAATGGGGATTGGCGTTCATAAAAGCTCCAAGAAGATGTCTGGAGCCGAATCGGGACGAAGTCCGGCATACAGTGGCGCAGCACAGGCGCGGCACCTCGGACACGCTCCCAGCATCGGCATTATCCGTACTGGTATGAAGGGACTCTCTCAACCGGTGGGCGACGCCCACGCAGTACCCCTGCGTACCCAGACATTCTAATCGTCTATCGGACCCGGCGCATGTCGCACTGCGCGACAGTAACTCAAGATTTGTTACATCCTGATTCTTCCTGCGGATGTTCATGTCGTCGAGGGCCTGTACACTTTTTGCGAGCCTATCCGGCGACACGCTACGCCAGGCACAGCGCGTGCGATCGTCGCGCCATATTCGACAAACTGAACAGGTAGATCATCATGTCCTTGAACGTACGTAAGTGGGCTCCCGCCTGCGCAGCAATAGTGTTGGTGTTGGCAGGCTGCAAAACGCCGCCGCAAAAGGACACGGCTTCGACCGCCACGCCTGGCACCTCGACCACTGAGCCGGCAACGGGTGCACAGTCGATGGGTGCGTCGCCCGTCGAGTTCTATTTGGCCCAGACCGAAGCCGCCGCCGATGCCATGCAGATCAAACTGCCCGATGGCGTGCTGTACCTGCAACGCCAACCCGTGCTGACGCGTGCCGACCTGACCGAAGCCGCCGCCTTGGTGGACAAGCAGGGTCAAAACTTCGTCGGTCTGCGTTTCACCGAAGCCGGTGCGCGCAAACTGAACGACATCAGCGGCCAAAACGTCGGCAAGATGCTGGCTCTGGTGGTCGAGCGTCAATTGGTGGCGGCACCGCGCATCTCCGAGCCTCTGAATCGTGGCGTGCTGGCTTTCAGCGTGTCGTCGGCTCAGGAAGCCAATGAACTGGCCCAGGCCATCCGTGGCGGCGATGCCGCCGCACCGGCGGCTGGCGCAACGGCTCCGGCTGCACCCGCAGCAGCGCCGGTCAAGCCGCGTCCTTGATGTGACGATGCGATAGCGTTCGCATCGCTGCCATTGGAGCACTCACGGGCCACCCGGTGCGAGACCTTCGCATCGGGTGGCCCATTTTCATCGGTCCTGTACGCTTAGAAGACGTTGGCGCCGATGGATTGCACATCTTGCGATGGCATCAAGCGCTCTTTGAATTTCTTGATCGAAGCTTCTGCCGCCGCCGGATCCTTGTAGGCGCGCATCGGATGATCAGCCGAAAGTGACATTGGCTGCGAAGTTGGCTCCGCATCGGCATAACTGCAATCCGGACTTGGCGAATGAGCCACTCCAGCAAAATCCACGAGCGTTTTCTTCGCGTCCTGCGCCAACGGATGAGCATCGCACGTGAACTGCCGGCTCAAAGGACGTCGACCCAGCACGTGAGCGACTCGGTGGGGAAAGAGACTGGCGTAACGGGCGCCTAGCCATGACCGTACGAGTAACCCAAATAGTTCAACTTTTCGTCGCCTAGAATGCTGCGCAGAACGTCCATGTCTTGCGCAGTGGCATTGCTGTTAATGAAAGAAGCAAGAGGATTTTTCTTGCATGCTTGCGCGATCTTCTGGCTGTTGTAGTCGCGCTTGGCGAGATTCTCGGGCTTCGCGCCATCCGTACTATTGTCGATAAGGTGCAAAAATTCGTTAGAGCCACAGTTGAACCGAGTACTCGTTCCTAGGCCGCGCGGTGAAAAACCGATCATGTCATATTCGTCTAACAGCCGCAGCTGCATGCCACCAAGCTGATCGAGTGGTTTGCTGCCGAGAAACGCATCGAATAAATGCAGAGCGTTGGACAGATCATCCCCACCCGGTCCGCCGGGATTAAAGACCACTGCGCCTTTACGCTTCTGGGGAGTAGCGCCGCCAAACGCATTACTCCGATACTAAGATCGCCATGCCCGACGTTCGCGTAATCCTTTGGAACACGATATTGCGCACCCTGCAGCCGTGCGCCCAGACTATCGAATAGCAATTAATCATTCTCCCCACCATTCCTGCCCAGAATGGTGGAGTCGCACGCTGCCCACTGCACCGTTTGATTTCGATAGTCGCGTAAAGTGTCGATCGGCACTGAAGTCCTATCGGCGTTCACGCTCGGCTCGGTCGATCCGGTCTTCACGCTGGCTTGGCTGTCGGCCACCGGCTCGCTTGTCGATGCCGACTTGCTTGGCGACGTGTCGTCATCGCATGCGGCCAGCCCGGCGATGACCACGGCCGCCGTCAGGCATTTCATCACCCGCTTTCGCGCGCGCGAATCCGTTTGGCGCGTCGCGCTGGATCGGCCCCATTGGCGCGCTGAGTCCTCGATATTACCCATGTCTTCCCCTTGATCGGAGCGCCGCTTTGGCACTCATGGAAAGGCAATATGAAATCCAGGCCCCGACTCCATATTTCGTATCGATCGCATGTGCTGTGACGATTACTTGGCACGACTCGGGTAAGTGGTGCGCAGCGTCTTCGCGCTTTGCATGAACGTGGCGCCGGCGAACGCGGCACCACGGCAGAAATCGAAGCGGGCCAACCGATCGCTATTGCATCGGGTGGCCCGCTTCAGTTTTTTGACCTGTTAGAACAGACTGTCGTGCTGGAGCGGCGTATCTATCGATGATGCCAGCCCCGCTTGGAAGCTGTCGATCAAAGCACCGGCCGCCGCTGGATTTTTATACGCCCGCATGGAATCGTCTGCTTGCGGCGCACTCGACGCGATACTCGAATCGGCATCGGTGCCGACCGCTGGATGCACCATCATGCCGGCGCGTGCGACCGTTCTTTTCACATCCTGCGGTAGCGGACGTGCCGCACAGGTAAATCTTTTGCTTAGCGGATTTTGTCCGAGCAAAAAATCAACCACACTCTGATCGACGCATCGATCCTTGTAAGGATAGATGCCGTGATCGAACTCGCGCGGGATCGTCAGCAGGTGCGCGTTCGGTAAGGCGGCGAACGTGGCCTCGGCATTTTCCATGGCAGTCGCGGTATCGAATTGCGAATGCACGAGCAAAACGCTAAGGTCCTTCATCGCGGCTAGGTCCGGCGTCGGGACGCTTGGCCCGCCCCAGTGGGCACATATGGTTGAGGCTACCACGCCGCCAAACAAAGGGGCTTCGTTCCATGCGACCCGAGCAAGGCGATGGACTTCAGCCACATCTTGGATTGCAGGCGAGTCGTTGCATCGTCTCGCCCAGTACGTTCCGTTAACGTTGGCACTGGAAATAGAGCGCCTTTGGGAAATGTCGTAACCCCAGACTCCGGTGTACCTGTCATGTAATTCCGACGCTATTTGCCGGGCACGTGCATCATGCTCGAAATTGTTCGGCACAAACGTGCTGCGGCGAGCTGCAGATGACGCCAGGAAGCGACTGAAGCGCTGTTGCGGATCCGAGGCATAAGAAGTATTGATAAAACCCTGCAATACACTTGCGGCATTGATCGCCAATAAATAATCATCGGCATTGCCACGTTTATAACCCGCGACCGCAAGGTAATTTCCCAGCACATGCTGCATTTGGGTATCGAGTGCCTCCAACCTCGTCAAAATACTCTCTGAAGTCACACCCAGACCGAACGAGTCTGGATTTCTGATGGCGTAGGGAATGAGCCAATCGGTGAGTAGACGCTGGCGAGCCCTGGGCATCCAAGAAAAACTTTTCTCCATAGGCGCAGTCACGTCAGTAAGCCCGATTAACACCATTCGGCCGATCCGCTCGGGAAACATGCTGGCATAACGAGCGCCCAGCCAGGTGCCGTGGGAATAACCGAGGTAGTTCAACTTCTCGTCGCCCAGAATGCTGCGCAGAACATCCATGTCTTGCGCAATCGCATTGGAATTGATGAAAGGAGCGTTAGGGTCTTTTTGGCACGCCTGGGCCGTTTTTTTACCGTTGTAGTCCCGCTTCGCAAGGTTCTCCGGTTTCGCCCCGTCGACACTCTCATCGATGAAGTGCAGGCGTTCATTGGATGCGCAATCGAACCGCGTGCTAATGCCCGTGCCCCGTGGTGAGAATCCGATCATGTCGTATTCGTCCAAAAGGCGTAGTTGCATGCTGCCTAGCTTATCGTCTGGGTCGCTGTCGCTGAACGCTGCGAACACCGGCAGATTCAGGGCGAAGGCCAAGCCATCACCACCGGGGCCGCCGGGATTAAAAACCAAAGCACCCTGACGTTTTTTAGGATCGGCTGCGGCCAGCCGCATGACCCCGATGCTCATATCGCCATGTCCAACGTTCGAATAGTCCTTTGGAACACGATACTGCGCACATTGCAGCCGTGGCCCCAATTTGTCGAACAGCGGTTCTTGGATTGGATGTCTATCGCCCAGAATGCTCGGATCGCAGGCCCCCCATTGCACCGTTTGATTTCGATAATCGCGCAAGGTATCGATTAGCGGCGGGGCCTTATCCGTGCCCACGCTCAGCAAGGGTGCCGTCGTTACTGCGGTTTCGTTCGCGCTGGCTCGCGAGTCAACCGCCGGTTTGCCTGCCGGCGCGGTGTGACCTGGCGGGGTGTCGTCATCGCATGCAGCCAGCCCCCCTATGACCAGGGCCGCCATCAGGCACTTCACCACCCTCCCTCGCGCGCTCGAGCCCGTGTGGCGTGTCTCTTCGGATCGGCCCCACTGGCGCACTGAGTCCTTGCTATATCCCATATCACTCCCCTTGTTTAGAGCGTCGTTATTGCGCTCGTGAAAAGGAAGTATCTGATTCTGGTTTGGACCCAATGTTTCGTTGATTTTGCTATGACGATTACCTGGCCGAAATCGAGTTATAACGCGCGCGAGCAACTTAAAAAGCGCCAGGCAACGCAAGCGAATCGACCGTTATCTGGATTCGGCATATACCAAAATATTGGCCAACATATCGGCCACGATGTCGGCCAATCCAAACTTCGGCTGCCAGCCCCAATCATGATTCGCCAGCGAATCGTCGATCGAATTCGGCCAACCCTCTGCAATCTTCTGCCGATAATCCGGCGCGCACGTCATTGTGAAGTCCGGGCGATGCCGACGAATTTCGTTGGCCAACTGTGCCGGCGTAAACGTCACGCCGGCACAGTTGTAGCTGCCGCGTTCCGTCACGGCGGACGCGGGCGCGTCCATCAATTCGATCGTTGCGCGCACCGCGTCATCCATGTACAGCATGGGCAAGGCCGAATCTTCCGCCAGGAAGCAGGTGTACGGACGGCCTTGCGCCACGGCATGGAAGATGTCGATGGCGTAGTCCGTCGTCCCGCCACCCGGGGGAGCCTTGTAGGAAATCAAACCGGGGTAGCGCAAGCTGCGGACATCGACACCATGATTCTCGAAGTACCAACGACACCAGCCTTCGCCCGCTACCTTCGACACGCCGTACACCGTATTGGGCGCCATCACCGTGTGCTGCGGCGTCAGATCGGCCGGTGTGGTCGGCCCGAACGCAGCAATCGAGCTGGGCCAGAACACCTTGTCCAGATCGTTCAGGCGAGCCACCTCCAACACGTTCAGCAAGCCGCCCATGTTCAGGTTCCAGGCCCACGCGGGCGCGCGCTCGCCAGTGGCCGACAAGGCCGCGGCCAGGTGGTAGATCTGGGTGATGCCATGGCGCGTGACAACCTCGCGCAGCTGATCGAGGTCGGTCACGTCCAGCGCTTCGTGCCGCAAGCTGACATGACGACCATCGGGTAGCTTGTCGCTGGTCACCACACGATCGTGGCCCCAGCGCTCGGCCAAGGCCAGCGCCAACTCGGTACCCAGCTGGCCATTGGCCCCGGTGATAAGAATCTTCGGCAGCACGCTCATTGAATCACTGCCAGCTCACGGCCCGCCTGCTCGAACGCCGCCAGCGCGCGATCCAACTCTTCGCGGCTATGCAACGCACTGACTTGCACCCGAATACGGGCCTGCCCTTGCGGCACGACGGGGTAGAAGAAACCAATCACGTATACGCCCAACGCCAGCAGGCGTTGCGACAATTTCTGTGCCTGCTCGGCTTCATAGACCATCACGGGAATGATGGGGTGGCAACCGGGTTTCAGATCGAAGCCTAAGCGTTCCAAGCCGGTACGGAAGTACTGCGCGTTAGCTTCCAGCGTGTCGCGCAAGCATGTGTCGTGTTCGAGGATATCCAGCACCCGCAAGCTCGCCCCTACGATAGCGGGGGCCACGGTGTTGGAAAACAGGTAGGGGCGTGAGCGCTGTCGCAGCAATTCGATTACTTCACGACGTCCGGTCGTGAAGCCGCCCGACGCGCCGCCCAGCGCCTTGCCCAAAGTACCGGTAATAATGTCGACCTTCCCAAACACGCCTTTCAGCTCGTGCGAGCCGCGACCCCGCTTGCCCAGAAAGCCGGTGGCATGGCATTCGTCAATACCGAGCAGCGCACCGAACTCGTCGCACAAGGCCCGAATCTCGTCCAACCGAGCAATCGTGCCATCCATCGAAAACACGCCATCGGTGAACACCAAGATATGCCGGGCGGCGCTGTTGCGGGCTTCCATCAAGCGCAGTCGCAGATCGTCGATATCGTTGTTCTTATAACGATACCGTGCGGCCTTGCACAGGCGAATACCGTCGATGATGGACGCGTGATTCAGGGTGTCGCTGATGATGGCATCGTTCTCGTCGAACAGCGGCTCGAACAAGCCGCCATTGGCATCGAACGCCGAACCGTACAGAATCGTGTCTTCGGTTCCCAGAAATTCGGCCAGGCGACGTTCGAGCCGCTTGTGCAGGTCTTGCGTGCCGCAGATGAACCGCACCGAACTCATGCCGAAGCCATGGCTGGCCAGCGCCTCGTGTGCGGCTTCGATCACCTGTGGATGGGACGACAGGCCCAGATAGTTGTTGGCACACAGGTTGATGACGGGCCGCCCGTCTTCCGTCTGGATCGTGCTGCCCTGAGGGCTGTGGATCACGCGTTCACGCTTGAACAGGCCGGATTGTTCAATATCCGTCAGCGTCTGACGGATTGCGGTATAGAAAGCGTCGGTCGTCGCCATGCGCCGTCTCCTGGGTGGTATAGTCGTCGGGCAGCAGAAATTGCTGCATATCGAACTTATTTCGATATATCGAACACTAAATCTAATATACAGAACGGACGAACGCGATGCAAGTAGCCGCACATCCGGCTGCCGATGGCCCGCCGCCGGTCGGGGCCTTGCTGCAACAGCGCAGGCAGGCGCTGCAACTCTCCCTGGATGAACTGTCCAAACGCGCAGGCGTGTCCAAGTCGATGCTCTCGCAGATCGAGCGCAACACCGCCAATCCCACCGTGGCGGTGCTATGGCGGCTGGCCAACGCGCTGGGCGTCAGTCTGGCGACTTTTTTAGACAGCGCTCAACCGGCAACGGCCACGGTGGCGGTCACGCCCGCGCATGGCATCCCGGTCATCAAGAGCCCCGATGGCCGTTGCGAACTGCACATCCTGGGCACTATCGAGTTGGCGGGTAAAGTCGAATGGTACGAGTTGACGTTCGCCCCCGGCGGCGTGCTGGCGTCCGAGCCGCACGAGAGCGGCGCGTGCGAGCATTTGTCGGTGTTGTCGGGCAGTCTGATGGTGTTGGCCGGCGACAGCGAAAAAAAGGTCAAACACGGCGAGACCGCACGTTATCCCGTGGATGTCCATCACGAAATCAAGAATCTCGCGAAGACGCCAGCGGTAGCCTTGCTGGTCGTCGAATACCTGAGCTGATCCGCTATTGGCCGACGGCGGGATCGTCCAACAGCATCACCAGCTTCAGATCGGGATGCGTGGCCATGCGGAAGGTCACCTGCCGATAGTTCAGTGGCCCCAGATCGGGATGGTGAAACGCGCGTGCACCACCCTCGCGCTCGACCACGGCATGCCGGGTCCACCAGTGCGCGAACGTCTGGCTTTCGCGGATCAGGGTATCGACCAATGCCCACACATCGGGCTCGTCCAGATGCGCCCCCGCGTCGGCGCGAAACTCGGCCACCACCCGGCGCGCACGCTGTTCCCAATCGACGACCAGGCTGCGGGCCTGAGGCGATAGGAAAATATAGTGCAGTAGGTTGGGTTGGATATAGGCGGACGGCCATTGCGCAAATAATCGATCCATCGGCGCATTGAACGCCAGGATATTCCAACATCGATCCAGCACATAGGCCGGCGTCTGAATCACGTCGACGCAGGATTTGAGCGTCGCAACGGATTCGGGCGCGTCATCGCGCGGTTGCTGCGGGTCGGCGCATTCGGCCAGATCGAACAGGTAGGTCCGCTCGGCGCGCGAAAGCTGCAACACGTTGGCCAATCGCGCCCACACCGCAGGCGAGACCGTCACCTCGCGCCCCTGCTCGATCCAGGTATACCAGGTCACGCTAATGCCGCACAGCTGCGATACCTCTTCGCGGCGCAAGCCGGGCGTTCGCCGCCGAACGCCTTCAGGCAGACCGGCGCGTTGGGGCGTCATGCGCGATCGCGCGCTGCGCACGAATTCGCCCAGCGCGTGACGGCGCATCATCCCAGGCTGCTGCCCAGGGTACGGCGAACGTCGTCTTCCGATCGACCGCTGCGTGACACGTAATCGTCGAACTGATCGTCACCGATCGTGCCGACGTTGAAATACTGCGACTTCGGATGGCTGAAGTAAAAGCCCGACACGCTGGATGCCGGCAACATGGCATAGCTCTCGGTCAATTCCATGCCGATATCGGCGCAATCGAGCACCTCAAACATGGGCGCTTTGATGACGTGTTCGGGGCAGGCCGGGTAGCCCGGTGCAGGTCGGATGCCGACGTACTTCTCGTCGATCAGCGCTTCGTTATCCAGCGCCTCGTTTGCCGCATACCCCCACAAGTCTTGACGCACCCGAGCGTGCAGGCACTCGGCGAACGCCTCGGCCATCCGGTCGGCCAGCGCCTTCAGCATGATGCTGCTGTAATCGTCCAGCGCACGGTCGAACTCGGCTTCCTTTTTCTCGATGCCCAGGCCACCGGTGACCGCGAACATGCCGATGTAGTCGATCACACCCGACGATTTCGGGGCGATGAAGTCGGCCAGGCACTTGTTCTCGACACCCTCGCGCTTGGCCCCCTGTTGCCGCAGATTGCGCCAGGTCATCAACACTTCGCTACGCGACTCGTCGGTATAGACCTCGATGTCTTCGTCATTGACCGTGTTGGCCGGATAGAACGCGACCACACCATTGGCCGTCAACCAACGGCTTTCGACGATGCGCTTGAGCATGGCCTGGGCATCGGCGAACACTTTCACCGCCTGCTCGCCCACGACCTTGTCTTCCAGAATGCCGGGATAGCGGCCAAACAGACTCCAGGTCTGGAACAAGGGCGTCCAGTCGATGTAGCGCGCGATGTCGGCCAGATCGTAATTCTTGAACGTACGACGCCCGATGAATTTCGGACGGGGCGGCGTGTAATTCGACCAGTCGATGGCGGGTCGCGTCTTGCGCGCGTCCGACAAGGGCAGGAGCGGTGCCGTCTTGCGGTTGGCATGGCGGCGGCGCACGTCGTCGTACTCCTGGCGCAGCTCGTCCACATAGGTCTGCGCCTGATCGGACATCAAGTGAGTCGCCACGCCCACGCTACGGCTGGCGTCGGGCACATAGATGACCGGGCCGTCGTAATGCGGCGATATCTTCACGGCAGTGTGAACCCGGCTGGTGGTGGCACCGCCGATCAACAGCGGCATCTTGCGGCTGCGGAAGTAGTCGTCGCGCTGCATTTCCGAGGCGACATAGGCCATCTCTTCCAAACTGGGCGTGATCAGACCCGACAGGCCGATGATATCGACCTTCTCTTCTTTGGCCGTTTCCAGAATCTTGGCGCAGGGCACCATCACGCCCATGTTCACGACTTCGAAGTTATTGCATTGCAGAACCACCGAGACGATGTTCTTGCCGATGTCGTGGACATCGCCCTTGACCGTGGCGATCACGATCTTGCCCTTGGCCCGGACGTCGCCGCCCGCTGCCGCGATCTGGCGTTTTTCTTCTTCGATGAAGGGGATCAGATGAGCGACCGCCTGCTTCATGACACGCGCCGACTTCACCACTTGCGGCAAGAACATCTTGCCCGCGCCAAACAGGTCGCCGACGATGTTCATCCCGTCCATCAACGGGCCCTCGATGACTTCGATGGGTCGTCCGCCACGTGCGGCGATCTTCTGCCGAACTTCTTCGGTATCCTCGACGATGAACGCGGTGATGCCCGCCACCAGGGCATGCGCCAGGCGCTTTTCGACCGGCTGTTCGCGCCAGCTCAGATCTTCCTCGCGCTTGGCGCCCGCGCCTTTGACGGTCTCGGCGGTCTGCACCAGACGCTCGGTCGGTGAGCGCTCGTCGGTGGGATCGGTCCTGCCCACCGGCTGTTCGCGATCGAGGATGACGTCCTCGACCAGATCTTTGAGCGACGCGTCCAGGTCGGCATACACGCCCAACTGCCCGGCGTTGACGATGCCCATGGTCATGCCGGCCTGCACCGCGTAATACAAGAACACGGTGTGAATGGCTTCTCGCATCAGCTCGTTGCCGCGAAACGAGAAGCTGACGTTGGAGACGCCGCCCGAGATGCGGGCATGCGGCAGGTTCTCTCGAATCCAGCGGGTGCCTTCGATGAAATCGACCGCGTAGTGATTGTGCTCGTCGATGCCGGTGGCCACGGCAAACACGTTCGGATCGAAGATGATGTCCTCAGGCGGAAAGCCCACCTCGTCCACCAGTAAGCGATAAGCACGACCGCAGATGTCACGGCGGCGCTGCAGGGTATCGGCCTGGCCCTCCTCGTCGAACGCCATCACCACAACTGCCGCACCATAACGGCGGCACAAGCGGGCGTGGTGCAAGAAGATATCGATGCCCTCTTTCATGGAAATCGAATTGACGACCGGCTTGCCCTGCACGCACTTCAGCCCGGTCTCGATGACTTCCCACTTCGAGCTGTCGATCATCACGGGCACCCGGGCGATATCGGGTTCGGATGCGATCAGATTCAGGAAGCGGTGCATACACGCCACCGAATCCAGCATCGCCTCGTCCATGTTGAGGTCGATGATCTGCGCGCCGTTCTCGACTTGCTGACGCGCGACGGCCAGCGCCTCGTCGTATTTCTCTTCGCGGATCAGACGCGCGAACATCTTGCTACCGGTCACGTTGGTGCGCTCGCCGACATTGACGAACAAGGTGTCGTCATCGATGTTCAACGCTTCCAAACCCGATAAGCGCGTCTTGACAGGCGCTTCTGGCACCACGCGCGTGGGCAGTTGGCCGACCTTCTCGGCAATCGCGCGAATGTGATCGGGCGTGGTGCCGCAGCAACCGCCCGACATGTTGACCAATCCGGCGCGGGCGAACTCCTCGAGCAGGGCGGAAGTATCGGCAGGCGTCTCGTCGAAACCCGTATCGCTCATGGGATTGGGCAGGCCCGCGTTCGGATAGACGCACACGTAGGTATCGCACAGCTTGGACAGCTCGGCGATATAGGGCCGCATCAGTGCCGCGCCCAGCGCACAGTTCAGCCCGATGGTGACGGGCCGGGCATGACGCACCGAATTCCAGAACGCCTCGACCGTCTGGCCCGACAGAATCCGGCCGGACGCGTCGGTGACCGTGCCGGAAATCATGACCGGCAAGCGCACGCCGCGTTGCTCGAACACTTCTTCGGTCGCGAAAATAGCGGCCTTGGCGTTCAAGGTGTCGAAGATCGTTTCGATCAGGACGATATCGATACCACCGTCCAGCAAGCCCTCCAACTGCTCGATATAGGCGAGACGCAATTGATCGAAGGTGACATTGCGTGCGCCCGGATCGTTCACGTCCGGAGAAATCGACGCCGTCTTGGGCTGAGGCCCAAGCGCGCCCGCGACGAAACGGGGATGCTCGGGCGTGCTGAAGGCATCACAGGCCTCACGCGCCAGTCGCGCCGACTCGACATTCAATTCATAGGCCAACTCTGGCAGCTCGTAATCGCCTTGCGCGATGGACGTCGCACCAAATGTGTTGGTCTCGATGACATCTGCACCGGCGGCCAGATACTGCTTGTGAATCTCGAGAATGATGTCCGGACGCACCAGCGAAAGCAGCTCGTTGTTGCCCTTGATGTCCTTGGCGTGATCGGCGAATCGCTTGCCGCGAAAATCGGCCTCGCCCAGCTTGTATTGCTGAATCATGGTGCCCATGGCGCCATCCAACACCAGAATGCGGCGCGCCAACGCCCGAACGAACTCGGCACCATGGGTGTACTCGGAAATCGGATAGGGCATTGCGGGATAAGACACGGGCAACCTTGAAGAAGATACAAACGGTGCGCCAGCGGCAAGACTGTGGTGGATACGCCGCACACCCCGCCGCCCAGACAACCCTAAATTCTACCAAAGCGGCTTCTGTCGGTTTACGTCGTGATACATTCGACCCGCTTCGGTGCTTGCAGCATGCGCGGCCCGACCCGACGGTCGCGGTCGCCATGGGGGCAAGGTAAACGGGAAACAGGAAGGCAGGTGCGCCCAGCCGCTCGAACAGCGGCTTTCCACGGTGCATCGCCATAGCCTGTGCTGCCCCCGCAACGGTCAAGGTGCGTTTCGCGCCATAGCCCGATACCGGCCGAAACGACCCGGATAGCGCGCCTCGCGGTATGCCGGATTTTCGTGAACGACGTGCGGGGTCGCGCGTCAGCACCTAGGCCAATAGTCATGAATCCCCGTATTGCTCCGCTGTTTGCAGGCGCGTTCGCCTGCGCCTCGCCGTTTGTCGCCGCCCAAGAACCGGCGCGTCTCGAACCCATCGTCGTCACCGCCAGCCGCATCGAGCAGCCCGCTCAACAGGTGTTGGGCGATGTCACGGTCATTGACCGCGACACGCTGGAACGCGCGGGCCAAAGCAGCTTGGCCGAGACCCTGGCCCGCAACGTGCCCGGCGTCCAATACATTGACAACGGCGGCCCGCAAAGCAAAAGCAGCCTGTTCATTCGGGGTGCCGAATCCGATCACACGCTGGTTCTGATCGACGGCATCCGCGTGAACAATGCAGAAGTGGGTACCGCTTTCCTGGAAGCCTTCTCGCCCGACATGTTCGACCGGGTCGAAGTGTTGCGTGGCGCGGCCAGCAGCCTGTATGGCGCAGATGCCATCGGTGGTGTGGTCAACCTGCTGACCCATCGCCCGCGAGCCACCGACAAACCGTTTTCAGTCAATGCCTCGATCGGTTACGGCACGCATGACACGCGTCGTGTCCGTTTGGGCGTCCGTGGCGCTGCGGCGGGCTGGGACTACTCGCTGGCAGGCGGCTATGGCCAGAGCCGGGGCTTTAACGCGACCAATACCGACAATACGTTCTCCTACTCGCCCGATCGCGACGGCTACTACCAGAACAACGTTCTGGGCACCTTGGGCTATACCTGGGCAGCGGGCCACCGCTTGAGTCTGTTGGCTTATCGCGCCTACCTGAACAGCATGTACGACGGCGGTCCGGATTTTGTCACCGGCGAGTATTTCGACGATCGTGCCCGCACCAAACAAGAGGTCTATGCGCTGACCAGCAGCAACCAGATCACCGACCGCTGGGAAAGCGCCTTGCGCGTGGCGTATAGCGACGACGAGCAACGCAATTACGCCAGCTTCGGCAAGTCGCGCTTCGCCAGCGAAAAGCACACCTATACCTGGCAGAACAACGTCAAGCTGACTCAGGCGCAAAACGCCTCGCTGATCCTGGAACGATTGGAAGAGCGTCGCAGCGGCAGCACCACGTACGACATGCAGGATCGTCAGACCAATTCGGTAGGCGGCGTGTATCGCTTCGACCTGGGCCGTCACCACGTTCAATTCAACGCCCGCAACGATCACAGCTCGCAATACGGCGACGAAACCACCGGCGGCGCGGCTTACGGCTTCGACCTGACGCCCACCCTGCGTGCCGGTGTTGCCGGCAACACCGGCTTCAAGACGCCGACGTTCCAAGACCTGTACTACCCCGGTTTCAGCAATCCCGATCTGAAGCCCGAACGCTCGCGCAATATCGAGGCCAGCCTGCGCTACACCGACGACACCACCCGCCTGGGCGTGGTGGCTTATCACAATCGCATCAAGGATCTGATCGTCAACACGGGCGTCTCGTCGCTGCCGCTGGACAACGTCGAGCGCGCCACGATTCGTGGCGTCACCTTGAGCGGCGAGCACGACTTCGGTGCGACCACGGTTCGCGCCAGCGTCGATCTGCAACGACCGATCAACGACAAGACCGACTTGCAGCTGCCCAACCGTGCCCGCCAGATCTGGCGTCTGGGCGCCGATCACCGACTGGGCGCGTGGCGCCTGGGCGGCGAGTTATATGTCTCGGGCAAGCGCTATGGCACCGGCTCGGCCGCCACCCGTCCGCGCCTGGGCGGCTACACGCTGGTCAACGCGCTGGCGAGCTACGATATCAACAAGAATATTCAGGCCCAATTGCGGTGGAACAACATCTTCGATCGTCAATACACCCTGGTCCGTGGCTACGAAACCATGGGCTCGAACGTGTTCGTCAACCTGTCTTGGCGCATGTAAGACGCTGGCGGCGCGCGGCTTGGCTGGCCTGTGCGCTGCTCGCGCCCTGGACGTCGGGGCACGCGGCGGCCGATGCGTCGACGCGACGCGTCATCGCATTGGCACCGCACATCGTCGAGCTGGTCCATGCCGCTGGCGCGCAGGCGCAGCTTGCTGCCGTCGTGGACGGCAGCGATTTTCCGCAGGACGCCCGCCAATTGCCACGCTTGGGCGACGGCACCCGCCTGAGCATCGAACGCGTATTAGGCTTGCGCCCCGATTTGGTGCTGGCATGGCAAGCGGCCCCGGTACGCAGCCTGCTGCCCTGGCTCGAACGCCACGGCATCGACGTCGAGTATGTCGATCCCCTCACGCTGGATGCGGTGGCCGATGCCGTCGATCTGATGGGCATTCGACTGGGCACGGCCGAGATCGCCCGCCCACGCGCCGCCGAATTTCGACGCCGTATCGCCGTATTGCGTGAGCGCCATGCCAACGACGCGCCCGTGCGCGTCTTCATTCAATTGGGCACCTCGCCGATGTTCTCCCTGGGTGCGAGCAGCATCGTCACCGATGCGCTGCGTGCGTGCGGCGGCGTGAACGTCATGGCCGACATTGCACTCGCCGCGCCCCAGACCTCGATCGAAGGCGCATTGGCCACCCAGCCAGACGCCATTTTGACGGGCGATCCGCAAGCCGACATCCGGACGTTCTGGCAGCGCGCCGGTTGGCCTGCCGACGGTCGGGCCGACGAGCGTATCGTCGCCCTGTCGGCCGATGCACTGTACCGCCCTGGCCCTCGTCTGATCGACGCCACCGAACGCCTGTGCGAACGCCTCGATGCCATACGTCGGTTGCCCCAGCCAGCCGCGTTATGATGGTCGATCGACGTGCATACCTGCACGCCTTCGCATATTGACTGACGCGCACGCCCTCCATGACCTCTGAAGACACGCTTACCATTGCTGGCCAGACCTATGGCTCGCGCTTGCTGGTGGGTACCGGCAAGTACAAGGATTTCGAACAGACTCGTGCCGCCCTGGACGCCAGTGGTGCAGAAATCGTGACGGTCGCCATCCGCCGCACGAACATCGGCCAGGACGCCAGCCAGCCTAGCCTGCTGGATCACGTCCCGCCCTCGCAATTCACTTTGCTGCCCAATACCGCCGGTTGTTATACGGGCGACGACGCCGTACGCACGCTGCGTTTGGCGCGCGAGCTGCTGGACGGCCACGATCTGGTCAAGCTGGAAGTGCTGGGCGATCCGCACACCCTGTTTCCCAACATGCCTGAAACCTTGAGCGCCGCAAAAACGCTAGTGGCCGAAGGCTTCAAGGTCATGGTCTATTGCACCGACGACCCCATTCAATGCCGCATGCTGGAAGACATCGGCGTGGTGGCGGTCATGCCGCTGGCCTCGCTCATCGGCTCGGGCATGGGCATTCTGAATCCCTGGAACCTGCGTTTGATCATTGATCAGGCCCGCGTGCCGGTGCTGGTGGACGCCGGGGTGGGCACCGCATCGGATGCGACCATCGCCATGGAGCTGGGCTGCGATGGCGTGCTGATGAACACCGCGATTGCGGGCGCTCAAGACCCCATTCGCATGGCGCGCGCAATGAAGTACGG
This sequence comes from Bordetella parapertussis, assembly GCA_945903445.1. GTDB lineage: Bacteria > Pseudomonadota > Gammaproteobacteria > Burkholderiales > Burkholderiaceae_B > Schauerella. Next base: position 53,734 of record CAMDNZ010000003.1, read on the forward strand.
CGTGCGAGCCGGTCGCGATGCGTTCCTGGCTGGCCGCGTGCCGCGCAAGCTGTACAGCGCGCAACCCTCCTCCCCCACGGAAGGTTTGATCTCGTGATCGCGAACGTCGTCAGCATTGCAGGACTCGATCCATCGGGTGGTGCCGGCATTCTGGCCGACGTCAAGGCCATGAGCGCCATGGGCGCGTACGGTTGCGCCGTGGTAGCTGCCTTGACCGCCCAGAACACCCACGGCGTGACGGGTATTTTGCCGGTCGATCCGACATTCGTTCGCCAGCAAATCGACACCCTGTGGGCCGATGTGCGTATCGACGCCGTCAAAGTGGGTATGCTGGGCCAGGCCATGGTGGTACGAACGGTGGCCGAGGCGCTCGAACGCCACGCGCCCGTCCATCTGGTGTTAGACCCGGTGATGGTGGCCAAAAGCGGCGACCTGTTACTCGAACGCGACGCCATCTCGATGATGCGCGAAGCACTGCTGCCGCAAACCACCCTGCTGACGCCCAATCTGCCAGAGGCTGGCGTGTTGCTGGACGAACGCCCGGTCGAAACCGTGCGCGAAATGCGCCGGGTGGCCGAGCGGCTGCGCGAGCGCATGGCCCACAGCGGCCGGCGCTGGGTCATGCTGAAAGGCGGCCACCTGCCCGGCGCCGAAACCATCGATTTGTTGCACGACGGCGACCGCATGATCGAGCTGCCCGCGCAGCGTATCGATACGCCCAACACGCACGGCACCGGTTGCACCTTGTCGGCCGCTTTGGCCGCGCTGCTACCGCAGACCGGCGACGTGCCGGAAGCGGCCCAGCGTGCCAAGCGCTATCTGACCGACGCCATCGCCCAGGCCGGACGGCTGCAGGTCGGCTCGGGCCATGGGCCGGTGCATCATTTCCATGCGTGGTGGTGAAGCAGGTTGGCGGGCGGCAGCGAACCGGTACAATGCCACCCGTCCTCCCCTTTTCGTGCTCGACGCCATGAACGCCTCCACTTTGTCCGACATTGAACAAACCCGCTTCAATATGGTGGAACAGCAGATCCGCCCGTGGGATGTGCTGGACGAAACCGTCCTGGCCGCCCTGTGCGAGGTCCATCGCGAGAACTTCGTCCCTGCGGACAAACGCGCTCTGGCATTTTCCGATCTCGAACTGCCGCTGGTCGTAGACGGCGTCAATACCCGCGAAACCATGCTGGCCCCGAAAGTCGAGGCCCGCCTGACGCAAGATCTGCAACTGATCGCCACCGACTGTGTGCTGGAAATCGGCACCGGTTCGGGTTACCAGGCCGCACTGATCGCCCATCTGGCGCAACAGGTCACCACAGTGGAAATCGACAGCCGCCTGTCCGCGTTCGCCAAGGGCAACCTGCAACGCAGCCAGGTTGCCAACGTCAAGGTCGAAACCGGCGACGGCCGCAATGGCTGGGGTTCGACCGAATACGATGCCATCCTGGTAACGGGTTCGGTGCCGGTCGTGCCGGATGCACTGAAGTATCAGCTGCGCGTGGGCGGCCGGATGGTCATTGTCGTAGGCCAAGCCCCCATCATGACGGCCGTTCGCATCACTCGCACGACCGCCGCGACGTTCGAGACTCAGCCCCTGTTCGACACGTTCATCAAACCGCTGCGCGGCACGGCCGTCTCGCAGTTCAAGTTTTAAGGTATGCGCCGCTTCGCTTGGCGGCATAGCGCACTGGCGCTGCTGCTGTGGGCCACGGCCGGATCGGCTGCGGCCGACGATCTGATGCAGGTCTATCGTCAAGCATTGAGTGCCGATCCCACGTATGCCGCTGCGCGAGCCGAACACCGGGCCGGGCTGGAACGCCTGCCTCAAGCCCGCGCTACGCTGCTGCCGCTGATTTCTGCCGAGGTCGGTCCCACCTATTCCGATGTGCGCAGTTCGCACAGCCTGCGGCGTCACGATGCCGGCGGGCGCGTTGCGTGGGATGTGGTGCTCACCCAGCCGCTGTTCGATTGGTCGCGCATGCAAAGCTACGAGCAGGCCAAGCTGGTCGTAGCCGCCACCGAAGTGCAATTCCATCAAGCGTATCAAGCCTTGCTGCTGCGCGTGGCAGAGGTTTATTTCAACGTGCTGTCGGCCCAGGATCAGTTGTCCGCCACACTGGGCGAACGCGCTGCGGTCGAACAACAGTTGGCCTTTGCCAAACGCAATTTCGAACTCGGCAGCGCCACGATCACCGACACGCACGAAGCGCAAGCGCGACTGGACATCGTACGCGCCCGGCAACTGCTGCTGGAGAACACGCTGGAGGTTCAGCGCGACATCCTCACTCAATTGACCGGTCAGCCACCGCGCGAGCTGGCACGCCTGCCCGATGCGGTCGCGCTGCCCGCGCCCGAGCCGGCCCGGCTGCAGGACTGGTCGGAGCAGGCCGAATCGTCAGCGGTCGCCGTCACGCTGGCGCACCTGCAGTCGCAGATCGCCGAACGCGACATCGACATCGCGCGTAGCGGTCACTACCCCACCGTCAATTTGCGCGCCACCAGCGGTAGCTCCGCCTCGCGCAGCTCATCGCGCGTATCGGACGGACGCCCCATCGACAGCAGTATCGGTGTGGTCTTATCCATTCCCTTGTACTCGGGCGGCGGCATCTCGTCACAAGTGACCGAGGCGGTGGCGCTTCAACAGCGTGCTCGCGAAAACCTGACCGCTGCGCGCCGTCAGGCCGTGCAGCAGACCCGCCAGCATTTCACGGGAGTGATCAGCGGACTGCTGCGCGTCGATGCGCTGCAAGCCGGTGAGCGCGCCAGCCGATCGGCAGTAGAGGCCAACAAGGTCGCCTACGAAGTGGGTGTGCGTGTGAATCAGGACGTACTGGACGCACAGCAACAGCTCTATGCCACTCAACGCGATCTGGCACAGGCGCGCTACGCGACGCTGATGGCGGGATTACGCTTGAAAGCGGTCAACGGCACCCTGGCCGAAACCGACCTGAGCGCCATCAACCAGTTATTGCGTTGAGGGCTCAGTCGGCGGACGGCGAAATGTCTTCGCCAGGCACGCGCAGTTGCACGCGCCGATCGGCCTCGCGTGGCAGAAAACACGTCACCCCAGGGCCTTGCGCATCCAACTGCCGCACCTGCGCCGGACGCCCCTCGTCATCGAGCAGCACCTGCCCCACGCCCGAACCGTTCCACAGCCGCTCGCCTGCCTGACGGCGATCCGGCAGTCGGGCGCTCACCTCCATGTGACGCCGTTTGGTCAGCCAGTTCAGGGGCGAATGGCGGTGATACAGCCAGCGGTTCAAGCGATCCAACCAGTTCAACAGCCGGGGCGGAAATTCGTTCTTCAAACCACTGCTGGTGATCTGCCAGATGTCCGGCCCTCGGTCGCGATGACGAATCTGTATGTCGTACATGAACGAATAGTGAACGTCGCCCGACAAGATGACGTAGTTGCCCGGCGTGCGCGAGTGACGGAAGATATTCATCATTACCTTGGCCGCGCCTCGGTGCGCCATCCAGTTCTCGGCATCGACCACCAGCGAGTGGCCCAGCCACGTGAATATGCGTTGTACAGTTTCGATCAACTTGACCCCGAACATCGGGGCGGGCGAGACGATCACCGCCGACGGCTTGTCCAACAGCGCCTGCTGCAATTCGCACAGCGCCTCCCAATCCATCAGGCCGGAAGGCAAGCTGCGCAGCCGCGTACTGTGCCAGCGGCAGGTACGCGTGTCCAGCACGATGACTGCGGGTTCGGTAGGCAGCACATAGCCCCAATGCCGAAAATCGAGCAGCACGCCAATCAAGCTGTCCTGCAACTGAGGATCCAGGACATTTTCGGTCGCGGCAGACATCGAACCGCGAGCCGCCAGGCTTGCGCATCCCGCGCTAGCGTCCGCGGCGGGCGCCAGGCTATCGGTATGGCTGCGATCCTGATCGGGATCCAGCAAAGGCGAATCCCGCAACGAGCCGGCCTCACCCGAATCGCCATGCATCAATCTGTTCGCCGCCGACAACACATCGCCGAACACTTCCGGCGTATTACCCCATCCCTGGCACAAGGCATACGCCAGTAACGCATTGCCGACGATGCGGCGCGAGAACGGATGGCCGTAGGCTTCCTCTTCCCAACGAGCCGACAGATTCCAATCGTCGGTGACATCGTGATCGTCGAAGATCATCATGGTCGGCAAGTGTGCCATGGCACGCGCCGCTTGCGGCAGCGTGGCGCGAAAGCTATCCAGAATCCGCGCTTCTCGGCGGTAGTCGTCGACGTGCTCATCGTCCAGGGTCGGCATGGGCCGATCGCACGCCAGCGTCCACGCCGTAGGCGACCACGCCAGCATGTACATCGCCATCATTTCGGCGAAGGTCAGCAGGTGGTTGTGCGCGCTGGCGGTGGTGAAAACCGGCTTCTCGACGCCACCGAAAAAACGCTCGCGCAGCGCCTCGTTCGACTTGAAAGCGGGCAGCAGTTTCTCGCGGCGGTAATAGGTATCGGGGTGGGCATACAAGGCTTGGCTATCGGCCACCACTGCGCCTTCCAACACTTCGTCGAACAAGCCCAGGCGTTCGATGAGCGCATGCACAGCCACCAGCATCGGACCGGCCACGTCATCGACATAGACCTGATCGCCGCACAGCATCAACAGCGCGGGGCGGGTATGGGGCGCGCCCAAGGTTCGCTGCACTTCTCTATCGACACGAACCAGGCCATCGGCAGACGAATAATGCGGCTTGCGGCACGAACCATACAGAATGTTGTCGGCACGCCCCCGCAAAACGAAGCTTGCAGCGGTAGCGCCGTCATACAACAGATGCGAAGCCCAGGTGGCCAGACCTGCGCCCTGCGCGCCACCCGGGCCTTCGTTCGCCGCGTGGCCGTCGGCGTCGATCAGGATGTCGTAGGCAATATCGGTATCCACCGGCAGCGCGTTTTCTAAACGCACGTCAATGAAATGGATATAGGCGTGCTTGCCAATGGGCAGCACTTGGCAGCACGTATCGCCCAAGGGAATGCGCCATTCGATCGGGGCATCGGCGGCGACGTCACCGCCTTCGGCGTCCCTGGCATCGGCGAAAGAAATTTTCAAAGTAAGCGGCAACGGCCGACTGGCGACCAGCCACAGAACGATGCGACGGGCTTCGATGCGACGCAGCAACGGCCCCGTCAACACGGTGGGTAGACGACTTGATGCGTCTTCAAAAGAGGGCAAATGTTCAGACATGCGCGAAGGGTACCAAAATACGGCCGCCGTGCCCGCAGTGCAGCAAATTATGAAGCGTCATATGTATCTAAGGATAGAAACATCATATGAACCGGTTGGTCACGTCCCTGTTTTTACCCATGGCCTTGACGGGCCGACGAGCCGACGGCGACACTGCCTGCACCGGTCGCTCGTCCCCAGAGAATCGGGCTTTTCAAAGGAAATGTGCCATGCTGCAAGCCCCACCCGCCCGTCCTGGCATGTCCGAACACGAGGTGGACACCCCCGCCCTGATCATCGATCTGGATGCGTTCGAGTACAACCTGGACCGCATGGCGCAACGCCTGGCCGGCACGGGCGTGGCGCTGCGCGCCCATGCCAAGACCCACAAGTCGCCCGTCATCGCCCACCAGCAGATGACGCGCGGTGCAGTCGGACAATGTGTGCAGAAGGCCGGAGAGGCCGAGATGCTTGCCTGGGGTGGCGTCTCCGACATTCTAGTCAGCAATCAGGTGGTGGGTGCGGCCAAGCTGGCCCGCCTGGCCGCATTGGCGCGCATCGCCCGGGTGGCGGTCTGCGTGGACGATGCCCTTCAGATCGATGCCCTGGAGCAGGCGGCCGCCCAGGGCGGCGTCCGCCTGACAGCGCTGGTGGAGGTAGATGCGGGCATGGGCCGTTGCGGTATCGCGCCGGGCGAGCCCGCGCTGGCGCTGGCGCGCCGCGTCGCCGACTCGCGTCATCTCAGGTTTGGCGGCATCCAAGCCTATCACGGCAGCGCGCAACACCTGCGAACGCCCGACGAACGCCGGGCCGCAATCGGCATCGCCATCGGCCGCGCCGCCGACACCGTCGACTTGCTCAAGCGCCATGGGCTTGACTGCGACATCGTCGGCGGCGCAGGCACCGGCACCTTCGAGCTGGAGCTGGCAAGCGGCATCTACACCGAACTGCAAGCGGGCAGCTACTGCTTCATGGATGCCGACTATGCCCGCAACCGCGGAGGCGAATCCGCGGGCTTCAAGCATGCACTGTTCGTACTGGGCACCGTCATGAGCCAAACCCGTTCGGGCGCCGCCGTCACCGACGTCGGCCACAAGGCCGTGGCGGTCGATAGCGGCTTGCCCACGGTCTGGCAACGCCCCGATATCGCTTTTACCGGCGCATCGGACGAACACGGTCAGTTGAGCTGGGAGGCGGGCGATGGCGTGCAATTAGGCGACAAGCTGCGTTTGGTGCCTGGCCATTGCGACCCCACCGTAGATCGCTATGACTGGTATGTGGGCGTGCGCAAGGGCCGGGTCGAATGCCTGTGGCCGGTCGCCGCCCGAGGCGCGTTTTACTGAAGGCGCTTGAACCGTTTTAATGACGACGCTTAAGTTGTTTTACCGCAGGTCCTTGAACCTGGTCACGCCAAGGTTCAAGAACCGGGTGCGCCGCCAAAGTGAGACGCCCGTCACGTCACGGCTTGAGATTATTGTCCTTCACCACGCGGGCCCACTTGGTTTGTTCGGCAGCCAGGAACTCACTCGCTTCGGCGGGCGAGTTCGCCATCACGTCCAAGCCGTCGCGTTGGAAGAACTGCTTCATGCTGTCGCGCGCCAATACCTCTTTGGCCGCCCGATTGAGCTTCTGAACGACCTCGTCGGGCGTACCCGCCGGTGCAGCCAGAATGAACCAGTTGCGGGCCTCGAAACCTGGCAGGGTTTCGGCCACAGTGGGGGTGTCCGGTAGAATCGCCATGCGTTGCGCACCGGTCGTGGCCAACAACTTCAGCTTGCCCGAACGGACATGCGGCAAGGACGACGCGGGATTGTCGATCATCACATCGACCTGACCGCTGATCAAATCGATGAACGCCCCGCCCGCGCCCTTGTAGGGCACGTTGGTGAACTCGACCTTGGCCGACGACGCTAGCATTTCGGTCGCCAGTGCTTGAATCCCTGTCCCACCGCTCAAAGCGAAGTTGATGGGTTCGCCAGCCTTCGCCATGGCGATCAGCTCGGCCACGCTATTCGCCTTGAAATCCTTGTTCGCCACCATGACTTGCGAAGCGGCTGCGACAACGGTGATGGGCGAAAAATCTTTCACCGGATCGTAAGGCACTTCGGGATAGAACGCCGGGGTGGTCGCAAACGCCGCCGAACTGAGCAATATCGCATAACCGTCGGGCTTGGCGCGGGCGACATCGGTCGCGCCGATCTGGCCGGTCACGCTGGCCTTGTTCTCGACCACGAAGCTTTGACCCAGGACTTCGGACAACTCTTTGGCGAAGGGGCGCGCCAGCGCATCGACGCCACCACCGGCGGCGAAAGGCACGACCAGCCGTACTGCACGGTCAGGATATTGCGCCGCAGCCGGAGCCGACGCCGTGAATGCAGCAGCGGCCGACAATACCGCAGCAACGCGAGTGAAGCTCGTAAACAACATAGTAAGTCTCCGATCGTTATAAGTTTTTGTCGTACCAGGTGCCAAGTGCACCAGCGAATCGCCTTACGTGCGAGGCCGACCCGCGGCCAGCGCAAGCACCGATTGAACATCGCTTGCCGAATCCAGCCGCCATACCGCATCAATCAAGGCGGCCGGTTCGCATCCCGATCCGCCGAAAGCACTCAGATCGTGCAGCTTGTTTTCCAATTCGCCATCGGTCAGCGGACGCCCGAGCGAGCCACGCGCAGCATCGATGCGAGTCGCGATCTCGCTGCCGTCGTCCAGCAGCACGCGTAGCGCCACGCCATCGACCGTGAACGACGCGTCGTCCTTAAAGACCACTTTCTGGCCCAACGCGCGCAACACCGGATCGGCGACCGCAGCGTCCGAGAACTCGGGCAAGCCTGCCCGGCCCCGCGTCAGCGCAACCGCTACTGCGTGCTGGGCACTCACCTGCGACGCCCGGCCGGTGCTCACGCCCGGACGATCGGTGCGTTGACGCAGCAGTGGATGGCCCGTCAGCTCGATCGCGTCGATTCGCGCCAACCGAGTCGGCCATGCTTTGCTTGCCGCTAGTTCGAGACACGCGTCGATCACGGGATTCAGCACCACGCCGCAGGGATACGGCTTATAGGTGTTGGCCATCAAGGCCCAGTGTTGGCCCAGGTCGCGTAAAGCCTCCACGCCATCGGGTGGGCCACCATAGACGTTCAAGAACCCTCGCGCGCCCTCCAGCGGATGCTCGGGTCCGTCGAAACCCGATTCGGCCAACAGGGCCGACAGCAAGCCATTGCGTGCGGCGTTACCGACCGACGTGCTCTTGGCCATCGTTCCCAATGTCTCGACCAGTCCACATGCCTGATTGGCTGCCGAACCCATGGCCCACCGGGTGCGCTGCTCGTCCAGGCCCATCAGCTTCGCGGCGCCCGCCGCCGCACCCACCACACCGCAGGTCGAGGTGATGTGCCAACCTCGCGCGTAGTGAAACGGCGTGACCGCGTTACCCAAACGGCAGGCCACGTCCACACCCAACACGAACGCCGTCAACCATTGTTGTCCGCTGACAGGCCGCTCCTGGGCCAACGCGAACAAGGCCGAGGCCACCGGCGCGGTGGGATGAATGATGGTCGGCAGATGTGTATCGTCGAAATCGAAGACATTGGCGGCCATGGCGTTTAGCGCCGCCGCCGTGGGCATATCGGCCTGGACGTCGCGACCGATAACCGTCGCCGTGGCGGACCCGGAAAACCGCATCAGCGTCTGGGCCGCGATATCCAACGTCCGATCCCGGCAACCGGCCAGCGCGACGGCAAAGTAGTTCAATACTGCCCGCTTGGCGGCATGGCCCACGTCGGCGGGCAAATCGTCCCAGCCGATCTGTGCGACATGGACCGCAAAGCGAGCAGTCACCTCAGGCAACACGTGCGTCATTGCTGAATATCCTCACTTCACTTGCTGCGGCAGCCACATCACGATCTGCGGATAGGCGTATAGCAGAATCGCGAACGACAGCATCAGCACGACGAAGGGCAGCGCGCCGCTCATGATGTCGGTGAACTTGGCCCGCGCGTTCATGCTACGCAAGACGAACAGCACCATGCCCACGGGCGGTGTGATCAATCCGATCTCGATCATCAGCACCAGGAATATACCGAACCATACCGGATCCAGGCCCAGGGCCATCGCGATCGGATAGGTCACAGGCAAGGTCATCAGCATCATGGCGATCGACTCGACGAACATGCCCAGCACCAGATAGGCCAGCATGATCAGGCCGAGAATCATCCAAGGTTCTAGCGCAGCACCGTTGATCAAATCAACCAAGGCGCGCGGCACACGGATGTAATCGAAGATCCAGCTGAATACCGCTGCGCCAATGACGATCAGCAACAGCAAAGCCGTCACGCGTGCTGCATCCAGCGCGATTTCGATCAACGCGTTCCACGACAGTTTGCGGCGCACCAGACACAACGCGAACGCCGACAACGCACCGATGGCAGCAGCCTCGGTGGGCGTGGCGATGCCTGCGTACATCGAGCCCAGCACCGAGCCAATGATCAGGGAGAACGGCAGCATGCTCTTGGAGCCGACTATTTTTTCCCGCATGGTGTAGGCGTGCGCGGGCGGCGCGGCACCGGGCCGCAGCAAGGCCCAGCCCAATGCCATCAGCATGAACAAGGCCATCAACAACAAGCCTGGAATCACACCGGCCAAGAACAGATGGGTGACGGACGCACCAACGGTGGTGCCGTAGATGATCATCGGAATGCTGGGAGGAATCAGCACGCCCAGCGTCGCACCGGCAGCGGCCACGCCATAGGTCAGGCGCGGGCTGTAGCCGCGGGCGATCATGTCGGGGCACGATACCTTGCCCAGCGTGGCCGCCGTGGCCAGACTGGATCCCGACACCGCGGCGAAGATCGCCGACGCACCCGCCGTGGCATGCGCCAGGCCACCCGGTGCTCGGCCGAACCAGCGCACCAGGGAGTCGAACATGCCTGCGGTGATACCGCTTCGCAGCAGCAGCCCACCCATGAAGATGAACATGGGCACGGCAGTCAGCGTAAAGCTATTCGTGCTGCTCCAGGCACGTTCGGCCAGCAGCGACAGTTGCGGACGCGACAACAAAAAGAACACCCCGAACAAGCCGACCAAGGCCAGCGCGATGGCGATTCGCACCCCCAATAGCAACAGCACCATCATGGACACGGCCAGCAAGGCGCCGGTCACGCCAATCGACTGACCGCGCGCCAGCACGAACAGCAGCGCCAGACCGCCCAGCACGGCCAGCGTCAACAAAGCCGTGCGCCAGCCGCTCCAGGCCACGACCCCCACGGCCACGGCCGCCACGATCAACAAGCTACCCCAGTCGTAGCGCGAGCGCCCGATAGCTACGCTGTTCTCGCCCAGTGTCGCCAGCGCGACACCGAGTGCGAGCAACGCGATGGGAAACAGCCAGCGCCGCCAGGCTTGCACAGGCGGCGCCAGACGATAGAGATCGGTCATGATGGCCATGGCAAAACACACCAAACCGACCGTCACGGGCAGTTGCGGTATCCATTGTGGCGTCGAGAGCAGCCCCCAATCGCGCGTATCGGCGAGATATTCCCGCATATTGAAACTGGCCATCTGCCAGGCCAACACCAGAATCAAAAACATACCGATCCATTGGCAGATCAACTCGACCTGAATGCGTGCCGGGGGGCTGAGACGGTCGATCCACAACTCGACTTGCACGTGACTGTTTGACGCCTGAGCCGCGGCCAGGCCTAGAAAGACCACCGCCACCAGCAGATAACCCGAGATCTCGGTGGCCCAGGCCGTCGGCTCGTTGAGAAACGTGCGCGAGCCTATTTCGAAGGTCATCACCAGGGCCATGGCCAGCAAAGCCAGTGTCGCCAGCACGCCCGACATGCGGCTGACGCCATCGAACAGGCGAATCAGACCGAAATCATGAGTACGTGGCAAGGGGTAGGGCGAGGCGCCCTCGCCCGGCAAATCGCTTACAGTGGCCGAAACCGGTACTGCCGTCGGCGCACTCAGCACGTTCTCGGAAGTTGTCATCGTGTCTCCTCGTGCAGACCAGGGCGCTTTGCGCGGCCTCTGGCTGCCTGTCGTCTTAGGCCGTGTCAGGTCAACACCATGACCGGATCTTTTATGACTATATTATAGACATATTGTATGATTGAATGGTTCGATTTTCTTTTGAAGACACGATCGAACACCGCCTCACGTCGCCGACACCACCTGCCGACGACGACCCAAGACACAACAAGATCGAGGAAGACAACATGCATATCCAGCCCCAACCCAACGTCGGCCGCAGCCCCTTCGCGCGGTCCAAGCCTGCCCGCACACGGGTCGCATTGAGTGCCCTGGCTCTGTGCCTGGGCGCGCTAGGCGTCACGTCCAGCGCGACCGCGCAGAACTATGATCTCACGATGGCCGTCATCACCTCGCCGGGCGATGGCTATTCGATTCTGACGGCGTCCGTGCCCGAACGTGTGGCGAAAGCCACAGGCGGCAAGGTGAAGGTGACCGTCAGCGATTCCTTGGTACCGCCTGCGCAGATGGCCACGGCGGTACGCGAAGGTCGCGTAGACATGAGCGCGGCGCTGCACACCTATCTTGCGGCGGACGAACCGCGCATGGGAATTTTCAATTTGCCCGGTCTGATTAACAACATCGACGAGTATAAGAAAGTCTGCGATGCCTTCTGGTGCGAAGACACCCGTGGCATCTGGAAAGAAAAGTGGAACGCCGTGGTGCTCGCCGAAGGCGCATGGTGCACGCAAAATCTGTTCTCCAAAGATCCCATCCAAAAAGTCGAAGATTTCAAAGGCAAACGCTTGCGTGTGCACAACCCGCAGACCGCCGAAGTGGTTAATGCGCTGGGCGGCAAGCCAGTCGCCATGCCGACCACCGAAATTTTTCCGGCACTGGAACGCGGGGTGATCGACGGCTTGTTCATTTCGACCTGCGTCGGCGGTGCATTGGAGTTCTGGCGCATCGCCAAGCACGTGCAGAATTGGGAGTTGGGACCGATCAATGGCTGGGCCATTCTGGCCAACCCGGACAGTTGGAACAATCTGCCGGAAGACGTGCGCAAGCAGGTGCAGGGCGCGATGGACGAGCTGCAAAAAGAAGCGTTCGGCAACTACGATCAGTTCGTCGGCAATGCCATCCGTGACATGGAGAAGCGTGGCGTGACGTTCTGGAAGGCGCCGGCCGAGGAGCGGGTTAAAATACAAACGGCTCAATACGTCGGCCCGGCCTATGCCGCCTGGATCAAGCGGGCGCAACAGGTCGGTTTCGATGGCACAGCCTATCTCGACAAAGTGCGCCAAGTCTTGGGCAAGGGCGCTCTGTATTAAGCCGCCCGTGTTAGGCGGCGTGTCCGGCCGCGAGCGCCGGGCACGCCGCTCCTCCAACTTGGTTGTCGAAATCCAATGAATGAACCCGCCGCCGATTTCAAAGTGCAACGCGCCGCCTCGGTGCTGCGTCACAGTGTCACTGAAAGCATTCGAAACGCCATCCTGGCGGGCCGTTTTGCGCCCGGCGAGCGACTGCCCGAGCGCGAACTCTGTGAGATGACCGGCGTCAGCCGCACTTTGGTGCGCGAAGCGCTGCGTCAACTCGAATCGGAAGGCTTGATCAAGGTCATTCCACATCGCGGCCCGGTAGTCGAGCGCCTGCTGCCCGAACAGGCCGAGGGCATTTATCAAGTGCGTGAAGAGCTGGAGGGACTGGCCAGTCAGCTGTTTGCCGAACGTGCATCCGATCAGCAACTCGCCGCATTGCAGCAAGCTTTCGAAGCGCTGAAAGCCGCGCTGGAAAACGGCGAATCGCTGGCGCAGATTCAAACCAAGAATCGGTTCTACCAATGCCTGATGGAAGGCGCGGGCAACGAAGCCCTCACCACCACGCTGCACTTGCTGAATTCGCGGGTCATGCTGCTGCGCTCGATGTCGATGCAGGCACCCGGACGGGCCGGCAAGAGTATTGCCGAATTGGCCGACCTAATGACTGCCTTGACCGCGCGCGACGCCCGTGCGGCTCGCAAGGCCGGTAGCCGCCACGTGCGCAACGCAGCGGCGGTTGCCGTCAAGATATTGCGCGAGAATCAGGCGGCAGGCACCGCCTGATCTCGTTCGATCGAACCACGTGCCTGATCAGGCCGCGCGCTTCGCGCTGCCGAACGGATTGGCGTTCAGCTCGCTGCGTTCGACGTAAGGGATGGTTTCCGGCAAACCCGCCACCTCGCGCATATACGGATAGATCGCGCTGTAGTCCTGACCGCCGCGGCCGTGGGCGCGAGCCGCTGTATACGACTGATACGCCGCTGCCCCCATGGGCACGCTAGCGTTGTTGCGCGCGGCCATCTCCAAAGCCAGCCCCAGATCCTTGTGCGCCAGATCCACCACGAAGCCGGGCGATAAGTCGCCCCGCAGCACTTTGTTCGGATACGTGATGTTCATGTGCCCCATACCGGCAATGGTGCCGCGCATGACTTGAAGCGCCAGCTCGATGGACAAGCCGCTGGCTTCGGCCAGCGTCAAGGCTTCGGCCGTCAGGGCGTTCAGCGAAATGCCCATGAAGTTGTTCACTACCTTCACGCGTGAACCCCCGCCTACTTCACCGCAATCGATGATCTCGTTGCCCATGCACAGCAGCACCTCACGCACCGCGTCTTTGGCGGCTTGGGTACCACTGGCCAAAATGAGCAGAGCCCCCCGCTCGGCTTCCATTGCCGAACGGCCCACCGGCGCGTCCACCATGGCAATGCCGTTTTGGGCCAACAACGCGGCAAGCTCGTCGGTCTCTTGTGGAAGTACGGTCGACATGTTGATGAACACCGCTTGCTTGCTCAAGGTCTTGAGCACCCCTTGGTCGCCCGTCAACGCGGCGCGAATGTGCTGCGCCCGGGGCAACATGGTGATGACGATATCGGCATCGGCGGCGGCCTGCGCTGCGCTGTCTGCGATCTTGGCACCCGAGGTTGCAAAGGCCTCGCACGCCGATGCCGACAGGTCGAAACCCGTCACCCGGTGACCGCCTTTGACGATATTTCGGGCCATATGCAAGCCCATGGCACCCAGGCCAATAAATGCGACGTTCTTCGTTGTCATTGTCTCTCTCCGTTGCCGCGGTCGGCGTCGATAGTTATGAATGGATAGCGCCTTCTTTGGTCATCTCTTCGATGACTTCCTTCGCAGCCTTCATCGAATCCAGCGCAGCAGGCACACCGCAATAGATCGCGGCTTGTAAAACCACTTCCTGAATTTCAGCCGGTGTGATGCCGTTGTTGATGGCCCCACGCAAGTGCAGACGCAATTCGTGCGGGCGATTTAGCGCGATCAACATCGCCAGATTCAAAAAGCTGCGTTCACGTCGCGCCAAACCGGGACGCGACCAGATCTCGCCCCAGCAATATTCCGTCACCAGCTTTTGCAACGGTGCGGTTAGGTCGTCCGCGCTGTTCAGGGAGCGATCGACATAGGTGTCGCCCACCACGGCGCGGCGGATGGCTAGGCCTTTCTTGAATGCGTCGGTATCGAATTCCGGGCGTGTACTCATCGAAAATTCCTCTTTAAGATCGAAGTTGAACGACACGGCGCTTGCCGTCTATTTCATTAATACTATAATACAATCCTATTGTATTTTTGAAGAGGGCAACACAGATTGCCCCACAACGAAACCCCACAGGAGACGCCGTGGATTCAGATGCACACCCACGTCCATTCGAGCTGTACGCCATTCGCTACGCCCACCACGGACACCGATCGGCGGCCGACAACTATCTGGGCGGCGGCGATTTTCACGATGCGGATTCCGACCTCGACTACTTCATCTGGGTGGCACGACGTGATGATCAAACCTACGTTATCGACACCGGATTCGGCCAAACGGCCGCCGATGCGCGTGGCCGCACACTGCTGATGACGGCGACGGAAGGCTTGGCGCTTCTGGGCATCGACGCGGCCACCGTGCGCGAGGTCGTTCTGACCCATCTGCACTACGACCACGCCGGCACGCTGGCGGCATTTCCCCAAGCCACATTTCACGTGCAGGACGCCGAGCCGGCCTACGCCACCGGCCGCTGCATGTGCCATGCGGCCATGCGTGCCCCTTATGACGTCGAAGACGTTGTGGGCTTCGTGCGAACGCTTTACGCCGGTCGAGTCGCTTTTCACCAGGGCACTCATGAACTAACGCCGGGCCTGACACTGCATCTGGTGGGGGGGCATTCGGCCGGACTGCAAATCGCGCGAGTATGGACGGCACGCGGATGGGTCGTCGTGGCCTCCGATGCCACGCATCTGTACGACAATATCGGTCGTGGCATTCCGTTCCCGGCGGTCCACAACGTCGAACACATGCTCGAAGGCTTCAATACCGTTCGCATCCTGGCCGACTCCGACGATCACATCATTCCCGGACACGATCCGCTCGTGATGCATCGCTATTCGCCACCGAACGAAGCCCTAGAGGGCAAAGTGGTCGCGCTGCATCGTGCGCCGTCGGAGCGCGTCGTATGAACGCAAGAACCTTAGACGGACGTTGCGCCCTCATCACCGGATCGATCGCGGGACTGGGTTTCGCCATTGCCAGCGCGCTGGCCGCACAAGGCGCCCATATCGTGCTGCATGGGCTGGAGGACATGGATCAAGCGCTGGCGGCACGCGATCAACTGGTTCGCGAACACGACGTCGATGTGATCGTCAGCCGCGCCGACCTGTCGCAGACCGCCGGCGTCGAATCGCTGATGCATCAAGCGCTCGATCAATTCGGTACCGTAGACATCGTCGTCAACAACGCGGTGGTGCGTCACTTCGCCCCCGCCCATGAACTGCCTGTGGCCGACTGGGATCTGGCCTTGGCCGTGAATCTATCGGCGGCGTTTCACACTGCAAGACTGGCCCTGCCCGGTATGTTGGCCAAGGGGTGGGGCCGCATCATCAATCTTTCCTCGGTGTATGGCGCAGGCGGGGCCACCAACCGGATCGGCTACGTCACCACCAAAACCGCCCTGATCGGTATGACCCGCGCATTGGCGCTCGAAACCGCCACTCACGGCATTACATGCAACGCCGTCTCGCCCGGTACCGTGCCGACACCGGCCATCACCAGCCGGATCGCGCGCCTGGCCGAGCAGGCAGGCATGAGTATCGAACAGGCCGAGCACGACTATCTGGCCGAACGTCAACCCACGGGTCGCTTCGTCGGCATGGAAAGCGTCGGCGCGCTGGTCGCGTTTTTATGCGGTCCAGCCGGTGCCGACATTACCGGCGCAGTGCTACCCATCGATGGCGGCTGGACCGCAGGCTAAACCTTTTTCTCTCTTGTTTTTTTCCATCTTCGCAGCGAGACTTCTATGACCGAACAACACACTACTCTGGGCTTCATCGGCATCGGCCGCATGGGCGCACCCATGGCGCAGCGCTTGCTGGACGCCGGTTACGGCCTGGCGATCTACGACACCAATACGGCCGCCGTCGAGGCCTTGGTCGCAAAAGGCGCGCGCCGTGTCGAGTCGCCTAAAGCAGTTGGCGATGCGGCCGAGATCGTGCTGTTGTCCTTACCCATGCCGGACATCATGACCGCCGTGGCGCTGGGTACAGACGGTGTCGTACACGGCGCGAAGGTTCGCACCGTCGTCGACTTGTCGACATCGGGACGACGCGCCGCGTTAATGCTGGCCGGAGGCCTGAAAGAACGCGATATCGCCGCGATCGACTGCCCCGTCAGCGGTGGAGTCGCGGGCGCGACCAAGGGTACGCTGGCCTTGATGGCATCGGGCGACCCAGCGCATTTCAAGACCTTGGAACCCGTACTCGCCCATCTCGGTAAAGTGTTTTACGTGGGCGAGGCCGCAGGCATGGGGCAGACGATGAAAGTCATCAACAATCTGATCTCCGTGACCGCGCTCAGCATCACCGCAGAAGCCATGGCCGTTGGTACCAAAGCGGGGCTGGACGCGGACGCCATGATCGAGGTCATCAACGCCGGGTCAGGTCGCAGCAATGCCTCGGCCGACAAGATCCCGAAGTACGTGCTGACCGGCAGCTTCGATTTCGGCTTCGCCCTGGGTCTGTCGGCCAAAGACGTTAGGCTGTGCCTGGAGGAAAGCGAGGCGATGGGCATCCACATGCGTGTGGGCGACGCGGCGCGCCAACTGCTGAACGCGGCTCACAAAGCCTATGGCGATCAGGCCGATCTGACCGAATTGGCACGTTTCGTCGAAGAGGACGCAGGCGTGAAGATTCGCAGCAAGGCCGCCGCCTCATGAGCCGCGCGCCCCTGGCGGTCATCACCGGCGGTGCCGGTGGAATCGGCGCGGCGTGCGCGACGCATTTTGCCCGAACAGGCCACGCCGTCGCCATCCTCGATGTCCAGCACGAGGCTGGCGAAACCCTGGCCGCTTCACTACGGGCCGAGGGTGCGCAGGCACGCTACCTCCCGTGCGATGTCGGCTCGGCCGATCAGATCGAGGCGGTGGCCGCCGAACTGGATACCGACTGGGGCGCACCCGAGGTGCTGGTCGCCAGCGCGGCGCTGATTCCGAACACCGAAAGCGTGCTGGACATGGACATGGACGCACACGACCGGATGTGGCGCGTGAACTATCACGGCGCGCTGCATACCTGCCGCAGCTTCGGGCGACGCATGCGCGAGCGGGGCGGGGCGATCGTCACGCTGGGATCGATCAACAGCCTGACGCCCCTGCCGCTACCTGCCTACAACCCGGGCAAGGCCGCACTGTGGCGGTTGACGCAGTTATTAGCGATCGAGTTGGGCCGCCATCGGATCCGTGTGAACAGCGTCGCCCCCACTTATGTCATGACACCTGCGCTGCAAGCCCGTATCGATGCAGGCTTACGCGACCGGGCACGCATGATGGCCGCGCATGCGCTCGATCGCTTGCCCACGCCAGACGACGTGGCGCAAGCGGTGGCCTTTCTATGCTCGCCCCAGGCCGCACTGATCACCGGTGTGCTGCTACCGGTAGACGCCGGATTCGGCGCATGTCAGGGCTCTACAAGGGCTATGCGGGCGGGCTGCCATGGGACGACACGGCACCTCAGGTTTGAGGCGTGCGGCCTAGCCGAACGAGCGAATCCGTTTGACCAGCGCGGTGGTCGATCGGTCGTGCACGAAATCGATGGCCACGGCCTTTCCGCCCCACGACTTGACCAGGGCGGTCTCCGGCAAGGCATCCATGTCGTAGTCGCCCCCTTTGACAATGATGTCGGGGCGCAGCGCGGCAATCAGTTCTTGCGGGGTGTCTTCATCGAAAGTCGTGACAGCATCCACGCAGGCCAGGGCCGCCAGCAGCACGGCCCGATCGGCCTCGTTGTTCAGCGGCCTGTCTTCACCCTTGCCCAAGCGACGCGCCGATGCATCGGTGTTCACGGCAACCACCAACGTCGCGCCCAGCTCTGCCGCGCTATCCAGGTAGGTGACATGCCCGCGATGCAGAATGTCGAACACGCCGTTGGTGAACACCAACGGACGTGCCAGCGATCCGTCACGTATCGCGGCCTCGCATTGTGCGCGAGTCAGCACCTTCGCCTCGAAACGCGCAGTCATTACGCGCCCTGCTCGGCAGCACCCAACTTCAGCGACATTTCCTTGCGGAACCGGCTCAAGTCTTTCACTGTCTCGAAACTTTGATTCATCAGCGTCGACAACTTGTTCAAGATGTTGGTGGCCACCTTGTTCTCATACGTCGCGTCGAAGCGAATCTGATTGTTCAACCAGTGCTCCAACCACTCGGGTTCGGGCATGCGCGATTGCACCGTGCGCAAATCCGGCTCGACGGTGGTGGACACCGGAATGGTGGTCGGGTGCAGGGGCTGCGAACCGCGACCGCCCGAGACCATCAGCACGCCGATCTTCGAGAATGCGGCGCGTGCATGCTGGCTGACTTTCTCGCCCTGATCGAACAACGCACGCTTCATGTATTGCTGATAGGCACCGGCATGACGCGATTCGTCACGAGCCAGCACTTTATAGATGAACTTGATGACGGGCTCGGTATGCCATTCGGCCGCACGGGTGTACCAGTGCGTCAGGCGAATTTCGCCGCAGAAGTGCAGCATCAGCGTTTCCAGCTGAGGCGCGGGATCGAAATCGAAGCGGATCTTGTGCAGCTCTTCTTCGGTCGGCACCATTTCGGGACGGAAGCGGCGCAGGTAATCCATCATCACCAGCGAATGCTTCTGCTCTTCGAAGAACCAGACCGACATGAACGCACTGAAGTCGCTGTCGCCACGATTGTCGCGCAGAAACATCTCTACCGCGGGCAGCGCTGCCCACTCGGTAATGGCGTTCATCTTGATCGTGTGCGCTTGTTCGTCGGACAGTTTGCTGCCGTCGAACTCGTCCCAGGGGATATCGGTCCCCATGTTCCAACGCACCTTCTCCATTTGTTTGAATAGTTCCGGATAAAGCATTTTGCATCCCCTGAAATTAACTCAGCGCGTCGCGCCGCTGATCAATCGGTTGCTGACACTGGCGACGGCCGTCTTTGACCATACGGGCCACACATGCCCACCACATGACAGTTAGATTGAAGTTTTATGACAACGACCTGCCCCCATTATTGGGGGCGCTTACAGGTCATTGGGTCACCGCCCACAAGGCCACTCCCACGGCGATGGCCAACACGCCGGCTACGACGGCCAGCAGACGATTATTCTGTTCCTGCGCACGGCGCAGCCGTGTGATCTCTTCCACTAAGACCGGCTGATTGTGCGGCCGGTTCAAATTATCGTGTATCAAGCGAGGTAACTCAGGCAACATCTGTGCCCAGTGCACCGCTTCCTTCTTGAGTTTGCTGCGCAAGCCATTCACGCCCATGCGGTCGTGCATCCACCGCTCGAGATAGGGTTTGGCGGTTTTCCACAAGTCGAGGTTGGGATCGAGGTCGCGGCCCATGCCTTCGATGTTCAGCAAGGTTTTCTGCAACAGCACCAGTTGGGGCTGAATCTCGACATTAAAGCGTCTGGACGTCTGAAACAACCTCAACAGCACCTGTCCCAGCGAAATTTCCGACAGCGGGCGGTCAAAATACGGCTCGCACACCGCGCGCACGGCGCCTTCCAGTTCCTCTTCACGCGTATTGGCCGGCACCCAGCCGGATTCGATATGCAATTGGGCCACCCGACGATAATCGCGATGGAAGAACGCCAGGAAATTCTGCGCCAGGTAATTCTTGTCGAACTCGGACAGGGAGCCGACGATACCGAAGTCCAAAGCGATGTACTGCCCCAGCGTCGCCGGGCGATCGGATACGTAAATGTTGCCGGGATGCATGTCGGCGTGGAAAAAACCGTCGGTAAACACCTGGGTGAAGAAAATCTCAACACCGCTGCGGGCGACTTTCTGAATATCCACCCCGGCGGCCTTCAGCCGATCGATCTGGCTAATCGGAATACCGTACATCCTCTCCATGGTAAACACCGTATTGGCGGTGTACTCCCATACTACTTCAGGCACCATCAAGGTACCGGCTCGGCCCGATTCCGGCCCGAAATTACGGCCCAGCTGGCTGCAATTCGACGCTTCACGCACCAGATCCAGTTCGTCATGCAGGTACTTGTCGAACTCTGCCACAACCTCACGTGGCTTCAGACGCTTGCCGTCCGGCCCCAACCGTTCCACTACGCCTGCCAACAGGCGCAGGAGCGCCAAGTCTTTCTCGATGATGTCCAACATGCCGGGACGCAGCACTTTCACGGCCACTTCGCGCCCATCGTGCAGAGTCGCGAAGTGCACCTGCGCGATGGAGGCAGACGCCACTGGATCGACTTCGAAATGTTTGAACAGTTTTTCGGGTGGCGCACCCAGCGCCTGCCGAATGTACGCAGCGGCCTGATCCGAGGGGAATGGCGGGACCTGGTCCTGAAGCAGCGCCAGCTCGTTGGCCAAGTCTAGCGAAATCAGGTCGCGTCGAGTGGACATGACTTGACCGAACTTAACGAAAATAGGGCCGAGCGACTCCAGCGCGCGACGCAAACGCACCCCACGCGACAACTTTGGCTTGCGGCCCAGTCGCACGATACGCAGCAAAAAGGTGGCGACGGGATGATCGATGCCCGAGAGCACCAACTCGTCTAAGCGAAAGCGCAGGCACACCCAAGCGATGCGCATAAAGCGAAACAGCGTCAACATGTCATCCTCGGCCCCTTGGACCCTGGCCTGCAGCGGCAGACCGGTTGCCGCCGAAGGGAGGCGTTGCCGATCCTGCGTCGCGGTACGCCATGCTAGCGAGCTTCGCACTCAATGCATCCAAACGTTCGTCCAACTCGGCTTGCGCACGGCGATGCTCGTCGAATGCGGGTCGGCCCAACACCATGTGGCGCTCCTCGGCCAAGTATTCGGCCACATTTTCGCCGATGCGCTCGCCAGCTTGCCGCGCGCCCTGCGAGACCGCTCGTAAGCCGCGCAATAACCGGGTAGCGGGAATGTCGCCGATCCGCTGCGCCAACGCGTCCTCGACATCGAACCGCAGATGCCGGGCCAGCTCGCCCACGACCTGAGCCAGACCGGCCTCGCCCGAAATGTGCGTGGCGTCGATGATGACCGACTCGTCGCCCGAAGCGCGCAAGGACAACAAGCCCGCGAGATTCATGCGGGTATCGTCCACCGTCACGGTTACGTCGGGCACGATGGCGGCATCGGCGGGTTGGACCCGCCCATCGCTGTCGATCGTCAGGCCGATCGTGCTACGACGCCACGCCAGGCGAACCGTCTTGCCCGCATGACGCAGCAGTCGTTCGCGCGCCCATTGCTCGCGCGCCAGCAAGACATTGACTGCACGAGCGGCCACGTCGGCCGGCTCGGGCAAGCGCATGTCGCCCAGCCGCGGCAAGGGCAGCGTTGGCAGCAAAAGCAAGGACAGACGAGACAAGGACCGCTCCAACAAGGGCAGGCGTGTCACAAAGGGTTGATCAGAGCGCATGACGCAAGTTTACCGCCGTTGCCGACTGCACTGCGTGGTGCATGAAAAAGCCGGCCCACGGGGGCCGGCCTTGGGTGATGCAAGCGACCAGGATCAGCTGGCGTGTTCCGCCGGAACTGGCTGGATACCGGCGAGCAACCAACCGCCGTTGGTGGACTTGAACAGGTTCCAGACTTCCTCGAAGCGGAACGCCTCGGCACCGGCCTGCTCGCGCAACATACCGGAGAAGCGCACGCTGGCCAGGTGACCATCGGAAACCGTTTCGATGCCCAACATTTCAGCGTTAAGCAGAACCACTTCGGTCGTATTGGCAGCGGCGCCCCGCTCGGCCAACTGCGACTTGAACTCGGCCAGCAGGCCGTCGGTCAGAAAATCGTGCAGCTTATCGCAATCGCCCGTATCCCAGACTTTCTGAATTTCGACGAATTGCCCCTTGGCTTGAGCCAGGAAGCGCGGGGTGTCGAAATCGCCCGGAATGAACCAGTCGCTTTCGTCAGGGGGCGGCACGGCGGCGCCAGTAGCGACGGGAGCCGCAGCAGCACCCGGGAACGACGACACCGCAGAAGCTTGCGGGGCCGGTTGCGCTTCGCGGCGCATCGGCTGCTGAACCTCAGCCTGACGGTGCGAGGCCGAACCATAAGCGCCTTGCGTGGCGGCACGGGGGCCCGCAGCGCGCAAACGGCGAACGATGAAAATGACGGCGAAAACGACCAGAGCGATCAGCAACATGCTGCCCAGGAACTCGGCCACGGCGCCCGACAGACCCATGTGCGAGAGCAAGGCGGCAATGCCCAGGCCCGCAGCGATACCGGCGATCGGACCGAACCAACGCGACGCACCGCTACGCGCGCCAGCGGCGGCCGTACCCGCAGCTGCGGCGCCGGCTGCCGGCGCACGCGAGGCGGCCGACGCGTTAGGCGTAGCCGGCGGCGTGGTGGCCTGGCGGTTCTGCATGACGTTGGACGACTGACGACCCGAACTGAAACCACCGCCTGCACGGCGAGCCTCGGCGTCGAAAGAAACAGTGACAAGGGCGGCGCCAGACACGGCGATCAATGCCGCCGCGATGACGCGCGAAAATGTGCGCTTGAACATAATGAGCTCCTGGGGGCAGAGGATCTCAAAACACGAGGTGTGTCCGATCCGGCTGCGTTCCTTACACAATACTGAATGACCTAGGATAGCGGACAATGGCCGTGGTCACAAGTTGTTTTCAGCAGAATGTCAGCCCAGACGAATGCCCTCATGCAGGGCGACGACGCCAGCGGTCAGGTTGAAGTGCTGAACCCGGTCGAGACCGGCCGCACGCAGCATCTCCGACAACGTGTCCTGGTCAGGATGCATGCGGATGGATTCGGCCAGGTAGCGATAGCTTTCCGCGTCGCCCGCCACCTTGGATCCCAGCCACGGCAAAATCTTGAACGAATACCAGTCGTAAACTGGGGCCAGAGGTCTTGCGACTCGCGAGAACTCCAGCACCAACAACTTGCCACCGGGTTTCAGCACGCGGCGCATTTCTGCCAGTGCGCGGTCTTTATGCGTCATGTTGCGCAGACCGAACGCCACCGACACCCGGTCGAAATAAGCGTCCGGAAACGGCAGTTTCTCGGCATCGCATACGGCAACCGGCAGCACCATCCCGCGGTCCATCAGGCGGTCGCGGCCCACCCGCAGCATCGAATCGTTGATATCGGTCAGCCAGACCTCGCCCGCGGGGCCAGCCGCCTTGGCGAAGGCGCGTGCCAGATCGCCCGTGCCGCCCGCAATGTCCAACACCCGCATGCCAGGGCGCACGCCTGCACGTGCCACCGTGAAAGCCTTCCAGGCGCGGTGCAAGCCCCCGGACATCAAATCGTTCATGACGTCATACCGCGATGCCACGGAGTGGAAAACGCCGGCGACCTTGCCGGCCTTCTCCGATTCCAGCACCGACTGATAGCCGAAGTGGGTCGTCGAGGCGGATTGCTCAGTGCGGTCGGGGGTGTTTGACATGACAAATTCCTGGATAAGCCGCCATGGTAGCCCAACAACTCGCCTGAGGTCGGTTTGACAGGTTGCAACAACCGTCATAGACCTGAAATATTACGGCCATACTATTGCCATGTACGCGCCACACGTTGCGCTGTCGGAAGCCCTCAAGCCATGTCCAGCACTATCCTAGTCATCGAAGACGAGCCCGCCATTCAGGAACTGATCGCCGTCAACCTGTCTTTTGCCGGCCATAAAGTACTACGCGCATTCGATGCCGACCAGGCCCAAACCCTGATTCGGGCCGAATTGCCCGACCTCATTTTGCTGGACTGGATGCTGCCCAGCACGTCGGGCCTGCAACTGGCCCGTAAACTTCGCTCGGACGAACGCACCCGCGCCGTCCCGGTCATCATGCTGACCGCGAAGGGCGCCGAGCAAGACAAGGTCGATGGCCTGGAAGCCGGTGCCGACGACTACATCACCAAGCCTTTCTCGCCAAAGGAGCTGATGGCCCGGATCAAGGCCGTGCTGCGCCGCCGTGCGCCGCAGCTGACCGACGACACCATCGACGTGGCCGGCCTGAAACTGGACCCCGCGACGCATCGCCTGTCGGGTGGCGGTCGCACGCTGCCAATCGGGCCGACCGAATTCCGCTTGCTGCATTTCTTCATGACCCACCCGGAACGCGTGTTTTCGCGCTCGCAGTTGCTCGACCAGGTATGGGGCGACCATGTCTTCGTCGAAGAGCGGACGGTGGACGTTCACATCCGCCGCTTGCGCAAAGCCTTGCAACCCAGCG
Organism: Bordetella parapertussis; assembly: GCA_945903445.1. Lineage (GTDB taxonomy): Bacteria > Pseudomonadota > Gammaproteobacteria > Burkholderiales > Burkholderiaceae_B > Schauerella. The sequence goes on from CAMDNZ010000003.1 coordinate 78,563, forward strand.
GCCACGACGCGCATGTCGAAACCGTGCGTGGCAGCGGATATCGGTTTACCAGCCAAGCTCAAGCGCGTTAGAACCCTGCCATGATCTGGCTGCGCACCCTGTTTCTGATTGGTTTGTGGTCCGTGATCGCCCTGCTGGTCGGACTGACGGCGGGCGCTGCTGCGGCTTGGGCCTTGTTGAGCGTCGCGCTCGCCGGCCATTTATTGTGGCGCAGCCATCGTTTGCAAAGGGTAGCCACCTGGGCCGCCGATCCCACCCAACCGCCGCCCGCAGCGGTCGGCCAATGGGACGACGTGCTCGCACCGCTCTACCGTTACACCCGCGCGCAAACGCGTGACCTGAACAGCGCGCGCGAGGCGATGCAAAGCATGTTGGCTGCGGCTCAGGCCTTGCCCGACGGCGCAGTGACGCTCAATAGCGAGTTGCAAATCGACTGGTGCAACCGCATGGCGCGCGAGCATCTGGGTTTGAAATTGCCTGCCGATCGCGGTCATAACTTGCTTAATTTGGTGCGTTCGCCTGAATTTTCGGCCTATGCCCGCCAGGACGATTGGCCCGAACCTACATTGGTTCGCATGCCGCACGGACAAGACGAGCGGCTGTTGATGGTGCAACTGACGGCTTATGCCCGCGACCAGCGTCTGCTGATCTCGCGCGACGTGACCCAGATCGAAAAGCTGGAAACCACCCGGCGCGACTTCGTCGCCAACGTGTCGCACGAACTGCGCACGCCGCTGACCGTTTTGAGCGGTTTTCTGGAAACCATAGCCAGCATGCCGACCGAAGCCTTGCCCGAGGCGCAGCGCCAGCATTATATGGATCTGATGCTGGAGCAAGCCGCTCGCATGCAGGCCATCGTCGCCGACTTGCTGACGCTGTCCACCTTGGAATCGTCGCCCAGTGCCGATCCGCAGCCCGTCGCGATGGAAGCGATGTTGGACGGTGTGCGCCTGCAAATCGAAGCGCTGTCCAACGGCCGCCACACCTTCGACTGGCATGTCGAGCCGGAGCTGGATCTGTTGGGTGCAGAAACTGAATTGTCGTCCGCGTTCAGCAACCTGCTGACTAACGCCGTGCGTTATACCCCCGAGGGCGGCACCATTACCGTCAGTTGGACGCGCGAAGACGATGGCGGCGCCCGCTATACGGTTCAGGACACGGGTATCGGCATCGCCAAGCGCCATTTGCCGCGCCTGACCGAGCGCTTTTATCGAGTGGATCGGGGTCGTTCACGGGCCGTGGGCGGCACCGGACTCGGGCTGGCCATTACCCGCCACATCGCGCTGCGTCACGGCGCCGACATCCATGTCGAGAGCGAACCCGGCCGTGGCAGCGTTTTCACGCTTACATTTCCGGCCGAACGTGTCGCCGAACAGGAAGACAGCGTCAGTCAACCGACGCGTCAATGAACAGAACGAGCAATGCATCATCCGGGGTAGAGCCGAACCGGCGCTTCCCATCGAATTGCACCGTCAGCGTTCGCCCCGACCGGACGCCTGCTCCAGACACTGCGCCAGCACACCGGCCCAGGAATCGGCCACCATCGGCATGCGGCCGACGATGCCGATTTCACGCGTGAAATTTTCTGCACCCAGCGACACTAGCCGCAACCCTCGGGTATCGAGCCGAGCGGTATGAGGCAACAATGCCACGCCCAGCCCCGCCCGAACCATGGCAGCCATCGCATCGATTTCGTCCAATTCGACGCATTCCTTCACGGCGATACGGTGCTTGCGCAGAAACACATCGACCGAACGCCCACCGAACGACGCGCGTTCGTAGCGAATGAAAGGGTAAGCGCCCAACAATACGCGCCAGTCGTCGCCCATCACATCCTCTGGCACCGCCAACACCATCGGCTCGGCCACCAGCCGACGCCAACCCAGCTCGGGTGGCATGACAAAGGGCGGCCGAATCATCACACTAAAATCCACCTCGCCCGCATCGATCTGACCCAGCAAAGCCAGCGATACCCCCGGCACCACACGCACCCGCACTTCGGGGTACAGCGCCCGAAACTGCAACAGCGCCTGCGCCAGCAAATGCTGCTGCACCGACGCAATCGCACCGATACGCACGGTGCCCCCCACGCCCCCGGGCAAGTGCGGTGCGCGCATGCGATCAACCAGCGCGACGGCCTCCTTGGCCTGCGCCAGCACCTCCTGCCCTTGCGCGTTCAACTGGGCCGACTTGGCGCTGCGCTCGAACAAGGGCATTCCGATGAAAGCTTCCAGCCGCTTGATCTGCGCGCTCACGGCCGATTGCGTCAAACCCAGCGACCGCCCCGCTGCGGTGAACGTACCCGCCTGAGCCACCGCAATGAGAGTTTTGAACTCGGTCAACATGAGCATCACGAAAATTGATTGTAGACATAAAAATTTATCGTTTTTCAATCACTAAAACAAGGTCTAGAATTTTTCATATCGGTAGAACATTCCTGCCGCGCCGATTCGATTCGCCTTTTAAAGAGACGCTCATGACCACGCAATCCCTGCCCCCGTTTCACCTTGCCTTCCCCGTGCGCGACCTGGCCGAAGCTCGCGCGTTTTATGGCGAACTGTTGGGCTGCCCCGAAGGCCGTAGCTCGACCGAATGGATCGATTTCGACTTCTACGGTCACCAGATCGTCGCTCACCTGTCGCCCGAGTCCTGTGACCCCGAAGGCAAGACCAGCGCCGTCGACGGCCACGGCGTGCCGGTGCGTCACTTCGGCGCCGTGTTGCCGATGGACGTCTGGGAACGTCTGGCCGACACGCTCAAGCAAGCCGACGTGAAGTTCGTGATCGAACCCTACGTCCGTTTCAAAGGCCAGGCAGGCGAACAAGCCACGATGTTCTTCAAGGATCAATCGGGCAACGCACTGGAATTCAAGGCGTTCAAGGATCTGTCCTCGCTGTTCGCCAAGTAAGGCTTGCACTCGGGCCCGAGCGTCCAGGTTGTTTCGGCGATGCGCCGCTGTGAAAAACCAGCGGCGCGATGCCATCAGGCGTCACGTCACTGCGGTATGCTGAATCGAGGGAGTCGTTCCCTCGTCTTACCGCCGTGACGGAGTCTGCTCATGCCTCTCGATTTACGTTTGTTGATCGTCGACCCGCAAAACGACTTTTGCGCGACAGACCCGGCCACGCGCCACGCCGATCATCGTCCGGCCCTACCCGTTAACGGCGCCGACGCCGACATGCGCCGTTTAGCGCGTGCCATCGATGCACTAGGCCCCCGGCTCAATCACATCGCCATCACGCTCGATAGTCACGCCGAGCGCGACATCGCGCATCCGACTTTTTGGCAAACCGCCAGCGGCGGCGAGGTCGCCCCGTTCACTCCGATTTCGGTCGACGATTTGGCTGCCGGTCATTTCCTGCCGCGCGATCCGGCCGATTTGTCGCGCGCCAGACAGTATATCGCCGCACTCGAAGCATCCGGGCGCTACGGCCTGATGGTGTGGCCGGTACATTGCGTGGTCGATACGTGGGGACACGCCATTCATACGGCGATGGACGCCGCAAGCCAACGCTGGTTCGAACAAACGGGTCAGCAGGTATACGTCGTACGTAAAGGGCTGAACCCCTACACCGAGCACTACAGCGCCTTGCAGGCCGAGGTGCCGGATCCTGGCGATCCCGATACCCAATGCAATATCGATCTGCTGCGCTGGGCCACCGATGCCGGACAACTACTGATCGCTGGTGAAGCCAGCAGTCATTGCGTGCGGGCCACAGTGGACGATCTGCTGGCTCAGGGCGGGCCCGATTTCGCGCAGCGGATCACGCTGCTGATCGATTGCACCAGCCCGGTCGCCGGGTTCGAGCGCGCACATAACGAATTCCTGGAGCGCATGCGCATGGCAGGGGTTCATCTTCAACGCAGTCAGGATGTCATCGAGCATGTCAGCGCCACCCTGGATGCCTGATACTAGGCGAAAACCGCCCGCTCATCACATAAAGAACTTCACGCCCCATAACAGCACGGCGGTCATCACGGTATAGCGCAGGAACTTGCCAATCGCCATGTAGACCATGCACGGCCAGAACGACATTCGCAGATAACCCGCAACCGCGCACAGTGGATCGCCCACGACAGGCAACCACGACAGCAATAACGCTGGCGGACCGACGCGCAGCAGCCAGCGCTTGCCCAGTGCGTGCCATTTTCCTCCGGGCTCTCGCCCAGGCGCAGGCAACTGGCTATTCGACGAGACGCCAGACTGCGCAACTGTCGAGCGATTCGAAGGGGGCATCGGTCCAGCAGCGGCATCGGCCGTAGAATCGATGCCGTCCTGCCGGGCGCGCCAGGTATCAACGGCGCGCGCGGCGCCCAATCCCAGCCAGTAACTGGTCGCGCCCCCAATCGTGTTGCCTGCCGTGGCAACGACCATCGCTGCCCAGAACATATGCGGCGCGACCGACACGTAGGCAAAAACCACCGGCTCCGAGCCCATGGGCAGCAAGGTGGCCGATACCAAAGCGATAACGAAAATCGCCGACAAACCCACTTCCGGCAATGCCAGGGCATCGAGCAGGCTCGTGATGGTGTGAAGTAAAAACTGTTCCATAATCCGCGCAGTGTAGCGGCACTGGTCCAAGTAGGGCACCGTGTTAATCTGCCTCGCACCCTTCTACGCATTTACGCCCGATCAATACCCGCAAACACGCCATGTCCGCCGACTATCTCAAACGTATCCTGACGTCCAAGGTTTATGACGTCGCCGTCGAATCGCCATTGGATGCCGCGCCGCTGTTGTCGGCACGCATGGGCAATTCGATTTGGATAAAACGAGAAGACACTCAGCCGGTATTCAGTTTCAAGCTGCGCGGCGCCTACAACAAGATGGCTCATCTGAGTCCGGCCGCACTCAAGCGGGGCGTGATCGCCGCGTCCGCCGGTAATCACGCACAAGGCGTTGCCTTGTCGGCGGGGCGTCTGGGTTGCCTTGCGGTGATCGTCATGCCCACCACCACCCCGCAGGTGAAAATCGCTGCGGTACGCCGCATGGGCGGCGAGGTGGTGCTGCACGGCGAAAGCTTTACCGATGCCTACGCCCATGCGCTGGAACTCGAAAAATCCCAGAAGCTGACCTTCGTGCATCCCTTCGACGACCCCGATGTCATCGCCGGGCAAGGCACGGTAGGCATGGAAATCCTGCGTCAGCACCCCGGGCCGCTAGACGCCATTTTCGTGGCCATCGGCGGTGGTGGTCTGATTTCGGGCGTTGCGGCCTACATCAAACAGCTGCGACCCGAGATCAAAATCATCGGCGTACAAACCGAAGACTCCGACGCCATGGTGCGCAGCGTGAAAGCCGGCAGGCGCATCACGCTCACCGATGTCGGACTGTTTTCGGACGGCACCGCGGTCAAGCTGGTCGGAACCGAAACCTTCAAACTCACCCGTCAATACGTGGACGACTTCGTGGTGGTCAACACCGACGCGATCTGCGCGGCCATCAAGGACGTGTTCGAAGAAACCCGCAGCGTGCTGGAACCCGCCGGTGCATTGGCGACCGCAGGTGCCAAGCAATACATTCAGCAGCACAGGTGGAAAAACAAGAACATCGTCACCATCGCCTGCGGGGCGAACATGAACTTCGATCGCCTGCGCTTCGTCTCGGATCGAGCCGAAGTAGGCGAGATGCGCGAAGCCGTGTTCGGCGTGAGCATGCCCGAGAAATGCGGCAGCTTCCGACAGTTGTGTGCCTTGCTGGGCGAGCGCTCGGTGACCGAATTCAATTACCGCATCTCCGATGCCGAACGTGCTCATGTGTTCGTCGGCATTCAAGTCAGCTCGCCCGCCGAACCCGTGAAAATCGCTCAAACTCTGCGTAAACACGGTTTCGATACGCTGGACTTGACCCACGACGAAATGGCCAAGACGCACTTGCGTCACATGGTGGGGGGGCGCTCGACGCTGTCGCAACACGAACTGCTGTATCGGTTCGAGTTTCCGGAGCGTCCCGGTGCGCTGATGCGCTTCTTGCAGGCCATGAACCCCGACTGGAACATCAGCCTGTTCCATTACCGCAATCAGGGCGCCGACTACGGCCGCATTCTGATCGGCATACAGGTACCGCCCAGCGACAAAAAGCAATTTCGCGAGTTTGTCGCCGCGCTCGGTTATCCCAACTGGAACGAAACCGAAAACCCGGCGTACAAACTGTTTCTCTAAGAATGATGAGCTTAGAAGCGATGCCGAATGCCCACGCTGGCCGTACGCGCGTTTAACGCACGTATGAAAGCGTAGTTCTTTGCCACGTAAGCATAGGCACGAAGCTCGGTACGCTTGGAGATGGTGTATCGGTAGGCCACCGAAAATACGTGCATTTGCGCAGTCTCGCCGGTGATGGCGTGGCCAATCGTATTCATGTTTTGCCACGATGCCATGTAGCGGTGCGGCCCTGCCTCGTGCGAGGCACCCAGCACGATGGAGTCGAAGCGGGCACCTCGCGCATAACTGAAGTCTTTCATCTGTTTTTCGCGCACGACAGGCGGCGTGAACCGCAAACCCTTGGTGCTCATCATGCCGCCAAACTGTTGACCGAACTGTCCGTAAATCGCAATCGGGTCGAATTTGTAGGACGCTCCCAAAAAATACCCATGTATCGTTTTATGCCGTCGAGATTCCGGACCGGTGTCGGGTCGCATCGCCCGATCGTAGGTGGCCACCAAATTTAAGGGTCCCTTCGAATAACGCACGCCCACGTCGAAATGACGCTGACCGTTGCGACTGCTGAAGGTTCGCGGTGCTTCACCCGGCGGTAGTTTTTTGGCGAGTTCTTCATTGCGCTTATCGGTCGCGAGCCCATTGACGTCCGGCGACCAGCCGATGCCCGCTTGCCAGCCGTCCATCATCGGCGTTCGATAAAGAATCATGTTATCGCGTCGGGTGCCGGTCATCATTACCGTGTCGAAGCCACCCAAGTCGAAGCTGCCGCCCAAGGCGTCGGTCGCACCCGCCCAGTAGGCGGTCGTGTTGTAGTGCCGCCCCACATCGATGCGCCCCAGCGTGGGATGAGACAATCCAAGGCGCGATTCGCGCGACCACGTACGTTGTGATCCATTGCCCGTCAAAAACGTGAACCCATTGACCAGATCGAAATCGACGACAAACCCGTTGGCCAGCGAGTGCCGGCCGCGCAATCCATACAGCGATAACTCGCTGCGCGGGGCGACCCGGCTCCAGCGATTACCCTGATAGGTGACGGTATCGTGTGCAATGCCCGTACCGACCATGCCGTGCAATTGCACACTGTCCGGCTTACTGGCCTGTGATTGTGTGTGCATGCATAGCGGCACCACCGCCAATGCCCCAAGCGTTGCGCATTTTCCCAATTTCATTTCGCTTCTCCCTGAGATGTCGATGCAGCTGCGGCGAACGGTCTTAAGGTGTTCTGCACGCATGACGAAATATGCACGGGGAGGAAAAGCCACGAAAGTGCTCGGACACACGGTCATAAATGGCTTTGCAACAATAATAAATGAATCGCGCGAATATCCTGTAAATAGAAGGACTTCCCTGCGAACATGGGACAAACCCGAGACGACCGATCTAACTGAAACTATGACCCTTAATGACATGCAGGTTTTTGTGAGCGTCGCCGAACATGGCAGCTTCACCGCAGCGGCCGATGCCTTGAATCAGCCCGCAGCGACGCTGTCGCGCAGTCTGACTCGACTGGAAAAAAAGCGGGGCATGTCGCTATTCGTACGCAGCACGCGGCACCTGACGCTGACGGAATTGGGTGCTGCGTATCTGGCACGATGCAAACCACTGATTGCGGCGATGCGTGAAGCCCATGACAGCCTGCACGACCTGAATGCGTACCCGGCGGGACCACTGCGGCTGTCCATGCCGGTCAGCTTGGCAATGTTACTGCCGGACGCGATAGAAGAATTCCTGGCGGCACATCCGAAAGTGACCTGCGATCTCGATCTGAGCATGGACGATATCGACCCCATAGAGAACCCGTACGACATCGTGTTGCGCTTCGGACAGCAGCCCAACAGCACGCTGGTTTCACGCAAGTTAGCCAGTGTGCCGCATCAACTCTATGCTTCGCACGACTATCTAGCACGCCGCGGCACACCAGAGCGGCCTGCCGACTTAGCCGGACACGATTGCTTGAGGCCGGTGATCGATAGAAGCGCTGCGCGATGGACATTGCAGCGCGGAGAACAAGTGCAAACGGTGTCGATTCACGGTCGGATCGGCGCGAACAGCATAGGCCTGTGCAGCCGATTGGCCGCGCAAGGTTTGGGCATCACACCTTTGCCGGTCGTGCCGGCCATGGGCGATGCCATACGGCAATGGGGTTTGATCAGGGTACTGCCAGGATGGTCGCTGGCACCCATTCCCCTTTTTGCACTGCTGCCTTCTCGGACGCCATCGGCCCGGGCCGAAGCATTCATGGCGTTTCTGCAACCCCGCTTCGGGGGCGCAGACTGACCGCCTGTCAGGCGGCGTTATCGAAACTGCACACCGAGTAGCGCGGCGTGCCTGTCGCGGCCACCGCTTCAGAGCCGCCTAATTCCGGCAGATCGATGATGCTGGCCGCTTCCACGACGTTTGCGCCAAGCCGCTGCAACAACTTGATGGCCGCGATCATGGTGCCACCGGTCGCGATCAGATCGTCGACCAGCAATACACGCTGCCCAGGACGAACAGCATCCTGATGCATTTCGACGGTCGCGTTACCGTATTCCAACGCGTAATCTTCCGCGACGGTACGCCAGGGCAATTTGCCTTTTTTGCGCACCGGCACAAAACCCAGGTTCAACTCGTAGGCCAGCACGCTGCCGACGATAAAACCGCGCGCGTCAATACCAGCAACGAGATCGAGGCGTTGGCGCATGTAGCGGTAGACGAACAGATCGATCAGCACGCGAAACGTGCGTGGATCTTGCAGGACGGGCGAAATATCGCGAAAAGTCACGCCCGGCTGGGGCCAGTCGGGCACGCTACGTATCGTGCGGCGGACCAGTTCGACATAATCGGTTTGCATTGGGGAGACCTTGCGGCAGTACTGAGCAAGGCGCACTATAACGCTTCAAGCCGCCCGTCGTGGTGCCCATCCGGCAACATCTTCGATTAGCTGTCCCGCAACGAGACGCAATACCCGGTCTACCGCGAACGCAGGCAAAACGGCATGCGTCGCCACGACCACAGTCCGACCATCAGCGCACTGTGCCAGCGCGGCCAGAAACGCGCGTTCGTTATCTTCGTCAAGCCCGGCAGTAGGCTCGTCCAATAACCAGATTCGAGCATCGCACAGCAACACCCGCGCCAGACATAGGCGACGGGCTTGTCCTGCCGACAGCGACCATCCCCCCTCGCCCGTCCAAGTATCCAGCCCTTGGGGCAAACGCCGCACAAAATCACCCAAACGGGCGGCGTCCAGTGCAGTCCATAAGCGCGCGTCGTCGGCCTGCGGCTGAGCGATCAGCAGATTGGTGCGTACAGTGCCCAAAAAGACGGGCGCGTCCTGCGACAGTATTGCGACATGTTCGTGACCCGATCGTGCGGTCCACATGGTCCGATCGCGGCCCCCGACGCTGAGCACGCCGGCGGCCGGTGCATGAAGACCTGCCAAGGCATGCAACACCGTCGTTTTTCCGCTGCCGCTGGCGCCCAGCAATGCAACGCGCCCACCCGATTCGATGAAAAGTGAAACATCGTTCAAAACAATGCCACGCCCGGGGTACGTCAATACCAACCCCCTGCATTCGATGGCACTGGACGACCTTACATTGGCGGTGGGCTGAAGAACGTCGGCATATCCACCAGCGTCTACGTCAGCTTCGACAGACACATCCATCACCTGCTGCAGGCGTTGCGCGGCGCCCGCGGCCGTCCCCCATTTGACCGCGCCCCGCACAATAGCGGCGGCAAGCTCGAATACACCCAGCGTCGCCAACACCAGTCCGGCCAGCACCGGCCCCGCCAAGGTGCCGGCCTGCCATGCGTACAGCCCCAGCGCCACCACGCCCAGCACAGAGCCCCCGGCAATCATCTGCAAGATCGCCTGCCCGCCCGCGGCTATACCGGCCAAGCGACACCGTGCCTGGGCGTGCGCGGCACAGGCACGGTCGTAGCGCGCCTGTGCCGCCCCAACCGCAGCCAACGCAAGCAGATCGGCATGACCATGAACGACGCCCAGCAGCTCGTCGCGCGTGTGCGCGGTGGCGTGTTGAATTCGCCATCCTGCGGCATAAGCCAGGCGCATCACCCCCCATGGCAACACTGCCGCCACCAACAGGGTCGCAGCACCCATCACCGCTGCGGCCCATGGTGCAAACGCCGCCCACACTCCGGCAAACGCCAGCCCGGCCATCAATGCGGTACACAAAGGCACCAGCACCAACAGAAACACACTGTCCAGCGTATCGATATCGCCGGTCAATGCGGCAACGGCATCGCCCTGGCGTAAACGCATCAGTCGAGCAGGCGTTTGGCGCATGACCGCTGCGAACACCTGCACCCGAAGATCCGCCAGCAAGCGCAAGGTCAGCGCATGACCGGCGATCCGTTCGGCATAGCGCGATCCAATTCGGAGAAAAGACAATATCCGAATCAGCGCAGAGGGCACGAACAGATTGAACGACAACAACGATGCCGCCAACGCGGCACCACTCAAAAACCAGCCCGAAACGCCCAAGAGTCCAATGCCGGCAGTCACCGTCAAAACGGCCAGGCCCAAGGCCGCGGCAACGTGGCGCCAACGATTCAAATACAGCGGTGACATTAGGCGACGCACACTCACGACGGCAATCCTTCGACCGAGGCCAGCGTCAGTCGCCGCTCGCAGCGCACGGCCACCGCAGACGAATGGGTGGCCACCACCAAGGTGGCACGTCCCGCGAATGCCAGGCAGGCGTCCCACACCGCCGCCTCGGTCGCGGCGTCCAAATGCGCGGTCGGCTCGTCCAGCACAATCAGCCGAGGCGTGCGCAAGTAGAGACGAGCCAAAGCCAGGCGGTGCGCCTCCCCACCGGAGATGCCCTGACCTCGTGGACCCAGTAGCGTATCCAAACCCGCAGGCAAGCGCTCGGCGAAGGCAAGCACCCCTGCCGCTCGCGCAGCGGCGTTCAGCGCGGCCGCGTCGGCTTGCGGATTCGCAAGCAGGATGTTCTCGGCAAGCGTTCCCTCGAATAGGTAGGGGCGCTGCCCGATATAGGCAAGGTCGCTACGCAAAACCTCTTCGTCCCAGTCCGCCAGTGGGATGCCATCCAAGAGAATCTCGCCGCTAGCCGGGCACAAACGCGCCAACGCGTCCAGAAGCGTCGTCTTACCGCTGCCGCTCGGCCCCATCACTGCCAGACGCTCACCTGCAAGAAGATGCAGATCCATAGATTCGATCACGGCCCGAGTGCGATCCGGCACATGCACCGTCAAACCTTTTATCGTCACCGCCATGCCGGGGCGTGCGCCGGGTTTCACGGGTGTTTGCGCCAGACGCCGAGATGGCTCCCCAGAACCGCTGCCGTCCGTGCCGCGCCAATCGGTGGGCAGACCATCGAACATCCGGCTCAACTCGCCCACTGCCGCCCGGGCGGTGGCACGATCGTGATAGTGCGCGGCGAATTGACGCAAAGGCGCGTAGGCTTCAGGGGCCATCATCAGGCAGAACAAGCCTGTGTGCAGCGTCAGCGGCGACACGCGCAAGTCGAGAAACCCCAAAAACGACAAGCCAAAGTAAACCGCCATCCCCGCAACACCCAAGGCCGCGAAAAACTCCAACACCGCCGACGATAAAAATGCAATGCGCAGAACCGCCAGCGTCCGAACGCGCAGCCCATCGGCAGCGGCGGCCACTGTTTCCGTCTCGGCCTGTTCACGACCGAACAACTTGAGCGTGGCGGCCCCGCGTAGGCGATCGCCGAAGAAGCCCGCCAATCGGTTGGTGTCGCGTGCATGACGCCTGCTGGCGGCCTGCGCGCGCCAGCCTACCAGGGCCATGAACAATGGAATAAGCGGCGCGGTCAAGACAAGCAGCAATCCCGCCACGATATCGAACGGCACAAGGGCCGCCGCGAACGCCAGTGGCAGCACAGTGGCCGCGATCAACGCGGGAAGATACTTGGCGAAAAAACCGTCCAGCGACTCGACCTGCGTCAGCAAGCCATCGGCCAATTCGCCACTGACACGTGCGCGAGTCCAGACTGGTCCCTGCCCGATCAAACGCGCAAACAAGGCGCGGCGCAGGCCCTGCTTGATCGCTTCGGAAGCCCGTGCTCCGGCGTAGTCACCCGACCACCCCAGCAAGGCGCGCGCGATCATCAAGCCCGCAATCCCGCACAGCTGCGGCCACCAATGCGCCAGCGGGACGGCGGCCTCGACCACCCCACCCAGCACAGCGGACAGTAGCCACGCCTGTACCAGCAGCAGCATCCCAGCGACCAGCGGCGCGGTACAGGCCCAGCCCATGGCGCGCGCCGGACTGCGGGCGGCACGCATCAGCCAGCGCGACTGATCGCGCGGCAAGCTGGCCGCGACGATGTCAGGCATCAGGAATTCGCCTGAACGACAGGCAGATCGGCCCCATCGGCCCGCTCGTGCAGCGGATCGCCGGCGTCGAGCACGACATGGCCATGCCCTTCGCGCAACTCGAACCAGATAGCGTTCAAGATGCCGAAGGTGCACGCCAGACCCAGCCCCAATATCCACGAGAAATACCACATGCTGCGATCTCCTTGATCAGTATGCGTTGACGTTGTCGGCGATGGTGTCGTCGGTGACCTTGCCGCGCATCACGCGGTACACCCAGGCGGTATAGAGCATGATCAGCGGCATGAAAAAGCACACGGCCAGCAGCATGATCCACAGCGTCAGGTGGCTGGACGAGGCATCCCACACCGTCAGACCGGCACGCGGTTCGAACGACGAAGGCATAACGAAGGGAAACAACGCGAACCCCACGGTCGTCACGACACCGGCGATCGATATCGAGGACGCGACGAATGCCAGCGGTCCCGCCCGCCACGCCAGCAAAAGTGCGGCTAGCAACGCACCGACCACACCTGCGACCGGCGCGCTCCACATCCACGGCCAGGCCGAGAAATTGGCGAGCCAACCGCCTGCGGCCAGGCCAACGGTCTTGATCATGGGATCGGACACACCCGATGGCATGAACGCACTGGTGATGACGTGGCCATCCATCTGCGCGACCCACATACCGGCGCCTGCAAACAAGAGCGCAGTCAGCACGGCCAGCGTGCCACCGACCCGACGTGCCCGGCGCGCAATATCGTACTCGGTGCGCCAAGCCAACAGATTGGCACCGTGCGCGGCCAGCATGACGACGCTCGTCAGGCCGCACAGCAGCGTAAAGGGCGTGAACAATCCGAAGAAGTCGCCGTGCCACAGCGGCCGTAAGGAGGCCGCGTCGAATACGAAAGGCAAGCCTTGCAGCAGATTGCCCATTGCCACACCCGGCACCAAGGCAATGACCACGCCCGCAAAACAGATGATGCCGTCCCAGGTCGCGCGCCAGCGCGGGTCGAGCGACTTGCTGCGGTATTTGAATCCCGCCGGACGCACGATGAAGCCAACCAGCAGCAACATCATCGCCAGGTACAAACTGGAAAACGAAGTGGCATACAACGCCGGCCAGGCGGCGAAAATCGCCCCGCCACCGGTGATAATCCACACCTGATTCCCTTCCCATACCGGTCCGACGACATTTAGCGCAATGCGGCGCTCGGCATCGGTACGGGCAACAATGGGAAGCAGCGCGGCGATTCCCAGATCGAAGCCGTCCATGACGGCGAAGCCCACCAGAAGAAATCCCATCAGCGCCCACCAGATCAGGCGCAAGGTGTCGTAGTCGAGAGGAATAGTCATGCTTGTTCCTTGGCTCAGGCACGGCCCAGGGCGGCGGCCACTGGGTCGTCAGGACGAGGGGCGCGCTCGGCGTCGGGCGTCGTGGGTCCGGCTTTCACGGCCTTGATCAACAGTCGCGTACCGACGATGAACAACGCCGTGTACAACACCAGAAAGATGCCCAGGGATACCGCCAGATCGACGAAACTCAAGCCCGATGCGGCGTAGAACGTCGGCAACACGCCCTCGATCACCCAGGGTTGGCGGCCCGCTTCGGCGACGTACCAACCGGCTTCGATCGCCACCCACGGCAGGGGCACACTCCACACCGCGACGCGCAGCAAACGGGGATGACGCATGAGTCGCCCGGTCGAGGCCAACCAGAAAGCCACACCGAAGAACACGATCAAATAAATGCCAACCGCCACCATGGCGCGAAACGCGAAGAACAAGGGTGTGACGTTGGGAACCGTGTCCCAGGCGGCACGCGCGATATCCTCGGCGCTCGCCTGAGTGATGTCGTCGTGATAGCGCTTGAGCAGCAGCCCATAGCCCAGATGCTGCCAGGTCGCGTTGAACACACGGCGTGCGTGTTCGTCCTCGGGATGGCTGCGCACACGCTGCAAAGCGGTGTAGGCCGTGATGCCGTCCTTGATACGCAACTCGGCGCGCGCCACAAGATCGTGGATACCCAGCATCGGCGTGCTCAACGACCGGGTGCCGATCAAGCCCATGACATAAGGGATCTCGATGGCGAAATCGTTTTCGCCTTTTTCTTGATTAGGCAGGGCGAAGACGTTGAACGGGGCCGGTGCGGGTTCGGTGTGCCACATGGCCTCCATGGCCGCGATCTTCATCTTCTGATGCTCGGTGGTGAGATAGCCGCTTTCATCACCTAACACGACCACCGACAGCGCCCCCGCCAGACCGAAGCTGGCCGCCACCACCATCGAGCGCTTGGCCAATTCGATATGCCGATTGCGCAGCAAATACCACGCACTGATCGACATGACGAACATCGCCCCGGCCACGTATCCCGCGCTGACGGTATGCACGAATTTGGCCTGCGCCACAGGGTTGAAGATCAACGCGGTAAAATCGGTCATTTCCATACGCGTGGTGTCGGGGTTGAACACCGCGCCCACCGGGTTCTGCATCCACCCGTTGGCGATCAGAATCCACAGCGCCGAGAAATTGGTTCCGAGCGCCATCAGCCAGGTTACGAAAAGGTGGCCGATCTTGGACAGACGATTCCAGCCGAAGAAGAACAGACCGATGAAGGTCGCTTCCAGGAAAAAGGCCATCAGCCCTTCCAGCGCTAGGGGCGCACCGAATACGTCGCCGACGTAATGGCTGTAGTAGGACCAGTTCATGCCGAACTGAAACTCCATCACCACACCCGTGCCCACACCCAGCGCGAAATTGATACCGAACAAGGTGCCCCAGAACATGGTCATCCGTTTCCAGATGGTGCGTCCGGTCATGACGTAGACGCTTTCCATGATGGCGATGATGAACGCCAGCCCCAGTGTGAGCGGGACGAATATGAAGTGATACATCGCTGTCAACGCAAACTGCAGGCGTGACAAGTCCACAACGTCGAGGTTGAACATCGAAACGTCCTGAAAGGAGAAAGGGGAGAGGGAGACGGGCGGTTAGGAACCCGGCCCGCGCAGCTTACCGGCGAAGCCCAGCACTTTCTGCACGTGCGCCCCCATTTTCATGAGATTGCGTAGGGTTTCCGGCGGTAGATGTTGCACCTCATCGAACCACGCCGTGCACAGTTCGATGAGTTCGAGCATTTCGGTCATACGCTGCTGCGCATAGACATCGTGATCGTTTTTACGCGGTTCGAGCAGGTTGTCGCGCAACAATGTGAGCGTGGGATCGATCTCGCGCTTGCGCTTCTCTTCCATCAAGATGCGGAAAATCTCCCAGACATCTTTGGGCGATTCGAAGTAGTCGCGCCGGTCGCCCACTTGGTGCGACATCTTCACCAGGCGCCAGGATTGAAGCTCTTTCAATCCCATGCTGACGCTAGAACGCGCGAGACCCAGCGCGTCGGCGATATCGTCGGCATGCAAAGGCCGAAGCGATAGAAACAGCAAGGCATAGATTTGCCCCACAGTGCGATTCACCCCCCAACGACTCCCCATCTCGCCGAAGTGGAGGACGAATTTTTCAGTTTGTGCGGTCAGGGGCATTGCGAGCTCGTTTTGATCAGTTACATTGATTTCTGTAGTTACTGAAATTATCGAAGCAACAGAATATTGTGTAAAGCTTTATTTACAATTACTCTGTAAATGAATACGCCAGAGCACCGGCGAGTATCTCTGGCATAGTTGTCGAGCTTGGAAAAAACGCAGTGGGGCGGGGCTTCACGCAGCAGGCGCTTTAGGATTCTCCGAGGTCGCTGACGGCATGTACCGAAACGGCCGCCGCCGACGCCCGTGCATGCTTGCGAGCCGACTCGGCGTCGGTGCCCGTCGCTAGGGCCACGCCCATTCGGCGATTTACGAAAGATGCGGGCTTGCCAAACAATCGGATATCGGTGCCCGGCTGGGCAAGCGCCTGCGCCACGCCTTCGAAGCGCACCACTGTGGCGTCCACGCCACCGTAGATAACCGCGCTGGCGCCGGGCTGGGTCAGCCGGGTATCCACCGGCAAGCCCAAGAACGCGCGAGCGTGCAGCTCGAACTCGTTCTGGCGCTGAGTGGCCAGGGTCACCATGCCAGTGTCGTGCGGACGTGGGCTGACTTCGGAAAACCACACGTCGTCATTTGCGACGAATAGCTCCACACCGAACAAGCCTAGCCCACCCAGTTCGCCGGTGACGGCACGCGCGATTTCCTGGGCCCGTTCCAAAGCCTTCGGCGACATGGGGTGGGGCTGCCAGCTTTCGACGTAATCGCCATTCTTTTGCAGATGGCCGATCGGCGCACAAAACTGCGTCTCGACTATGCCGTCTGTGCCACGGGCACGCACGGTCAAGAGCGTGATCTCATAGTCGAAGTCGATGAAGCCTTCGATAATGGCTCGACCGCCGCCCACCCGGCCCCCTTCCTGGGCATAACGCCACGCGCCTACGATATCCTCGGGCGCCTTGAGCACCGACTGCCCCTTACCCGACGAAGACATCACGGGCTTGAGCACGCAAGGGAACCCGATAGTCTCGATGGCGCCCCGCAGTTGTTCTTCGGTGTCTACGAACGCATAGGGCGAGGTAGGCAGGCCCAGCGTCTCGGCCGCCAGGCGACGGATACCCTCACGATTCATGGTCAGTTGCGCAGCGCGTCCGGTGGGCGTCACCCGGCCCCGGCCAGCGCCTTCCCACTGCACCAACAGGTCGGTGGCGATCGCTTCGATTTCCGGCACGATGATATGGGGTTGCTCGGCCTCGATCACTGCGGCCAAGGCTTCGCGGTCAGTCATGTCCACGACGTGGGCGCGATGCGCCAGCTGCTGGCCCGGCGCGTCGGCATAGCGGTCGACCGCGATCACTTCGACGCCCAAGCGTTGCAGGGCGATCACCACTTCCTTGCCCAACTCGCCTGCCCCCAGCAGCATGACGCGGGTGGCAGCCGGCGACAGCGGCGTGGCGAGAACCGGGGACGAAACAGCGGTCATGACAGATCCTGAGGCAAAAGAATGAGGCGCCAAGCTTGCCACAGCGCTCGACACGACGGCAAGCGCCGACCGACGGCGGGCCGTATTCGGCAAGAAGGCATTAGAATCGCAGCATGAGTTCTCCCCCTAACACCTCCCCCGACGCAATCCTGGCCTGGGGCCGGCAAACCCTGGCGGTCGAAGCCCAGGCCATCCTGGACGCGAACGCCCGCCTGAACGGCGATTTCGTGCGCGCAGTCGAGTGTCTGCTGGCCTGCAAAGGACGCGTCGTCGTCAGCGGCCTGGGCAAGACCGGCCACATCGCCCGCAAGATCGCCGCAACCTTGGCGTCCACCGGCACGCCTGCGTTCTTTTTGCACGCGGCCGAGGCCGTCCACGGCGATCTGGGCATGATCACATCCGGAGACGTGCTGATTGCCATCTCTTATTCAGGCAGCGGCGCCGAGTTGCTAACCATCGTGCCGGTAGTCAAACGCATGGGTGCCGGCCTGATCGCCATGACGGGCAACCCCTATTCCGAGCTGGCGCAAGATGCCGATGTCCACATCGACGTCAGCGTCGCAGTCGAAGCCTGCCCCCTTAACCTGGCCCCCACTGCCAGCACGGCCACCGCACTCGCAGTCGGCGACGCGCTGGCCGTCGCCTGCTTGCAGGCACGCGGCTTCGGTAGCGAAGATTTCGCCCGCTCGCACCCGGGCGGCGCGCTGGGCCGCAAGCTGCTGACCCACGTACGCGATGTCATGCGCCAAGGTCCCGCTCTGCCACTCGCACCGGCCACCTTGAGTGTGGCCAACGCCTTGGAAGTCATGTCTTCTCACGGCATGGGCATGGCCATCGTCGTGGACGCGCACAAACGCGCCGCCGGCATCTTCACCGACGGCGATCTGCGCCGCCTGATCGAGCGGGTCGGCGACATTCGCGGGCTGGTGCTGGGCGATCACATGACACCCGCCCCCCATACGATCGGCCCCAATGCGCTGGCGGCCGAAGCGGCCCTGCGCATGGACGAACTCAAACTCAACCAAATGCTGGTGCAGACCGAAGACGGCGCGCTCGTCGGCGCGCTGCACATGCATGACCTCATGGCTGCAAAAGTGATATGACCGACGATCAGCGCTACGCCCCCATTCATCCTGCCGAAGCACTGGTTCTGTCGCGCGTGAATGCCGAGATTCGCGAACGGGCGCAATCCGTGCGGTTGATGGTGTTCGACGTCGATGGCGTCCTGACCGACGGCAGTCTTTATTACGGCGAAAACGGCGAGACGCTCAAGCGCTTTCACGCCCAGGACGGCCACGGACTTCGGTTATTGCAGGAAGCTGGCATCGCGATTGCGTTCATCACGGGCCGCTCGGGGCCGATTCTGGCCCGCCGCGCCGCTGAACTGGGCATTTCAGAGGTCGTTCAAGGCGTGCGTGACAAAGGCGCAGCCTTGGCCGAGATGACCCAGCGCCTGGGCATCTCCATGAACCATGTCGGCTTCATGGGCGACGACATCATCGACCTGTCAGCCATGCAGCGCGCCAACTTCGCCGCCACCGTACCGCATGCGCCGGTGTATGTCGCCCAGGCCGCCCACTGGATATCCACTTTGAGTGGCGGCAACGGTGCAGCGCGTGAATGCTGCGACCTGCTCCTGGCCGCAAAGGGCAAATTGGGAACGTTCCTGAACTCGCCCGGTCTGTTGAAGTCGGGTGTAATCCAATGATGAATACCCCTGCACTGCTGCCTCTACGGAGCCCCGGTTGAAAGATCGTTTTCCTTCACTGGTGGCACTTGGCCTGCTGATCGCGTTGGTGGCCGCCACATGGTGGGCGGCCAACTACGCCGATCGCGTCCTGCCGGTCGATCCACCTGCACGCATGACCCACGAAATGGATGCGTGGTCGCGTAATTTTGTCATGCTGCGTACCAACCCTGCCGGCCTGCCCATCAACCGGCTGGAGGGCGACTACGCACGCCATTTCCCCGATGACGGCTCCTACGACATCGATAAGCCGCGCGCACTGGGCATGCAGCCCGGCAACCCCGTGACGATCGGCACCTCCGACACGGCCACGATGTCGGCCAAGGGCGACCGCATCGTCATGAATGGCAACGCACACATCAACCGCCCGGCCGACGCCGAGCGCGAGGAATTGGACGTGCGTAGCGCTCAACTGATCTTGCTGCCCAACGAAGACGTCGTCTATACCGATCTGCCGGCTGTCGTGATCCAGGGCCGCTCGCGGATGAATGGCACCGGCATGCGCTACGATAACGGCACCCGGCGGCTTCAGGTCTTCTCGGCCAGCGATGTCGAGATCGCGCCAGAAGTCACGCAGCGGCGCAACGGCGCCCCCAAGCCACCTTCTTCTCCCGCCAAGCCATGACTATTACCCGCTCCTTCGCTTCCTTCCGACTCGCGTTGACCGCACTGTGCTTGGCCGCTGCCGCCACTGCACACGCTGCATCCGCTCCGGCCGAAGAGCCCAGCACCGTGGTGCTGTCGGATTCGCTGGATTACGACGACGTCAAGAAAGAAAGCGTTTTCGTCGGCAACGTCATCGTGACGCGCGGCTTGATGAATCTGCACGCCGACCGCGTGACCGTGCGACAGTTGCCCGATGGCACCCAACAAGGTGTGGCCATCGCCAACAAAGGCAAGCTCGTGCGCCTACGCCAAGAGCGCCCCGAAACCTACGAAACGTTGGAAGGCACCGGTTTGCGCGCCGAGTATGACGACAAAAAGGGCGAGTTCGTGCTGATCGGCCAGGCCGTGGTCACCCGTTCGGTCTGCGGCAAACCCTTCGACACCGTGCGTGGCCAGCGCGTACGTTACAACCAGAACAATGGCACCTATCAGGCCGAAGGCGGTGCCGGGTCGGCTGCACCCGACGGACGGGTGCGCTCGGTAGCCGAGCCGCGCGCAAAAGCAGACGCCGCCATCGCCGAGTGCCGTGCCCGCGAGGGCAAAGCTCGCGCTACCAAGCCCGCTGCCCGATAAAAATATCCGACGCCACAATGAACGCTACTGCCATCGCCGCTTCTCCCACCATCGCTACGCCAGCCAACCGTAGCGGCAAGCTAGTCGCCACGGGCCTGCGCAAGACCTACGGTTCGCGTACGGTCGTGCACGACGTGTCGCTCTCGGTCGAAAGCGGTGAGGTGGTCGGTTTGCTGGGCCCCAATGGCGCCGGTAAGACCACCAGTTTCTACATGATCGTGGGGTTGGTGCCGGCCGACGCCGGCCGAATCGAAATCGACGGCGCCCCTATCACTGCCCTGCCGATGCACAAGCGTGCACGCATGGGCCTGTCGTATCTGCCTCAGGATGCCTCGGTGTTTCGCCGTTTGAACGTCGAGGACAACATCCGCGCAGTACTCGAAATTCAGACTGACGAACAAGGACGCATCCTGTCGTCCGAGCAGGTCAACGAACAAATCGAATCGCTGCTGGAAGAGCTTCAGATCAATCACATCCGGTCGAGCATGGCGCTGTCGCTGTCTGGCGGCGAACGCCGTCGGGTCGAGATCGCACGGGCGCTGGCCACCCATCCCCGCTTCATCCTGCTGGACGAACCGTTTGCCGGGGTCGATCCGATCGCGGTCATCGAAATCCAGCGTATCGTGCGCTTCCTGAAAGGCCGCAATATTGGCGTGCTAATCACCGATCACAATGTGCGCGAAACCCTGGGGATTTGCGACCGTGCCTTCATCATCAGCGAAGGCAAGGTGCTCACCAACGGACACCCCGACGAAATCGTGGGCGACCCTGCGGTGCGTCGCGTGTATTTGGGCGAACACTTCCGCATGTAATCGGGCGTAGACCGCGTGCTGGCGGGATGCCAGTCGAGTACGGTTACATCATCGTGCACTAGGGAAAACACCTAGACAAAAGCAGTCCAGATCCACCGATTCGAGCGCCGTCTGCTGCGCAAAAAATGGCGTTCTCCCAGGGCCACAGACGCAAAAAAACCGGACGCAGACCCGGTTTCTCCCACTACTATACACTTTCCCTGCGGCCTCACAAGCCATTGAAACAAATCACCTTTTTCTTCATGTTCAAGCTCCGCTCTCCGGGGCTTGTTTTGTTCATTCGAGTCTATACACTGAATTCATAACAGGTCGAAGACAGGAGGTTTACCCAGCAATACACCGCGCCTTTTGCGCACCCCTTATTTTTTGTAGGAGAGCAGCACTATGAACCTGAGTATTAGCGGTCGTCATCTCGATGTCACCCCGGCCATCCGGGAATATGTCTTGAACAAACTGGCTCGCGTGCTACGGCACTTCGACCACGTCATCGACACCCAGGTTATGTTGTCCGTCGAGCCGTTGCGACACAAGGCCGAAGTCACCATGCGCCTGAGCGGTAAGGACATCCACTGCGAAGCACTGGACGAGAACCTGTACGCCGCCATCGATGCGCTGGCCGACAAGCTCGACCGCCAGGTCATCAAACACAAGGACAAGGTGCAAAACCACGCGGCCACACCCGCGAAGCGTCAAATGGCTGCCACGCTGTAGCCTCACGCAAGTGTCGCGTCGCCGCCCCAGGCGGTGCGCGACGGCCATACCGCAGACGGCAGAAGCCTCTATAATTCGCGCATGAACCATCTGTCGCGCATCTTGCCAGCCAGCAATGTCCTGCTCGATCTTCTTGCCACAAGCAAGAAGCGCGCATTCGAACAAGCTGGCCTGTTATTCGAAAATCACCAAGGTCTCTCACGCGCCACCGTGTTCGACAGCCTGTTTGCGCGCGAGCGCCTGGGCTCGACGGCACTCGGTCAAGGCGTGGCCGTGCCGCACGGTCGAGTGAAAGGCTTGGACAAACCCATTGCCGCGTTCGTGCGTCTGGCCCAGCCGGTCGCGTTCGACGCCCCCGACAGCCAGCCCGTCACCCTGCTGCTGTTTTTGCTGGTGCCTGAAACCGCTACCCAGCAACACCTGGATATCCTGGCCGAGCTGGCGCAGTTGATGTCCAACAAAGCACTGCGTCAGGCATTGGGCACCGAAACCGATCCGGTCGCCGTGCATCGCATGCTGACTACCGGCGAACTCTAGGATCCTGCGGCCATGCTGACTGTCCGGGAAATGGTCGACGACAATGCCGAGACCATTCCATTCACCTGGATCGCCGGGCAGGACGCGGCAGATCGACACATCCCGGACGACGGGATGGCAGCGGCCGATTTGGTGGGCCACCTCAACCTGATCCACCCTTCGCGCGTGCAGGTACTGGGTCAAGTCGAACTGGACTACTACACCCGAATCGACATGCGCCGTCGCATGCACCACATGGACGAGCTACTAATCAACGGCGTGCCGGCCATTTTGCTGGGCGACGGTTTGAGCCCGCCGCCCGATCTCATCGACCAGTGCAATCAGCATCACGTGCCCTTGATGACGACGCCGGTGCCGGCGGCGCAACTGATCGACCTGCTGCGCATCTATCTGGGCAAGCGCCTGGCACCGGTCACCACCGTACACGGCGTCTTCATGGACGTGCTGGGTGTTGGCGTGCTGATCACCGGCGAATCGGGTTTGGGCAAAAGCGAATTGGCGCTGGAACTCATTTCCCGCGGCCATGGTCTGGTTGCCGACGATGCGGTCGAATTGTCGCGTACCGCCCCCAGCGTGGTCGAGGGACACTGCCCCTATCTGCTGCAAAACCTGCTCGAAGTACGTGGCCTGGGTTTGCTGGATATTCGCACCATCTTCGGCGAGACCTCGGTGCGTCGCAAGATGCGTCTGAAGCTAATCGTTCACCTGGTTCGTGCGTCGGCCCAGGACAAGTTCGAACGCCTGCCGCTGCAAGACTTGAACCAAGACATCCTGGGCCTGCCAATTCGCAAGGTCATGCTGCAAGTGGCTGCCGGCCGCAACCTGGCGGTGCTGGTCGAGGCCGCCGTGCGCAACACGATTCTTAAACTACGCGGTATCGATACGTTGGGCGAATTCATGGAACGCCAGGCGCAGGCCATCCTGCAAAACAGCCAATAAGCGCGATCGGGCCTGCGCGCGGCGTGTCGCGACGCCCGATCGGCGACCCGCTCGATACGGCGCACCTGGTCGCGGCTAGCCGGCAGGCGCGGCGGCATGGCCCGCCATCGCAGCCAGCCACTGCCCGATGGTCAACAGGCTGTACAAATACACCACAAACATCACCGGGTTTCGGGCTTGCACGGTGAGCTTGAACTTGATCACAGCCGACACCAAAGCGGGCTTGATCAGATCGCGGGCGAAAAGACCCTGGCGCGTAGGCAAAATGGTCGCATCCATCCTCTCGGGCTGCGATGCACGCGTCGCGGACAGGTCAGATGCACGGGAGTGCACAGAATGGTGAAAGGCCATGAGGATGTCCTGGGCGCAAATGTCAGAACTGCAAGTGCTCGGCGATCGGCCCGAAGGCCAACCCAGGGATGTAGGTCAAAGCGCCCACCAGCAAGACTGTGGCGGTCCGTTGAAGGCGCACGCGAAGTAGATCACCGAGGCAAGTAGCGTATAGCGAGACGCGTAAACGCCTTATATGGCTTAGGGTGCCGGGCATAAAACGCACCGTAAAAAATGAGAACTTTCGCTATACTCGGTCAAAGAACTCTCTTTTTGCCTTTTCCTCGCCTTATGCGACGCGCCGTCACCCTGTTTTTGCTGTTTTTGCTGTTTTTGCTGCCGCTGGAAGTATTCGCGGGTATCGCTTACGAGCTGAAAATTGCTCATGAAGCGAGTCAGGGCATCGAGCTGTCGGCTGCCGATACCGCTGCCGATGCAGATCTGCTACTCGACTTAGGCGAAACCTTCGATCTGCCTTGTGCGTTCACTAAAAAATCGCCATCGCTCATTACTTCCCCACCCGGTCACTTCACCTACTGCGATAAGTCCATCGTGACCGCGGTGCCTATCCCACCGGCCATCTGATCGGCTGACCCACCCGCTCTCGCTCCTTCGCGCGATCCCCCGGCTGCACGCCCAGGGATTCGAGCTGCTCGGATCGCCGCGCCGTGCTGGCGCGTCGCTCTGCGCATCATCTATTTATTAGGCACCCCTCATGGAATGGCTTTTCGATCCTGCTATCTGGGCAGGACTCCTCACGCTTGTCGTCCTGGAAATCGTTCTTGGCATCGACAACCTGATCTTCATCGCTATCCTGGCCGACAAGTTGCCACCTCATCAACGCGACCGCGCTCGAATGATCGGTTTATCGCTGGCGTTGATCATGCGCCTGGGCTTATTGACCGTCGTGTCATGGCTGGTCACGCTGACCGCTCCGCTATTTTCGATCGGCTCGTTTTCGTTCTCCGGCCGCGATTTGATCCTGCTGATCGGCGGATTGTTTCTGTTGTTCAAAGCCACATCCGAACTGCACGAGCGCTTGGAGGGCACGACCCATCAGGTCACTCAATCGAAGGTGTACGCCAGTTTCTCGGTCGTGGTGGTACAAATCGTCGTATTGGATGCCGTGTTCTCACTGGATGCCGTGATTACCGCCATCGGTATGGTCGATGAACTGCCCGTCATGATGACGGCCGTTCTGATCTCGATGGGCATGATGATGTGGGCATCCAAGCCGCTGACCCGATTCGTCAACGCTCACCCGACCGTGGTCGTTTTGTGCCTGAGCTTCCTGTTGATGATCGGCCTGATGCTGACTGCCGAGGGGCTCGGATTCAAGATCCCGAAGGCGTATCTGTACGCCGCCATAGGCTTTTCGATCCTGATCGAGTTCTTCAATCAATTGGCTCGCCGTAGTTCGCAGCGCAACGCCGCTCGCGGCCCGATTCGCGATCGCACGGCGCAAGCGGTGTTGCGTATGCTGGGAGGCCGCTCGCGCGACGATGCCGATGCACCTGACCATACCCCGGCAGATACCGACGAAGCGCCCGCATTCGGGGCCGACGAACGCAGCATGGTCAGCGGCGTGCTGACACTGGGCGAGCGTTCTATCCGGTCGATCATGACGCCTCGCACCGACATATCCTGGATCAACACCGAAGACGATATCGAGACGATCCGCAGCGAGTTGCGCAGCACGCCGCACAGTTTCTTTCCGATCTGCTCGGGCGAACTCGATAACGTGGTGGGCGTGGCCCGGTCGAAGGATCTATTAGCGAACATCACGGATAGCGGCGGCTTGGGCGATCTATCCGACTTGCGCCAACCGGTCATCGTGCATGAGTCGGCCAAGGTATTGCGCATCATAGATACCCTGCGCCAGTCGGCCGGGCAGTTGATTCTGGTGACAGACGAGTACGGGGCCATACAGGGTCTGGTCACGCCCATCGATATTCTGGAGGCCATTCATTGCCGGCGAGTTTCCCGACGAAGACGAACAGCCCGCCATTCAGACCACAGGCCCCGATAGCTGGCGAGTGGACGGTGCCACCGATCTGCATTATCTGGCGCAAACCATCGAAACATCGCTCTGGGCCGAGGGCGAAGATCCCTATGCCTCGTTCGCGGCGTTCCTATTGGCGCGCTTTGGCGCCCTGCCCGAGGTCGGCGACAGCATCGAACTCGAAGGATTCAGGTTCGTTATCGTCGAAATCAGCCACCGGCGCATCGCCTCGGTGGACGTCACCCGTTTGGGGAAGGCAGATCCAGAGACGACCGATTCCACCCAGTAACAGGCGGTGAATATTTTCGTGCAACAATCGTACGCATGCTTAGCGTCGTATTGATCACGGGAATCTCCGGCTCCGGAAAATCAGTTGCCCTCAGATTGTTGGAAGACACAGGCTACACCTGCGTCGACAACCTGCCGGTGCGCTTTTTGGCGGAATTCATTCATCACGCCCAGGGCGATCCGGTCACGCAGCGCGTGGCCGTCGCCATCGATGTACGCACGCCTGGCGAATTGGCTGAGCTACCCAGCGTGATCGCCCAGACCCGTGCCAGCGGCATCAACCTGAGAGTGGTGTTTCTGGATGCGAGCGACCACAAGCTGGTGCAGCGTTATTCGGAATCGCGCCGTCGCCATCCCCTGACCGACCGGCTGCGCCTGATGGGCAAGCCCGCGTCGCTAAACGACTGTATCGCGCTCGAACACGAACTGCTGGCGTCTTTGCGCGACCGCGAACACGTCATCGACACCTCCTCGCTCACGCCGGGTCAGCTGCGTTCGTGGATTCGAGATTTCATCCAAGACGAACGCGCCGCATTGGTGCTGACTTTCGAATCGTTCGCCTATAAGCGCGGCGTACCGCGGGACGCCGATCTGGTGTTCGACGTCCGCTGTCTGCCTAATCCACACTACGACCCCAAATTGCGTGCGCTGACCGGCTGCGACGAACCCGTCGCCGAGTGGCTGGCGGGTTTCGCGGAGGTGAACGAAATGATCGACGACATCGAGCGCTTCGTCACCAAATGGCTGCCCCGCTATACGCTGGACACCCGCAGCTATCTGACTGTAGGTGTTGGCTGTACCGGCGGGCAGCACCGTTCGGTTTACGTCGTTCAGCAACTGGCCGAGCGCTTCTCTTCCCATCATCCTTTGCTGGTCCGCCATCGGCAGCAAGTCGTCGTGGAGTCCTGATGTCGCTTGTTCTGAAAGTTTCCTTGGCGGTGGCGCTGGCGATTATGGTGGCCGGTTGCGGCTCCAGCGGATCGGGCGGCGGCGGTGGCAAGCGTGGCGGGGGATACTACAAAGACGATGGCCCCGACGCCAACCCACCCAGCAACCTGAATCAGGTGCCAAACGCCGTGCCCCGCATCGAACCCTATTTCAGCGGGCCGAGCCGCCCTTACACCGTTTTCGGCAAGCGGTACGTGCCCGACCTGAGCAACCGGCCCTACAAAGTGCGTGGCCGTGCATCCTGGTATGGCAAGAAGTTTCATGGCAACGCCACGTCCAGCGGCGAACGCTACGACATGTATGGCATGACGGCCGCGCACACCACCCTGCCGATCCCCAGCTATGTTCGGGTGACCAGCGCGGTCAACGGCAAGGCCGTGATTTTGCGGGTGAACGATCGCGGCCCTTTCCACGCCGACCGCATCATCGATCTGTCCTATGTGGCAGCACATAAACTGGGCATCATTGGTCCGGGCAGCGGCGAAGTGATCGTGGAACGCATCACCCACGACGAAATTCGTAGCGGAAACTGGGGCAGATCGAACGCAGCGGCCGCCACTGCGGCACCGGTACCCTCGCGCGATGTCGCGGCATCCGAGGACAGCTTGAGTGGAATTGCGCCGCCGTCGAATTTTGCAGCGACCGAACTGCCGCCCCCGACTGCTCACCCGCGTCCGCCCGAAACCCATACTGGCATGGCGGCCGGTGCGGGGGTCTATCTGCAGCTGGGTGCATTCGGACAACCGGCCAACGCGCAAGCGCTGGCGGCCCGCCTGGAGCGCGAGCTGGCCGGGGCCGATGCGCCACATGCCAGCACCGACATCCGCGGCACTTTGCACCGCGTGCGAGTGGGACCATTCGCCGACCGAGCCGAAGCGGTTCGAGCGGCCGAAGACATCTATCAGCGCACGGGCATCATGCCTGCGATCTCGGCACCTTAACGTTGTCTCAACGCTGCCCGAGTGCGTTGTAAGCCTGCGCGAGCCCCGCCATAGTTCGCCGTAACCCTGCCTTACCCCTGCCGATCGGCGTGCTGGTCGCGCAGCTCGAGTGCCCGAGCATAGAGCGCATCGCGTGACTCGCCAGTCACTTTGGCCACCAGCTTCGCGGCATCGCGCACCGACACGGTTTCGACCAATGCGGCCAGCCAGTTCTCGGCCGTGTCGGACAAACCAGTTGCCTCGCGCTCGGGCGGCGCATGCAGGATCAAGACGAACTCGCCTTGCTCTCGATGGCGGTCATCGGCCAACCACGCCTGGGCATCGTTCAGGGCAAAGGTGGCGATTTCTTCAAAGCGTTTGGTCAGCTCACGCGCCACCGTCACTTCCCGTTCTGGCCCGCATACATTCAGCATGTCGGCCAAGGTGGCCGCCACCCGGTTGGGCGACTCGAACATGACCACTGGTGCAGGCTGCGCGCCCCATTGCGCCAGCCAGCGCTGACGGGCAGTGGACTTGGGCGGCGCGAAACCAGCGAAAATAAAAGCCGGATTGGCGTCGGTCGTGACCCCGCTGCCCATCAATGCGGTAATGACGGCGCTGGCACCCGGAAGCGGTACCACCGGATGACCAGCCTCGCGCACCGTGCGCACGACGCGTGCGCCGGGATCGCTGACGGCGGGCGCACCGGCATCGGACACCAAGGCCACGCATTCGCCCCGTGCCAAACGCTCGCAGATCGCTTGAGCCGCCTCGGCTTCGTTGTGCCGATGCGCGGCCATCAGCGGCGTATCGACGCCCCACGCGGTCAACAAGGGACGCGTCGCACGGGTGTCTTCGGCGGCGATGATGTCGGCACGCTTGAGCGCTTGCCACCCTCGCAGGGTGAGGTCGCCCAGGTTGCCGATGGGCGTGGCCACTACATACAACGTGCCTGCCGGCCAATGCTGAAGATCCACCTTGTCGGCAATGCGCTGCCAGGCGTCGGGATCGGCAAAATGAGGGGCGGAAGCAGTCATTGGCAACGATCAGTTTGAGGCAATGTGCCAGTGTAGTCGGTATGCGTAGAACGACTTTGGCGGACGAAGCGGCCGCAATCGAACAGCGTGGCGACCCGTCGGCCCCTGCGAAAAAGGGCGCGGCAGGGGACGGTGCAGGCGCCTCGGAGCTGGCGCTGGCGCGGGCGCATATAGCCCAGGCTAAAGCCCGGCGTCGCTTTCAAGACCGCAGCAGACGACTGGCCAGGCACGCCGACTGCCGTTCGACTCCCCCGTCTTCGCAAGCGCTTACCGGCACCGTACACCAAAGCCCGGCGCAAAAACGGGGCGCGCACTACGAGACGCTTGCTTTAGCCTTCCTCGAAGAAAACGGGCTGAGGCTTCTGGCGCGTAATCTTCGGCTGCGCGGTGGCGAACTCGACCTATTGATGTGCGACGACAACTGTCTGGTCATCGTGGAAGTGCGTGCCCGTGCGTCTGCTCGCTATGGTGGCGCGGCGGCCAGCGTCACCCGAGACAAGCAAAAGCGGCTCGCGCATTGCGCAGCCGTTTTGTTGCCAGGACTCTGGCGCCGGGCGCTTCTTAATCTGCCCTGCTTGCGCACTCATCCTCTGTCCCAATACCGGGGCTTGCCGCCCTGCCGATTCGACGTTATTGCCTTCGAAAACGGCCGACTGAACTGGTTGCAACATGCGTTTGAACTGTCTTGAGCACACCGCCCTATAATGCGTGCCATGGATATAACCGCCCGAATGGCCGCACATTTCGACGACGCCATCACTACTCTGGATGCCAGCCGTGAAACGCTGGCCGCGCCCGTGGCTGCCGCCGTGGACGTCTTGTTCAACGCCATCGGCAACGACAGCAAGATATTGGCATGCGGCAACGGGGGTTCGGCCGCCGATGCCCAGCATTTCATCGCCGAGTTGGTCGGACGGTTCGAGCGCGAGCGCCTGCCTTTGGCTGGCGTTACCCTGAGCGCCGACACTTCCATCATGACCGCTGTCGGCAACGACTATGGCTTCGATCACGTCTTCGAACGCCAGGTCGACGCTCTGGGACGTCCCGGCGACGTGCTCGTGTGCCTGTCCACCAGCGGCAACTCGCCCAATGTGCTGCGGGCCGTGAATGTGGCCCAAGCGCGCGGCATGCCCATCATTGCACTAACCGGCAAAGGCGGCGGCGTCGTGGGGGAACTCATGACCGAAAACGACGTCCATCTTTGCGTACCACATGACCGCACTATGCGGATTCAGGAAGTTCACATCGTGCTGCTGCATGCCCTGTGCGAAGGCCTGGATTTTTATTTGCTTGGAGATACCGAATGACAGTTCACTCTCGCGGACTGCGGCGCCCCGTCGCCTGCATTGCTGCCGTTCTGGCGCTATCCATAGGCGTTTCGGCATGCGTGCCGCTGGTCGCAGGCGGCGCAGCCGCTGCCGGTACCGCCACCGTCATCACCGACCGCCGCAGCTCGGGCCAACAACTGGACGACAACACCATCAGCTTCAAGGTCGAGGGCCAGATCCACAAGGAAATGGGCGACCCCGCCAAGGTCAACGCGCACGTCTACAACGGCATGGTGCTGCTGCTGGGCGACGTGCCCG
>CAMDNZ010000004.1 GCA_945903445.1 Bordetella parapertussis
ACATTGTCCAGCTGCTCGGCTAGCTTCAGCAGCCCTATCTTGTTTCGGATTACCTTATGATTCTGGGCCATGTTCATCTCTGACTTTTCCTTTCAGGGCTCTTGCCCTAGGTTAACGAAAATGTCAGATTAAGTTTTGACTAATACAGAAAACCTAACCGTGAATGCAGACGGGCCTATCGATGCTCAATGCGCCGCACATGTTCAATTGACCGATGTGCTGTCCGCCTTGCACATTCAGGGTATTTCAGCCGAGCCGGGTTTGAATGGTGCGCAGTACGGTCTGCGCATTCAACGTTTGCCTTGCGGCAGCACATCGAAAGAGGTCTATTTCCAGGTGTTGGCCTACATCGACCGACCCATCTCGACCCGGGCCGGGGGACACATGGATTACACATTCGCAGCGGCGGCGCTGCGCAAGCTGGGTTTTAACGGTGGGGTGTCCTTGCCGGAAGCGCCTGGCGAGATTCGTTTTGGCTCTGGATTGGCAACGCTGTCGCAGGCCAATCCGGTAGCCACGCTGCCGCCTGGCATCTTGGCCTGGATGAGCGGGACAAGCGCCGTCTCGCTCGCTTATCTGGCACGAAGTGGCGTTCGACCGATGCAGGGCGTGCTCGATATCGGCGGTAAAAACATGGTTGGTGCAAAACATGTAGACACGCAGGGATTGAGTACGAACGTGTTGCAACCCCCCCAGAACAAATCGACGATTAGGCTGGCGACAGGTTTTTCCGCTAACGCTGGTCAGATAGATGTGAAAGGCAAGTTAAGCGCGAACAATCTCGATGCAGGCAGCGCTACGGTGACCGCAAAGCGTGTCGACACGCCTCTCATTGAACTTCGCGGATCGAGCATCACAAATCTTACGGCGAACCATCCGCTGACAATAAGTTCCGGGCTTGTGACGCAAGCACACGAGTTCAAGATCGACCGCGATATGGTGACACAGAATTTTCTGGCTCGAACGGGCGCACATGCGACGTCGACGATTGCGGCGATGCGGCACTTGAAGAGTGAAGGCGGGACGCTGCGACTGGAGAAAAGCAAGCAGGTTGGCGATAAATGCGAGCGGCGCACGGTTGCGATAGCCGACAACGGCGACATGCTGGTATGCAAAGAAGTCAATAATGTCGAGATCGCGAAAGGGAAAAAGCTCGATGGGCTAGTGTGGGTTCCCATATCTGGGTTTGTCGTGAAGTCGCACGATCAGCACTACACCTTCTCGGGGGGGGGCTTCCTCACTTATTCTTTTGAGTACAAATCGATCCCCGGAGAACACGATTGGTGCGGCATAACTTCCTATAAAGCAGACGACTTAAAAACAAAAGCAAAACAAGAATATAAGGGAGGTAAACTTCCGAGAGGAATTTTCGCTAGACATTCTTCGAGTGTGAGGCCAATTAAGGTCGAATCCAATCCCAATAATAAAAAAGAATGGACGTTGATTGGATATTATGCTTCCGGGTGGGTGAGATGTTATACCCATATTTAAACGAATCGCCCAAAGTTCAGCGTCGACGGTGCGAGTCGGCAGTCACCATGCAGGGCGTATCGCTCGTTAGCATAAGCATCGCCATTGCGCTGATTGGGATAGTGCTTGCGATGGGCGGCGCATGGCTAGCCCGAGAAGCCCAGGTGAGGCAAGCCTATCGGATCGGAAGTGAATTGAAAGCACTTGCCACAGCGACGGAACGGCTGTTGAAAGATCATCTAAGCGATGTCGATAAGGCTTGGTCCGACGCAATGCAGAGGGGTCAATCGAAAGGGTTCGGGTCTCGTCATCGACGCGTAAACGTAAATCCAGACGGACAGTGTGCGATGCAGTTGTCGGCTGGCGAGGTTATTGCTCATCAGCGCCTGACAGCCGTACGAGCCACTCCCCCTCGCGAGGGTAGTTTCGTGATTCGGGTGACCGCAACGGGATGTTCGAGTGCCGATCATCGTGAGCGTCCTCTTGGTATTTTGGTTTATTGGGATCGTCCATTGAAAACCCTGGGGCCCGGCCGACCCGACAGTCCAGTCATCGCCGCGGCGCTGTCTGCCGGGGGTATCCATGCGGGGGTCTCGCTTGACGCCGATCCCTCTTGGATCAGGTTTGGCGCAGCGCCTCGTGATGCCAGCACGCATAACGCGATACAGAATCCGGTCCCAAATTCGCCCGCCGGAATTATCGCCGTGCGTGCCCATTTGCCGAAGCCCCTCGATGACATGCTCATGCACATCGACGGATCGAAATCGATGCGCGGGCCGTTATGGATGGGCAATCAAGTTATCAAAGGGATTAATGAATTACATACCGAAAGTGTTCGGGTCGACTCTCATGGTTTGAGGAGTGCCGACACTTCGAAAATTTCGATCCATAACGCCAGTGTATCGATCGAAAACGCGAAGCTGAGATCCAATACCTTAGGCGTCCGGAGCACGCTGACTGCTTCAAAATTGGTCAGTGACAGATTGTCCGTCGATCGTGTGGATGCGCGTGCGACCTTGACGTTAGGCGAGCGCAGTTCTGTGCACCAAAGATTGACGTTAGGCGAGCGCAGTTCTGCGCACCAAAGAGGGCGTGTCGAAAGGGTGGTTGTGAAGAACGATTTCGAGCAAAGCGGAACGATGACAGTCGAAGGCACTCTGAAAAGCGCTCGCGTGGAAGCCAAGCGCCCTTTCATAAAAGCCAAGCGTCCTTTCCTTGAGCGTGTAGAAGACAGAGCCGACATTTCAGGACGGAATTTGGTCAGTACCAAGGGCGTGGTCGAACTTCGTGGCGATCGCGAAAGATGGCAAATTGACCCTAGCTGCGACAAGCCTGAAATTTCTTCACAGGCCGAGTCCGGCAAGATACGTGTCTGTGTGCCGGGCAAAACATCCCGAACACTGAAATTCGAATAACAAGGGTGCATCATGAAAGCGGTACTTATTGATCGGCATAAAGATACCGGCTCGCGTCAGCGCGGAGATTTCATCCTGATGGCCGTGGTTATGGTGGCGATCGTCGGCTTGCTTCTTACGCAATGGTCGGTGCAAAACGCGAATCAACTCCACCTTGCTCGGGCCGAGCGCGCTGGCGAGGCGTTGAAGACTATGGGCGAGATCATGAGTACGTTTTTGCTAAGGCACCATAAAGACCTGAACGCAGGATGGGTGCCAGGCCACGTAGGAGATGGTGTCATCAAGGTGGGCAGCGCATTTCTCCCACTGACGTACCGTGCTGATGGATGGGCCGAGGTCGATCCAGCCAAGATACAGGATATCGTGAGGGTGCCTGGTTTTGGAGCGCGACCGCCACAACCTCAAACGGCTTTTGGTCTGTCCATTCGGGCTGACAGCGTCAACAGGCAACAGGTATTCAGCGCGCTCAGCTACCTCTCCGATCCAATGTCCAGATCGGGCGGGAATACAGATATGAGTGCCGCCGCCTTCGCCGCTAGAGTCATCGGTGCCAATGCGCTTGTCTCCACTCTGGATTCACCCGGCATATTGAAATTTCTGGGTGCCGATCGAGAAGAAATGGCCAAGCTTGATCCCGTGTTGACGACTCCAGTGGCTAACCCAGTCGATCCACCCGCCGCGGCAGTCGTCGGGGTGTTGAGCGGTGCGCGCAGCGTGCCAGTTGCGCACGCTCTGCCGCGCGATGGCTCGCGCGCCATGACAGGCGACTTCAAGTTAGGAGGGTATGACGTTAACGAGGCGAAAACCGTGACCGCGTCGACGGTCCGGACCGACCGATTGCATTCCGACACCGGCAGGCTGAACGTCGAGTCGGGCGTCGCGAAAGAGTTGGTGGAGTTGCGAGTAGATGGAAACGTAAAAACCTCGCGCGACGTTGACTCGTCGGATAGTGTCAAGATGGGCGATCCGAATATGAAAACTAAACCGAACAGCGATACCCGAATCGTGGTTAACGAGACGGTTCAGACAGACAGCATGGCCGGCGACGGAAAAGTCAACATCGTACTCGAAGGCAAAGGCACGCCCACCACGCTAAGTAGCGAGGCGTTGGAAGTAACGGGACGATCGGAAGTCGAAAGGGTGACAGCAAATCGAATCGAGAGCACCACAGACGTGGTTGCGCAAGGATCGTTGATCAGCCGCGACGGGGTGTTGCATTTGAATGACGTCCACCGCGAGGGCGACGGCTGTGCAGGTTTGGCCGGTGCGATCGGTATGGATAGTGATGGCAACGTGTTGTTGTGCAGAAACCGTGACCAGCACTCCCGAAATGCACCACCCTATTGGGCTCGTTTCAAGGGCGGTCTGAAAGTTAAGCACACCGAACGAGCGGATTCTTTCAGTTGCTTTGGTACGCGAAATCATACTTATGTCGATCAAAATTATACTTTCTGCTTCGCAGAGGTAATGCAGCAAAATTCATGCGGCGGCACGCTTTTCCCCACTCGTGAAGCCTCAATCTGGCCAGACGAGAACAATCCCTTGCTCTGGCATTTTCGGGTGGTTAATGTGGAGGCAGAAATCCGTTGCTATGGTCCGAAGTAGGTTTATTGGAGCGGGCTGTTGCGCTAGTAGCGAGCTAAGTGTTCTCGATTAAAGGTGAACCGTCCGAACCCAGCGCAAATGCTTGGATAAGTAAAATTCATTAGGCATATTATTTGCTAGTTCGCGAGACCTCGTTTTTTCGGTCTCGTATGCAAGCAGGCGCTCCCGCTCGGAAGTTCTCCGTCCTGACGGTCAATACCCATAAGGGTTTTACTTTCTTCAATCGCCGCTTCATCCTGCACGAGTTGCGCGAGGCGGTGCGCGAGGCCGCGCCCGATATCGTGTTTTTGCAAGAGGTTTTGGGCGAGCATCAACTGCACGCCCAGCGCTTCGATCGATGGCCTGCGACCTCGCACTACGAATTCATGGCTGACTCCATCTGGGGCGAGTTCGCTTATGGTCGCAACGCGGTCTATCCGCATGGGCATCACGGCAACGCCTTGCTGTCGAAGTTTCCTATTCTGCGTTACGACAACCGCGATGTGTCGGTTGGCAAACAAGAGAAGCGAGGGCTGCTGCATTGTGTATTGCAGCCTCCCGGCATGGATCGCCCGGTTCACGCCATCTCGGTGCATCTCGGTCTGCGTGAGTCGCATCGGCAACAACAGATCGATCTGTTGTGCGGCGTTCTGGATCACGAAATATCCCAGGGCGACCCCGTGGTGATCGCGGGAGATTTCAACGATTGGCGATTGCAGGCCCATCGCAGGTTGAACCGGGTGGATGGGCTGCACGAGGTTTTTGCCGATGCCCATGGCCTGCCTGCTCGCACGTTTCCGGCTCGACTGCCGTGGCTGAGGTTGGACCGCATCTACGTGCGCCATGCCTCGGCCATACACCCCACCATCATGCCGCGCAAGCCCTGGTCGCACTTGTCCGACCATGCCCCGCTAGCGGCGGAGATTCACGTATGAACGTTCATTGGACCGAGGGCAACCGCTTCGAGTTGCTGGAGAACGGCGAAGCCTTCTTTCCAGCCGTCAACGAGGCAGTCGATCGCGCCGAACGCGAGGTCTTGATCGAAACCTTCATTCTGTTCGACGACAAGGTCGGTCAGGCGTTGCGCGACGCCTTGGTGGGAGCGGCCCTGCGAGGCGTGCGGGTCGAGCTGCTGGTCGACGGTTATGGCACGGCCGACTTGCCCGACGCTTATGTTCACAGCCTGACTTCGGCCGGTGTCGGTTTTCATGTCTTCGATCCGGGCAAGCGCTTATTCGGATGGCGTATGAACGTGGTGCGCCGAATGCATCGCAAGACGGTCGTCGTCGATGGCAAGATGGCATTCGTGGGCGGGATTAATTACGGCGCCGATCATCTGGCCGATTTCGGTCCACAGGCCAAGCAGGATTATGCGGTGCGCATCGTCGGGCCGGTCGTCGATGACATTCATTCCTTCGTGCGGCGCGCGCTCGCACCTGTCGTGAAGCGTCGTTGGTGGTCGCCACGTAAGCGCTGGAGCGGTCGCTTGCGCGATGCCGATGCACGGCGGGGCGGATCGGCCACTGCGGCATTCGTCACTCGCGACAACGTCAACCATCCCACCTTGATCGAGCAGCATTATCGTGTCGCGATTCGCACCGCCCAGCGCGAGTTGGTGATCGCCAATGCTTATTTCTTTCCCGGCTATCGCTTCCTGCGCGACCTGCGCCGAGCCGCGTTGCGCGGCGTCAAAGTGCGATTGATTTTGCAAGGCGAGCCGGACATGCCGATCGCCAAACTGGCCGCTTCGATGTTGTACGACTATCTGTTGTCGGCCGGTGTCGAAATCTACGAATACTGCGAGCGGCCCTTGCATGGCAAGGTGGCGATCGTCGACGACGAGTGGTCGACCGTGGGGTCCAGCAATCTCGACCCCTTGAGCCTCGCGCTCAATCTGGAGGCCAACGTGATGATTCGCGACCCGGGGTTCAACCAGGCGTTGCGCAGCGCGCTGCAGGGCTTGATGGACAAGCATTGCAAACGGATCAAACCGAACGAGCGGCCCCGTCGCAAGATTTACCGCACCTGGATCGGTGTGTTGGTGTTTCATTTTCTACGGCGCTTCCCGAGCTGGGCCAGTGCGCTGCCGCGCCACGAAATTCAACTGAAGACCCTGGCGCCCGTGCAATCCCAGGACGAGGAGCGCAGCCATGCGGGCTGATGAACAGACGGCCCCCCGCACCCGGAAACCGGGGGTATGGGGTGGGTTGGTGTATCACTGGCCGACCATTCGCCGGGTCTTGATCTGGGTGTTCGTGCTGGCGGTCGCGGCCATGCTGGTCATGCTTGCGCGCGAGGTGGATTGGGCCGAAGTGTATGCCGCCATGCGGGGCACCCGTCCCGAAGTATTGGCCGTCGCTGTGGGTTTCGTGGCCTTGAGCTACGCGCTCTACAGCTCGTATGACGTGCTGGGCAAGCGTTACACCGGCCACGATCTGGGCCGCCTGCGCACCGTGCTGATCTGTGCGATCAGCTATGCCTTCAATTTGAGCCTGGGTTCGTTCGTAGGCGGCATGGGGTTTCGGTATCGCTTGTATTCGCGCCATGGCATCTCGGCGGCCACCACCACCCGAATTCTGGGCTTGAGTCTGGCCACGAACTGGATGGGCTATTTCATGTTGGGCGGGCTGGTGTTCGCCAGCGGCGTCGTCAGCATGCCCCCGGGTTGGGAGGTCGGAACGGGTGCACTGCGTTTGATCGGTGTCGCACTGGCGGCGGTCGCGGTGGCCTATATCGCCATGTGTGCGTTCTCGCGTCGTCGCGAGTGGTCGATCAAGGGGCACGAAATTCTGCTGCCTTCGGGGCGCATGGCTGTTTTGCAGATCGCCCTGAGCATGGCCAGCTGGATGTCGATCGGCGGCATCATTTATACCCTGCTGGGTGGTCAGGTCGATTTCTTCGTGGTGCTGGGCGTCTTCATGCTAAGCGGCATCGCTGGCGCGTTCGCGCACATCCCGGGTGGACTGGGCGTAATCGAAGCGGTGTTCGTCGCGCTGCTGTCGGGTCAGTTGCCGACGGCCAAGATTCTGGGTGCTTTGGTGGTCTACCGCGCCATTTACTATCTGCTGCCCTTGGCCCTGGCGACCGTGGCGTATCTGATCGTGGAGGCATCGTTGAAGAAGCGCGGGCAAGGTGCGGGCTGACGTTTCGTCTGACGACCTGCCAGTAGAATGGGTCATTCGTTGCATGAAGGGATGACCATGACCGCTGTTGCCGATCGAATCGCCGCCTGCTGCGAGGCCTTGATCTCGCATGACCTCGATGCTTGGGTCATCCCATCGTCCGATCCCCACTTGTCCGAGTACCTGCCCGAACACTGGCAGGGCCGACGCTGGCTGTCGGGTTTTACCGGCTCGGCAGGGCTGTTGCTGATCGGGCGTGACGGCGCCTGGCTCTGGACCGATTCCCGCTACTGGGAGCAGGTGGGGGGCGAATTGGCGGGTTCCGACATCGTATTGATGCGCCAGGGGCATCCCGATGTTCCCGATGTGGCCGACTGGCTGGTCGAGCTTTTGCCCAAGGGGGGGCGAGTAGGCTTGGACGGCGCGGTATGGAGCATGACGGCCGCTCGCCGCCTGAGCGCCACGCTCGACGCGGCAGATATCGTGGTGGTCGACGATATCGACTTGTTCGACTCGATCTGGCCTGACCGTCCTGCGCTGCCGACCGCGGTGGTTCGGGCCCACGATCCCGCGTTCGCGCCGGTATCTCGAGCCGACAAACTGGCGCAGCTGCGCACGGCCATGCTCGAACATAAGGCTTGTGTGCATGTATTGTCGACGCTGGACGATATCGCCTGGTTGACCAATCTGCGGGGTAGCGACGTCGATTACAACCCCGTGTTTCTGGCACATGCGCTGATTCGGCACGATCGCGCCACGCTGTATGTGCAACCGGCCAAGATCGATCCTGCCCTGACTCAATTGTTGGCCGCCGACGGTATGAGCGTGGCGGCCTACGATTCGTTCGAGGCCGATCTGGCGGCTTTGGATGAGTCCGAGCGGCTGCTGCTCGATCCGGCCCGCAACACCTTGCTTGTGTCGCGAGCCGTGCCTGACACGGTGAAATGCATCGAGGCCATCAATCCGAGCACGTTAGCCAAGGCATGTAAAGCGCCGGCCGAGCTGGCGCATGTCCGCGCAGCCATGACCGCCGACGGGGTGGCGCTGTGCGAATTCCTGGCTTGGTTCGATGCCCGGCACGCCAGTCAGACCATGACGGAATTGACCATCGACGAGGTATTGACGGCCAAGCGTCGTGCGCAGCCAGGGTTCGTCTCGCTCAGTTTTCCGACCATCGCCGGTTTCAACGCCAATGGTGCGCTACCGCACTATCGGGCCACGCCCGAGGCGCACAGCCGCATTGAAGGCGATGGCCTGCTGTTGATCGATTCCGGTGCGCAGTACGTCGGCGGAACCACCGATATCACCCGGGTCATTCCCGTTGGCCAGCCTTCGGCGGATCAAAAACGCGATTTCACGCTGGTGCTCAAGGGCATGATCGGCCTGTCGCGCTTGCGCTACCCCGAAGGCGTGCCCTCGCCGATGCTGGACGCGGTCGCGCGCGCGCCCATCTGGGACGCGGGCATCGAGTATGGTCATGGTACGGGCCACGGCGTGGGCTACTTCCTCAACGTTCACGAAGGTCCTCAAGTCATTTCGTATCGCAGCTCGCCCGCGCCGCATACCGCCATGCGGTCTGGCATGATCACCTCGAACGAGCCGGGCATTTATCGTCCGAATCGATGGGGCGTGCGTATCGAAAACCTACTGGCCAATGTTCCGGCCGATACCCGCCGCGCAGCCGGTTTGCCACGCAACGCCAGCGAATGCGCTCTACCCGCATCGCTGGCAGCTGCGACCAAGGCGGGGGCCGACATTGGATTCGGCCGCTTTTTAGAGTTCGAAACCCTGACCTTGTGTCCAATCGATACTCGATGCGTCGTGGCCGCCATGCTCAACGACGACGAACGCGCTTGGCTCGACGCCTATCACGCCATCGTGCTGGAGCGGCTCTCGCCCGGGCTGGATGCACAAACCCGGCTGTGGCTGACCGAGCGATGCGCGCCGTTGCAAGCGCATTCATAATAGCCCTTGGTCGGCGGGTTTGCGGGCGGTTATAATCCAAATTTCCCGCTACCGCCCGACT
This sequence comes from Bordetella parapertussis, assembly GCA_945903445.1. Taxonomy (GTDB): domain Bacteria; phylum Pseudomonadota; class Gammaproteobacteria; order Burkholderiales; family Burkholderiaceae_B; genus Schauerella. Next base: position 9,618 of record CAMDNZ010000004.1, read on the forward strand.
CGCTTCGGGCGTTTAATACAATGCCCAAGTACGTATTTGTCACTGGCGGCGTGGTCTCTTCCCTGGGTAAGGGAATCGCCGCCGCGTCGTTGGCCGCTATCCTCGAATCGCGCGGCTTGCAAGTCACCATGCTCAAGCTGGATCCCTACATCAACGTCGATCCCGGCACGATGAGTCCGTTCCAACACGGCGAAGTGTTCGTCACCGAAGACGGCGCCGAGACCGATCTGGACCTGGGTCACTACGAGCGCTTCATTTCGGCGCGCATGCGCAAGGTGAACAACTTCACCACCGGCCAGATCTACGAATCCGTGCTGCGCAAAGAGCGCCGCGGCGATTACCTGGGCAAGACGGTGCAGGTGATTCCGCACATCACTAATGAGATTCAGGATTTCATCGCGCGCGGTGCCGAAGCCTCGTGGGACGGTAAGACCGACGTCGCCATTGTCGAAATCGGCGGTACGGTGGGCGATATCGAGTCGCTGCCCTTCCTGGAAGCCGCTCGCCAGATGAGCCTGCGAATGGGTCGTAACAATGCCGCGTTCGTGCATCTGACGCTGGTGCCGTTCATCGCGTCGGCAGGCGAACTGAAAACCAAGCCCACTCAGCACTCGGTGCAAAAGCTGCGCGAAATCGGCATCTATCCGAACGCGCTGCTGTGCCGTGCCGATCGCGCCATCCCCGATGACGAGCGCGCGAAAATCTCACTGTTCTCGAACGTCCCCTTAGACGCGGTCATTTCGGTCTGGGATGCCGATTCCATCTACAAGATCCCCGCCATGCTGCACAAGCAGGGGCTGGACAATCTGGTGTGCGAGGCCTTGGGCCTGACGCCGCCGCCGGCCGATTTGTCCATGTGGGACAACCTGGTGGATGCCTTGGAGAATCCGCAACACGAAGTGCGCATCGGTATGGTCGGCAAGTATGTCGATCTGACCGAGTCTTACAAGTCGCTGTCGGAAGCGCTGGTGCATGCGGGCATTCACACCCGTTCGAAGGTCGTCGTCGAATACATCGATTCCGAAGACATCGAAACCCACGGCACCGACGGTTTGAAGCACCTGGACGCCATCCTGGTGCCGGGCGGTTTCGGCAAGCGTGGTACCGAAGGCAAGATTGCCGCCATCCGCTATGCCCGCGAAAACAACGTGCCTTATATGGGCATTTGCCTGGGCATGCAATTGGCCGTGGTCGAGTTCGCTCGCCACGTCGCCGGTCTGGGCGGTGCCAGCAGCACTGAGTTCGACCCGGCCGCACCGCATCCGGTAGTCGCCCTCATTTCCGAATGGCTCGATCGCGAAGGCCGTGTCGAGAAGCGCGACACCACGTCCGATCTGGGCGGCACCATGCGCAAAGGCGCGCAGGCGTGCCCGGTCAAGCCCGGCACGTGTGCTCACGCGATTTATGGCGATCAGGTCAGCGAGCGTCATCGTCATCGCTACGAAGTCAATAACGTCTACGTGCCGCGCCTCGAAGAAGCCGGTCTGGTCATCAGTGCCCGCACGCCTAGCGAGAACCTGCCAGAGATCATGGAGTTGCCCAATCATCCGTGGTTTGTCGGCGTGCAGTTTCACCCCGAGTTCACGTCCACGCCGCGCGATGGCCATCCGCTGTTCATCAGCTATATCAAAGCGGCGTTGGCCCATCAGGCCGCCGCGAGTCAAGCGGGATAACACATGCAATTCAAGGATTTTCAGATCGGGCTGGATCGGCCTTTTTTCCTCATCGCGGGTCCTTGCGTGATCGAATCGCGCGAGCTGGCGTTCGAGACGGCCGGACGCCTGCAAGAGATCGCTCGAGCCCTGGGCATTCCGTTCATCTACAAAAGCTCGTTCGACAAGGCTAACCGCAGTTCGGGTTCGTCGTTTCGCGGACCGGGTATCGATGAGGGTCTGAAGATCCTGGCCGACGTGCGTGACCAGTTGGGCGTGCCGGTCTTAACCGACGTTCACGATGTCGATCAGGTCGATGCCGTGTCGGCTGTCGTCGACATGATGCAGACGCCGGCGTTCCTGTGCCGCCAGACCGATTTCATCCAGGCCTGCGCGGCCACGGGTAAGCCTGTCAACATCAAAAAGGGCCAGTTTCTGGCACCGGGCGATATGGTTCAGGTGGTCAACAAGGCGCGTGCGGCATCGCAGGAGGCCGGCCACTCGGGCGACAACATCCTGGTGTGCGAGCGTGGCGCTTCATTTGGCTACAACAATCTGGTGTCCGATATGCGCTCGCTGGCTATCATGCGTGACACGGGGTGTCCGGTGGTCTTCGATGCGACCCATTCGGTCCAACTGCCCGGCGGGCAGGGCACCTCATCGGGCGGCCAGCGCGAGTTCGTGCCGGTGCTGGCCCGTGCCGCAGTCGCCGTGGGCGTGGCCGGTCTTTTCATGGAAACGCATCCCGATCCCGCAAAAGCGCTGTCCGACGGTCCGAATGCGGTGCCGCTGGCACACATGCAGGCGTTGTTGGCATCCCTGGTGGCGCTGGATCGTGTGACCAAGGCCAACGGTTTCATCGAGACGCAGTTCGCCTAAGACGCAGCACTGTCCGTCCTCGTCGAATTTGATTTATCACTATTGTTTTAGGGGCTTATTGAATGAGTGCAATCGTCGATATCATCGGCCGTGAGATTCTGGATTCGCGTGGCAATCCCACGGTCGAATGCGATGTGCTGCTGGAGTCGGGCGCCATGGGTCGTGCGTCCGTGCCCTCGGGCGCGTCCACCGGCTCCCGTGAAGCCATCGAGCTGCGCGACGGCGACAAGAGCCGCTATTTGGGTAAAGGCGTCTTGAAGGCCGTCGAGAACCTGAATACCGAAATCTCCGAAGCCTTGATGGGTCTGGATGCGCAGGAGCAAACCTACATCGACCGTACCTTGATCGAGTTGGACGGCACCGACGACAAATCGCGTCTGGGCGCTAATGCCATGCTGGCGGCCAGTATGGCGGTCGCGCGTGCCGCCGCCGAAGAGTCGGGTTTGTCGCTGTATCGCTATTTTGGCGGCAGCGGCCCGATGAGCCTGCCCGTGCCGATGATGAACGTCATCAACGGCGGCGCGCACGCCAACAACACGCTGGACCTGCAAGAGCTGATGATTCTGCCTATCGGTGCAGCCAGCTTTCGCGAAGCCCTGCGCTGGGGTGCCGAAGTCTTCCACGCCTTGAAGAAGTTGATCGACGAGCAAGGCATGTCCACTGCCGTGGGCGACGAGGGCGGTTTCGCACCCAACGTCGAGAACCATGAAGCCGCGATTCAACTGATCCTGAAAGCCATCGAGAAAGCGGGCTACGAAGCCGGCACTCAAATCGCTCTGGGCTTGGATTGCGCCAGCTCCGAGTTCTACCGCGATGGCAAATACCATCTGGCCGGTGAAGGCGGTATCTCGCTGTCGTCGCAAGAGTTCACCAATCTGCTGGCGACGTGGTGCGACAAGTACCCCATCATTTCGATCGAAGACGGCATGGCCGAAGGCGATTGGGAGGGCTGGAAGCTCTTGACCGATCAACTGGGCAAGAAGGTCCAGCTGGTGGGCGACGACCTGTTCGTCACCAACACGCGCATCCTGAAAGAAGGCATCGCACGCGGCGTGGCCAACTCGATTTTGATCAAGATCAACCAGATCGGCACCTTGACCGAAACCTTCGCCGCCATCGAACTGGCCAAGCGTTCGGGCTACACCGCGGTCATTTCGCATCGCTCGGGCGAAACCGAAGACTCGACCATCGCCGATATCGCCGTGGCCACCAACGCCATGCAGATCAAGACGGGTTCGCTGTCGCGCTCGGATCGCATGGCGAAGTACAACCAGCTGCTGCGTATCGAGGAAGAGTTGGCCGAAGTGGCCAGCTACCCCGGCCGCGAAGCGTTCTACAACCTGCGCTAAGCCAGCTTAAGCGTCCGGACTGCTAGCACCCGCCCATGCGTCTACTCTTGCTGCTGCTGATCGCCCTGGCCGCCCTGATCCAGTATCCCTTGTGGATCGGTAAGGGGGGCTGGTTTCGAGTGTGGGAGCTGCAAGGGCAGGTGGCGGACCAGCGCGAGATCAACGAGGGATTGCGGGCGCGCAATGCCGCGTTGGCCGCCGAGGTGGACGATTTGCGCACGGGCACCGGTGCCTTGGAAGAACGTGCCCGAGGCGACCTGGGCATGATGCGCGACGACGAAGTGTTCGTGCAGATTCTGCCGCACGACGAGAAGCCGCCGACGACCGCGGTGCCCACAGGCACGGCGTCGGGTCGCGTCGCGGCGCCTCATGCGGCCCCTCATCATGCGGCGCCGGCGGCCAGTGCATCGCGCCCCGCGGCAGCGGGACAACGCGCGCCGGCCGGTCGTTGAGGCGAATTACCGAGCCATCACATCGGCGTGCAACTGATGACCTGGGCGCCGCACAGTGCCCAGTAGACGAAAGGCGTACGGATCATATTAGCTGGTCGCTTGCTCGCGATCCAGAATGCGTTGCGCTTCGATACGTACGCGTGCCGGTGCCGTGCCGCCGATGTGATTGCGTGCGGCCACCGAGCCTTCCAGCGTCAGCACTTCGTGAATATCGGCACCGATATCCGGGTGATAGGCTTGCAATTCGGCCAGCGTCAGGTCGGCCAGATCGCAGCCGCGTTGCTCGCAATCGCGTACGGCATGCGCCACGATTTCATGCGAGTCGCGAAAGGGTAATCCGCGCTTGACCAGGTAATCAGCCAGATCGGTCGCCGTGGCGAAGCCTTGCAGCGCGGCGGCGCGCATGGCCTCGGGTTTGACCTTGATGCCGGCGACCATGTCCACGAAGATGGTCAGCGTGTCGCGCACGGTGTCCACGGTGTCGAACAAGCCTTCCTTGTCTTCCTGATTGTCTTTGTTGTAGGCGAGCGGCTGGCCTTTCATCAGCGTCAGCAGCGCCACCAGATGGCCGTTGACGCGCCCAGTCTTGCCACGGGCCAGTTCGGGCACGTCGGGATTTTTCTTTTGCGGCATGATCGAGCTGCCGGTGCAGAAGCGGTCGGCCAGATCGATGAATCCCACTCGCGGGCTCATCCACAACACCAGTTCTTCCGAAAAACGCGAAATGTGCGTCATGATCAGCGCGGCAGCAGCGCAGAATTCGATGGCGAAATCGCGGTCGGATACGGCGTCCAGAGAGTTGCGCGCGACGTCGTCGAAGCCCAGAGTCTTGGCGACTCGCTCGCGGTCGATGGGGTAGCTGGTGCCCGCCAGTGCGGCTGCGCCCAAGGGCAGGCGGTTGGTGCGGCGGCGGCAGTCGGCCAGACGCTCGGCGTCGCGGCCGAACATCTCGGCATACGCCAGCAGATGGTGGCCGAACGTGACCGGCTGGGCCACTTGCAGATGGGTGAAGCCCGGCACAATGGTGTCGGCATGGGCCAGCGCCACGCCGGCCAGCGCCTGGCGCAATTGGTTCAGCAAATCGATCAAGCCGTCGATCTCGGTGCGCAGCCACAGGCGAATGTCGGTGGCGACCTGGTCGTTACGCGAACGCCCCGTGTGCAAGCGCTTGCCCGCGTCGCCCACCAATTCGACCAAACGCTTTTCGATGTTTAGATGGACATCTTCGAGGTCGAGCAACCATTCGAATCGACCCGCCTGAATTTCTTCCAGAATCTGGCGCATGCCGCGCTCGATGTCGCTGCGGTCTTGCGCGCTGATAATGCCTTGAGCGGCCAGCATTTCGGCATGCGCGAGCGAACCCTGGATATCGTAGGGGGCCAGGCGTTTGTCGAAATCGACCGACGCGGTATAGCGCTTGACGAGATCGGAGACGGGTTCGGAGAACCGGGCGGACCAAGCTTGGCCTTTGTTGGCGAACTGGTCTTGCGAAGGGGGCGTGTGATTTGACATGGTGCGAGCATTATAAAGAGGGTGGGCCTCGTACGCATCTCGCGTCGCGGCACGCATGCGATAATCCGCCGTTTCAGACGTCCCACGATAAGCGCCATGGCCTCCGTCCGAGTAGCAATCGCCCAGATCAATGCCCTAGTCGGCGCGCCCGAGGCCAACGCGGCGCGCCTGTTGCAGGCCGCCCGCGAGGCGCATGCGGGTAGCGCGCAGGTGTTGGTCGGCCCCGAGTTGCTGCTGCCGGGTTATCCCCCTGAAGATCTGCTCTTGCGTCCCGCGTTCCTGGATCGCCAGGATGCGGTGTTGCGTGGCTTGCAAGCCGATCTGGCGGCTTTGCCGGGCCTGCACGTGGTGGTCGGTCACGCCCAACGCCAAGGCGGCGAGCTGTTCAATACGGCATCGGTGCTGGTCGATGGCAGGCGTTTGTTCGATTATCACAAGCGCGAGTTGCCCAACTACGCCGTGTTCGACGAGCGTCGCTATTTCAGCGCCAACGGCGCGCCTCAGGCGTTCGAACTTGGGGGTGTGCGATTCGGCGTGGCGATCTGCGAGGACATCTGGTTCGAGGCCGCGCCCCGCGCTGCTGCGGCGGCTGGCGCGCAGGTCTTGCTGGTGCCGAACGCGTCGCCGTTTCATGCGGGCAAGCAGGCCGAGCGCGAGGTGGTGGTACGCGCCGCCGTCGAGGCTTCCGGCTGCGCCATCGTCTATGCCAATAGCGTGGGCGGACAGGACGAACTGGTGTTCGACGGCGGATCGATGGCCTTGGATCGATCGGGGCGCGTCGGCGCGCGGCTGCCCGATTTCGACGAGGGCGTGGCATTGATCGACGTCGATGCCGAGGGTGGCGTGACCCCGGTGTCGCCCCAGGCCGACACGCCGGTGCCGACCATCGAGGCGCAGGTCTATCGGGCTTTGGTGCTGGGCACGCGCGATTATCTGCGCAAGAACGGTTTCAAAGGCGTGCTGCTGGGCTTGTCGGGCGGGATCGATTCGGCGGTGGTGCTGGCGGTCGCCGTCGATGCCCTGGGGGCCGAGAATGTGCGGGCGGTCATGATGCCCTCGCGCTACACCGCCGACATTTCGCAAACCGATGCCGCCCGTATGGCCGCCATTTTAGGCGTGCGCTACGACACCTTGGCCATTGGCCCGATTACCGATGCCATTGAGACGACGCTGGCCGCGCAATTCGCCGGCTTGCCGATTGATGCGACCGAAGAAAATATCCAGGCGCGTGCGCGTGGCACCTTGCTGATGGCCTTATCGAACAAGACGGGCTGGCTGGTGCTGACCACGGGCAACAAATCCGAAATGGCCACGGGCTATTGCACGCTGTATGGCGACATGGCGGGCGGCTTTGCCGTGTTGAAAGACGTGCCCAAGACCCTGGTCTATCGCATTGCCCGGTGGCGCAACCGCGAGACCGAGGTGATCCCCGACCGAATCATCACCCGCCCGCCGTCGGCCGAGCTGCGGCCCGACCAGACCGACCAGGACAGCCTGCCGCCATACGAGGTGCTCGATGCCATTATCGAGCGCTACGTCGAGCACAACATGGCGGCCGACGATATCGTCGCTGCCGGCTATCCGGCCGAAGCGGTCGAGCAGGTCATCCGTCTATTACGCATCAACGAATACAAGCGCCGCCAGGCTCCGCCCGGACCGCGCATCACGACCCGCGCGTTTGGCCGCGATTGGCGCTATCCTGTGACCAACGGATTCAGAGAAACCCTTCAAGGATTACCTAAGTGAAACTCGTCACTGCCATCATCAAGCCGTTCAAACTAGACGAAGTCCGCGAAGCCTTGGCCGAAACCGGCATCAGCGGCTTGACCGTCACGGAAGTCAAAGGTTTTGGCCGTCAGAAAGGCCATACCGAGCTGTATCGCGGCGCCGAATACGTGGTCGATTTCCTGCCCAAGATCAAAGTCGAGGTGGCCTTGCCCGACGATCGCGTCGATACCGCTATCGAAGCGATCGAAGCGGCCGCACGCACTGGCAAAATCGGCGACGGCAAGATTTTTGTCACGCCCATCGATCGCGCTCTGCGGATTCGCACCGGCGAGACCGACGAAGAAGCCGTCTGACCCCCGACATCACGAGTTTTCATGGCACTTCGCGCCACTATTTATAAAGCCCAGCTCAACGTCGCCGATACCGATCGTCATTACTACGGCAGTCATGCACTGACGATAGCCCGTCATCCGTCGGAAACGGATTTGCGCATGATGGTTCGCGTCCTTGCGTTCGCCCTGCACGCCAGCGAGCAACTGGCGTTCACCAAAGGCTTGTCCGAGACGGAAGAGCCGGATCTGTGGGAGAAGGATTTGACAGATTCGATCGATCTGTGGATCGAGGTGGGTCAGCCCGACGAGCGCCGCATGAAAACGGCCTGTAGTCGCGCCAAGCGCGTGCTGGTGTATTGTTATGGCGGTCACGCCAGTCAGATCTGGTGGCAGGGCGTGCGCGACAAGCTCGTACGCCTGGATAATCTGAGCGTGCTTTCGGTGCCGGTTCACGCCGCGCAGTCGCTGGGATTGCTGGCGCAGCGCGCCCTGCAGCTCAACGTCAACATCTCCGACCGGGTCGCTTACGTCAGTGGCGATTTGGGCGAAGTGATGGTCGAGCCGGAAGTCTGGCGCTAGATCGTAGCGAGCGAGTCGAGCGACGCTGCTGGAGGGCGCATTGCCGCTCGCCCCGACAAGGGTATTGCATCTTCTCGCCGAGTCGCTCACGGCCTATGTGCTTGAGCGATATTCCAGAAAGCGGGTAGAAAGCACTCGGCTACGATCAGTGGTTGTCGCTTGCGCCAAAACACCGACCGGCGGGCCAACAGGCATCCGGCACGGTTGGGCACATAGGCGACGCCGCCCTGCCCACGAACTGCGCCGTAGAAAGGATCGCCCGGCATCAGTTGTCGCCAGGCGAAGGGCGATCGCACGATATCGGTATCGCCATACAGCATGTCGGCCAGCGGACGCGTGTTCAAGCGCCGGATGCCAGACCAGACGCCATGCGATGCGAGCAGGGGGGTCAGGCTGCGTGCGCTGACGCGGTCGATGCCGTCGATGGCCATGACCACTTCGCGTACCCACACCTGCGTGCGTTTGGGCACTTGCAGGGCATGGGCCTCTTCCGAGGGCACGGCACAAGCAAACTCGCGAGTTACACGCAGATCGACCTGGCCCAAGGCGCGTAAGCCATTGGTCAAGGCGCCGGGCCGTTGCAGCCAGAATGCCTGAGCGGGCGATAGGAGGCCGGAAGAGCCGGCGTGCCAGTGGCGTGATGTGGGGGAGATGACGCGCATGGCCGGTATTCTAAGACGATCCGAAGTAACATGCCGACTTGACGCACATACGACACACCATGGAAAAAGTCAGGATTTCGAAACTCATGTCCGAGCGCGGCCTATGCTCGCGCCGCGAAGCGGATGCCTTCATCGAACGCGGCTGGGTGCGCGTCGATGGCGAGGCGGTGTCGGAGCTGGGCGCACGTGCGTTTCCCGATCAGATCATTACCTTGGAACGCGCCGCGCAGGCGCGGCAATCGGCCCGCGTGACTATCCTTATTCATAAGCCTATCGGCTATGTCTCGGGGCAGGCCGAAGATGGCTACACCCCGGCTGTCGCCTTGGTGGGACCGCAATCGCAGTCGACGGGCGACCGCAGCGGCCGTCGTTTCGACCGTGCGCACAAACAAGGCTTGGCCGTGGCCGGGCGCTTGGATATCGATTCCTCCGGATTGCTGGTTCTGACCCAGGACGGACGGGTGGCCAAATACTTGATCGGCGAGAGTTCGCCTGTCGAGAAGGAATACCTGGTGCGGGTTGCAGGCGCATTGTCTGAAGAAGGTCTTGCGCTGCTGAATCACGGTTTGTCGTTGGACGGTCGCCAACTGAAGCCCGCCCATGTTCGCTGGCAAAACGCCGACCAATTGCAGTTCGTACTCAAGGAAGGCCGTAAGCGTCAGATCCGACGCATGTGCGAGCTGGTGGGCCTGAGGGTGGTGGGCTTGAAACGCGTGCGGATTGGCAAAGTCGCCTTAGGCGATTTGCCGCAGGGCCAGTGGCGTTACTTGCGCGAAGACGAAAGATTCTGACAGGGTTCGATGCCCACTGTGGCGGTGCAGTCGCGGTTCATGTATTCCACCAGAAATTCGATGAATATCCGGGTCTTGGCCGGCAGTAATCGAGTGGCGGTCACCGCATAGACCGGCAGCGGTCCCGCATGCCAGCCGGGCAGTACGCGCACTAATTTGCCATTTTGAATGTCTGCACTGCTGCCCCGTTCGGCCAGTGCGCCTATGCCCATGCCCAATGCCGTGAGTCGCCGCAGCATGCCGATACTGTTGACTGAAAACCGTCCAGGCGTATCGACGACATAGCGTTCGGTGCCGTTCGCGAACGGCCAGACCTGTCGCGTGTTGTGGCTGGACGAGCGAAACTGGATGTAGTCGTGACCGACCACATCGCGAGGATGCTGCGGCTCGCTTCGGCGCTCGAGATACTCCGGAGAGGCATACAAATAAGCAGGGATACTACCCAGTAAGCGAGCGATTTGCGTAGAATCGGGTAGATCGCCTAATTCAATTGAAACATCTCCGGAGTGAAATACATGCTCGGCGTGTTCTGGAGCAGCCATGTCCAAGTGAAAGGAAATCGCTGGATAGCGCGTGGCGAATTCGGCGAATGCATCGGCGAGGAAGTCGGTTGCGAAGTCGGCAGGCATGTTCACCCGCAACGGGCCCGAGGGTGTGTCGACTAAGGATTGCAGCTCTTCGTGTGCGGCCTGTGCCGCCTGGACGATGCGTTCGCAGCGTTCCAGATAAAGCTTGCCTGCATCGGTTAGCTCGACCCGTCGAGTCGTGCGAGTCAGCAGTTGCAGGCCCAATGTTTGCTCGAGCAGCGCGACCTGACGGGATAGGGTGGATTTTGGAACACTGAGGACATCGGCGGCGCGACTAAAACTTTGCGCCTTGGCGACTTCGACGAAAAGCTGAATGCCTTGAAGATGTTTCATGCCTTATTGTCCCATAAATGGAAAGAAGTTTTCGGCTTTAGGGACTTTGTATATAGGGTGGCATGGACCACAATAGCGATCTTTTGCAATGCAGCATTACACCCTCCCCGGCATGGGTTATGCATTCTCCAGCCGGTGATCTCGGTTACTAGGACTACTAAGTATGAATAAGCGACTGGCCGTACGCGCGGCATCCACCTGGACAATCACGATCCTGGCGCTGGCGTTGGCCGGCTGCGGGGACGCCGAACAGCAAGGTCCGGCGCCCGGCAAGCCGAAAGTGGGCGTTGTTACCCTGAAAACCGAACCCGTTGCCCTGACGACCGAGCTGCCGGGCCGCACTACGCCGGTTCGGGTGGCGCAGGTGCGTCCGCAGGTCAACGGTCTGATCAAAAAGCGCTTGTTTACCGAGGGCGGCGAGGTCAAGGCAGGCGAGCAGCTCTATCAAATCGACCCCGCGTTGTACGAGGCCGAGGTCAGTAACGCCCGTGCTGCGTTGGCGCGTGCTCAGGCGCAAGCCAAGTCGGCCGCCGCGCTGGCGCAACGCTATCGTCCTCTGGTGGAGTCACGGGCGGTCAGCCGCCAGACTTACGACGACGCCATTGCCGCGCGCGATCAGGGTCAGGCCGACGTGCAGGCGGCCCAGGCCGCACTGAAGACGGCGCAAATCAATCTGAACTACACCAAGGTCAGCTCGCCGGTATCCGGTCTGATTGGCCGGTCCGCCGTCACCGAAGGCGCACTGGTCACGGCCAATCAGGGCGATCCGTTGGCCGTGATCCAGCAAATCGACCCGATTTATGTCGATGTGACGCAATCCTCGGTTCAGTTGCTGCGCTTGCAGGAAGATCTGGCCGCCGGTCGCCTGAAGAAAGCGCCCGGCGAAGAGGGTGCCAGTGTCTCGCTCACGCTGGAAGACGGCTCGCCGTATAGCGAACAGGGCGTGCTGAAGTTCTCCGAAGTCACCGTGGATCCGGGCACGGGTTCGGTGGTGCTGCGGGCCGAGTTCGCCAACCCCGATCGCCGTTTGCTGCCGGGCATGTTCGTTCGCGCCAAGCTGGCCACGGGTGTGGCCGAAAATGGTCTGCTGGTTCCTCAGCGCGGCGTGACGCGTAACCAGCGTGGTCTGCCGACCGCCTTGGTGGTGAACGCCGAAGGCAAGGTCGAACTGCGTGACATCAAGACTGATCGAACGATTGGCGAAAAGTGGCTGGTGACCGAAGGCTTGCAGCAGGGCGACCGCGTGATCGTCGAAGGCTTGCAGACCGCCCGTCCGGGTGCCGAGGTCGAGGTTCTGGACCCGGCAGCGGCCGCTTCGGCCAACAAGCCGCAGGGCCAGGCCGGTGCTAAACCCGCCACGGCCGACCAGGGCAAGTAAGGAGCGAGATCAATGGCTAAGTTTTTTATCGATCGCCCGGTTTTTGCCTGGGTGATCGCGATGGTGCTGATGCTGGCAGGGGGCTTGTCGATCGGCAACCTGCCGGTCTCGCAATTCCCGGCGATCGCGCCAACGGCCGTGGGCATCCAGGTGACCTATCCCGGCGCTTCGGCTCAGACCGTGCAGGATACGGTCGTGCAGGTGATCGAGCAGCAGATGAGCGGTTTGGACGGCCTGAACTACTTTTCGTCCTCCAGCAATGCCGATGGCAGCATGGAAATCACGCTGACCTTCGCGCAAGGTACCGATCCCGACATCGCTCAGGTGCAGGTGCAAAACAAGCTGTCGACGGCCGAGTCGCTGTTGCCGCTCGAAGTGCAGCAACAAGGTATTCGGGTCACAAAGGCCACCGATAATTTCCTGATTGTGATGGGTTTTGTATCGACCGACGGCTCGATGGCCAAGGAAGATATTTCCGATTACGTGGCGACTTATGTACAAGACCCGATCAGCCGCACCGAGGGTGTGGGCGACTTTCAGTTGTTTGGTTCGCCCTATGCCATGCGTATCTGGCTGGACCCGGACAAGTTGCTCAACTACGGGTTGACGGTCAGCGACGTGTCGCAAGCCATCAAAGACCAGAACGTGCAGGTGTCGTCCGGTCAACTGGGCGGTTTGCCGGCCATCCAGGGTCAGGAGCTGACGGCCACTATCATCGGTCCGACGCGCTTGCAAACCCCTGAAGCTTTTCGCGAGATTTTGATCAAGGTCGATCCGTCCGGCTCGCAAGTGCGGGTGGGCGACGTCGCTCGCGTCGAACTGGGCGGCCAAAACTACTCGATCGATACTTTCTACAACGGCAAGCCGGCCTCCGGTCTGGCGGTCAAGTTGGCCAGCGGTGCGAACGCCCTGGACACGGCCGACGCCGTGCGTGCGACCATCGACGGCCTCAAACCGTTCTTCCCGCCTGGGCTGGAAGTGGTGTATCCGTACGACACCTCGCCGTTCGTCAGCGTCTCGATCGAGAAAGTGATTCACACCCTGCTGGAAGCCGTGGTGCTGGTGTTCCTGGTGATGTATCTGTTCTTGCAGAACTTCCGCGCCACGCTGATCCCCACGCTGGCGATTCCGGTCGTGCTGCTGGGCGTGTTCGCCATGCTGGGTGCCTTGGGCTATTCGATCAACACGCTGACCATGCTGGGGATGGTGTTGGCGATCGGTCTGCTGGTCGATGATGCCATCGTGGTGGTCGAGAACGTCGAGCGGCTGATGGAAGAAGAGGGCTTGACGCCCAAGCAGGCCGCCAAGAAGTCGATGGAGCAAATCACCGGCGCGCTGGTGGGTATCGGTCTGGTGATTTCGGCGGTGTTCGTGCCCATGGCGTTCATGGGCGGCTCGACCGGTGTGATCTATCGCCAGTTCTCGATCACGCTGGTGACCTCGATGGCGTTGTCGGTGCTGGTGGCCATTATCTTCACTCCGGCCTTGTGCGCGACCATTCTCAAGCCGATTCCGAAGGGCCATCACGGTACGAAAAAAGGCTTCTTCGGCTGGTTCAATCGTACTTTCGATCGCGCCAGCAATGGCTATGCGAACACCGTTTCGCGTGGCTTGAGCCGTAGCAAGCGGCTGATGGTGATTTATATCGGTCTGGTTGCCATCATGGCGTTCATGTTCCTGCGTATCCCATCGGCGTTCTTGCCCGAGGAAGACCAGGGCATCATGTTCGTGCAGGTGCAGACGCCTTCGGGATCGACGTCCCAACGCACCAAGGAAGTCATCGACGAGGTGACCGACTACTTCCTGAAGACGCGCGGCGACGCGATCGAGTCGGTGTTCGCGGTCAACGGTTTCAGCTTCGGCGGTCGCGGTCAGAACTCGGCCATCATGTTCGTCCGTTTGAAAGACTGGGCCGATCGGGGCGATGCCGGTCAGGCGGCCGGTGCATTGGCCGGTGCGGCCATGGGCCACTTCATGGCGAATATCCATGACGCTCAGGTGTACGCCATCGTCCCGCCTGCTGTGATCGAATTGGGCAACGCCGGCGGTTTCGACTTGCAGATCGTCGACCGTGCCGGTGTCGGCCTGGAAGCCTTGTTAAATGCGCGCAATCAGTTCCTGGGCGCGGCGGCGCAGAGTCCAATTTTGATGGGCGTGCGTCCCAACGGCCTGGAAGATGCGCCGCAGTATCAACTGGACATCGACCGCGAGAAAGCGCGTGCGCTGGGTGTGGCCATCGCCGAGATCAACACCACGATCTCGACGGCCTGGGGCTCGGCCTATGTGAACGACTTCATCGACCGTGGTCGTGTGAAGCGGGTCTACATGCAGGGCGAGGCGACTGCGCGCATGGTGCCGGACGATTTGAACAAGTGGTATGTGCGCAATACGTCCGGACAGATGGTGCCGTTCTCGGCCTTCGCCAAGGGGCATTGGACATTCGGTCCGCAGAAGTTGGAGCGTTATAACGGCGTGCCTTCGTTCAATATCCAGGGCAATCCGGCAGAGGGTCAAAGTTCGTGCGCGGCCATGGCCGAAGTCGAGCGATTGGCGGCGCAATTGCCGGCAGGCATCGGCTACGAATGGACTGGCTTGTCGTACGAAGAACGCCTATCGGGTTCGCAAGCCCCCATGTTGTATGCCATCTCGCTGGTCGTGGTGTTTTTGTGCCTGGCGGCCTTGTATGAGAGTTGGTCGATTCCGACTGCGGTGATGCTGGTGGTGCCGCTGGGCATTATCGGTGCCGTGATCGCGACGACGTTGCGGGGCATGTCCAACGACGTCTACTTCCAGGTGGCGCTATTGACCACGGTGGGTCTGGCGGCGAAGAACGCGATTCTGATTGTGGAGTTCGCGAAAGAACACTGGGAGGCGGGGGCCAGCTTGAAAGAAGCGGCCGTGCACGCGGCGCGTCAACGCCTGCGTCCGATTCTGATGACCTCGCTGGCGTTCACGCTGGGTGTGGTGCCGCTGGCGATTTCCTCCGGCGCGGGTTCGGGTAGCCATAACGCCATCGGTACTGGCGTGATCGGCGGTATGCTGTCTGCAACGTTCCTGGCGATCTTCTTCGTGCCTGCCTTCTTCGTGATTATGCTGAAGGTTTTTAAGGTAAAACGGGCGCACGAGAATTACGACAAACACGACACCAGCCGTCAGAACGAGGGCGAGGACGTGCGTAAAGAGGCCCCGGCAAAATGAGCATGACGATGAAATCGATTTTCTCCGTAACCGCGCTTGCTGCCGCCTTGGCCGGTTGCACGATGATCCCGGACTACGAGCGTCCCACCGCGCCGGTGTCGCCGGCCTATCCGACGGGGGCTGCCTACAACACGCCCGATCAGATGCAGGCCCGGCCCGACGGGCTGGCCACGGCAGATATCGGCTGGCGCGAATTCTTCACCGATCCGCTGCTGCAGGATCTGATCGCGCGTGCCCTGAACAGCAATCGCGATCTGCGTGTGGCGGCCTTGAACGTCGAGGCCGCTCGCGCGCAATACCGCATCGAGCGCGCCAACCTGTTGCCCGGTGTGGGTGTGGGCGGCACCGGTCAGATTCAACGTTTGCCGGCCGATCTCAACCCGACTCAACGGGCCACGACCAGCCGTCAGTTTCAAGTCGGCGCCAGTATTCCGACCTGGGAGTTGGATTTGTTCGGGCGGATTCGCAGCCTGAGTCAACAGGCCCTGCAAACCTACCTGGCCCAAGATGAAACCCGTCTGGCGACCGAGCTGTCGCTGATTTCGGAAGTTGCCAGCGCCTATCTGACCTTGCGGGCCGATCAAGAGTTGTTGTCGCTGACCGAAGAAACCCTGGCCAGCCAGCGGCAATCGTACGAGCTGACTCGCCTGTCGTTCGAAGGCGGGGTGGGTACGCAACTGCAACTCAGCCAGGCTGAAGTGTCGGTGCGTACCGCCGAGCAAAACTACGCGCTGTACACCCGGACGGTGGCGCTGGGCATGAATGCTTTGGGCCTGCTGTTGGGCGAGCCGATGTCCGACGATGTGCGCGCGCAACTCGAACGTGCCAACTATCTGGACGACGACGCGCTGCCAACCCAATTGCCGGTGGGCCTGCCGTCCGACCTGCTGATCCGCCGTCCGGACATCCGTGCTGCCGAGCATCAATTGTTGGCCGCCAACGCCAACATCGGCGCGGCGCGTGCCGCGTTCTTCCCCAAGATCAGTTTGACCGCGAATGCCGGTACGGCCAGTTCCAGCCTGGGAGGCCTGTTCGAGGGCGGGTCGGGTTCGTGGAGCTTCGCGCCCAACATCTCGATTCCCTTGTTCGCCGGGGGGGCCTTGCGCGCCAGCCTGGACGCTGCCGAGATTCGCCGCGATGCGGGTATCGCTCAGTACGAGCGATCGATTCAATCGGGCTTCCGAGAAGTGGCCGATGCCTTGGCGGGTCGAGGCACGTACGACGAGCAAATCCGCTCGCAGCGGGCCTTAGTCGATGCCAACAAGCGCGCCTACGACGTGTCGGATCAATTGTTCCGCGAGGGTATCAGCAACTATCTGGATGTACTGGATTCGCAGCGTTCCTTGTACAGCTCGCAACAGAGTCTGGTGCAAACCCGTCTGGGTCGTTTGACCAATCTGGTCACTCTGTACAAGGTGCTCGGCGGCGGGTGGACCGAGCGCTCGGTGGTCGAGCCGCCCGCCGAAGGCGAAGACAGCGCCACGCAAAGCGCGGCGTCGTCGGCCAGCTCGAGCTCGCCGTCGGCACCCGTGGCACCCGCTGCCGCGATGCCCACGTCTGCTGCGTCTGCGGGTGCTTCCCGAGCACCTGCCCCGGCGGCTTCGGGTGTCGGCACGGTGCCTGCCTCACGCTGACACCCCTAGATCGGTTTAACGCTAACTGCATGACTCGCCCGCTCTGTCTCAGGCAGGGTGGGTTTCTTTTTTGGCAAGGACGATGTACGTTTCTTATCCCATCCCCCGCTATGTATATTTGCTGGGCTTGACCATTTTCTGTATGATCACGGCCGAGTTCATGGTGGCGGGCATGATGCCCGCATTGGCCACTGCCTTGGGCGTCAGCCTGGGCCAGGTGGGCAATCTGATCGCGCTCTATGCCTTGGGTATGGCGTTGGGCGGTCCCGTCATGACGACGGCTACACTGGCGCTGGGCTGGTCCAATCGGCGAGCGCTTTTGTGGATGTTGGGGCTATACGTCGTGACGGGGGCGGTGGCGGCCTTGGCCACCGATTACACCGTGATGGCTTTGGGGCGTATCGGTATGGGTGTGGCCAGCGCCGCAGCCATCGGGGCGTCCATCAGCTTGGGCGCCGAGCAGGTGCCTGCGAACCTGCGCGGCCGTGCTGCTTCATTGGTGCTGGGTGGGTTGATGTTGTCGCCAGTGCTGGGTGTTCCCGCGACGGCCTGGATCGCGCAGCAAGTGGATTGGCGCGTCAGCTTCTGGGCCGTGGTCGTGTGGGCGATCGTGTGCGCGGTGTGCATTGTGAAGTGGGTTCCGGCAGCGTGCCATCAAGGCCGAGTCAGTTTGGTCGACGAGTGGCGCGCCATGTCGAATCGACACTTGTGGGCCGCTTACTTGACCAGCGGGCTGATCATCGGGTCGGTGTTCGCCGCGGTCAGTTATGCCTTGCCCATCTTTACCGGGCTGACGGGTTTGAACGAGGCGCTCGTGCCGGCATTGCTAGCGCTCTATGGTGTCGGCAACGTCATCGGTAATATCGTCGTCGGTCGCTGGGCCGACCGCCACACGCTGGCCGTGCTGGCCTGGGGCACCGCGCTGATGGTCGCGGCGCTTGGCGTATTCGCCTGGGGCGGCCAGCACGCATCAGTGGCCATCCCCGCCTTCCTGTTGCTAGGGCTGACCGGGGTGGCGTTGAATCCTGCCATGGCGGCGCGCGTGATGCGCGCCGCTCGCCCTAGTGCGCTGGTCAATACCATGCACACATCGGCCATCACTGGCGGTTTGGCGTTTGGGGCTTGGGCGGGCGGATTAGGTATCGATGTCGGCCAAAACCTGACCGCACCGCTGTGGTTGGGGGCTGCCATGGCAGCCCTGGCGGGCGCTTCCCTGGTGCCGGTGATGTTGCGCGCCCGTCGCGCCAGTGGTGCAGCGTGCATGGCGCAAGACGCTGGCGAAGCCTCAGTCGGTACGCTGTGACAACGTATGAACGGCGCGGTCGTCTTGTCCGAGTTGACGCACCAGCCAGGGCAGGGCCACCTTCAGCTCGTCATGCAGCGTGTAGGGCGGGTTGACCACGAACATGCCGCTACCATGCAAACCCAGACCATCGACGGCGGGTTTGCGTACCGACAGGGTCGCATGCACCCAATTCTTGGCTGGCAGGTTCTCCAACTGACGGCCGATGGCGGACGACTCGCGTCGTTGAACCAGCGGATACCAAACAACGAAGGTGCCGGTGGCGAACCGTTCCAAGCCCTCTTTGACGGCCAGGACCGTGCGACGATAGTCCTGCTTATCCTCGTAGGAGGGATCGATGATGACCATGCCGCGCCGAGTGGGCGGGGGTAGCAGGGCGTTCAAGCCTTTGAAGCCGTCGGCGTGATACAGCATGATGCGCCGCTGGACGGCACGTTCGAGGTGGGCAAGGTTGCCTGCCAGCACTTCGGATTCGGTCGGGTGCCATTCGAACAGACGCAGGCGATCGGCCTCGCGCATGTATTCCAAGGCCCACCAAGGCGAGCCGGGATAGGCTTTGAGTGCGCCGGCCGGATTGAAGTCGGCCACTGCCTGCAGATAGCGGTCGAGCAGGGGCGGCGCATCGGGGCTGCCCCACAGCCGGCCCACACCTTCGGCCGATTCGGCGGTCTTGGTGCTCCAATCGCCTTGCAAGCCATAGAGGCCGGCGCCAGCGTGAGTGTCGATGACCCAATAGGGCGCCGGCTTGCGGCCAAAGTATTCCAGGATATGGACGAACATGGCGTGCTTGAGCACGTCGGCATGATTGCCCGCATGAAAGGCATGACGGTAGCTGAACACGTGAGCTAAGCCTTACGCGGTCGGACCGATGCGGCCCAGTTCATCGGTGAACAGGGCATCGATGCCCCAGTCGAACAATTCGCGGGCACGCCCCGGATCGTTCACGGTATAGGCCGCTACCCGATAGCCTTTTTCCTGAACGGCGACGACGATGTCCTGGGTGACGTGGCGTTCAAGAATGTTCAAGGCCACGCAGTCGTGGCGCACCAGGCGGTCATGCCAGTCGGCGGGCACCTCTTTGACCAACAGGGCCCGGGGTACTTCGGGTGCCGCCACATGGGCAGCCGCCAGCGCATCCTCCGAGAACGAAGACACCAGCGGCTGGACGGCGGCTTGCGCCCACCATTGACGAATCGCCAGCGCCACGGCGGTTCCGGTTTCGTGTTCGCGACCCGGGCACGGTTTGATTTCGACGTTGCTCAACAGACCTTCGGCCAGGGTGTATTCGGCGACCGTTTCAAAGGAAATGAGCCGTTCGCCTTCGAAACTGGAGTCCAGATAGCGGCCTGCGTCCAAGGTTTGCAGAGCGTCCCACGTCAAGGCACGGGCGGGACCTTGGCCATCGGTGGTGCGATCCAATAGATCGTCGTGTAGCAAAAAAAGCACCCCGTCGCTGGAAAGTTTCACGTCGTATTCCACGAATGTGAAGCCATGATTGCGGGCCGCACGCATCCCGGCAAGCGTATTCTCTGGGGCCAGGCGCCCACCGCCTCGATGGGCGATCAGAGCGGGGTAGGGCCAGGGGGCGGTAGTCTCGGACATGACTAAGCATCCATCGGTAAAAACCCGATTGTCGCAGACCTTGTGCCTGGATGATCGCCTAGGCGCGTGTCACGCGGTTTCGCCACGGTGTGTCACCTTGGGAAAGTTGGTAAACTTGCTGCCTTTGCCACGAGCGGCAGCTGCGGGCGGGCGCGTGTTCGTAAATAAAGTCGATACGCGGCCTCTATCGGGCAAGCCGTATCTGGTCCATTGGCTACACGCGGCGTCCAGCCCCCAGCAGGCGCGCGCACATGGGAATTCCAATTGTTCGATTTCATTCGCAACCATCGACGCTGGATGCAGCTGATTCTGCTGCTTCTGATCGTGCCGTCCTTCGTCTTCGTGGGCGCGCAAGGCTACGCGACCTTCTCCAGCAACGAGCCGGAAGTCGCCCGGGTCAACGGCAAAGGCATCACGACAACCGAGTTCGAGAACGCCCGTCGCAGTTACATCGATCGCGAGCGGCAACGCTTGGGCACGCGTTTCGAGCTGGCGCTGGTCGATAACCCCGATACGCGTCGTCAGTTGCTGGACGACCTGATCAACCGCCGTGTGCTGGAGGCGGTGGCGACCGACAACCGGTTCTCGGTGTCCGATGGTGCGCTACGCAACAACGTCGCCTCGTATCCTGCCTTCCAGGACAACGGCCAGTTCTCGGGCGAACGCTATCGCCAGGTATTGACCGCGCAGGGCTTGTCGCCGTCGCTGTTCGAAACGGGCGTGCGTCAGGATCTGGCCTTGCAGCGCGTGCTGAATCCGCTGGTCGACACCGCCGTTTTGCCGGATGTGGTCAGCGCTCGTCTCGATAGCGCGCTGACGCAGCGTCGCACGGTACAAGTTCGTCGCTTTGCGGCTAATGACTTCAAAAGCCAGATTCAAATTTCGGATGCCGATCTGAAGACGTGGTACGACGCCAATTCGAAGGCGCTGCAGATTCCCCAGAACGTGGATGTTCAGTATCTGGTGTTGGACGAGGCCGCTGCAACGGCGGGCATCAAAGTGCCCGACGAGGAAGTCGCCAAGTATTACGAGCAGAACAAAGCGCGTTTTGGCACGCCCGAGCGTCGTCGCGTCAGCCATATCATGATCGAAGTGCCCTCGGGGGCGTCCGAGCAGGTCCGCAACGAAGCGCAGGCGCAGGCCGCGACGCTGGCCGAGCAAGCGCGTACCAATCCGGCGGGATTCGCCGATCTGGCCAAGCAGAAATCGCAGGATGCCGGCTCGGCTGCCCAGGGTGGCGATTTGGGCTGGGTCAATGCGGGCTCCTTGCCACAGGATTTGTTCGCCGCATTGAGCAAGCTGAACGTGGACGAAGTGTCCGATGTGGTCAGCAGCTCTTCGGGTTTGCATATCTTGAAGCTGACCGCGCTGGACGCAGGCAAGCAAGAGTCGCTCGATCAGGTGCGCGACCGTATCACTGCCGAGATTCGTCGCCAGTTGGCCGCCGAGCGCTTCGGCGAGTTGTCCACCGCGCTGCGTAAAGTCTCGGCCGATCAATCCACCAGCCTGGATGCTGCGGCCAGCGCGACGGGTCTGACCGTGCGTCGTGCCAACGGCGTGACGCGCTCCGGCTTGTTGCCTGCCGCTCAGGTGGCAGACAATGCCGCTGTCGCGAGTCCTGACGCCGAGATGCTGAACACACCACGTGTGCGCGATGCCCTGTTCTCGGACGAAGTATTGAATCAGAAGCTCAATTCGGGCGTGATCGAGTTGGCAGCCGACCGATTAATGATCGTGCGTGTCGCCGAAGTCCATGCGCAGCGCGTGCCGCCTTTGACCGATGTCAGCGACCGTGTTCGCACCACCTTGCTGGACGAGCGCTCGCTCGAAGCCGCTCGCCGTGCTGGCGAGGCCCTGTTGGCCGAAGCGAAAGCAGCGCCTGCCGATGCTCCCGCACCCGTCGGCTTCGATTCGGCACGTCCCGTATCGCGTCAGAACCCCGGCGATCTGTCACGTGCGGTGCTCATGGATGTCTTGCGTATGCCGGTCGCGCCGCTGCCTGGTTATAGCGGTGTAGCCGATGGCCGCAGCTACGTGGTGACGCGCTTGAGCGCCGTCGAGAAAGGCGACCCCAATCCCGCTATGCAAGCGCAACTGATCGATCAAACCACGGCAATGTGGGGCGATGCCGAAAGCCGTGCAGTACTTAGCATGTTGCGCGAGCAGTACAAGGCAGAGATCCTGCCCGAGGCCAAGTCGGCAATCGAGGGCGAGGCCCAACCGGGCTGATCCGCGTTAACTGAAAACCGGCCCTTGGCCGGGTTTTCGAGTGGAAGGTGCCGCTGACCTCCGTGCCGTTCTCGTTGATCGGCGTGACCCTCGCCATCTTCTTGGGCTTTCGCAACAACACGGCCTATGCCTGCTATTGGGAAGCCCGAATGCTGTGGGGCGTGGTGGTGTTCGAGTCGTGCAATCTGGCGCGTCGATCGATCACCCAAGTGGATCATCGGGCTGCCGCGCCGCTGTTCGTCTACCGCCTGGCGGCTTTCGCTCATGCGTTACGACACCAATTGCGTGGCACGCCGCCCGATGCCGATTTCACTCGACTGCTGCCCGCCGCCGATTGCGAGCGGCTCGCGCGCGCGTTTCAAGCCTGCCGTGGTTTTGCTGCTGCCTTTCGGTCTGCTCGATTCCACAGGCGTCATGACGCCTGTCATCGTGATCTTCATCGCTTATATGTTCTTTGCTTTGGAAGCATTGGGCGCCGAAATCGAAGACCCGTTCGGAACCGAGCCGAACGACTTACCGTTAGACGCGCTGGCTTGGACGATCGCAATCCCGCTATGCAAGCGTAACCCGGTGGCCTAGCCCTCACTCGGAGGAACCTATTATCGTGAGCAGCAGAGCGGTATCGTAGATGACTGATTTGATTCGCAAGGATTGGGGCGGGCATAGGGCTGTCGAAGGCAGATGCCTACGACTGAAACTTCGGGGTCGTTCGTCAGGCGTGCTCGTCTCGGCATCTATTCCCAGGCAACTGAACGCCAGTGTCGTCGGCGCCACTGTGGCCAGTGAGGGAAACGACAAACGACTCGTGTCGGCTAGCGTGAGGACAATCCCCTCGAGCTCGCCAAGATAAGGATAAGGCCCACTGTTGACCCTATCGCTGGACTGCGCCACCTCGGCAGAGGGTGACATTGGCTGCCAGCGGCAGTTCCAATACGACGTATTTTCGAAAACGCTGCGAAATGGCGGGTGCTCGATGCCGGCGTCGTCGTTGTCGAAGTCGTCTGCCTCCCACATCCTGCGAAACCAATGGTCATCATTCAGCATGGTTCCGGTCACTTCAGCGTATGCGAGGATTCTGTCGGGGCCTATTCCCTGCGTTGCTATGACTTCGTCCGCATCGTCGAAAAAGTTCGCGCGGTCCAAAAGCGCCTGACGCTGATGGATGAAGTTGGGCGACCTATCTGGGGCATCGGGTGTTGCCGACGCGGTCTCCAGGGTGTGGCGAACGTCGTAAAACTCATCCGACGGCCTGATGCTATACAGGTAGAACACATGTTCTGAGCTGTAAGTTTCGGTTTCGGGGTCGATAAGCCCAAAAGCCCTGATGTGGTTGACCGCTTGACCGACCGATGCGGACGTCGAGACCAGGCTGGAGGTTTGATTGACCAGGGACGAGCCGTCGATATGAGGAATCATGTTTCTGTTCGACCCTGGGCCATTCGTCCTGGGTTGAAATCCTATTTGTCCGATTATTTCTGGGCCTCGCAGGTCCAATCGATAAACGACATCGGGCGGGTTGTAAGCCCAGGCTGAAGAAGTAAAAAACAGGTAAACACTCAGCGTCAGGAAAATCTTTCTCATGAAGACCTCGCGCGATTGTATAAATTTCAGATCGAATGGTCGCGACCCGTGTTCGGCTGGAATAATGGATGCTCTGGTCGCTGTCGAAACAGTGTGCATGGCATCGACGCTCAGAGCTTAGGATTTCATTGCGGCGCGCGAGTCTGTCGTTCGCTGTTGTTGCAAATAGTGGGGGTTGCGAGATGTTGGTTAAGGAGGTTTGGGTGCTGGTTGGCGATCTTGCTTGTATGTCCGACTACAGTGCGCAATTTGAGCGCGTCTACGACGTAACCGACGCGCAAGGGCATCATGCGAAATACAGTCGTGTCGAACCGATCGGGAAAAATCTGTTGAAACACTTGGGTAGCCGACTTATCCACGGCTACACGACGGCGTAAATAGCATGGGCACCCAGGCCATCAAAGACGTCTTCGATCTGGCGCTAGTGCGCGGGATTGCCGCCGAGCTACGCCACGCTTATGCGCCATTCGACGCTGCCGCCTTCGTCGCGCGTTCTACAGACGGTTTGGACAAGCTAGAACTTACTGGCCGTGCCACGCATATCGCGCAAGCATTGCACGAGTATTTGCCTAAGCCGTTCGCCGAAGCAGCGGCGGTAATAGAAGCGTCGCTAGGTCCGGAAATACCCGCAACCGGCGAGATCGGGCGTGCTCAGCTTCGCTACATGCCGCATCTTGCTTTCGTCCAGACGTACGGCCTCGACGATTACGAGGTCGCCATGCGGGTTCAGGCCGAACTCACTAAGCGGTTTTCCGCCGAATTCAGCATCCGCGCTTTTCTGGCGAAGTATCCCGAACGCACTTATGCCACGATGCTGGCATGGGCCGACGACGCCAACGCGCACTTGCGCCGTCTGGCTTCGGAAGGTTGCCGTCCGCGTCTGCCATGGGCACCGCGCTTGCGCGCCTATCAGCTCGACCCGCGCCCCGTTTTGGCATTGCTGGAACGGCTTAAAGACGACCCAGTGCTTTATGTGCGACGGTCGGTGGCGAACAATTTGAACGACATCTCCAAAGACCATCCCACCTTGACCATCGAGACATGCCGCCGCTGGGTCGCAGATGCGCCGGCAGGCCGCGCCTGGATCGTTCGTCATGCACTGCGCTCGTTGATCAAAGCCGGTAATCGAGACGCCATCCGCATTCTGGGCGGAGCAGAGAGCCCATTGGCGCGCATAGGCTGCATAACCATCACGCCGCAGCGTGCCGCCATCGGTGACGCCGTGCGCGTGTCTTTCGAGGTCGAGAGTACCGCTCTACATGCGCAGCGCCTGTTGATCGACTATGCCGTGCATTTCGTAAAGGCCAACGGTGGCACCCGCCCTAAGGTCTTCAAGCTACGCACCCTAACCATGCAACCGGGCGAGAAAGCCGTCTTTTTCGCTAAGGTGTCTTTGGTCACCATGACGACGCGCCGCCACTTCCCTGGACCCCATCGCATCGATGCCATCGTCAATGGCGAATCCCATCCGCTCGGTGGTTTCGAGGTAACAGCGTAATGGCTCGGTGTCCAAAGTACGACCTCGTAAACCGACACCTTGATTGAATCGCAATCCGATTAAGGGCCAAGTGTAATAAGGCATCGATTCGAGGCTTGGGTCGCTTCGAACTGGCGCTCGCTTATCTAAAATATGGATCGGGCATACGACAGCGTTTTCGACTCACACAAAGATGAAGCGATGAAATTGTCTATGGGCCCAAAACGTCGGCTGCGAATGCGGGCTAAGCATTAAAAGGCAATCCGGGAATATTATAAATAAGGATTGATCGTGAATCAAAAAAAGGCGTCGGTTAGCGAGTACAGAAATGTCAAAGACACTATCGCTAAATATATCGATTCTTTGCGAACCGGTAGCGTTGATAGGCTGACCGATACTTTCCACAAAAACGCCGTGACGTACGGCACTGTCGATGGTGGGCTCGTGGGTGGCGCAGACACTAATCCTGTTGCCGATTTTATCCGGGTCAATGGAAAATCACCTGACATCGAGGCGCATATCGATGTGCTCGACATCACGCCATCCACCGCAGTTGTTCGAGTCGTTACGGAAAATGATGCTATCGGAACCGATTGCATCGAATATCTAACGCTAATTAAACTTAGTGAAGCTTGGGCCGTCGTTGCCAAAGTTTTTCACCAGTTCGAAAATTAAGTTAGCTCGGAACAATTGGGTATGGGGTGTGGCGAATCGCTTGGCCTACACAGGCGAAGGCGCGAATCACACTTGAGCTTCCATTGGCCACTGACGAGCCTTCGATACAAGGTATCACGCCTCCATTTGACTTCGAATCGTTCACGCTCGCGTGATTGCGTCGCTGTCAGAATGGATTGTCGGGGCCCTTGCGTATTTCATGCCTGTCATCCCGACGCTGTTACCGCTGTCGGGCGGTAAGAATCGGATTCGGTAGCCAACCGTCGTCAAGGAGTCATCCGTACCAGACGGGATCGTGGAATAATGTTTTTTTTCGTGCTCATTGTCCGTTGCGAAACTTATGACTTCCACCAGTACCTTGGCTTTCCGTTCCACGCCCTCTTCTGCCGCACGCATCTTGGCCGAGCGCGACGCCATTTTGGCCGACCCCGGATTCGGCAAACACTTCACCGATCACATGGTCGCCGTAGACTGGACTCGCGCCGAAGGCTGGCACAACGCCCAAGTCACGCCCTATGCGCCCTTAATGCTCGATCCGGCCGCATTGGTGCTGCACTATGCGCAAGAGATTTTCGAAGGCTTGAAAGCCTTCCGCCACGCCGATGGCTCGATCTGGACCTTCCGCCCCGAAGCCAACGCTGCCCGGTTGCAGCGTTCGGCTGCCCGGTTGGCCCTGCCCGAACTGCCGGTCGAGGTGTTCGTCGAGTCGCTGCGTCAGTTGGTTCGGGTCGATGCCGATTGGGTGCCCTCGGCGCCCGAGACCAGCCTCTATCTGCGTCCTTTTATGATCGCCAACGAGAGCTTTCTGGGCGTGCGCTCGGCGCAACGTGCCGCTTACTACGTGATCGCCAGCCCGGCCGGCCCATATTTCGCCAAGGGCGTCGCACCGGTCTCCATCTGGCTGTCCACCGAGTATGCACGTGCCGCCAAGGGTGGCACGGGTGCGGCAAAATGCGGCGGCAACTACGCTGCGTCTTTGCTGCCGCAGCAAGAGGCTGCCGCCAACGGTTGCGCTCAGGTCTTGTTCCTGGATCCGCGCGAAGGCAAATACCTGGAAGAACTAGGCGGTATGAACGTGTTTTTGGTGCGCCGCGATGGCACGCTGCTGACACCCGCTTTGACCGGCAGTATTCTGGAAGGCGTCACGCGCGCCAGCATTATCCAGTTGGCCAGAGATCGGGGCCACGAGGTGGAAGAGCGCGCGATCTCCATCGACGAATGGCGCGACGGCGTGGCCTCTGGCGACATCTCGGAAGCCTTCGCTTGCGGCACCGCCGCAGTGGTCACGCCGATCGGCGAACTGAAAGGGCCGGGCTTTGCAGTGGGCGACATTAACGCGTCTGCGGGTGAATTGACCATGGCCCTGCGCCGTGATCTGACCGATATCCAGTATGGTCGTACGGCCGACCGTCACGGCTGGATGACGCGTCTGGTGTAGGCCACCATGCGCCTGCTGTTGGTCGAAGACGAACCCAAACTGGCCCGCTGGTTGGCGCGTGCCTTGGCTCGGCAGGCTGGATTCATCGTCGAGTAGGCCGACGACGGCTTGCTCGCCGACCGGCGCTTGTGCATGGAAGCGTTCGACGCGGTCATTCTCGACCTGGGGCTGCCGGGTCTGGACGGCCCAAGCCTGTTGGCGCGAATGCGGGCCCGCCACGACGGCACCCCGGTGCTGGTGCTGACGGCACGCGATTCGCTGGCCAGCCGTGTGGACACCTTGCATCGCGGTGCCGACGACTTTCTGCCCAAACCGTTTCGTATCGAAGAACTCGAGGCGCGTCTGACCGCCCTGGTCAGACGGAGCCGCGGCCGCGAACACCCCCGGTGGTACTGCGGCGATCTGCATTTCGACAGCGTGAGCCAACGGTTTCACGTCGGCACCGAAAAACTGGCGCTTTCGCCGCGCGAGTACGCGGTGCTGCGCACCTTCATTCAGAAGGCGGGTGAGCCGCTAAGCAAGCAGCACATCCTCGATCGTGTGGTGAGCGAAGACAGTGGCGTGAACCTGGAAGCGGTCGAGGTGCTGGTGCATCGCTTGCGCAAGAAACTGAACCAGAGCGGCGCGCAGATCGTGACCTTGCGTGGCCTTGTCGCTGTCGGCGTGGTCGTCCTTCATCGGCTCGCTGATCGCGACTGCAGGCATTATCGTGCTGGCGCCTTTGCTGGCCAATTGGGCCTTGGCCTTCGGTCCGGCCGAGTATTTCGTGCTGATGATGTTCGCGTTCTGCGCGCTGACCAGCCTGCTGGGCGATCAGCCCGTGAAAGGCGTGTTGGCTGCCATGGTGGGCTTGGCAATCGCGACGGTCGGCGTCGATTCCAACTCCGGAGTCTACCGGTACACCTTCGACTTGCCGCATCTCTCCGACGGCATCGATTTCGTGGTGGTGGTGATCGGTTTGTTTGCGGTGGGCGAAATGCTGCAAATGTTGGAGAAAGTGATTGCCGGTCAGTCGATGGGGGTGCCCATTACCGGCCGAAAGCTGTTTAACTGGCAAGAGTTGAAGTTCACCAATGGCAGCACATGGCGGGGCGGCTTGCTCGGCTTTTTCATGGGAATTTTGCCAGGGGCGGGAGCCAGCGTGGCCTCGGCTGTGTCCTACGCCAGCGAGAAACGGCTGATCGAGGGGCGCGATCCCGACGCCAAGTTCGGCCGTGGCGATTTACGCGGTCTGGCTGCCCCCGAAGCGGCCAACAACAGCGCGGCGACCGGATCGTTCATTCCCATGCTCACGCTGGGGGTGCCGGGTTCGGGCACCACCGCCGTCATGATGGGTGCGCTCACGCTCTACAACATCACGCCGGGCCCCGTCTTGTTCGAAAGCCAACCCGAGTTGGTGTGGGGACTGATTGCCTCGCTGTTAATCGCCAACGTGATGCTGTTCGTCATGAACGTGCCCATGGTGCGGATATTCGCGTCGATGCTGGCCATTCCCGCGTGGCTGCTGGTGCCTGGGGTATTGACCATCAGCTTCATTGGGGTCTATGCCATCAATGCCACGACCTTCGACCTCGTTCTGGTGGTGATCATCGGCGTGATCGGCTACTTCCTGCGCAAGCTGAACGTGCCGATGGCGCCTTTGATTCTGGGGGTGGTATTGGGCGACATGATGGAGCAGAACTTGCGCCGGGCATTGTCGATCACCAACGGCGACGTGCATATTCTGTACGGCAGCACGGTGACCCAGGGTTTGTGGGTAGCAGCGGTGGCCGTGGTCGTGGTGCCGATGGCGATGCAGACATATAAGCGGCGGCAGCGCTCGGGTGGCCACTGAAGCGGCAAGCAAAGCGGCGCCTGAGCAGGCAGACAAGGCGGCGAATGAGGATGCATCGGATTCGGCGACTGGCCTGACGATCGAAGTCGCCGCAGTGGTTGGGGTCGGTGGGTATGGGATAATCTCGGAGGTATGCCCAAGGCGAGGCTCAAGAGGTTGTTCGCACGGGCGCGCAGGGGCACCTACTCCCGTGGCCCCGCTTTCCCTTTTCGCGATTTTTTCGAGTCTCCAAGATGCCTGTCTACCGTTCCAAAACCTCCACCGCTGGCCGTAACATGGCGGGTGCGCGCTCGTTGTGGCGCGCCACCGGCATGAAAGACGACGATTTTTCCAAGCCCATCATCGCGGTGGTCAATTCGTTCACCCAGTTCGTGCCGGGCCATGTCCATCTGAAAGATCTGGGCCAGTTGGTCGCCCGCGAGATCGAAGCCGCTGGCGGTGTGGCCAAAGAATTCAACACCATCGCGGTCGACGACGGCATTGCGATGGGTCACGACGGCATGCTGTATTCGCTGCCCAGCCGCGACATCATTGCCGATTCGGTCGAGTACATGGTGAACGCGCATTGCGCCGATGCCATGGTGTGCATCTCGAACTGCGACAAAATCACCCCGGGCATGTTGATGGCCGCCATGCGGCTGAACGTGCCGGTGGTTTTCGTGTCGGGCGGGCCGATGGAGGCTGGCCGCGCGCAGTTGGCCAACCCCACCACCAAGGTCATCGAGTTGAAGAAGCTCGATCTGGTCGACGCCATGGTGATCGCCGCCGACAAGTCGTATTCCGACGCCGACGTGGCCGAGGTCGAACGCTCGGCCTGTCCGACCTGCGGATCGTGCTCGGGCATGTTTACGGCCAACTCCATGAACTGTCTGACCGAAGCGCTGGGCTTGTCTTTGCCGGGTAACGGTACGGTGGTGGCCACCCACGCCGACCGCGAACAACTGTTCAAGCGCGCCGGTCGCACCATTGTCGATCTGGCACGTCAGTATTACGAACACGACAACGCGCGTATCTTGCCGCGCTCGGTCGGCTTCAAAGCTTTTGAGAACGCGATGACCTTGGACATCGCCATGGGCGGGTCTACCAACACGATTCTGCATCTGTTGGCCATTGCGCGCGAAGCAGACATCGATTTCACGATGACGGATATCGATCGTTTGTCGCGCATCGTGCCGCAACTGTGCAAGGTCGCGCCCAATACCAACAAATATCACATCGAAGACGTGCATCGCGCAGGCGGCATCATGGCCATTCTGGGTGAGCTCGACCGTGCGGACAAGTTGCATACCGATGTGCCGACGGTACATGCACCTACCTTGAAGGACGCGCTGGATCAGTGGGACATTGTGCGAACCCGGGACGAGGCTGTCAGGACGTTTTACATGGCCGGCCCTGGAGGCGTTCCGACCCAGGTGGCGTTCAGCCAAAGTGCCCGGTGGCCCAGTCTCGATCTGGACCGTGCCGAAGGCTGCATCCGCTCGTACGAGCATGCGTTCTCGAAAGAGGGCGGTTTGGCGGTGCTGACCGGCAATATCGCGATCGATGGCTGCGTGGTGAAAACCGCTGGCGTGGATGAAAGCATTTTAGTGTTCGAGGGCAATGCGCACGTCACCGAGTCGCAAGACGAGGCGGTGGAAAACATCCTGGCTGGGAAAGTCGTGGCGGGTGATGTCGTAATCGTCCGCTACGAAGGCCCGAAGGGCGGTCCGGGTATGCAAGAAATGCTGTATCCCACCAGCTACATCAAGTCGCAAGGCTTGGGTAAGGCGTGTGCGCTCTTGACCGATGGTCGGTTCTCGGGAGGCACCTCCGGCCTGTCCATCGGCCACTGCTCGCCTGAGGCGGCAGCAGGCGGGGCCATCGGTTTGGTGCGCAACGGCGACAAGATCCGTATCGATATTCCCAATCGCACCATCGACGTATTGTTGTCCGACGACGAGCTGACGCGTCGCCGCGCAGAGCAGGACGCCAAGGGTTGGAAGCCCGCTCATCCACGTCCGCGCAAGGTGTCGGCGGCATTGAAAGCCTATGCCAAGCTCGTGATGTCGGCTGACAAGGGGGCAGTGCGCGATGAATCGCTGCTGAACGATTGAACCGGTAGCCGTCTATCGGCAGGTGCTGTAGATCGTAATGTCATTCGAGCCGCTCTTTGGAGCGGCTTTTTTTTTGTAGTAAGCGGGTACTTGGGGCCGCAATGGCGCCGGCTCACCTTGCGGGCTTATCCGTTTCCACTTACTTCCTACAGCGTTGTCTTCCGGCCTCGCGCTTATCGCCAAACTCTCGATCATGACGTAAGCAGGTTCTCACCGCATCCTTGCATATCGGCGACGGCTGACACACAACATAGGGTAAACCCTGTTCTGGATTTTCTCTCTCGGGCTGATATTTGGTCGGTAAGCAAATGATTAAATCAAACCAATAGCCTCGAATCCGGTTGACCGTTATCGAACGCTATGCACGCTAGAGTTTGTGGTTTATTAGTCAATTATTAATCGTTAATTTTATTTTAATCAATAAATCGATTTTTGAGCATTTGAAAATGGCTGGTTTATAACTCTCCGGGTAATACTGCGGGAAAATATTATGGTAAAGCCAAATTTTAATTGGAGTGCAGCATGACGAGAGATGATGTTATGCCGGGCGATGTGATGCTTAAATTGAATACTGGCGGTTTGGTTGGTAATATTATTGGCAGCAGTACTCAATCCGAATACGTTCATGGGGGCATAGCGGGACAAGGAACGATATACGATGTTAATGGTGGCCTGGCAACCGACCGGATTAATGGTAAGCGCTTATTGCCTAATATTTATAGAACTCCTCTAGAAGAAACGAGTCAATTAAAAACGGCCTATCAGGTCTGGCGCTGTATAAAAACTCCTATCGTCAATATCGTGCACAGAGAAGCAGCAGCGTTCGTGGCGGTAGGAACTCAGAAAAGATGGAATTACAATTTCCACGTGGTAGACCGTGTAGCAACAAGAATAGTGGGAAATATTACAGCACTGGCTTTTGGTCACAATAAAACCATCGGCATAGACGAAAAAAAATTGGACAACGAAAGGTTGTTCATTGCCAATGGCGGGTCGTTTGTTGGCGCTGCAAAGCAGACAAATCGTAGTTTTTTTTGTACCGAATGGATTGTATGGATGTATTTATTGGCATCCTATAAGGCGGCGCAAGAGGGTTATCGTCAAGGGCTTGAATTGAACATTAGGCCCTATGAAGCCATTCCGAAAGATCTAGCCAGAAAGTTAAATGATTCCCCCGATTTTACGGCAATAGGAATTATCCCGCCCGGCTGATAACTGCGTAGCTGACTCGTGCAAATATAGTATTCGCCTGGTTGTTGAATACCGTATTTGTACGGTGTGGCGTCTTTTCACGATAAGGTTTGTAGCTGGACGCCGATATCCGCAATCAAGCCTCCGGTTTTCTCATGTACTAAAATACTGGATTCGGTATCGAGCCCCAGCCGCAACGAAGTCCGCTTTCTCCTTGCCGATTGCATCTTGAGATGAGACGCAATCGCCTTTAGGCGCGTAACATAGCGAGCTGTGTCTACCACTGAGGGGCTGTCCGGATGTCCAACAGCAAGCTTTTCGAGCCGATTCAACTGGGAAGTGTGATTCTGCCCAATCGAATCGTCATCGCGCCTATGTGCCAGTATTCGGCTGAAGAAGGCAGCGCGACCGATTGGCATCTGATGCATCTGGGGCGGCTGGCGACATCGGGTGCCGGCCTGTTGATCATCGAAGCCACGGCAGTCGAACCAGATGGCCGAATTTCGCCGGACGATCTGGGCTTGTATAACGATACCAACCAGCAGGCACTGGATGGGGTGTTGAAAGCCGTGCGACGGTACACCGACATGCCTATCGGCATCCAATTAGGTCATGCGGGTCGCAAAGCCAGCACCGATTCTCCCTGGAATGGCGGCAAACAATTGGGCTTGGATCGCCGTGGCTGGAACACCGAGGCCCCTTCAGCCATTCCCATGTTCGACGGCGACCGTATTCCCACCGCGCTCGACACGGTCGGTCTGACGCGAGTCCGAGACGCGTTCGTGGCCAGTGCCGAGCGTGCCGTCGCTTTAGGTGTCGATTTGATCGAATTGCATGGCGCGCATGGTTATCTGCTGCATCAATTTCTGTCGCCCTTGGCCAATCGCCGCAGCGATCGGTATGGCGGCAGCCTCGAAAACCGCATGCGCTTTCCGCTCGAGGTGTTCGACGCCGTCAAGCGTGTGTTGCCTCCCGCGTTGCCCTTGGGCGTGCGGATATCGGCAACCGATTGGGCCGATGGCGGCTGGGATGTCGAACAAAGCATCGCGTTCGCGCGCGAATTGGACGAGCGGCGCTGCCATTTCATTCATGTCTCCAGCGGCGGCGTGGCGGCCAAGCAAAGCATTTCAGTCGGCCCCAATTACCAAGTACCGTTCGCGCGACTCATCAAGGAAGCGGTCACCATGCCAGTGATCGCCGTCGGTTTGATTACCGAGCCGGATCAGGCCGAAGCCATCGTCGCCACGGGCGATGCCGACATGGTGGCACTGGCACGCGGCATTCTGTTCGAGCCGACGTGGCCGTGGCGAGCAGCCGCTCAGCTGGGCGCGAAGGTTCAGGCGCCTAAACAATACCTGCGTTCGCAACCGCGTCGTTACGGCAATTTGTTCGAGGTGTGATCGTGTATTGACCCAGCGGAACCTGCGCAGGTTAAGCGGCTAAGGAAAATGCCTCAGCCGGGGCCTTCATGCCAGAAGCCAGCTACGGGCGCCGGTGGTTGTAAAAGGTAACTAGTTCCCCGACAACGCGGCTGGCGTGCTGAGTAGTCTCGAAGCGATGCCGATGCGCACACCGCGCTTTCAACGTGCGGATCACGCGGCAGGAACGGCGCAGGCACGTGGCCCAGCGTTCCGAAGCGCGCGATCGGGGCATGTTCCAATGCACTGCCTGCGGTGCAGGTTTTGCCGCTTCGGGACAGGTGGCCAATCCAGCAATTCACGCGTATGGCAGTCGATCACCAGCGCCAGCGTCGCCCAGCCATCCCGACCCGCCCGATCGAGACGGCGATGCCGTCGGCTTGTAGTCCCTGGCGGATCCCCTCGGCCACGGTGGTTTTGCCTTGAATGATGTCCGACATCAGCGCGCTCTTGCGCTTGGTTGTCCAGCGTTTGATGTCGTCTTCCATCTTCATGCTCATCGTCAATTCCATCGATGACGACGTGAGCAGGTCTTCACTGGGTCATTACCTGTCGAGCTTCCTCGCGACTGGGACAACTCCTTCGCGCCGGTCCTGATCCCCAAGCAAGAAAAGCGCTTCACCAAGGTCTCGCCTGACTTCATGAGATCGGTCCCCGACGAAGGCATGACCAAGGCGATTACCTGGCAGAACCGGCCACGGGAGACGATGTACCCGGTGGTGTTCTTGGACGCGCTGCGGTTCAATATCTGCGACGACAGCGGGGCCGACTCAGGGCAGTGTATCTGGCGCTGGACAACAGGCCGACTGCTAGCGCGACGTGCTAGGCTTTGGATCAAGCAGACCGAGGGCGCCAGGAGGATCTTTCATTGTACTGGCATACCTATCGTTGAATTTTTCTAATTCGCCCTCCACTAAATGCCTCTCTGATTCCGCGTAAATATCTGGGTTATGCATCTGTCTTACCACGCCATCTAATAGTCTGAGTACCACATGTCGCTGATTTGTAAGTTTTTCTTTGGTGTAATCAAAACCAGAAATAAAATATTTTGTGTACATGGGCCCGTACTGAGCAATACTGGAAGTTTTTTTATCATCAAAAATTTTCATTATTTTCTCATGGTCCTGGCTAGACAAGTTGAGACGTATAGCGGCAAGCAAACTTTCTATCTTTCTTCTTTTTTCCATAGTTAGTAGTCTACAGCTCCTATAGTCAAGAGCTTGCTCAACCAGTGGTGCTATAGGGATAGGCACCCCCAAACTTTTGGTTACTTGCGAGGCACCGGTAGTAGCGAAAGTTTTGGCCAATTCTTTCTTGGTAAGAGATTCTTTGATTGAATTGACAACAAAATTATTCTCTACACGTTCTAGCTTGGTAAGCATTACTCCGGTCCGAATTCTGGTTTGTTGAAACGGGTGTTTCTCAACAGCTTTATTCAAACCATATTCGACAGTAATATCAGCAAGCTTTTTTCCAACAAATGCACCGCCTATCGCACCAGCAGGTCCAGCGATCATAAAGCCCAGGACCCCAAATCCACTCGCGCTCGCAGCAGCCGTTAGCCGCTTAGCCGCAGCTTGAAGTTGAGCAGTTGTGTTTCTTGCTGGATCACTTAAAAAATTCAAGAAATTATTTGTTTGCTGGAGTAGTTCTTGAGTAACGTCCAGCATTTTTCCGTAATTATTGACTCGTGTAGTACCACTCATGAAAATGCCTCCTTCAGCTCCCTTTAGGAGCCAATGTTGGGAACGGGAAATAAATGACGGTGTAACGGAGGTGCAGAATAATGTCGCTCAGACTCTGCAATAGCGCCGTCGTCTCGCCCGTTCTATTCTGAGAGCTGCTTGTTGCGTGCGGAAAACTTAGGGGACATACGCTGCGCCCTTGTCAATATCTTTTCTCACAAAAGGCAATATTGCACATCATTACTGTCTAGTTGTAATCGGCCGCTGTCATTCATGCCGTGCGATCCGGCAAGGCATTGCAACCCCCGGTAAGCCTAGACCTTGCCTCGAAATGACGTACAGCAGAGCGATTGAATAATCCGTTGAAAGGATGTTGAGGCGTTTTTCACGACGGCGTTGGGCTGCCGTGTATTCTGAGGGTTTCGTCATCGGTTTCCAGGAGTCCGCTCGCATGCCCGACTTGAATACGCCCATGTTTCCTGGAGGTCCTATACCGCAGGACTTGACTGCCTTCCTGGATCTGCCGCAAACACTCGCGTCCGTCGGCACGCCCGCCGCAGTCCTCGCGTTTTGGTGCGAGGCGGGACCGGCGCGCTGGTTTGCCAAGTCGGACGAATTCGATGAGACGTTTCGCCGACGCTTTCTGGCCACTCATATGGCCGCGGCGCGGCGCGAGTTGGACGATTGGACGCACTCGGCCGAAGGCGCGTTGGCGCTTTTGATCGTTTTGGACCAGTTTCCGCGCAACGCTTTTCGCGGCACGGCGCACATGTATGCGACCGATCCGTTGGCGCAAGCCTATGCGTCGGCGATGATCGCCGCAGGCCAGGACCATGAGGTCGAAGTGGCCCTGCGCGCGTTTTGTTATTTGCCTTTGGAACATGCCGAAGACGCCGGGCTGCAAGCACGCTGCGTGGCCCTGATGACGCCGCTGGGTGGGCAGTCGCTGGAGTATGCCCAGCATCATGCCGAGATCATCGCTCGTTTCGGGCGATTTCCGCATCGCAATCCCTTGCTGGGACGCGCATCCACTCAAGCAGAACTCGACTACATGGCCGCGGGCGGATTCACTGGGTAAATCGCAATCTGAGCCAAAGTAATTTGGGCGATCTCGCCCGATGCCTTACCCGCTTGAAGCGCTTTGAACACTTTGGGTTCTTCGATGTGATTACGAATATAAATGGCAACCGGGATGATAAGCAGGCCGAATACGAACGGAATGCGCCGAGCTCAGGCCATCAATTGTTCGCTAGTGAAAATGTCGGTAATTAGCGTAGCGATGGTCGCGCAAAATAGCAGAGCGGCCATTTGACCGGTCATCCGCCATGATCCATAAAAACCACGCTCACGCGGCGGTACCATTTCAATAAGCAGAGCAGTCGAGGTGCCGAATCCACCTCCGATCGCGAAACCTTGCAATACGCGTGCTATCAATATAATTACCGGTGCCGCAATGCCCACTTGTTCATAAGTGGATGCGAAGGTTATGAAGAAGATGGCTGCGGTCATCATGCTTGTCACCAATATCATCGCAGCCTTACGCCCATTACGGTCGCAGTGCATGCCCAACACGATACCCCTCCACCGGACGCATCAGAAAGCCGACGCCAAAAAGAGCAAGGGTAAGCAGGACTTGATTGACTGTGCATTCAGGATCGTTGAGATCTGGCGGAAAAAGCACCTTTGTTACGATAGGCACCATAAATGCGAAAATTAGGAAGTCATACCATCCCGATGCGTTGCCTATAACTGCTGTAAAAATATGTCGTCGAGCGATGGCTGTTGTGGGCACGTATCTGTCTGGAGAGGGCAACTAAAAATGAGCAGTTATATAGAGCTTGAAGCTACACTAAACATGTTTTTGATGGCCTCCAGAATTTCATGAACACTCGTGCCTGGCTGGAACATCTGGTGGCTTTCGATACCACTAGCCGATTGTCGAATCTTGCGCTGATCGAGTCGGTCTGCGACGCGTTACAGATGCGGGGCGTCGATCCGCAATTGATTTATTCACCCGATGGCAAGAAGGCGAATCTGTTTGCCACGCTGCCGGCTCAAGACGGCGAAACCCAAGGCGGCATCGTGTTGTCCGGCCATACCGATGTGGTGCCGGTCGATGGCCAAACCTGGACCAACGATCCGTTTCAGCTGACCGAGCGCGAAGGCAAACTGTATGGCCGAGGCTCGGCCGACATGAAGGGTTTTATCGCATCGTCCTTGGCCTTAGTGCCCGAATTTCTGGCCATGCCGCGCCAAAAGCCGATCCATCTGGCCCTGTCGTACGATGAGGAAGTCGGCTGCGTGGGTGCCCCGGTGATGCTGGCCGAACTGCGCCGTCAAGGCATTCATGCCGACGGTTGCGTGGTGGGCGAACCCACGGGCATGCAGGTGGTGGTGGCGCACAAAGGGATTAATCTTTTTACGTGTCGCGTGCATGGTAAAGCGGCGCATTCGTCGCTTACACCGCGCGGCTGCAATGCCATCGAGTACGCGGCTCGCCTGATTTGCCGTATCCGCGATCTGGCCGATTACTACAAGGCGCAGGGGCCGTACGACCGGCTCTACGACGTGCCCTATACCACTGTGACAACCAATCGAATTCAAGGTGGCATCGCCGTGAACACGATTCCCGACACTTGCGAGTTCCAGTACGAATTTCGCAATTTGCCTGGCATGTCGGCGCAAAGCATTCAGTCCAAGGTCGAAGCCTACGTGCGCGACGAATTGCTGCCGCGCATGCGCGAAGAGTTTGCCGAAGCGGGTATCGATATCGAAGTGGGTGCGTCTGCCCCAGCGCTCGAAGCCTCGGAGCAGGCTGCCATCACTCAGTTGGTGCGAGCGCTGACCAACGATCGGGATATGCGCAAGGTGGCCTATGGCACCGAAGGCGGTTTATTCCAGAACGCGGGCATGCCGACTGTGGTGTGCGGCCCTGGCCATATCGAGCAAGCGCACAAGCCCGACGAGTCCGTCGCGATCGATCAGCTCGCGGCTTGCGATAACTTCCTGCGCAAGCTGGGCCAGTCGCTGGGTTAACGGACACCCCGACATGGCGTGGTCGAGGCGAGCCGGTCGTCGTGCAGCCTGTCTGGGCGGTAGCTTGCTGGCGGTCATGGCGAGCGGGTGTGCGACCCAGTTGCAACCGATGGGACCGGTGCTGGCTGCGCCGGTCGTGACCGACCAGGCGTTCGTGACTCCCGATGGGGTGGCCTTGCCCTTGCGCCGTTGGTTGCCGGACGACCCACCGCGAGCAGTCATCGTCGCGCTGCATGGCATGAACGATTACAGCACTGCCTTCGACGGGCCCGGGCGTCATTGGGCAACCGTGGGTTTGGCGACATACGCCTACGATCAGCGCGGCTTCGGCGCTTCGCCGCGCGGCGGCGTCTGGGCTGGCGCCGATACGATGGTGGCTGACCTGTCGGCCGCCGTCGATGCCATCCGGCGAGAGCATCCCGCCATCCCATTGGTAGTGCTGGGCGAGAGCATGGGCGGCGCCATCGTGGCGCACGCCCTGGAGACCGGGATTCAATCTGGCGACAATCGTGCAGCCGCATCGGGCGCCTTGCCTTTTTCGGCCCGTATCGACGGTGCAGTGCTGTCGGCTCCCGCGCTGTGGGGGCCGGCCGCCATGCCGTGGCCTGCGCGCGTGGCGCTGTGGTTGGCACGTCGTACCGTACCGGCTTGGATCGTCACGCCGCCTCGCGGCTTGCGCATCGTGCCATCGGACAATATCGACATGTTGCGTAGCCTGGGTCGCGATCCGCTGGTGCGCAAGCAGACTCGCATGGACACGCTGGGTGGCCTGACCGATTTGATGGCGGCTGCCGACGCCGGCATCGGCAGTTGGCCGCGCGATTTGCCTATGCTGGTGCTGTATGGGCAGCATGAACAGGTGCTGCCCGCCGAGGCGGTGCGACGGGCGTTGGCCAGTATCGAAGCACACCATGCGGATAGTGCCTTGCGCGTGATGGTGTATGACACTGGCTATCACATGCTGTTGCGCGACTCGTGCGCTCGCCGTGTGCTGGACGACGTGGCGGCATGGGTGCTGGCACCGCGCGAACCCCTGCCCGGTAAAGCCGAAAGTCTGCGCTGGGCGCCTGCGTCCGGGCCAGCGCCGAGGTGTGCCGTTAACGCCGACGGTATGGCCGCCCCGATCTAGACCGAGCGCGCACGCGCAATGCAAAATTCACCAAGCTGCGCGATCCCGGAAACACGACCGATTTGACCAGCACCTTGCTGACGCGATCCCGGCCGCGGGTGCTGTGTCGCAAAGGCCATCCCATGGCTGGCGCGCAGACCATTGCCGATCTGGTCGGATGCGACTGGGTGAAATACCGGTCCGCTGGGTCATCCTGGCATCCCAGCCAATCGCCTGGGCGGCGGGTTCGCCCATCATGAACTGCCCGAGCCGCAGATTGCGGTGTCGGTCGAGTCGCTACTGAACACCTTGAGCCTGATCACTTAGACCGATTACTTGTTCTTGGGGCCGGCGTTCGTGCTGCAGCACAGCGGTTATGCCCATGCCTTGTCGGCCATCTTGCTCGCCGAGCCCATCCCCCACGCCGACGTGGCCTTGGTGCAACGCGCTGCCGTGTCGCTCGATCCCGCTGCCCAGGCGCTTCCCGCCATGGTCACTTCCTATGTGCGCATGACGGGCGCGGGAACCACCTAAAACGGACTGTCGCGTTTCAAAGCGAGTACGGCATCACCAGCGTGGTCGATGTAACCGTTGCGTCATAAATGCAACATGGACCGATCGCTCCAGCCTTAAATCCTAGTGAGATTCACCGAATAGCGGTAACTTCTGGTCGTTCATTAACAAACCAATGGTTACCATTGGACCGCATACTTCGCTCGGATTCTAAGCAAATGTTGACACCGGTCGGCATTTTTGGGCCTGGAATGTCAGATAGGATTCGCTATGCAAGTGCAATACCGTACTGGCACGCCGTTCCCCACGCGCATGATGTTGACTGTGTTGTCTGTGGCCTTGTTGACGGCATGTGGCGGTGGCGGTGGTGGGGGAGGGATGTCGTCGATGCCGCCGGACGCCGTTCGCCCGGTCGTCGTCCCGCCCGAGGACGTAGATCCACCCAAGGACGTAGAGCCGCCGGCATTTGTCAACGATCCGGCTAGTCCATCGCAGCGCGATCCCGCTGACTATACCGCGACGGGCGTCAAAGTGGGTGTGTTGGACATGGGGTTTGACAATGAACCGCCATTGCTCCACCGCGTCGCCGTCGCGGCTCAATTGCAAGGCACGATCAGACCGCAAGATGCTGTTGCAGGTACCCATGGCTCGCAAGTGAGCCGGCTCATCGGTGGGCGCGACATCGGCGACGAATTCCCGACCGGCGCGGCCAGCAACTTCCTCTTGTACCAAGCCAATTTAGCGAAATCCCTCACGGGGGACGTACTGGGCGATAGTCTGAACGCTTTGGCCGATCGCGGTGTCAAGATCGTCAACAATTCTTGGTCGATCAGCGCGGCGCCAGAAAACCACCTGCCCAATGGCGCCAATGTGATGGCCAATTCCGTATTGGCACAGGCATTTTTCCCGCGAATGCGCGAAGCCGTTCTCGCCCGAGGGCAGCTGTTGATCTGGGCCAATGGCAACGAAGGCACTGACCAGCCTTTTTTGTTCGCCGGCGCACCGTATATCGATCCTGCGCTGGAGCGGGGTTGGATTACTGTCGTCCAGTTGCAAGACGGCCATCTGGTTGCCTCGTCAAATGCCTGTGGCCTGGCCGCCAATTGGTGCCTGGGTGCGCAAGCCCCCGCGGGCCTGTCGGGCACATCGTATTCGGCACCTCTGGTGACCGCTGCTGCGGCTCAGGTGTCGCAGATTTTCCCCTGGATGGACAACAGCGCGTTGCGCCAGACGATACTGTCGACGGCGGACGATCTGGGGACGCGCGATCGCACTGGCTGGGGCGAACTGAATGCCACTCGCGCTTTGGGCGGACCTGCGCGCTTCGATCGCCGTCTGACCCGGGGTGGAGACTTCGAGGCCAAGTTCGACGCCCAAACCTCGCATTTTTTGAACGACATCGCAGGCGATGCGGGACTGATCAAGTCGGGCACCGGCACGTTGGCGCTGTGGGGTGAGAACACGTATAGCGGGACGACTCGTGTCGATGGCGGAACGCTGGCGCTGTATGGCGGGCTGTCGGCACCAGTGGCTGTCGGTCCGGGCGGGTTGTTCATGGGCGAGGGCGCTCGGGTGGCAGCCAGTGTGTCCAATTCGGGTACGGTACAGGTCAACGGTGCCGGTCTGCGAGTCGGTGGCGATTATACGGCTGTGTCTTCGGGCGCAGTGTTGGCCACGCAACTAGGTAGCGCCATGACCGTTGGCGGCAAGGCGCGTTTGAACAACTCGCGACTGATTGCTTTGAAGCCCGCAGGCACCTACGTCGTCAAGTCGGTCGAAAACGTGCTGAAGGCAGGCGCGGTCGAAGGCGTGTTCGGACAGGTCGATGGCGAGACTGGTCTGCTGTACTCGGTGAGCCCCCGCTACAGCGCCGGCCGGGTCGATCTGGCAGTGACCCGCCGCAATGTCGCTGCGACGACGCAATCCTTGTATGCCCAGCAACCCGCTCGACTGGCAGCAGGCGAAGCCGTCGAAACGGCATTCCAGGCCGCCGATCGCGCTGTGGCCGATCGCTCGGGCGGCGCCGGTGTGCAAGTGGCAGGCGTTTCCGACGAGTTCATCGCGGCCGCCGCGCAGCTTCAATCGGTGACCAGTGCCGCCGAATTGGGCGAGACCTTAGATAGCATATCGGGACAGATTCACGCATCTGCGCAAGCCTTGAGCTTTCAGCAGGCCAATGGCGTGAATCGGATCTTGTCCGACCGGATCGATGCATTGGCTTTACCGGGACAGACCGACGGCCTGTGGGCGTCGGCTGCAGGTGGACGCGGCAAATTAGCCGAACGCGGATTCGCCACTGCGACCACGCATCACTATGGCGGCATGGTGGGCATGGATCGTCGAGTGGGTGAGCGCAGCGCCATCGGCCTGGCCTTGTCGTTCGGGCAGTCCGATGCGAGTTTCGACGCGCATGGCGGACGGAGCCGCAATCAGACAGCAGGTGTGTCGGTGTACGGTCGCCATGGGGCTGAGACCGGTGCTTATGTTGCAGGCCGTTTGGGCTATGGTTTTGTCGATGCCGATACTAAGCGTGACGTATGGCTCGATCAAACGCGTCACCGCATCGAGGCGTCGCACAAAGACCAGATGGCGTCGGTCTACGCTGAAACCGGCTATAGCTGGGCGCATGAGAGCGGCGCGCGCACGACGCCGTTTGCCGCAGTGTCTTACGACCGTTTGCGCCGGGGTGCCTTGAACGAAAGCGGTCATGCCTTCGGTCTGACCGCCGCGCGAGCGTTCTACCATCAAACGGCCGCTTTGCTAGGCTTGCGACTGACCAGCGCGCCCGTCCAATGGATCGGCGGAACCAGTCAAGTGGGTGCCTACGCCGCTTATCGCCATGGCGAGCGCGGCGATCTGGATTTCGATGCGTCTTTCGTCGGCGCACCGGATCGATCGTTCCGGGTTAAAGGTATCGGTTTGCCGCGTCATGCTGCAGTGGCAGGCGTGTCTTGGGTCAATCGTGGTGATAACAATTGGTCGTGGCTGGCCAACGTCGATGTACAGATTGGCCAGCATGGGACGACACAGCATATTGTCTCGGTAGGTGGGCGCTACACGTTCGACTAGCACCGAGGATGCGACCCGACAGGCGTATGCTGTCGGGTCGATGTCTTCACGCCCCTAGTCGGTTCCATGCCCAAGAAGAAACCCGCTGCATTCGGCCAAACCTACCGTCAAGTCTTGCGATTCACCCTGCGCCATTGGGCCAACCAGCCCTGGCGCATCGCAGGGCTATTTTTGTTGTTTCTACTGTCGGCCATCGCCGATGTGATCACACCCATTTACGCCGGCCGCCTGGCCGATGCGGTCGCCAGCGCAGCGGCATCCGACGAACTGGCGTGGGACGCCGCCATCACGGCTTTTCTGATGCTATCGGCGCTGGGCTTTACCAGCGTGCTCATGCGCCAAGCGGGTTTTAGCCAGATCATCACGCTGACGCTGCGTATGATGCGCGACGTGGGCGCGCAGTCTTTCTCGCGCATTCAGCATTTTTCCACCGACTGGCATGCCAACAGCTTTGCCGGTTCGACCGTGCGCAAGATCACCCGAGGCATGTGGGCCCTCGATCTGCTCAACGATACGCTGATCGTATCTATCTTCTCTTCGCTGCTGATGCTGGTGGGCGCGACAGTCGTATTCGCTTGGCATTGGCCGATAATGGGTGTAGTGGTGGGCGCAGGTGCCGTCATTTTCGTGGCGGTCACGACAGCGGTCTCGTTGGGTTGGGTCGCACCGGCTGCGCGCTTGTCCAACCGTTGGGACACTCGTATGGGGGGCGTACTGGCCGATGCCATCAGCTGTAATCCAGTGGTCAAAGCGTTCGGTGCCGAGGCACGCGAGGAGTCGCGCTACGATCGAGTGTTGAACAAGTGGCAGATACGCACCCGCCGAACGTGGATCAGGGCGACGCGCAATGGCGGGCTGCAAGGTCTGATGCTGCTGATGATGCAGGTGACCATGCTGGCGACCGCTTTGATGCTTTGGCGTCAGGAGCTGGCGTCGGTAGGCGACATCACGTTTTCGCTCACCATGTTCTTCGTGCTCAAGCGTTACCTGGGCGACATCGGCATGGACATCCGCAATCTTCAGCGCTCGGTCAACGACATGGAAGAAATGGTGGCGATGGATGGCATGCCGGCCGGGGTGCGCGATGCGGTCAGTGCGGCGCCGATCCGCATCGAGTCGGGCGAAATCGTTTTCGACCATATGACGTTCCATTACGGATCGGGCGAGCAGGCGCTGTACGACAATTTTTCGATGCGTATCGCGCCCGGCGAACGGGTTGGGCTGGTGGGCCATTCCGGTTCGGGCAAGACCACCTTCGTCAAACTGGTTCAACGGCTGTATGACGTCTCGAGCGGTCGTATTCTGATCGACGGGCAAGACATCGCACAGGTCCGACAGTCGTCCTTGCGCAGTCAGATCGCTATCGTGCAGCAAGAACCCACTTTGTTTCACCGCAGTCTGGCCGAGAACATCGCCTATGGCCGGCCCGATGCGACACAGGCCGACATCGAACGCGCGGCCCGACAGGCCAGCGCACACGATTTCATCATGCGCTTGCCCAAAGGCTACGGCACGTTGGTGGGCGAACGCGGTGTAAAGCTGTCGGGGGGCGAACGTCAGCGCGTGGCCATCGCACGGGCATTTTTGGCCGATGCGCCCATTCTCATTTTGGACGAA
Source organism: Bordetella parapertussis (assembly GCA_945903445.1). Classification (GTDB taxonomy): domain Bacteria; phylum Pseudomonadota; class Gammaproteobacteria; order Burkholderiales; family Burkholderiaceae_B; genus Schauerella. Next base: position 54,553 of record CAMDNZ010000004.1, read on the forward strand.
GCCACGTCCAGCCTGGATAGCGAAAGCGAAATGCTCATTCAGCAGGCCATGGAGCGTTTGATGGCTGGCCGGACGACCTTGGTCATTGCGCACCGCCTGTCTACGGTGCGTGCGCTGGATCGCTTGCTGGTCATGGCGCAGGGCAAGGTGATCGAAGAGGGCAGCCATCAGGCGCTTATTCTGCGCCAGGGTGGGGTGTATCGACGGATGTATGAGCGGCAGGCGCTGTCTTTGGCCGAGGGCGCAGAGGGTTCGTCGCCCCCCGTTTTTATTTGACGCGCTGCTTTTCCAGCTTGCGTGCCAAGGTGCGGCGGTGCATGCCCAGGCGTCTGGCGGTCTCTGAAATATTGAAATCGGTTTCGGCTAGCGTCTGGTGAATACGCTCCCATTCCAGCGTCTTGATCGAGGTGGTGCGTTCGGTCAGTTCGACGGCCACCTCGCCCTCCGCCCGTCCGAATGCGGCTTCGATGTCGTCGGTGTTCGAAGGCTTGGCCAGATAGTGGCACGCGCCTAGTTTGATGGCTTCAACGGCCGTGGCAATGCTGGCAAAACCCGTCAGCACGACGATCAGCATGGTGGGATCGTGCGCGTGCAGGGCCTGTACGCAAGCCAGGCCGGATGCCTCGCCTTTGAGCTTCAAATCGACCACGGCGTAAGCGGGTGTGGTGTGTCGCAGAATGTCCTGCATGCCTTCCAGGCCAGTGGCGTGCGACACCCGATACCCGCGCCGTTGAAACGATTTGCTCAGGGTTCGTGCAAACGCCGCGTCGTCTTCGACGATCAACAGGCTACGCGCGCCCTCGGCGTGAGACGTCGATTCGATCGACTTGCCGGGTTCGTTCTGGTCGGCGGGTGAGACTGAGTGAGAAGCGACAGGCGATGTCATAAGGAAGTCCTGGAAGAGTCGAGGCCAGGGCCGGACAAATCGCCCGGCGTGACGGCCATCAGCGGCAAGCTGAACGTGACTACCGCGCCCCCTTGCGGCCGGTTGTGGGCGCGCAGGCTACCGCCCAACATACGCGCGACGTTCACCACCAAGAATAGTCCTAAGCCGCCTCCAGGGCGGCCCTTGCTGGATTGATAGGGCTTGCCCAGTTGCGCCAGCATGGGTGGGGCAAAACCCGGCCCTCTATCGTAGACGGTGATCGCCAGCGAGTCGTCTTGCCGGGTGATCTCCATGGCGACCCAGGCCGGCGATGCTTCCAAGGCATTGTCCAGGATATTGCATATCGTCTGCTTGAGCGTCGCATCGGCAATCATTGGCCGATCGTCGATAAAGCGGTTGTCGTACTCGAACCGATCGATGGTCCGTGTCGTGCGCCACTCGTGGGCCAGCGCATCGAGAAAGGTACGCACGGTCGTGGTTTCCAGCGATTCACCCCGCGCTTCCCCCGCCGACAGCAGAATGCCGCTGACAATCGCTTTGCAACGCGCTACCTGAATCTGCATCTCCTCGATCTCTTGCTGCATCTCGGGGTCTTGCTTTAAGACAGGCATTCGGCGCCAATCGCCCAGGATGACGGCTAGCGTGGCCAGCGGGGTGCCCAGTTCGTGAGCAGCGCCCGAGGCCAGCAGACCCATGCGTACGACGTGATCTTCTTCAGCCGCACGCTGGCGCAGATCGGCCAGACGGGCATCGCGTTCGCGTAGATTGGCGTTGATGCGAGTGATGAAAAACGCCAGCAATCCGCCGTTCAAGGCAAAGCACAGCAGCATGCCTTGCAGGTAGTAGCTGCGCAGCCCGAAGTCGTGATCGGGCGGCAGGGGCAGGGGGGTGCCCACCAAGGCTAATCCGCTCAAGCAGACAATCGAAATGCCGAGCATTAACCAGGTGGTCCAGGGGCGCAGCAGCACGGCGGCCAGGCTGACTTGCAGCAAGTACAGAAAAACGAAGGGGTTGGTCGCGCCGCCGCTCAAATAAAGCTGAACGGTCAGGATGCCGACATCGACCAGCAGCGCGATGAACAGCTCGATGTTGGAGATTTCGGGATACAGCCTCGCACGCAGCATGCTGAGCACATTAAAGCCGATCAGACCTGCCAGCACGGCGGCCATGACGTCCAATGGCAGCGCAATGCCTAAACCGTAGGTCACCGTGGCAATGGTGACGATCTGCCCCAACACGGCGACCCAGCGTAGCTGGATCAGCAGGCGCAGGTTCTTGCGTCCGGTGGCATCGGATACGCCTTCTGCCGGGCTGTCGAAACTACGGGCCGCGCTGGTCGGACTGAGGGCTGTCATCGACTTTCGTGCCGAGCGCGCTCGCGCACCCGGCGCTCGTCGCGCCGAACGAAAAACGCGGCTGCCGCCACCATCAAGGCCAATCCGAACCACGTCAGTGCGTAGATGGCGTGGCTGTTATGAAAGCTCAAGACGGTCAGGCCGGGAATGGGCCAGATGCGCTGATCGGCCACATGGGCCAGCTCGCCTCGCAATTGGCTGGCACCCAAGGCATTCGTACGCCCATCGGCTTCGGCGTCCACGAAATAGGGCGCGAGCTTGATCAAACCTTGTGCGGTGCCAATGGCACCGACGTCACGCGAATACCATTTCGCCGCTGCCGGATCGTTCTTGCGCAAAAAACCGCCAGCCGGTTCGCTGATGCGCAGCAGACCCGTCAATTCAACGGTGCCTTGCGGCGCATTGTCTTGCCGCGTGGCGGGATCGCGCCGGTCGGGCGTGACGAAGCCGCGATTGACCAGTACGGTGGTGCCGTCGGCCTGCACCAGCGGCGTCATGACCCAGAATCCGCTACCGAAGTCGGTGCTGGCCTGAACCAGCGATTCGTGGCTGTGTTCGTAGCGTCCGGTCAATTGCAGACGTCGGTATTCGTCGGTCTCGCGCGTCATGCCTGGCCATTGGGCAGGCGAGGGCGGTGTTTGCGGGACACCTTGCGCGCGTGCAGTGACGCGGTCGATCAAGTCGAGCTTCCAGGCGCGTCGTTCGATCTGCCAGATGCCCAGGGCCAGGAAACCCGCGAACAGCGCGAGTGCCACGATACTTAACACCGCCAGTACCCAGGCGGCACGGGGACGGCGCGCACGCGGGTCAGCCGGCGAGTCGGCGTCGGTCTGCAAAAACGGGCGGCCTGGGCCGCCCGTCGAGGGAGTGCGATCTCCGGACATGAATCAACGCATGTTGGACATGTCGTGGTTCATGGTCGGCATCATGTTGGCGTTCAGGTGATGCATCACCCAAATCGAACCCGCCAGCGTGATGATGACGATCACCAGCGTGAAGAGCAGCGCCAGCATGTTCCAGCCGCCTTCCGAACGACCGTTCATGTGCAGGAAGTACACCATGTGAACGACCACTTGGATCGCGCCCAGCCCCATGACGACCAGGGAGGTGGTAATGGCGCTGGCGAACATATCGCCCATGACCACGGCGAACGGGATGACGGTCAGAATGACCGACAGGATGAAGCCGATAGTGTAGTCGCGCAGGCTGCCGTGCGGCTCGTCTTCGTCGTGATGATCGTCGCCGTGGTGGCCGTGATCGTCGTGACCGGCAACGCCGTGGCCATGACCTTTATGGTCGAGGGTTTCGGTATGTGCGGTCATTGCTGCACTCCCATCAGGTAGACAAAGGAAAACACGCCAATCCAGATCACATCCAGGAAGTGCCAGAACATCGACAGGCACGTCACCCGGCGGCGATTGGCGGTGGTCAGGCCGTGCTTCTTGATCTGGAACAACAGGGTGACCAGCCAGACGATGCCGAAGGTCACGTGCAGGCCGTGGGTACCCACCAGCGTGAAGAACGACGACAAAAACGCGCTGCGCTGGGGCGTCGCGCCCAGGTGGATCAGGTGATAGAACTCATACAGTTCCAAGCCCAGGAAGGCCAGACCGAACAAGCCAGTGATAGCCAGCCACAACAGGGTGCCGCCCTTACGTTTCTTGGCCATTTCCAGCATGGCAAAGCCGTAAGTGATCGACGACAGCAGCAGCATGGCGGTGTTCAAAGCCACCAGCTTCAGGTCGAACAAATCGGCGCCCGAAGGGCCTGCCGCATAGTTGCGGCCGACCACGGCGTGTACCGCGAACAGGGCGGCGAAGATGAGGCAGTCGCTCATCAGGTAGATCCAGAAGCCCAGCAGGGTGCCGTTCTTCGGGTGGTGCTCGGTGGGCACGTAGAAGCGCAGGTTGCCCTGGGCGTCCACGCCTTCGGCACGATGAGCAGTAGCGGTAGCGTTAGACATGTTGGGCAAGCACTCGCGAGTAAGCATCTTCGGTGGCGACGACTTCTTCCACCGGGATGTAGTAGTCGCGCTTGTAGTTGAAGGTGTGAATGATGGTGGCGGCGATGATGCCGACGAAGGTCACGCCCACCAGCAACCACATATGCCAGATCAGACCGAAGCCGAGCACCGTGCACAGGCCCGCGATGATGATGCCGGCACCCGTGTTCTTGGGCATGTGGATGGGTAGGAAGCCGTCGGTCGGACGCTTGTAGTTGCGTTGCTTCATCTGATGCCAGGCGTCGCCGGCATGAATCTGCGGGGTGAACGCGAAGTTATAGGCAGGTGGGGGCGAGGACGTGGCCCACTCCAGCGTACGGCCATCCCATGGGTCGCCGGTCACGTCGCGCAGCGAGTCGCGGCGCAGGTAGCTGACCACCAGCTGGATCAGGAACGAACCGATGCCCAGGGCGATCAGGAACGCGCCGACCGCGGCGATCTGGAACCAGATTTGCAGCGAAAAGTCGGTGAAGTGGCTCATGCGGCGGGTCACGCCCATCAGGCCCAACACGTACAGCGGCATGAAAGCGACGTAGAAACCCACCAGCCAGAACCAGAACGAGCACTTGCCCCAAAACGGATCGAGCTTGTAGCCGAAGGCTTTCGGGAACCAGTAGGTAATGGCGGCCATGATGCCGAACAACACCCCGCCGATGATGACGTTGTGGAAGTGAGCGATCAAAAACAGGCTGTTGTGCAGCACGAAGTCGGCGGGCGGGACGGCCAGCAGCACGCCGGTCATGCCTCCGATCACGAAGGTGATCATGAAGCCGATGGTCCACAGCATGGGCACTTCGAAGCGGATGCGGCCGCGATACATCGTGAACAGCCAGTTGAAGATCTTCGCGCCGGTCGGGATCGAGATGATCATCGTGGTGATCCCGAAGAACGAGTTCACACTCGCGCCCGAACCCATGGTGAAGAAGTGGTGCAGCCACACCAGGTACGACAGCACAGTGATCACGACCGTTGCATAGACCATCGACGCATAGCCGAACAGACGCTTGCTGGAGAAGGTCGCGACGATTTCGGAGAACACGCCGAACAGCGGCAGGATCAGAATGTAGACCTCGGGGTGACCCCAGATCCAGATCAGGTTCACGTACATCATGGCGTTGCCGCCCATGTCGTTCGTGAAAAAGTTGAAACCCAGATAGCGGTCTAGCGACAGCAGCGCCAGCACGGCGGTCAGCACCGGGAATGCGGCCACGATCAGCACGTTGGTACACAGCGAGGTCCAGGTGAAGACGGGCATCTTCATCATGCCCATGCCGGGCGCGCGCATCTTGATGATGGTGACTAGCAGGTTCACCCCGGAGAGCAGAGTGCCGACCCCGGCGATCTGCAAGGCCCAGATGTAGTAATCCACCCCCACGTCCGGACTATGGATAATCCCCGACAGCGGTGGGTAGGCCAGCCAGCCCGTCTTCGCGAATTCGCCGACGAACAGCGACACCATCACCAGGACCGCGCCGCTAGCGGTCATCCAGAAGCTGAAGTTGTTCAGGAACGGGAACGCCACGTCGCGGGCGCCGATTTGCAGCGGCACGACATAGTTCATCAGCCCGGTCACCAGCGGCATCGCCACAAAGAAGATCATGATCACGCCGTGGGCGGTGAAGATCTGGTCGTAGTGGTGTGGGTTCAGATAGCCGACGTTGTCGCCGAATGCGATGGCTTGCTGGATTCGCATCATGATGGCGTCGGCAAAGCCGCGCAGCAGCATGATCAGCCCCAGAATCATGTACATGATCCCGATTTTCTTGTGGTCGATGCTAGTGAACCAGTTACGCCACAGAAAACCCCACAGCTTGAAGTAGGTCAGGGCGCCGACCAGTGCCAGCCCACCCAGGATCACGGCAATGAACGTGACGATCAGGATGGGTTCGTGCAGCGGTATCGCCTCCCACGAGAGGCGACCGAATATGAGTTTGGTGAAGTCTAGGCTATCGGACATCTTTGAGTACCGTGCGGCGAACCGCGTGGATAAAAGAGAGGGCTGGGCGCGTCGCGTTTACAGCTGCGTCACGGAACCGGCTTGCGTGACGGGGCTCAACTGCGTGAGAGGACTCGATTGAGTCACGGGTGCCGATCGCGTGAGCGGAATCGACTGTTGCACGGGCGCGGCGACGACGCCGAACTCGGATTCGCTACACATCGACGCGACGTAGGGGGTGTCGGCATGGGTCAGGCCCAGGCGCTCTCGCACCAAGGGGTCCAGGCGGGTGATATTGCGAATGCCGGGCACGCCCAACCCACCAGCGGCGTCGATGGCCATCATCTCGCCCATGCACATACGGCCTTCCTCGACGCAGCGGTTCACCACCAGGTCGAACAGATTGGGCGCGACGGCCGAGAAACGGCGCACCGCCACACGTTCGCTGGGTTGCTCGAGTTGCAGGTAGGCTTCGCGCGACAGCGTTTCACCGGCAGCACGGCTATCGTTTACCCACTTGGTGAAGCCCGCGTTATCCAGCGCGTGAAACTTGAAGCGCATATGCGAGAAGCCTGCGCCACTGTAGTTGGCCGAGAATCCATCGTACACGCCGGGGTGGTTCACCACGCCGTGCAGCGTGGTCTGCATGCCGGCCATCGCATAGATCTGACCGGCCATCGCGGGCACGTAGAACGAGTTCATCACGCTGGAAGCGGTCAGCTTGAACTGGATCGGGCGATCGATGGGCGCGGCCATTTCGTTAACCGTCGCGATGCCTTGCTCGGGATAGATGAACAGCCACTTCCAGTCCAGCGCCACCACTTCCACTACCAGCGGCTTGGTATCGGCGGACACCTCGCGCTGCGCGTCGATGCGATCGAGCGGGCGGTAGGGGTCGAGCAGGTGGGTGCTGGTCCAGGTGACGGCACCCAAGGCGATGATGATCAAGAGCGGGGCAGCCCAGATCAGCAGCTCCAGCAGCGTCGAGTGATCCCAATCGGGCTCGTAGCGGGCATTGGCCGACTTACGATATTTCCAGGCGAACAGGAACACCAGGAAGATCACCGGGACGATGATCAACAGCATCAGCACTGTGGCAATGACGATGAGATCACTTTGCTGCTGCGCCACATAGCCGGATGGCGACATGACAATGGCATTACAGCCGGTGAGCAAAGTGGCGAAGGAGAACAGCGCGAAACCGCGGAGGAGGGATTTTGAAGGCATTGCCGTAGGAATTGGAAAGCGTAGCCGATGAAAAGAAGGCAAAATGTTATCTGGCAAAATGTTAGCGCAATGCTGCAGTGCGCGTATTGGACATTTTGTCCTATGGCAGCGCCGTCCAACTGATGCGATCCTTGGTGGTTGTGTCCATTATTATTCCAGAGTTGCGAGTCACTTACGATGTCCACCCTCACACAAGAGCCGAACACGCGCCAGCCCGAGCGTGACTTACAGGCGTTGCACAACGATCACGGCAAAATCGCGCCTGGCGAGATTGCGGTCGGGGTCATCATCGGCCGCGCGTCCGAATATTTCGATTTCTTCGTCTTCGGTATCGCTTGTGTACTGGTGTTTCCGGCGGTATTTTTCCCTTTTGCAGACCGGCTGGAGGGCACCCTTTACTCCTTCATCCTGTTTTCGCTGGCATTCATTGCTCGTCCGTTTGGCACCACGCTGTTCATGGCCATTCAGCGTCGCTGGGGCCGCAGTGCCAAGCTAACCATTGCACTGTTCTTGCTGGGCACCGCCACCGCGGGCATGGCCTTTCTGCCGCGTTACGAAGTGCTGGGTGCCGCCACCATCGGCATGTTGGCCGTTTTCCGCATCCTCCAAGGCATTGCCTTCGGCGGTTCCTGGGATGGTTTGCCCTCCTTGCTGGCACTCAATGCCCCCCGCAACCGTCGCGGCTGGTATTCGATGCTGGGTCAATTGGGTGCGCCCATCGGTTTCATCATCGCTTCGGTGTTGTTTCTCTACCTCACCGCAACCCTGTCGTCGCAGGATTTCCTGACCTGGGGCTGGCGTTATCCATTCTTCGTGGCTTTTGCCATCAACGTCGTGGCCTTGTTCGCCCGTCTGCGTCTGGTGGTCACCGAGGAATACACCAAGCTGATGGAAGAGGGTGAGTTGCAGCCGCTGCGTACCCGCGACATGGTTCGCGCCCAGGGCTACAACATTTTCATCGGCGCATTCGCCGCGTTGGCCAGCTATGCGCTGTTCCATCTGGTGACGGTGTTTCCGCTGTCGTGGATCGTGCTGGGCGGGACTCAATCCATCCAGGACGTGTTGACCATCCAGATTTACGGCGCCGTTTTGGGTATTTTCGGCACGATTCTGTCGGGCTGGCTGGCCGACCACGTTGGCCGTCGCACTACGCTAGGCATCATGGCCGTGCTGATCGCGCTTTTTGCAGTGTGCGCGCCGTGGCTGTTGAGCGGTGGCACGATGGGCGAGAACACCTTCATTTTGGTGGGTTTCGCGTTGTTGGGCGTGTCTTATGGCCAGGCTTCCGGTACGGTCACCGCCAACTTTGCGCGCCAGTATCGTTATACGGGTGCGGCCTTGACCTCCGATTTCGCTTGGTTGGTCGGCGCAGGTTTCGCGCCGCTGGTCGTTCTGTACCTGTCCTACAACTACGGGCTGGTCTATGTCAGCGCCTATTTGTTGTCGGGCGTGGTGTGCACGCTGCTGGCGCTGAAGATCAACCGTTCGCTGGAAACCCGCGGTTAAGTCGTAGAGGTTTTCTCGAAGGGAAAAAAGGCACCGCGCGGTGCCTTTTTTCGTTTGGCACAAGACGGCGTTCTCTCACTGGGTTGCGCTATCTCAAGGCAGTCATGCCTCCAAAATCGAAGACATCCAGCAGATGCAAGCAAAAGGGGTATTACGTCGCCTTGCTTGTCGTCGGGCGGGCTTGAGCAAAACTTTTTCGGCTGTGCCAGTGAGTACATGTCGGAGTCAGAGCGGACACGACGTGGCTCTTTAGTTTGGTACGTGAATTGACATGAGCGAATAGGCTTCACATCCATCGGTCGATATCAAATTACGTTTGTTCTGGTATTGCATCCTCCGGAAAGACTAGACATAAGCAAATAGACTGTTGATCTAGCCAGAACGACTCACTCATATTGATCCTGTGAATCGCGCGTTATCTGCGTTGCGAACGCGCTAATCAAGCGAGTGAGGTATTTTGCAAATGGCCGACGTAGACCCGCTGATGCATAGGTCATCCGAAAAACAAAATGTGTTTTTATGGATCGCGTTTTCTGTAGGAAAATCGACGGCCTTGGTTGTCCCCATCCTGCCTTTGTTTTTCTTTCAGGAGCGTGGGTATTCCATTGCCTACATGCTAAGCGTTGCCAGCTTTTACGTGCTTCTGCCTGTGGTTTTGGATGTTCCCATGGCGCTGCTGGGTGATCGGTTTGGTCACAAAAGAATGCTTGTGTCGGGGTCTTTGTTTTTTACGATGGCGTTTCTGGCGGTGGCTATCGATCTGCCTCACGCCTATCACCTGTACCTGATTGGGATCGGTCTTGCGGCATCGTGTTATTCCGGTTCCGAAATCACCTATTTACGGTTCTTGTCCTCGAGTAGCGAAAATTTTGAAGCGACTCTATTTCGCGCGACCGAAAAAGTCTACTTGGCTAGCGTCGGGCTTTTGATTTTCGGCGGCATGTCGTACGCCTATGCTCCGATACTCCCGATCGCGGCCCAATTGGCCATGTTGGTCATTGCGATTGCCGCGTTGTTTTTGCTGCCTCGCGACTCGCCGGCCTCGAGGCAAACAGGCGCTGCGTCACCCAGAATCGCAAACCGTATCCCTGCGCCGACGATTAGAATCCATATCGGCGTGATTGGCTTGGTGGTACTTTATTCTGGCGTTTTCAATGCAATCATGCAAGTTAACGCTAGAACGATTTCTATCCAGCTGTTCGATGGCGACGCTGCCATGTACGCCGCGATTGGCGTCATTTTTGCTATCGGAAATTTTTTTTCGCCTGCGGGTGCAAGATTGCTGGCGGTAATTAACGCCCGGGTTTCCAAGGACACGAGTCTGTTAATAGCTGGCGGGGTGACGGCCACGGCCTCGACGTTTCTGACGAGCGACCTATCTTGGCTCGTAGTCCTCGGGTTTTTGGTCCTATGCGTTGCAAAAGGCTATTGTCGCCCGCTGGTGTCGGCGGTTTTCGTATCCATGACTGAACGTAGCGTAAACAAAGCAGCGGCGTTCTCGCTTTTGAATGTTGCGAGTCTTTGTGTCGTTGCGCTCATACATTTTTTGCTTGCCAAGGTGTTTGATGGATTACAGATGATGTATTTGTACTTCGTCGTAATGTGTTTGGTTCTGATGTTCGCGTCGTTGGTTATTCGGCTCGTGCGGCCTTGACCCGAAATTTCGGGTCAAGTTCGACGATTAGCGAGGGGCGGTTGTGTCGCCGTGTTTAGAAATCGCGAGCCGCGAAGACCAACCCGCCCCCTCGCACTTAGGAACGAAGCGTTGGCAACGCGGCGGGTTTAATCGAGTGCGCCATCAGATAGATCAAATCCCGGGCGACGGCTGCTGCGGCCAGTCGTGTCGCTTCGGTCGGGTCGTAAATCGGCGCGACCTCTACCAAATCGGCACCCACTACGTTCAATCCCACCAGTCGCTGCAATACCTCGGCCACGAACGCACTGGTCGGACCGCCCGCTACCGGTGTGCCAGTGCCGGGTGCATAGGCCGGATCCAGCGCATCGATATCGAATGTGATGTAGACCGGCATCGTTCCGACGATCGACTTGATTTGTTTGGCGACATCCGCAGCCTGACGGTTCATCGCGTCATTCGCGTAAATGATGTTGTACCCAAAGTCATTGGGCATATCGGTGCGAATGAACACCTGCGCCGACTTTCTGGTGTCCACTGTTCCCTCCTCTGCCAGATCATGTGCAAACGAGGCGTGCGAAATCTGAGTGCCGCTTCGACCACTGATCGAATCTTGATGGCTGTCGAAATGAATCATCGCAAGTTTGCCGAACTTTTCCTTCGCGGCTCGCATCATGCCATAGGGAATCGTATGATCACCGCCTAGGGTAAACAGCCGTGCACCTGAGGTGTAGATGGCTTTTGCGTGCCGATAGGTGTCTTCGATCATATAAGCCGTGCCCTGATCCGAAATACCCATTCCGACATCGCCATAATCGATCATTTTCAGTGTTTCCCTGGCATCGTACGGCCATGGGTGCTGATAACCGCCCACATAAATAGACGTCTCACGCAGCGCACGCGGTCCAAACCGGGTCCCTGAGCGGTGACTGACACCATTGTCGAACGGTACCCCCATGACGGCTATATCGACGCCTTGCAGTTCGCGGGTGTGTTCCAAACGCCAGAACGTAGGCAATCCGAAAAAAGCGAAATCATGGGAGGTGAACTTCGTCGGACTTGCGTCGGACGAAATAGGGGGGCCCATCGGCGATGGCGCGGCGACGGCGCTTCCCACGCCAACCAAGCCGCCAAAGGCGCTCGCTGCGGCTGCAGAAAGGGCCAGGCTGCTGAACTTACGACGATTGATACTCATTGTTTTCCGAGATCTACGGCAGTATGGCGATCACAGCTAGAACAAACCGTCTCGCAACTCTATTTTGCAATACGATCGTATTTTAAATCAATAGGATTTACGTTACAGCCCGAATGCAGCGTTGCGCCAGGTGTGCTGCGCCTGCTGAATGGGTCTCGCCTCTATGGCGCCGTGTTCAATTGTGTCGATGAGTGCCGTAGACGATCAAAGTGCGCAAGCCATTGCTTTGCCTTCGGCAACCGTCAATCCCAGTTGTGCCTCCGCGCTATTTTTCACCGCCAGCACCTCGGCCATCACGCTGACGGCAATCTCCGCCGGTGTTTTGCTGCCGATATACAAGCCGATCGGTCCGCGCAGGCGTTGCAGCGTGGTGGCGGTCTCGCCCAAATACTCGATCATCCGTTTGCGCCGGGCGTCGCTGTTGCGTCTCGATCCAACCGCGCCCACGTAAAACGCCGGACTATGCAGGGCTTGCATCAAGGCCAGATCGTCCAGCTTGGGGTCGTGAGACAGCGCAATGACGCACGTTCGAGCGTCGGGCCGAAAGCCGATCACGGCGTCGTCCGGCATATCGTCGATCAGCTCGACACCGGGTATCACCCAGGCACTGCTATACTCCAGGCGTGGATCGCAAACGCTCACACGAAACCCGTTGAAGGTCGCCATGCTCGCCAGGTACTGAGCCAGCGATCCAGCCCCGATCAAAAGCATGCGATATCCAGGCCCTAAAATGAGCGATAAGCGTTGACCGTCGAAGCGCAAGGCACTTGTCTCGTCGGCGGCTGTCAGCGACACCTGTCCAGTGTCCGTTTGCAGCGTTCGGCGCACCAGCTCACCGGAATCAAGCCGCGATACGAGATTCGTTAAGGTATTAGCGCACGGATCGAACTCCAGCACCAGTTCCAGGGTGCCGCCACAGGGCAAGCCGAAACGATGTGCCTCGTCGGCCCGCACGCCGTAGCGAACGATCTCGGGCGTCGAGACGGGCAAGGGGCTGGCGCCATGCGCCGAAGTGTACCGGTGAATCAAGTCGTCTTCGATGCAGCCGCCCGATACCGATCCCACTAGCACACCATCCTCGCGCAAGGCCATCATTGCACCGACTGGCCTGGGCGACGAGCCCCAGGTTCGAACCACCGTGGCCAGTACGGCGCGGTGTCCGCTTGCGCGCCAGTCGCGCAAGCTGCGTAAGACCGATAAATCAATAGTGTCCATGACTGATGCCGCCGGGCGAGCCAGCAGCCTTGTGTGATTGGCATTGAGAAAGCAGTGCTGCGGCGTGGGCCAAGTCATCCAGCGTGTCGATATCGGTAAACACACCGGCATCGTCGACCTCCAGATCGAGAACCCGTCGCCGTGCGCGATAGGTATGTACGATTCCGGCTGCGCCCTGGTCGCCAGAAAGGGTTTGCAGCGTCGAACCGCACTCGGCACGAAAACCCACTGGATGGCCTGAACGGCCTCGATGGTGGGGCACGACAATCGCATGCCGTTCGAGTGCTTGAGCCATCAGACGCAGCGTCGCCGGTTCAATCAAGGGCAGGTCGCCTGGCAGAATCAACCAGCCGGCGCTGTTGGCAGTGGCCCGAACCCCGCTGGCAATAGAGTCGCCCATGCCGTCGGTGCAATACGTGAGCGGCGCTGCCGTCTCGTCGCTAGCCGAGGTCTGGGCCGGCGCTGGCGCAGAAGCCGAAACCGAGATCTGGGCCGTAGCCGGAGCCGGGGCGACCACGTGGTATGTCAAACCGGCGTTTTCGACGGCCGTCAAAACCCGCTTCAGCACCGCAACGCCATCCAGCAACGCGTCCAGCTTGTGTGTTTGACCACCCGAAGCGCGAAACCGCCTGCCTCGACCCGCCGCCAGGACGACAACGACGAGACTTTCTTCCCATCGAGAGCGGCTGGTCGAGCGATGTCGCAGCATGGCCGATCTCACGACGCTTCAGCCCCGATCAAATCGTCGATGCGAACAGGTAAATCCCGCAGCCGCACGCCCGTGGCGTGATACACCGCTGCGGTAATGGCCGCCGCCACGCCCGCCAAACCAATCTCGCCGATGCCACGCGCACCCAACTCGTTCAAGGCCAGATCGGGATAGTCCAGAAATTCGACGTCGATGTCCGGTGAATCGGCATGGGTCGCCACGATGTAGTCGGCCAGATTGCTGTTGACCGGCGCCCCATTGCGCGGGTCGTAATGCGTTTCTTCGAATAAGGCCATGCCAACGCCCATCACGATGGCGCCTTCGATCTGGTTGCGGCCGGATAAGGGGTTGATGATCTTGCCGGCATCGATCACGGTGACCACTCGCTTGACGCGTAAGCGACCGATCTCGGGTTGCCAGCCCACCTCGACGAAATGAGCCCCATAGGAATGAATCGAATGCTTGTCGGCATCGGGATCGCTATCGCTGGATCCGGCCCGGCCCCGACCCGATACCTGGCTTAATTGCGCCTTTTGCAGCACAACCTCGAAGGGCAAGCCGTCTTGGGCCGCACCGTTCTTGCGATGCACCCGCCCGCCCGAGAAGCTCAACTCATCGGTATCGACACCATACGTGGACAAGCCCTCGGTCTGGCTGGCGATGGTCAATAGTTGCTTGATGGCGTCGCGCGTGGCTTTGCCTACGGCAGGCACCAATGAACCGGTCGCCATCGATCCGCCCGACATCGGCCCGGCCGGAAACGCGGTATCGCCGATCGCCACCTTGATTCTGCCGCTGTCGATGCCTGTCAACTGAGTCACCATCTGCGCCATCACGGTATAGGTGCCCGTGCCGATGTCCTGGGTCGCGCTGGCGACACGGGCGGTGCCGTCGCGATTCAGCTGAACCGAGGCCATGGCCGGAATGCGCTTGGCCATCCAGGATGCACCCGCCACACCCCAGCCCAGAATCTCGCCGTCGGCATGCATGCTGCCCACGGTCGCATTACGCCGGGACCAGCCGAATCGTTCAGCACCTTTTTTCAGGCATTCGACGTAATGCCGGGTCGAAAAGGGCACCCCCAGGCTCTCGTCGATGTCGGGTTCGTTCTGAATGCGCAACTGCACCGGGCACATGTCCAGAGCGATGGCCAGTTCGTCCATCGCCGATTCGGTGCAATACAAGCCCGGCACCGCGCCGGGGCCACGCATAGAGGTGTTAGGGCCGAAATGACGACGAGCTTGTCCGGAGGTGACTCGAAGATTGGGCGTGCTGTAGAAATACGGCGTCGCTTCGCCGCAGCTTTCTTTATTCTCCTCGACCTGGGCCACGTGATAAATGTAATCCTGCTGCAAGGACGTGAGCCGACCGGCCTGCGTGGCCGACAGGCGAATGCGTTGTTGGGTATTCGTGCGATGCCCCACTGTTTCAAACATCATCTTGCGCGTGATTTCGAGTTTGACGGGGGGTTTCAAGTCGCGTGCGGCGGCGACCGCCAGCAAGGAGTGCGTCCAGGGCCATAACTTGCCGCCGAACCCCGAACCCAGGTATTCGGTCACGACACGGATGTTTTCCGGTATTTCGCCCAGCATCTGCACCAGCACGGCTTTGTGATTGCCGATGGCCTGCGAGGTTTCACACACGGTATAGCGCTGGCCGTCATACGTCGCGACCGTGCAATGCAACTCGATCGGATTATGCGTCTCGGGTGGGGTACGGTAGACCTGATCGATCTTGACCTCGCTTTGGGCGAATGCGGTTTCGGCATCGCCCCGCTCGCTATCAACCTGGGGTTCGTCGTCGGGTTCGAGCTCGAGCCGGACATCGACCGGGCCAGTCGAGTATGTGGCTTTGACGGCGCGAGCGGCGGCGGTGGCCTGCTCAAACGTTTCGGCCACGACCAGCGCGACATATTGACCGTAGTAGTTGATGTGCGTGTCGGCAAAGGGCGGGCGTTTTTCGTCGATCGATGCCCCGCTGGCGTCCGATACCCGATACAGTGGTCCGATGTTCTCGTGCGTGAATACTTTCACCACGCCCGGCATTTTCGACGCCGTTCGGGTATCCAGTCCGGTCAGCTCGCCATTCGCAATGGTGGCGCCGACAGGGCAGGCGTACAGCATGCCGGGAAAGTGGCAATCGGAGGTGTACCTGGCTTGCCCGCTCACTTTCAGCGGACCATCGATACGGGCGAGCGATGCACCGACGGCCGAGGCTTCGGATGGGGTATTGGCAGTCATGGAATATCCTTTCGGCGCACTGGGCATCAGGCGGTTGATGTGGCGTCTTTCAAGGCTTGCACGATGCAGCGCTTGGCCAGTTCGACCTTGAAACCGTTTTCGCTTTGTGGGCGAGCGTCGGCCAGGGCAGCCTCGGCCGCCTGGCGAAACAGGCGTTCGTTCGGGGTTTGCCCGATCAACACGGCTTCGGCTTCGCACGCGCGCCAGGGTTTGGTGCCAACGCCGCCCAAGGCGATCCGGACGTGGCTCATCTTTCGATCGTCAACAGCGACGATGGCGGCCACCGAGGCCAGCGCAAATTCGTACGACGCCCGGTCGCGCAGCTTCAAATAGGTCGAGCGCATGCCCGCGACCGGCGCGGCCAAGCTGACGTGCGTGATGAGGTCGCCGGAGTTCAGCACCGTTTCCCGATCTGGCGTGTCGCCGGGCAGAACAAAGAAGTCGTCGATGGCGATCGCCCGCTTGCCGCCCGCGCCATGTATATGGATGCGGGCCTCCAGCGCAGTCAGCGCGACGTTCATGTCCGATGGATTGCTGGCGATACAAGCGTTGCTGGTACCCAGAACGGCCAGGTTGCGGTTGAAGCCGCCGATGGCGTCGCAGCCGCTGCCGGGTGCGCGCTTATTACAGGCCATGGCCGGGTCGCGAAAATAGACGCAACGGGTGCGTTGCAACAGGTTGCCACCCGTGGTCGCCATGTTGCGCAACTGAGCCGATGCGCCCGATAGCAGGGCTTGCGACAGCACGCGGTAGGTCGATTGGATATGGGCGTGATGGGCGAGATCGGCATTGCGCACGGTGGCGCCGATATCGACTCCGCCGTCTTCACGTCGTGTGATCCGATCGAGCGGCAGGCGGCCGATATCGACCAGTTGAAGTGGTCGCTCGACGTCCAGCTTCATCAGGTCGATGAGAGTGGTGCCACCGGCCAGAAACCGAACGCTCGCGCCTTGTTGCGCGGTGTTCGACAAGGTGCCTGCACGAATGGCGGAGGCCACATCGTCGGCGCGGGAAATCTGAAAGTTCTCCATGGGCCGCCTTTTATGCTTTGCGGACGTGCTGTATAGCCGCCACGATGTTTGAGTAGGCGCCGCAACGGCAAATGTTGCCGCTCATGGCTTCCTTGACGTCGGCATTGCCGGGGCCACAGGGTTCTTTCATCAACGCGACCCCCGACATGATCTGGCCTGCCGTGCAATAGCCGCACTGGTAGCCGTCGTGCGCCACGAACGACGCCTGCATGGGATGGAGATTGTCCGGCGTGCCCAAGCCTTCGATGGTCGTGATGTCGTCGCCCTGGTGGGTGACGGCCAGGCGCAGACAGGCGTTGACGCGTTTGCCGTTGACATGCACCGTACAGGCGCCGCACTGGCCGTGGTCACAGCCTTTCTTGGTGCCCGTCAGATGCAGATGCTCGCGCAGGCAGTCGAGCAGGGTGGTGCGCGGATCCAGATCGAGTCGGTGGTCTTGGCCGTTGACCTTCAAGGTCACTGAGAGCGGAGCTGTCATGAAGAAGTCCTGAGCAGGGGAAGCGTGCGCTGCCGCGCGGGCTTACGCAATGGCTTCATGTGAACGGCATAGTGCGCTGCAACTGCTGCAAAACATGAAATTCATAGATTTCACGCTTAACTTGAAAAAAATTCATGTTTATAGATTGAACGCGCTTTTTCAAGAGAAAAATCGCAGTTCTAGCGCTGGCTAAAAGGTGCAACCTTATGGGGTAAGTACCTAGTTAATATCTTGAAACAAGCTGCCTATAATCCGCCGCAATAGGTTGCAACTTGGTGGTTGCAACGTTTTTCTACATGGCGACGAATTTATGGCCAGCACGACTCTGGGTTTGAAGGTGGACGATGCTTTGCGCAGCCGCTTGCGCACTGCAGCAGAACGTTTGGGACGAACGCCGCATTGGTTTATCAAGCAGTCGGTCCTGGCCTATCTCGAGCAAGTCGAGCAAGGTCGAGTGCCCCCCGAGTTGTCACATTTGGGTTTACCTGAGTTGCAACCTGAGGAGCGCGAAGACGACACGCCGCAAGCCCTTCAACCGTTTCTATCGTTTGCGCAGTCGGTGGCGCCGCAATCGGTGCTGCGTGCGGCCATCACCTCGGCCTACCGGCGTCCGGAATCCGAATGCGTGCCGCTGTTGATCGGTCAGGCGCGTGCTGCGGCCCAAGGCGAAAAAGTGCAGTCCCTGGCCGCCAAGCTGGTGCAAGCCCTGCGCGACAAGCGCAAACGCAAACATGGCGGCGTCGAAGCACTGGTGCAGGAGTTTTCGCTGTCCAGCCAGGAAGGCGTCGCGCTGATGTGTCTGGCCGAAGCCCTGTTGCGCATTCCCGATCGCAGCACCCGTGACGCCCTGATCCGCGACAAGATCAGCCGAGGCGACTGGCACGCTCACGTCGGGCAGTCGTCGTCCATGTTCGTCAATGCGGCCGCCTGGGGGCTGGTGCTGACCGGCAAACTGGTGGCCACCAGCAGCGAGCAGTCGCTGTCGCGTGCCCTGACCCGTTTGATCGGCAAGGGCGGCGAACCCGTCATCCGCAAGGGCGTGGACATGGCCATGCGGATGATGGGCGAGCAGTTCGTCACCGGCGAGACCATCTCCGAAGCGCTGGCCAACAGCCGCAAGTTCGAGTCGCGCGGATTCCGTTATTCCTACGACATGCTGGGCGAAGCCGCCACCACGGCCGAAGACGCGCAAGTCTATTACGACGCCTATGTGCAGGCGATTCACGCCATCGGCAAGGCGTCGCACGGCCGGGGCATTTACGAAGGCCCTGGCATTTCGATCAAGTTGTCGGCCTTGCACCCGCGTTACAGCCGGGCACAGCAAGACCGCGTCATGAGCGAGTTGCAACCCCGCGTACTGGCTCTGGCGCAATTGGCGCATCGCTACGACATCGGCTTGAACATCGATGCCGAAGAGGCCGATCGCCTCGAAATCTCGCTCGACCTGCTCGACGGGCTGTGCGCCGATCCATCGCTGGCCGGTTGGAACGGCATCGGTTTTGTGATCCAGGCTTATCAGAAGCGCGCACCTTACGTGATCGATTTCGTAATCGATCTGGCGCGTCGGACTCGTCACCGCATCATGGTACGCCTGGTGAAAGGCGCCTATTGGGACAGCGAGATCAAGCGTGCCCAAGTGGACGGTTTGGAAGGCTATCCCGTGTACACCCGTAAGGTTTACACCGATGTTTCGTATCTGGCGTGCGCCCGCAAGTTGCTGGCGGCACCGGAGGCCGTGTTCCCACAGTTCGCCACGCACAACGCCCAAACGCTGGCAGCCATCTATCACATGGCCGGCCAAAACTATTACCCCGGTCAGTACGAGTTCCAGTGCCTGCATGGCATGGGCGAGCCGCTGTACGAGGAAGTCACGGGTCCGGTATCACAAGGTCGCCTGAATCGTCCCTGCCGCGTGTATGCCCCGGTCGGCACGCACGAGACCCTACTGGCCTATTTGGTGCGCCGCCTACTGGAAAACGGCGCGAACACCTCGTTCGTAAACCTGATCGGCGACACCGATGTGCCGGTCGAGCGTCTGGTGGCCGACCCGGTCGACGTTGCCTTGAACATTCAGCCGTTAGGCGCGCCGCACGACAAGATTCCGTTGCCCCGCGATCTGTATGAAGCCGCGGGCGAGAACCGGCCCAATGCGGCGGGTCTGGACCTGTCCAACGAACAGCGTCTGGCTTCGCTGTCGTCGGCCTTGTTGGCCAGTGCCGCGACGACGTGGCGGGCTGCGCCCACGGCCATCGATTCGAGCGCCGAACCCCTGGCCGAAGATTCCTTGCGCTGGCAGCCCGTGCGCAACCCGGCCGATCTGCGCGACACCGTGGGCCGAGTAGCCGAAGCCGACGAGGCCGACGTGCAGGCCGCTTTGCGTGCCGCCACGCACGCCGCACCCATCTGGCAATCGACGCCGGTGTCCGAGCGCGCGGCGTGCCTGCGCCGTGCGGCTCAGGCGCTGGAAGGGCAGATGCAGCCCTTGCTCGGACTGATCGTTCGAGAAGCAGGCAAGTCTTTGCCCAACGCAATCGCCGAAGTGCGCGAAGCCGTGGACTTCCTGCGTTATTACGCGCAAGCCATCGAGCGCGACTTCTCCAACGACAGTCATCGCCCGTTGGGACCGGTAGTGTGTATCAGCCCGTGGAATTTCCCGCTGGCGATTTTCATCGGCCAGGTCGCTGCGGCCCTGGCTGCCGGCAACGTGGTGCTGGCCAAGCCCGCCGAGCAAACGCCGCTGATCGCCGCTCAGGCCATTGACCTGCTCCATGCCGCAGGTGTGCCGCGCGATGCGGTGCAACTGCTGCCCGGCCGCGGTGAAACCGTGGGCGCGACGCTGACTTCGGACGCCCGAGTGCGTGGCGTCATGTTCACCGGTTCGACCGATGTCGCCAAATTGATCGCCCGCACTTTGGCCGATCGTTTGGACGACGACGGTCAACCGATTCCGCTGATCGCCGAGACGGGCGGGCAAAACGCGATGGTGGTCGATTCCTCGGCCTTGGCCGAGCAGGTGGTGGGCGACGTGTTGGCGTCGGCATTCGACTCGGCTGGTCAGCGCTGCTCGGCCCTGCGCGTTTTGTGCCTGCAAGAAGAGATCGCCGATCGCACGCTAAAGATGCTGCATGGCGCTTTGCACGAGCTAGCCGTGGGTAACCCCGAGAACTTGTCGATCGACGTCGGTCCGGTCATCGATGCCGCGGCGCGCGACACCATCGTGCGCCACGTGCAAACCCTGCGCGATAGTGGCCACAAAGTCGAGACTCTGCCTTTGCCCGAGGACTGCCGGCACGGCACGTTCGTCGCGCCGACCTTGATCGAATTGAACGAATTGTCGGCGCTCGAGCGTGAAGTGTTCGGCCCGGTGCTGCACGTGGTGCGTTATAAACGCGCCCAACTGGATCGCCTGATCGACGACATCAACGCGACCGGCTATGGCCTGACGTTCGGCGTACACACCCGTATCGACGAGACCATCAACCAGGTCGTCAACCGCATTCATGCGGGCAACGTCTATGTGAACCGCAACGTGATCGGTGCCATCGTCGGCGTGCAGCCGTTTGGCGGCGAAGGTCTGTCGGGCACCGGCCCGAAGGCAGGCGGCCCGCTCTATCTGCTGCGTCTGCTGGCCAAGCGTCCGGCCGGTTTGCCCGCCATCCGAGGCATGAGCGCCGAGCAGCCGTGGCGGGTCACGCTGCCTGGCCCCACGGGCGAGCTCAATACATGGAGTCTGGCTCCGCGCGGTACGGTATTGTGCGTGGCGCAAACCGAGGTCGGGGCTCAGGCGCAATGGACCGCGGTCTCGCGCAGCGGCAATCGTGCCTTGTTCGTCGATACGCAGGCGGGGCAGGCCATGGTGGCCAGCCTGGCAGGTCGCCCGAACGCGCCCACCATCGCGGGTGACAAGGCCGTCGACGATGCCGACGTTCAGGCGGTGTTGTTCGAAGGCGATGGCGACGCGCTCTTGGCCTTGAATCGCCGAGTCGCCGCGCGCACAGGCGCCATTCTGTCGGTGCAAGGTCTGACCGCTCAAGCCTTGGCGGCGGGCGAGGGCTATGCCATCGAGCGTCTGCTGGCCGAGCGTTCGATCAGTGTCAACACCGCAGCGGCAGGCGGTAACGCCAACCTGATGACCATCGGTTAACGCGGGTTCATTGCCGCACACATCGTTTTTCGCAGGCAGTATTTTTTCGCTACGCAGCACATGCTGCGGTTTCGTAGTCAGTCCACAAGGGCATCGATATCGCCCAGGAGGGGTCACCATGAAGTCCAAGCAATTCTTTTCCAAGGTCGCGCTCGGTTGCGCAGCAGCAGTCAGCCTGGCATTCGCCCCGGCGCACGCCGCTGACATCCGCTTCGGTTTTGCCGCGCCCTTGACCGGTCCGCAATCGCACTACGGCGAAGAAATGCAGAACGGCCTGCTGCTGGCGCTGGAAGAAGCCAACAAGCAGGGCATCGACGTCGATGGCTCGAAGGCCAAGTTCGTCCTGGTGTCCAAAGACGACCAGGCCGATCCGCGCGTCGGTGTGCAAGTCGCCCAGCAACTGGTCGACGAGGACGTCGCTGGCATTCTGGGTCATTTCAACTCGGGCACCACGATCCCGGCTTCGCGCGTCTATCACGACGCCGGCCTGCCGCAGATCGCCATGGCGACCTCGCCCGAATACACCCTGCAAAACTACAACACTACCTTTCGCATGATGACCAGCGACACGCAGCAAGGCAGCGCAGTCGGCAAGTTCATGGTCGAGAAGCTGGGCGCCAAGAAGATCGCGCTGATCGATGACCGCACCGCGTATGGTCAAGGCTTGGCCGACGAAGTCGAGAAGGCCGTCAAGGCAGCGGGCGGCACCATCGTTCGCCGCGAGTACACCAACGACAAGGCCAACGATTTCACGTCCATCCTGACCAACATCAAGGGCGTGGCCCCGGATGCGATCTTCTTCGGTGGCCTGGATGCGCAATCGGGTCCGATGAAGCGTCAGATCGAGACGCTGGGTATCAAGGCACCGCTGGTCTCGGGCGAAATGACCCGCAGCGAAACCTTCATCAAGCTGGCCGGAGGCGCAGCCGAGGGCACTTACGCTTCGCTGGCCGGTGTACCGCTGGTGCAGATGGCTGCAGGCAAGGACTTCGACGCCGCCTATCAGGCGCGCTTCAAGAAGGCTCCCGGCGTGTATTCGCCTTACGCCTACGACGGTGCATGGAACATGATCGTCGCCATCCAGAAAGCCAACTCGGCCAATCCGGAAAAGTATTTGCCCGAGCTGGCCAAGCTGTCGCGCAAGGGTGCGACCAGCGAGAACATCGCATATGACGCGAAGGGCGATCTGAAAGAAGTGTCCGTGACCATCTATCAGGTCAAGGGCGGCAAGTGGGAAATGGTTGAGACCATTGTCAGTCAAGCGCAGTAAAGATTAGGCGGCGGCGTCGAGCCGCCGCCTGTCGTCAGCCAGAACCCCTAAGGGCGCAGCATGGAAATATTCATCCAACAACTTATTAACGGCCTGACGCTGGGTAGCGTCTATGCATTGGTAGCCCTGGGATACACCATGGTCTACGGCATCATCGGCCTGATCAATTTTGCGCACGGCGACGTGGTGATGATCGGTGCCATGGTCGTCACCGTCGTCGTGACTTCGCTGGTGGGCGGCGATCCCAGCGTTTCGGCCTGGATGGCCCTGGGCGCGGGTCTGCTGGTCGCCATTCCGGCGTGCATGATCGTGGGCTGGACCGCCGAGCGCGTGGCCTATCGGCCGCTGCGCCGCGCTCCCCGCCTGGCCGCGCTGATCACCGCCATCGGTGTATCCATCATTCTCCAGAACCTCGCGATGATGATCTGGGGCCGCAACTACATGAGCTTTCCACAGATCATTCACAGCGATGTGTATACCGTCATGGGTGCGCGCGTCAGTGGCTTGCAGATCGCCATCGTGGTCATCGCCGGTGCGTTGATGGCGGGTCTGACCTATCTGGTGCACGGTACGCGCCTGGGTACGGCCATGCGCGCTACCGCACAGAACCGCGAAGTCGCGGGTCTGATGGGTGTGAACATCAACACCGTCATCTCCGCGGCGTTCCTGATTGGGTCGGCCTTGGCTGCCGTCGCAGGCACGATGGTCACGACCTATTACGGCGTGGCGCAATACACCATGGGTTTCATGCTGGGCCTGAAGGCGTTTACCGCCGCTGTGCTGGGCGGCATTGGCAACCTGGGCGGTGCGATGTTGGGCGGCTTGTTGCTGGGTGTGATCGAAGCGCTGGGTTCCGGCTACATCGGCGACCTGACCGGCGGCTTTCTCGGCAGCCACTATCAAGACGTGTTCGCTTTCGTCGTGCTGGTGGCCGTATTGATTTTTCGGCCCAGTGGTCTGATGGGCGAGCGTGTGGGAGACCGTGCATGACTTACGCTACGACTTCTGCTTCGCCTGCCTTGGGCAGCGGGGCTCGCCGCATTCCGGCACGCACCTTAGTCGGGATCGCCCTGATCGGCGTGGTGCTGGCGGTGCTGCCGTTTTTCATCGGCCAGTTCGGCCAAAGCTGGGTTCGTATTCTGAACTTCGCCTTGCTGTACGTGATGCTGGCCGTCGGCCTGAACATCGTCGTCGGTTTTGCGGGTCTGCTGGATCTGGGCTATATCGCGTTCTATGCAGTGGGTGCCTATACGTGGGCGCTGCTGGCTTCGCCGCACTTCGGCCTGCATTTGCCGTTCTGGGCGATTCTGCCTATCGCCGTGGGTGTGGCGGCCTTGTTCGGGGTGTTGTTGGGCGCGCCGACGCTCAAGTTGCGCGGCGATTATCTTGCCATCGTCACCTTGGGTTTCGGCGAGATCATCCGTATCTTTCTGACCAACCTGAACGCGCCGATCAACATCACCAACGGCCCGCAAGGCATTAACCGGATCGATCCGTTCAAGGTGGGCGAGTTCACTTTCGGCCGTACCGAGACCTTGATGGGCATTCGGTTCACCGGTCCCGAAAAATACTATTACCTGTTGCTGGCGTTCGTGCTGATCATTCTGTTGGTGTGCGTGCGCCTGCAAAACTCGCGCATCGGCCGTGCCTGGGAAGCCATTCGTGAAGACGAAATCGCAGCCAAGGCGATGGGCATTAACACTCGCAACACCAAACTGCTGGCGTTCGCGCTAGGTGCGTCGTTCGGCGGTGTGGCAGGCGCGATGTTCGCCGCCATGCAAGGCTTCGTCAGCCCTGAAAGCTTCAGCTTGACCGAGTCGATTTCGATTCTGTGCATGGTGGTGTTGGGTGGCATGGGGCACATCCCTGGCGTCATCCTGGGCGCCATCATCCTGGCGGGCTTGCCAGAGTTCCTGCGTGCCGTGGTCGAACCCTTGCAGCACATGTTGTTCGGCGCGGTGGTATTGGATCCCGAAGGCATCCGCATGTTGATGTTTGGTCTGGCCATGGTGTTGGTTATGCTGTTTCGCCCGGCTGGACTGTGGCCGTCGTCGGTGCGCCGCCGCGAGTTGACGACCAAGGGAGACAAAACATGAGCACCTTGTTGCAGGCCGAAGGCCTGTCAAAACGCTTTGGCGGCCTGCAAGCGCTATCGGAAGTGGGTTTCAGCATTCAAAAAGGCGAGATCTACGGGCTGATCGGTCCGAACGGCGCGGGCAAGACCACGCTGTTCAATGTACTGACCAGCTTGTATATCCCGGAGTCCGGCACGTGCACGTTCAACGGTCGAGCCTTGACCGGTGCCAAGCCGCACGATATCGCCAATTTGGGTTTGGCGCGCACGTTCCAGAACATTCGCTTGTTCGGTAATTTGAGTGCGCTCGAAAACGTCATGATCGGCCGCCATATCCGCACGAAAGCCGGTGTGCTGGGTGCCGTGTTGCGTACGCGCGCGCAGCGGCGCGAAGAGCGTGCTATCGAAGAGCGTGCCTACGCCTTGCTCGACTACGTCGGTATCGGACAGCGTGCCAACGACATCGCCAAAGCCCTGCCTTACGGCGACCAGCGCCGTCTGGAAATCGCTCGTGCGTTAGCTACTGAGCCTAGGCTTCTGGCCTTGGACGAGCCAGCTGCTGGCATGAACGCTTCCGAGACGGTGGTGCTGCGCCAGTTGATCGAAAAGATTCGCGCCGATGGCGTGACCGTGCTGCTGATCGAGCACGACATGAAATTGGTGATGGGGCTGTGCGATCGCGTGCTGGTGCTGGAATACGGCAAAGTGCTGGCCGAAGGCCGTCCCGCCGAAGTCCAACGCAATCCCAAAGTCATCGAGGCTTATCTGGGGGCAGGCGCTGCCACCGAAGCCACTACGCTTCCCGGAGGCCAGGCATGAGCCAGGTTAAGACATTGCTGGAATTACGCGACCTGCAGGTCGCCTACGGCGGTATTCGCGCAGTGCGCGGTATCGATTTGACGGTCCACGAAGGCGAACTGGTCGCGCTGATCGGCGCCAACGGCGCGGGCAAGAGCACGACGCTACGGGCGATCTGCGGTCTGGTGCCGGTGGCAGGTGGTGGCGTCCATTACGCAGGCAAGGACATTACCGGCACACCCTCGCATGAGCTGGTGCGTCAAGGCTTGGTGATGGTGCCCGAGGGCCGGGGCATTTTTGGCCAATTGACCATCGAAGAGAATCTGGCCATGGGCGGCTATACCCGTCGGGATGCGGCGGGTATCAAGCGCGATACCGAGCGCGTGTTCGAGCTGTTCCCGCGTTTGGCTGAGCGTCGCCGCCAGACGGCTGGCACGCTGTCGGGCGGCGAGCAGCAGATGGTGGCGATGGGACGCGCGATGATCGCCAAGCCCCGCTTGTTGTTGCTGGACGAGCCGTCGATGGGCTTGGCACCGTTGATGGTCGAGAAGGTGTTCGAGGTGGTGCGAATGATCGCCGCCGAAGGCGTGACCATTTTGCTGATCGAGCAAAATGCCAAGTTGGCGCTGGAAAACAGTCATCGCGGTTACGTGATGGAATCGGGCGAGCTGATTCTTCAAGGCGAGGCGAAGCGTCTGCTGGACGATCCCAAGGTGCGCGCGGCTTATTTAGGCGAAGAAGCGCACGCCTGATATTCAGCCAAATGGCGCAAAGGGCCTGCACCGGACTTCGTCGTGATGCTTTGAAACGAGTAAGAATATGCCATCTCTACGTGGTCGATCGAAGCAAATTGAAATAGACCCGCAGTGTTAGATTCATCGGAGTAGTCGAGAGCGATGACTGGACAGTGAACGTCATCTGGCACGTCTATCGAGATAGTGACGGCTTAGGAAAAAGGATTGATTTATCGTTTTGCGATAGCTGGGTATTGATTCAGCCTATCAAGACCATGCCTCGTAGGCTGCGAGGCGATAGTCGCGGGCCGACAAAATTATATTTTTGGTTTGTCGTCAGGCGCATCGTCGCCATCGCATATCTGGTATTTAAACTGACATTAGCCACACGAACGCAGCATCTTCGGTCGGGTTTTACAGTCCATGATGACTATTCCGCGTTAAACAAAATAGGCAGCCACTGCCGGGCAAAAAATTGAGCTAGCGGTGCGCTTTCGAATGTCAAGCTACTGCATGCCGTGGGTGGCGTCGCCGAAAGCCACTGCGCTTGCGTGTTATGGCACGCAGCGTCCGCCTGACATGCGGGCATGTAGTCGAAATCGGGTATGGCGTACTCCATCAGCAAATGCTCGTTAAAGGTGGTGTTCCTGGGTATGTAGGGAATAGAACCCATCAGTTGAGGCTGCTGCCAACTGTAGTTCGCATTCCAATAGCGTTCTTTATAGATTCTATCCTGAATGCGATAGGCTGCGACGATCGTATTGGCTGGTACTGTCCCGGGATGAATCCAGATCGCCTCATTTGCGTATCGGTCTGCAAGTTGTTGCGCCAGCCCGACTTGTTCGGGATAGGCTTCTCTGAGCGAAAGACCTAGGCGATGCCAGCGCGGTGTAGCCCGAAAAACATATAGATAGACATTTTGGTTGGGCATTCGTGAGGATAAGCCGTTTGCCAGACTCCAAACTCGATCGTGATTCTCAGATGCTTCGGAAAAAAAGGTGCGTGATGCGGCATTTGCCCTACAGCTCGTACCTAAAGCGTACTGCTGCAGATTATCGTTTTCGCCTCGAGGAGGCCGTCCGTTTTGAAATATCTGATCGGGGCTTGTTGAGCTTGCCCAAAATAGATACCCGGGCGGCGGCGGTGGCGGTCGCGGCAGAGGTGGTGGCGCCGGTGCCGCGATTGTCAGGCCATTCACGATCAAACAGAAAATAGCAATATGAAATTTCATTGATAAACTCCGCAACAGCGCTTAGGGATCAATATATTATTGGATGGAATTCGTCGCGGCTCGTCTAGGCAGTAGTTACATTTGGTTCCTGATTTCATTTAGCAACGCGGTAAATAGCACGACAAATTCGAATGATTTGGTTTCATCCAGACGCGCGTTAATCTCGCTCGTCGGCATGCCAAGTGTTACCGGGTGTTTGGCGTTGAGACGCATAATCTTGAGCACCTCACGCCGTGACACGGCCTGCACCAATTTCGTAGAAGACAAAGCGTGAATCTTTTTTTCAGATTCGAGCAGCGTGGTTCGTCAGTCGAATACCCCTACAAAGCAAAACACGAAAACTGCATAGGCGGGAAGTGGGTCACACCCGCCAATGGTCGGTATGTCGATAATCTGTCATCTATGCAGGGCAGGCGTTTTGAAAAGGGCCGCGTTCGGACGATGCCGACATCGACCGCGCCATCGACGCCGCCGAAGGTGTGACCATGCTGCCGATTGAGCAAAACGCCAAGCTGGCGCTGGAAACCAGTCCTCGTGACCGTTTCGGTCGATTTTTACTCGATCCAACGAATAGTAGAACTCGATTCAACATTCATGCTTGAACAATGAGATGCCTCGCAGCGTTCTGTCGCTGAAGCATCGAACATCCATGGTGCCGAATGCCGTATTGAGTTTGGTGCGATCCATATGTAAAAGGTGTTTGTGGAGCTCCGACCGTGCGCGCTTTTACTCGAAAATCGACGTTCCATTAATGTGTTTTTAATCTTGGGGAAAGATCATGATTTTCACTAAAATTGCGGTCGCTTTTGGAGGCTCCCTACTTGCGATATTTTCGCTGTCGGTCAGCTCGGCCCAGTCGTTTTCGACAACCTGTAATATAGCCACAGACCCCATCAACGATGGTGACGCTGCCGTTGAATTCATCCGAACTGTCGAAGACGATCATTGGTTTGGTGAAGAACTCTGGTATGTCTATCGCGATCCGAGAGATAGGCGGGAGTACTGCGTGACATTCGGAAATAATTTCGGTCGTGAATCGCGGGCGGCACGCGCTATGGCGCTCGGGATGCCAGTCAAGTTTTCGATAAAAGACAAAGGCCTGGTTTCTGGCATGACAGTGCTCGGCGAGGTCGTGCCCAACTATTAACGGCGGCAATGTCGCGCCGGTTAGGGCGAATCCTATGGTGAATGCTCGGGCCCGAGTTACATGTTACGTAACGTCCGGCGTTCAGGCGCATAATCGTTCGGCACGTCACGCCGTGACATCTGTTGCGCCAACCCAGTTGGAGACAAAACATGAATCCCTTCGATCTCAAGCAGCTTGGTCTGTCAGTCGAGTACCCCTACAAATCACAATACGAAAACTACATAGGCGGAAAGTGGGTCGCACCTGCCAACGGTCAGTATGTCGATAATTTGTCGCCCATCACAGGGCAGGCGTTCTGCAAAGTGCCGCGCTCGGACGGCGCCGACATCGACCGCGCCATCGACGCTGCCGAAGCCGCGCGCGAGCGCTGGGGCCGAACATCGCCCGCCGATCGGGCTGCCGTACTATTGCGCATCGCCGATCGCATCGAACAGAACCTGCTACTGTTGGCGGTGGCCGAGACCATCGACAATGGCAAACCCTTGCGCGAGACCACGGCGGCCGATCTGCCGCTGGCGGTCGATCATTTTCGATATTTCGCCGGGTGCATCCGCGCCCAAGAAGGCGGTATCTCGGAAATCGATTCGTCCACCGTGGCCTACCATTTTCACGAGCCTGTGGGCGTGGTCGGCCAGATCATTCCCTGGAATTTTCCGCTGCTGATGGCGGCTTGGAAGCTGGCGCCAGCGCTGGCGGCCGGCTGCCCCGTGGTGCTCAAGCCCGCCGAACAAACGCCTGCATCTATTATGGTGCTGATGGAGGTCATCGACGATTTGATTCCGCCGGGCGTCGTTAATATCGTCAGCGGCACGGGCAAAGAGGCGGGCCACGCGTTGGCCACCAGCCGCCGTATTGCCAAGATCGCGTTCACGGGGTCGACGCCAGTGGGCAAGCAAATTCTGCATGCGGCAGCCGATAACCTGATTCCTGCCACGGTCGAGCTGGGCGGTAAAAGTCCCAACATCTTTTTCGAAGACGTGATGGACGCGGACGACGATTTTTTCGACAAGGCTCTGGAAGGGCTGTCGATGTTCGCCCTGAACCAAGGCGAAGTGTGCACGTGCCCCTCGCGTATTTTGGTGCAGGCCAGCATCTACGACAAGTTCATCGAGCGCGCGATCAATCGGGTGCAGTCCATCAAGACGGGGCATCCGCTGGCAGGCGACACGATGGTGGGCGCGCAAGTCTCGCAAGTGCAGATGGACAAGATCCTGGGTTATATCGACATCGGTCGCAGCGAGGGGGCTAAGTGCCTGACGGGCGGCGGGCGCAATGCGCTGTCGGGCGATCTCAATCAGGGCTATTACATCAGCCCGACCATGCTCTTGGGCGAGAACAAGATGCGTATCTTTCAGGAAGAGATCTTCGGCCCGGTGGCGGCGGTCACCACGTTCAAGACCGAGGAAGAGGCCATCGCTTTGGCCAACGACACCAGCTTCGGTCTGGGGGCGGGCGTCTGGAGCCGCGATGGCTCGCGCGCATATCGTGTCGGGCGCGGCATCCAGGCTGGACGGGTGTGGACCAACTGCTATCACCTTTATCCGGCTCATGCGGCATTCGGCGGCTATAAACAGTCGGGCATCGGCCGCGAGACCCACAAAATGGCGCTGTCGAATTACCAGCAGACCAAGTGCCTACTGGTGAGCTACAGCCCTAACGCGATGGGATTCTACTAAGCTCAGGCGGCGGTTGGCCTACGCTGCGGTGTCACTGCACGGTAGGCCAGCCATGTTTCCCAGCCACGTTCTCTCGTCATGCTCCGTCACCGTGGGCACCCTTGGCCGCTCGGCGAGCCTGGACCGAGCATCGGCAACCGTATCGATGTGAATCCTAAGCAGCCGCCGGATGGCGCTGTGCGAAGCGCAACATGTCGTCGAACGGCATCGCACGGGCAAACAACCAGCCCTGCGCATATTGCACGCCAGCTTGCTCGAGCACGGTGGCCTGCTCCTGGGTTTCGACGCCTTCGGCAATCATCTGCATTCCCAGGGACTTCGCCAGATGAATCACGTTGAAGGCGACTTTGCTGGACAGTGTGTCGGTACACACGACATCGACGAAGGATTTATCGATTTTCAGAAAATCGAAGTTGTAAGTCGCAATCTGCGATAGGCTGGATTGGCCGGTACCAAAATCGTCGATCGCCAATCGAAAGCCCCGTGCGCGAATCGACACCAGTTTGTCTTTGGCGTCGTGATCGACCACGCCGCGCTCTGTAATTTCGACCATCACGTTGTCGCAGCAGATCTTGGCGCGCTCGACCATTTTAGTGAGCCACACCTGCGTCAACGGCGAATCCACGTCGGAGGGTGCAAGGTTGATGGCGATGTGGGCGTTGGGCACTGCTTTCACCAGTCGGGCGACATCGTCGGCAACCAATTCGATCACCATGTGAGTGACCTCGTTGATTAGTCCGGCCTTTTCGGCGGCAGGGATGAATTCGCCAGGATTGACTTGTCGGCCATCGTCGCGTGTCCAACGGATCAATGCCTCGGCACCGACGAACCGGCCACCGTCGAGCGCCACCACCGGCTGGTAAAACATATGGAATTCGCGCTTCTTCAGTGCACGACGGATCTCGGCCCGCAGTGAAAAGCGTTGGCGGACGAAATGAAATGCCAGCGCCATGGCGAGCGCAGTGACGACGATGCCGGCCAACGCGACTTGCCCCAGCGTCTGCCAGAATTGTGCCGCGATGCCGGCGCGATCCATGGCGCCCATGAACACGGTTTTCGGCTCGCTGACCTCGTGCGCGACGAACAAATGGTCGTCCTGCCAGAAGCTGCCACTGCTCCCGTCGTAGCGAGCCAGGACGCCTGCGAAATCGTACTGGCCGCGCTGCCGGATCAGCGTCCAAGGCTGGTTTGCCGTGCCAATGTGTGCCAGGGAAACGCTGGGCGAACGCGAGCCGCCATCCATGACTTGGGCCGACAACAACAGCATTGCGTAGTCCTCGCGCACGTCGATCTTGAACGGCGCGTCCAGACCGGGCAGGTCGACCGTGTTCCAGGAGCGAAATCCGTTGACGCCTACGCGGTCTGGCGGGCCTAACTCGACGGGTTGGCCCTCGGGTGTCAAGGTGCTGCACATCAAGGTCGTACCGGACATCACGCCGACACCCTGGAGGTAGGCTGCCGAGGCCGAGGCCGCACGCATGCGCGCCATATGCTCGGGCGAACATGGCGCGACTGGCGGTGCCGACTTCATCGCTTGGACGAACGCCAATTGCTGTGCTCGCGTCTGGGCCGAACGTCGCATGACCACACCCACATGATCGTCCAGCTTTTCGGCAACCAGCCGCTCGGTTCGCGCGTCGGCCCACAGCACAGTGGCCGTCAAACCCGCAATCGCCAATACTGCGAGTGTCACGCCCATGACAAGGCGATAAC
Organism: Bordetella parapertussis; assembly: GCA_945903445.1. Taxonomy (GTDB): domain Bacteria; phylum Pseudomonadota; class Gammaproteobacteria; order Burkholderiales; family Burkholderiaceae_B; genus Schauerella. The sequence goes on from CAMDNZ010000004.1 coordinate 86,753, forward strand.
GTTGATGTCGTTTCATGGCCTAACGCTCCTATATTTATTCTTGTATGCCTCCTTTCTAGGCTTGTGCCGACAGGCCGTCAATTAGGGGTGAACCCCCATTCGATGCGACACCAAAAAAACCTTTCCAAGCCGCACAAACATTGGCTTTCACGACGAAAATAACGGTATGAATGCGCAATGAAAGGTGCGTTATGGAAATGCCATTGCGATTTGTACGCATTGTTTCGCTTATACCGTCGAGTGCGCTATCGCGCACGACGCCGGTATTCGACGCAAGGACAAAAGCGCAACACCGATCGCGGCCAAAGGCGCGCCAGCGGCTATCCACGTGACCGCTTCTAGGCCAGGACCTTGGGCAATGACGACGCCGCCCACCCATGCTCCCAGCGCATTGCCCAAATTAAAAGCCGCAATGTTGAAGCTGGCGGCCAGACTTTCGCCCACGCCCCGGGCGCGCTGCATGACCCACATCTGTAGCGGCGCGACGGTGGCGAAGGCGGCGGCGCCCAACAACCCGACGAACACCACGGCCCATGCGCGATGCGGTAGCGCCCAGGTCATCGCCACCAGCACCATGGCCAACATGGCCAGGCTGCCCAAGACCGTAGGCAGCAATCGTTTGTCGGCCAAGCGACCGCCTAATAGATTGCCTGCCACCAAGCCACCGCCGAACACCAACAAGATGGGCGAGACTGCGGCGTCTTCGAAACCGGCAATCTGCGTCAGCAGCGGCGCGATATAGGTAAAGACGGCGAACAAGCCCGCATAACCCAATACGGTGGTCAACAAGCCCAGCACGACCGGCGCGCGACCGATGGCACGCAAATCGGCGCGCCAGTCCGGGGTGGAGGTGGGTCTGCGATCGGTCGGTACAAAGGCCGCCAACACAGTCAGTGCCAGAACGCCCACGGCCGTCACGGCCCAGAACGTCGAGCGCCAGCCATACGCTTGTCCCAGCCAAGTACCCAGTGGCACGCCCAGCACGGTGGCCAGCGTCAGGCCAGTGAACATCACGGCAATGGCCTGTGCCTGCTTGTCGCGGGCCACCAGGCTGGTCGCCACGACCGAACCGACGCCGAAGAACGTGCCGTGGGCAAAGGCCGTGATCACCCGAGCCAGCATGAGCCAGGGGTACGACGGGGCCAGTGCGCAGGCCAGATTGCCGAGAATGAACACGGCCATCAGCCCGAGCAGAACCCGCTTGCGCGACCAGCCGCCTGTGAGCACGGTCAACACGGGCGCGCCCAGCACGACGCCCATGGCATATCCCGAGATCAGCAGACCGGCTGCCTGTACGCTCACCCCCAGGTCGGCCCCGACCTCCAGCAGCAAGCCCATGATGACGAATTCCGTGACGCCGATGCCGAATGCACCGGCCATCAACGCATAAACCGCGAGTGGCACGATGTGATCTCACTTCAAAATTGGGATGAGGGCATGATGCGCCGCGAATCATTCTCGCGGTAGACTGAATGAATTCAAGATACTTGTGAGATCAAATCATCATGGGGCGTCTGGACGTTAACCGGGCAGGCGAGATGGAAGTTTTCGTGCGAGTGGTCGAGCGAGGCAGTTTTTCAGGCGCGGCCCGTCTGTTCGCCATGACGCCCTCGGCGGTCAGCAAGTTGGTGGCACGCCTGGAAGCACGGCTGGGGGTGCGCCTGCTGCATCGCTCGACCCGGCAGTTGCAACTGACGGCCGAGGGACGAGGTTTCTTCGATCGAAGCCTGGGCGTGTTGGCCGATCTGGACGAGGCCGAACGCGGCGTATTGGCGAGCGGCACCCCTCGCGGCCCCTTACGCGTGAGCGCGAATTTCACGTTTGCCGAACACTTTCTGATTCCCTTGTCGGCAGGCTTTCTGGCGACCTATCCCGAGATTTCGCTCGATTTGGAATTGACCGACGAGGTCATCGACATTCTGGAAACCCGCAGCGATGTCGCCGTGCGGGCGGGGCCGCTCAAAAGCTCGTCCCTGGTTGCACGCAAGCTGGGGCAGACCGATATGGTGGTGGTCGCCGCGCCGGTCTATCTCGACCGCCATGGCTGCCCCGCTCATCCCGGTGCGCTGGTCGATCACAATCTACTGGGCTTCAATTACACGCGGGCCACGCAGGGCTGGCCGTTCGTCGTGAACGGGGAGCAGTCTAGCGTGCCGGTGTTGGGCAATACCCGCGTCAGCGACGGGCAGTCGCTTTATCGCTTGGTGCTGAGCGGGTTGGGGATGGCGCGATTAGCGCGATTCCAGGTGCAAGCGGATATCGACGCCGGTCGTCTGGTGCCAGTGCTGGACGCCTTCAACCCGGGCGACATCGACGAAATCCATGCCGTGTTCGTGGGCCAGGGCGGACATCTGCCGCTGCGCGTGCGGGCGTTTCTCGATTATCTGGTCGAGCATGTCGCGATGTCTCGCAGTTGGCCGTAGGCACACCGGCAAGCGTGCTGCGAGGGTGATTCAAGGGCGATGCCCGATCGGCGATCTACAAACTGCCGATACGCGCGTGCAGAATCATCTCGGTGGCCCAACGCAGCAAAATGCCGGTATAGGCTTCCTGCGCGCCTTCGGTCGACAACGCGTGGTCGGCTCCGTCGATGATGCGGTGGGTAAGCGAGTGCGTGTCGCCGAAGGCCCGCCGATAGCTCATGACGGCCGGGTGCGGTACATACACGTCGTGTTCCGACTCGACGATCAGCACGTCGCCTTTGAATGCCGCGCAGGCACGTAAGGCGCGGTTGTCTTCGGGCAAGACGTATTGTTGTCGGTAAGCGGTCAGGTCGGTGCGGTCAATGCTGCCCTTGGGCATGGTCCAGTGTTCGTCGCGATACAGCGCGGGCACTTGCAAGGCCAGCCATTTCACCGGCCGTTCGGTGGTCAACAACGCGGCCAGATAACCCCCGTAGCTACTGCCTACCACGGCAATCGCAGCTGGATCGACGTTCGGATGGGCTGCCAGCATGTCGTAGGCGGCCATCACGTCGCGGTAATTGTCTTCTCGCGACACCACGCCCTGACGCTCGCGAGTGGCGGCGTGTCCCCGCAGGTCGAAGGTCAGGCATACGCAACCCAAACCCGCAATACCCTTGGCGCGGTCGGTATCGCCTTTCTGACCGCTGCCCCAGCCGTGTACGAACAATACCCCTGGCAACTTGTCGCCGGGCGCCATGAACGTGCCGGCGATGGCTTCGTCTTGCACCGAGATGTTGATCGCTTGGCTGATCGTCGTCATGCAGGACTCATCATTGGGGTTGAACCGTCACGTACTTGAGCATGGGACCGCAATCCGGGTCGTCGTCGTGATAAATCACCTGTGCGCCCGCGGGCGCATGCAGGCCCTCGCCATGGCGTTCGACGGTTTCGGCGCATACCCGCTGACAGGCCGGATCGCGGGCGAAGGCCGATAGTGCTGCCAGTTCGGCACCGCTGGCACCGCCGATGCGCCAGGACTGTTCCAGCACTCCGCTGCGTCGTTCGCCAAAAGCGTCGATGCCCTCGACCATATCGTAATTCCGGCGCGATGCCAGCAGTCCTTGGAAACACTCATGCGCAGCCGAGTCGTAGCGCTGGGCCTGAACGATGGCACGCCGGAATGTCTCGTCCCAGTCCTGCGCCAGCAGCACATCGAATCCCCCCCGAACGATATCCAGCTTCGAGCCGCCATAGACGATCTCGCCGTCATTGGCGCGCGTAAGCGATTGCGTACCGACATAGGTCGCCGTCACCCCATTGACGTGTACGTGTCCCACGCTGAACGTCGTGACCGCTTCCAGATGCATTTCCAAGGTCAATCCGCACTCGCGCAGCCCGGCGTCATCGAGGTCGCCTAACGCGGCGTCAAGCTCGTCGAGGGCCGTGACGACGGACTGGCCGCGTCCGGCCGTGGCGTTCACCGGCTTGACTCTGACCGGCCCCAGTTCCAACAGCAGCCGACAGGCGGTGCGTACGTCCGCTCGAGTAAAGGCGGTGAATCCCGGTAGCACCGCCAGCGACACACGCGAGCCAAACGCCTCGGACCACCCGTCAGGCGCATAGGCGTCCGGGTCGACCAACGGATGCGTGATGGCCTTTGTCGCCACGAAGGGGAAGGGGGCCAGACCGCCGAAGAAGTCGCTGGTTTGGCGGATCGGCAGCCGACGGTGCAATGGATGTTCGATCAAGCATTTATTGGGGACGAAATAGCATCCGTCGGGTGCCGAATCGATGTTTTTGGCGGGCAGTGCGTGTGCCAGCGGCACCCCGTGCAGTTCGGCCAAAGCGTATGCCACTGCTGAATGCGACGCCATTTCATGGGGCGGGGCGTCGCGTACAAGCAGCAGGGCGACACTGCGGATCGGGGAAGTGTTTCCGGCTGCCGGTTGGACCATCGCATCGTCGCCATTCGAACGGAAGAACGAATGTACGGCAAAAAGTGTGCCGCAGGGTGATGTTTTCCCAGTGCAGCGGTTGCGCCGACACACAATCGACCGTGATCGCGAGGGGGGGGCGATCTCGCCCGACCGCATCTGACTTACTGCACCATCTGATTGATTTCGATGATCGGCATCATGACGGCCAGCACGATCAGCAGCACCACACCGCCCATGATCAAAATCATCAGCGGTTCCAGCATAGCGGTCATCGCCATGGCGCGACGTTCCAGATCGCGCGACAGGGTCGAGGCGGCGCGCTCCAGCATGGGCGGTAGATTGCCGGTGCGTTCGCCGCTGCCGATCAAGTGAACCAGCAGGGGGGGAAATACTTTTTGAGCCTGGAGCGAGGCCGCCAGCGCGGCACCTTCTCGCACCCGGCCGCTGGCTTCGTCGACCGCCAGGCGCAAGGCGTCGTTGGTCAGCGTGTCGCGAGCCGCTTGCAGCGCGCGCAGCAGATTGACGCCGCTGCTACTCAGGATGGCCAGCGTTGAGGCAAAGCGCGCCGAATTCACGCCCAATGCGAATCGCCCGAAGACCGGCAGCCGCAGCACACGTCGATGCCAGGCCAGGCGTGGCCCGGGGGCACGCAGATACATGCGCCAGCCGATCACCGCCAACACCAACGCGAATAAGCCGATCATCCCCCAGTCCTGTACCGCTTCACTCAAGACCAGCATCACCCGGGTCAAGAGCGGCAACGCTTGTTGCGTATGACTGAACGCGCCCACGACCTGGGGTACTACGTAGCCCAGCAGAAAAAAGACGATGCAGACCGAGACCACCGCGACGATGCCGGGATAGATGAAGGCGGTCAGCACCTTGCCGCGCAGGGCGCTGCGCTCCTCGATGTAGTCGGCGAGTTTTTCCATGACTTGCGCGAGGTCGCCCGACTCTTCGCCAGCGGCCACCAGCGCACGATAGATTTCGGGGAAATCGCGTGGCCGAGCGGCCAGTGCATCGGCCAGACGGTGGCCCGCGCGTACGTCGGCACGCACGGCCGCCAGGGCGTGTGCGATATGACGTTTTTCGGCTTGTTCGAGCGTCGCCGACAGGGCGGCGTCCAGAGGCAATCCGGCCGCCAGCAGACTGGACACCTGACGCGTGAGCCAGCCCAGATCGCCGTCGCTCAAGCGTTTCGCGAACAGCGTCCCGGCTGCACTGCTGCCGCGCCCCGTTTCCTTGACGGACAGGGGCACCAGCCCGCGTCCTCGCAGCGCGTTGCGAGCCGAACGCGGCGAGTCGGCATCCAGCTGACCGCGTTCGATCTGGCCGGTGGCATCGGCGGCTTCGTATTGATAAGCGGGCATAGAGGGGTCCGGGTTCAGCTCAGGCGTCGCGCGTGACTCGCGCGATCTCTTCTTTGTTGGTGATGCCGTCGCGTATCCAGCGCTCACCGTCGTCGCGCATCGTCCGCATGCCTTTGGCCGAGGCGGCTCGACGGATGGCTTGCTCGCCGGCGTTCTCATGAACGAGATTGCGAATGTCGTCGTCCATCACGAACAGTTCGTGGATGCCGGTACGTCCCGAATAGCCCGTGTGGCTGCATGCAGGACATCCGACCGCGCGCCATACCGTACGGCCTTCGGGATCTTGCGCCGGCGCACGGCATTGCTGACACAGGCGGCGCACCAGGCGCTGGGCCAGCACGCCCAAGAGCGACGACGACAGCAGGAAAGGTTCGACGCCCATGTCGGTCAGTCGGGTGAGGGCCGAGACCGAATCGTTGGTGTGCAGCGTCGCCAATACCAGGTGGCCGGTCAGCGATGCCTGCACGGCGATCTGTGCTGTTTCCAGGTCGCGGATTTCTCCGATCATCACGACATCCGGGTCTTGTCGCAAAATGGCGCGCAAGGCCACCGCGAACGTCATGTCGATACGGGCGTTGACCTGGGTCTGCCCGATGCCGGGCAAGTCGTACTCGATCGGGTCTTCGACCGTCAGGATGTTCGAGGTGCTGGCGTCCAGGCGGGCCAGGGACGCATATAGCGTCGTTGTCTTGCCGCTACCGGTCGGGCCGGTGACCAGCACAATGCCATGCGGCTGCTTGATCAAACGGTCCAGGTCGGCCAGCAGGTCGGGCGCCATGCCGAGTTTCTCCAACTGCAAGCGGCCCGCTTCCTTGTCCAGCAGGCGCAGCACGGCGCGTTCGCCGTGGCCCGTGGGTAGGGTCGACACCCGGACGTCGATGGGCCGACCACCCACTCGCAAGGCGATGCGGCCATCCTGGGGCATGCGCTTCTCGGCGATGTCCAGGTTGGCCATGATCTTGATACGCGAAATCAGCGCGTTATGCAGCGCGCGGCGTGGGCTGACCACGTCGCGCAAGGTGCCGTCCACTCGATAGCGCACCACCGAGTGGGTCTCGAACACTTCGATATGGATATCGCTGGCATCGTCGCGTGCGGCCTGCGTGAACAGCGCATTGATCATGCGGATGACCGGCGCGTCGTCCTGCGTGTCCAGCAGGTCTTCTATTTCGGGCATATCCTGCATCAAGCGGTCGAGATCGATCTCGCTCTCGGCCACGCCCATGACGGCCGCTGCGTCGCCCGTCTGGGCGTAGCCTGCGGCCAGCAAAGTTTCCATCTCGTCGTCGGGAACGACGTGCAATTGCGCGGCAGGATAGCAACGTTGTACCTCGGCCAGCGCCCAGGCCGGCGTGCGCGAACTGTAGGTCAGTAGGGCACCGTCGGGTTTGACGGTGAGAATGGCGCGTTGCGCACGCGCCCAGGCATAGGGCAGAGGCGTCATGGCTTACAGCACGCTAGGTTGGTAGCCGAGCTCGCGCAGCAGCGTCATGACGCTTTCCATGCTTTCGGCATCGGCGCCGATCCGGGCGCGAACCAGTGCGCCGGTGCCGCCGGGCGCGGTTTGTGTGAAGGCCGTCAGTCCGTTGTTGCGCAGGCGGCGAACGATGTTTTGGGCGTCGTTCGCCGATGCCGCTTCCGTGATCTGGATGAGCACCGCGCGCGGATCGGCCTCGCCCTGAGTAGCCGCCGTGCTGGCAAAGCTAGGCGGTTGAGGCTGATATTCGGGCACGACCGGCACCGGTGGCGCGGCGTAGGTACGCTCGGTGATCTGGGTCGGTGGCGGCGCTTGGCGTAGGGTTTGATCTTGCCTGCCAGTACGCAGGTCTATGGCAGGCACGCCCGCATCGGGTGCGCGCGCCGGACCTGCTTCGTCGAGACGGTTGCCGATGGCGCCGTTGTGCGGTGTCAGAGGGTCGCCCGGACGGACGGGTAAACCGGGCAAAGCGGGCAAGGTGGGCGTGGGCATGTCGGGCATGGTCCAGCGGCTTTGCGGACGCGAGTTGTCCTGAGCACGGCGCATGTAGTCGTAGCGATCCAGCGAGACTCGACGCGTGTCTTGCGCATTACGAACGATGTGCGGACGTAGGAAAACCATCAGATTGGTCTTTTCGCGCTTGCGGGTGTCAAACCGAAACAGCGCACCGATGCCGGGAATGTCTTTCAGGAAGGGGACGCCGTTGGAGCTATCTTCGCCACTGTCTTCTAGCAGACCGCCCAGCACAATGATCTGGCCGTCGTCGACCAACACATGGGTGTTCAGCGCGCGTTTTCGAGTGGTGATGTTGCCCGCTCGCGCTAATTCGGGGCTGCCTTCTATGCTGCTGACTTCCTGATAGACCGCCAGCTTGACCGTTCCCCCCTCGGAAATCTGTGGACGAACCCGCAAGGTCAGGCCCACGTCCTCGCGATTGAAGGTTTGAAAGGGGTTGACGGCGTTGCCGCCACCGCTGGCGTGGGAGGAGTATGCCCCCGTCTGAAACGGAACGGTACGGCCCACGACGATACTGGCCTCTTCGTTGTCCAGCGTCAGCAGATTCGGGGTTGAGAGAATGTTGTTGTTGGCATCGCTGGCCATGGCACGAGCCAGCACGCCCAGGTTTAGAATCTCTCTGCTTGCGACGTTCACGGTGCCGCCCAACACGCCTAAATTCAAGCCCTGGGGGAGCGCATCGATGGTCGAGACGGCCGATGCGGCGTTAATGCCTGTACCGGTGTAGTTCGCCCCGCCGATCACCGAGGTGCCGCTTCGCCCCAGACCACTGCCGCCCGCCATCCACTGAATGCCGAATTGGGCTTCTTGCGAAGCGGTCACTTCGACGATCAGGGTCTCGACCAATACCTGCGCGCGGCGCTGGTCGAGCTGATCGATCACCTCGCGCAAGCTGCGATACAGCGGTTCGGGCGCCGTGATGATCAGCGTATTCGTGCTGGGGTCGGCTTGCACGGTGGCACCGCCTGCCGAGAAGGCCGTAGGTTGGGTATCGCTCGAACGACCCTGACCGCCACTGCCACCCAGCGCGCCTGCGCCTGCCATGCCGCGTTGATTGTTGTTGAGGCCGCTCATGCCCATGCCGGACGAGCCGGTGTCGTTGCGCGAGTTCGAACCCCTTGCGTTGTTCAGACCGACATTGGTCTCGCCACTCAAGCCACCGCCCAGTCCGCTGCTGCTACCCGAGCCACTGCCGGCACCTGAGCTGCCGCCGCTTTGGCCGGTCAGCGCGCCACGCAGGACATCCGCCAATTGGGTGGCCTGGGCGTTACGCAGATAGACGACGTGCATATTGCCCGGTCGGCTTTCGGGCGAGTCGATGCGCCGCACCAGATCGCGCGCCAATTGTGCCCGGGCCGGACTGCTGGCACGCACCAGCACCACGTTGCTGCGCGGGTCGGCCACCACCGTAATGCGTTGAGTGGGGTCGGCACCCTGGGTGTCCAATAGCTCGCCCACCAGAGCAGCCACGTCGCTGGCCACGCCATGGCGAATCGGAATCACGTCGGCGCTGATCGACGCCGGTGTATCGATACCTGCGATGACTTCGGCGATGCGCTCGAGGTTCTCGGCATAGTCCGTCACCACCAGCGTATTGTTGTTTGAATACGCGTTGATGGGATTGTTAGGCGAAATCATGGGTCGCAATACGGGCACCAGATTGGCGGCGTTTTCGTATTGCAACGTGAACACGCGCGTCGCCAGTCCGCCCGCTTGTGGCGTGTCGCGGCCCGTGGTCACGGGTACGCCTTGCAGCTTGGCATCGGGCTCTGGCACGACTCGGCTGATGCCACTCGCATCGACCACGGCAAATCCCTGCATGCGCAAAGCGCCGGCCAACATGCCATAGGCCACGGGCGGCGATACGGGTGCTTCGGAAACCAGTGTCAATTGGCCTTTTACGCGTGGATCGACGACGAAATTCCGACCCGTGAAGCGGGCCAGTGCGCGCACTACCGCGCCCAGTTCGGCGTCGACGAAATTCAGTTCGACCCGTTCGCCGGTGTGGCGCGTGGCATTGTCGGGCTGTACCATTTGTCGGGAGGCGGCTACGTGGGAGGCTCTCGCCGGCGTTTCGCGCATGCGCAGGGGCCCCAAATCGCGTCCCGGTTCGCGGGCCGGCTGGGCACCTCGGCGCGCCAGGTCTGCCATCCGGCCTGCGGCGTCGCCACCTGGCTGGGCGTCGATCAAAGTCGATTCAGGCATGGCCAAACGGGGTTCCGGCGGGCTTGCGCAGCCCGCCAAGACCAGCAGCGCTGCGAGCGTGGCTGCGGGCAAGCGGGCGCACCGCATGGCAGGGGCCGAAATAGCGGGGCTCGAAAGAAGGAGGGGGGACATAGCGCTCATCGTGTCAGGGGGTATTCGAATAGGGGAATTGCAGGCGGGCCGAGTTGCCTTCTCGGCGGCCGATCATGCCCAGCAGCGGCATCAGCGCTTCTTGGGTCGCGTCGTCGGCGTTCGGCGCAGGCTGCGCCGTGCCATCGAAGCGCCAGCCTTGCGCGCGGGTGTGGCGGCCTTCGCCTGCCAGTTGCAGGCGGCCCTCTAAGGTCTGAATCCGTAGCGTCGTCACGTCCGAGGGTTCGCGTGCGAACACGGCGCGATACGTGCCTAAGGGGTGAACGCGCACCCGGCTGCTGCCGGCTTGATTCCATTGAACGGTCATGAGCACACCGCGTTCGGGTAGGACACTCAAGTTCAAGTCGGGCCACGACAACTGCAGGTCGCCGGACGGGTCGATCGAATTGATCGGTGCGCCCGCTGCGATCAATAAGGACGCGGGCAGTCGCGCCTGCTGTGCGCCCACCGTCACACCGCGCCAGCCGATGGATAGCGGCATAGGGCCTGCCAAAACGGGATGATGCGCAAGCAGCGTGGGACCTCGTTTGTCTTGCCATTGCCATTGCCACGTCAGCGAGGCCGGTAGCGTACGTCGCAGGCCAGGCGGTCCGACGGCGACCAGGGCCTGGCCGCGCCATACGGTGCCCGATGCATCGACTAAGGCGAGCGGCCAGGCAGGCGGCAAAACCGTCAGCAGCCAGCGAGCGGGCAACACCGCCAAGGCGCTGACCAGCGCAATGGTCGCCAGCAGGAAAACGAATGCGATGCGGCGTATTGTCATTGTCGCGCCTGCGTCTCGGCGGCGCCCAGACGGAGCTGGCCCGATACGCGCCCGGCAAGGGGCTTGCCCAGCGCGTCGCGGTCGCGTTCGAGCGTCAGTTCGCGGACGGTCAGGCGCAAAACGCCCGGACCGTAGGCCAGCCAGTCGATCAGTGCAGTGGCCTGTGCGGCATCGAACGCGATTGTCCACGCCGACTGCGTGCCGGGCACCGCTGTGATAGTGGGCGCGGCGCCGATGGCGGAGGTGCGCCAGCTATCGGTCAACTCGCCGACGATGGCGTTCGGCGGCACCTGAGCGCCGCGCTGGCGGCCTAGCGCCTGCGCCTCCTGGACCAAGGCGTCCACCTCGGCCAACTGTGCGCGCAGCGTAGGTAGTGTCTGGTGATGACGAACCATGTCGCGCCAAGCCGGCAGAATCGCCACTTGAAGCGTCAGCCACACGGCCACCACCGCTGCCAGCGCTTGCATCATGCGCTGCTCGCGCCGGGTCATACGCTGCCAGCGAGTTTGCGTCTGACGGCGGGTGTCGTGCCAGCGGGTCTGCCACGCAGGTGGAATTTTTCGTTCCAGCCAGTCGGCGGCCGAGATCTTCATCGAACCAATCGTCTTCATCGCGCACCGCTCGAGGAATAGTGCAGGCGGCCGGGTGCTTCGGCACTCCCGGTGTTATCGAGGCGGGCAATGCGCCAGCCAGACGTCTCGCGTGTCATCGATAAGCCCATCGCGGCAGCGCGCTGCGTGGGGCCGGCATCCGGTGCACCCGTGCCATCGTCGCCTTCGAGGTGAACCGTCAGCGCGCCGTCTCGGTACGACAGGCGTTCGACCCGGTGAGCGGCTTGGGGCAGCAACGAAGCGGCCGCCTGCGCCAGAGGTAGAAAATCGTCGTCGCGTGCGCTGCCGTGGGCAGCACGCAAACTGTCTCGGCGCTGCTGCGCTTGCTTTAACGGGTCGATCACGATGCCGATATCGGGGAAAGCCTGGGTAACTTGGCCTTGCATGGCCACTTTCAGGGCACGCGCTTCGCTGTCCATCTGTCCGACATATAGATTCAGGCCAATGATCCAGACCAGTGCTGCGGCGACACCGATCAGTGCTGCCGAACGCCAACGACCATCGCCGTGGGTTGCAGGTCGCAATTCGGTTACGGCCAGCGACCAGTCGGGGGCGGGATGGCGCCACCGGTCGTCGACAGGCAGCGCCAAGGCGGTATGAAGTGCGGCGTCGGTCGCAGGTGCAATATGCGCCGTGGGATAAAACCCGCTCACTTGCAAGCCGGCATCGGCCAGCAGCGCCCATGCGCGGGCCAGCGGGGCGCGAGCCGTCCATGCGACCTGCACGCTGCCGTCGGCTTGGCGCGCCCCGTGGCCGATGGCCAAGTCGTCCGGCGAAGTCAGCACCATCGGCTCTATCAGCGAATGCACGGCGGTGGTCAGACGGGCCGCTGTCAAGGGGGGCGCCACCACCTGGGTATGGACCGCATCGGCTGGATTCAGCACCACTTGCGTGTGACGGGTCGGCATGCCGGTGGCTAGTTCTGCCGCCGATAGTTCACCGCTGCGCAGTACGGTGTGCTGACGGTCCAGCAGGACATACGGCAGTAATGTGTCCGAGCGCAGTGTAGATACACGTGGGAGGGCGATACGTATGAATTTTTTCAAAATGCTTCCTGCATCCAGACCGTGGACGTAGTAGGGTTATCGCCACGTAGAATCAGCGCCCGCATGTCTACGACGGCCGGTTCGATTCGAACGGTGCCTACGACGCCGAACCATTTGCTTTGGGTCGTTATTTGCGCGTTGTCGAGCTCGATATCCGGTACGACACTGCGCAGCTTGTTGTTGAAGTCGCCAAGGTTGGTGAAATAGTTACCTTGCGCGCGCTGATTCATGATGGATGCGGCGGCGCTCAAGGAAAGTTCGGGCGACAATGTGGCCAGCACTTCGACGGTCGTCGTGTTGACGTTAAGGGGCGTGCTTCGAGGCAGTACCGTGAGATAGGGCCGCAACGCGTCGATGTCGTGGTGGCCGATGCCTTCGATTTCGCGCAGATCGTCCAGCGATTGCCAACCCAGAGCGCGAGCTGGTCCTGCCGTGTCGGCCCCCGAAGGACCTATATCGACCGTCGAGCCTGGCGCGTCAGACGATCCCGAAGCGCCTGGCGTGTTGGACTGTCCCGACTGATTGCCTGCATCGCGCGGGCCTGGCTCCCGACGTGCCTGGCTTCGCGCGATGCGCTGGGCAATGGCCGGTGCCGAGTCCTCGGCGATGCGCAAACTGGTCAGCAGGCGGGTCAATGCTTCGACTTGCTCCGGCACAGGCAACCCATTGCGCGCTAAATTCGTCAGATTGAATTTGCCTTGTTCGTCTTCGATCCGCCCCGAAAACCAGGCTTGCCGAACATCGCCCTCTTGAGAGACTTGTAGATCGTTGATTGGCGTCGCCCACGCCTGCTCGCGGTGAGTGATGGTGCTGTTGCGTTCGTCGTGGCGCAGCGTGATGCGGGCCCAATCGATGCCGCCCAGCAACAACGCCCGGGCTTGAACCCGATGCAACTCCGCTTGCAGAAGACGCACCTGGGTGCTTTGCCGAGCCATCATGCCGGCCGCGATGATGGCCGCGGCGGCTACCACCAGCAGTGCTGCGATAACCGCGACGCCTTGCTGGTGCGAGGCCCGTACAAGCGCTCGGGCAGCGGCGCGTTCGCCGTTCACTCGACGGGGGACATCCAGCGAGTTCGAAGCGTATCGGGTCATGGCAGGTCCACCATACGGCGATAGACTCGGGGCGTAGCGCCTTGCGCTGCGGTCAATGCAATGACGAGGCTCAGACCAGTGGCTGGTGCGTTGTCGGACCAGGGCGGCGGCTGCCATCCCCAGCCCGGAATATAGGCATGGATCTCGAACGCGCTCACCTCGTCGAGCACTGCGGTACCCGGTCCTGGCTGTGGCAAGGGCAAGTCGTGTCCGGCAGGTGCCAGCGCACGCATCAGGCGACCTTGTTCGCGCCACCAACGCACGGTCTGCCAGCCTGCTTCACCCGAAGCGGGGGTACGCACCACGTTCAGGATCGCATTGTCCGCTTGCCCCTGGACGGTCGCGGCAGAAGGCAATGCTTTGCGCGTCGATCGACCGCTACCACTCGATGAACCGTCGAAGACGTGGTTGGCCGCCCGCATCTGAATGTCGGTTGTCAGTTGGCCGATGGCGTTGAGGGCGGCCTGATCGCGGGCGGCTTCGCGCTCGACGTGATCGCGAACGCGAACGACGCTATCCAAGCCCTGCCAGGACACGAGACTGACGATGGCCATTAGCACCAGCGCGACCAGTACTTCGACCAAGGTGAAACCAGTCTGTGCGATGTGTGCCCGAACGACAGGCCGATGCCTGAAAGGGTGTCGGCAGCGACTCGTCATGGCCAAGCACTCGCCAGCGCCCGCAATTCGGCCACCTGACGACCGTCGCCTCGAAGCGTGACTCGCACGGTCACGTTGCGAAAGCCGTTGTTGGCGGTGCCCTCGACGAAGCGCTCGCATACGAACGCCATCCGGCCTTGAGGACAGGCTTGCGAGCTACGTCCGACAGCAGGGTAGATACGTTGAGCACGAATCTCGGAAATCGTGTTTTGCGCCGAGATCAGCGCCCAGGCGCGCTCACTCATGACGGCCTGATTGCTTGCCATCTGGCCGGTCGCGCGCACGACGGCCGCCAGGGCGACGGCGACGATGGCCAGCGCCACCAGCACTTCGATCAGGCTGAACCCTGCTGTGTCGTGTGCGGCGGGCGCGGCGCGGTGCATCATAAGCGCACCTCGTAGCGGCCCGCTGCGTCGCGAATCACTCGCAGACTTTCGCCCGCACTGCGCAGCTCGATCAGGATGGCGTCGCTGATCCATTCGCGGGTGAACACGGTGCCGCTGCCCAGGGTGCGCCGGGCAAACTCGCCAGTGGGGCGGTCGGCATCGACGACGCCGCGTGCATCGGGCGCGATCTGGCTAACACTGACCGTGACGTTTCCTGCGTCCCACTGACGTGGCCTGAGGACGTCGTCGCGCTCGAATCGGTCGATCACCGTTTCACGAACGGCCGTATGGGCGCTCGCGGCAGCCGGCGCGATACGGCGAACGAATCGATAGCCCGAGGCATCGGTTTCCCATTGAATGCTGCGTCCGCCCGCGCGCGCCTCGGATTGGGCAACGCCGAACAACTGAACCAAACGCTCGGCGTCCTTGCGCAAGGACGATTCGGTCCGGTTGAATGCGGTCAAGCCAACGGCTGCGGTCGCGATGGCAATGATGGCGACGACCACCATCAGCTCTATCAACGAGAAGCCGGCCTGAGCACCCCGGCCGGATGGCGCAGGCGAGGACATGGGAAGATCCGAAGACCGGGTCTTACAAGGCCCAGGAACCGATGTCGGCATCGGTGCCTTCGCCTCCGGGCTGGCCGTCGGCGCCCAGCGAGAAGACGTCGATCTCGCCCTTCACACCGGGATTCAGATATTGATAGGGCGCGCCCCAGGGGTCGTTCGGCAAGCGGTCGAGGTAGCTGCGCCAGTTGTTGACATTGCCCGTGGTGGGCCGCTCGGACAAGGCGCGCAGCCCTTGCTCGTTGGTCGGGTAGCGGCCGTTATCGAGGCGATAGAGCTTGAGGGCCTGCATCAGGCTGGAAATATCCTGGCGTGCAGCCACCACGCGTGCCTGATCGGGGCGGTCGAGCAGATTCGGCACCACCAAGGCGGCTAAAATACCCATGATCACCACGACCACCATGATCTCGATCAACGAGAAACCGCGTTGGCGGCCCGCCCGGCGAGCGCGAACGAGTCTGTCACGACCCAAGGCCGCGTGGGACAGGATGTCGATGATGCCGGATGTTTCGACTGCGTTAGACACTGCAATTACTCTCAATTGTCATGCGGAGACGATATGATCGGGTTGTTTTATGACAGTCCTATGTCACGTTTCTTTTTTTCTTAATACAGAAACATTTATTCCGATGAATCCTGCACAACTCTTTCGCCGCTGTGTCACTGCCGCTACGCCAGCCACTCTGCCCGTGACCGCTCGTACGGGTGCCATGATGGTGCTGGCGGCGGGCATTGGGGTATGGGGGGCCGTACTGCTGGCACCCAAGCCTGTAGCGGTGCCGCCCGGTCTGACCGCCCCCCCGCCACCGCGCGGCGATACTGCGGCCGTGGTCCGTTGGTTCGGCGCGACGCAAGCGTCCATCAAAGTCACCGTCGCCGGGCTGATCGCCAGCGACGAGCGTGGCGCGGCACTGTTGAAAATCGACAACGGCCCGGTCCAAGCCTGGCGAGTCGGTCAAACTTTGGCCTCGGGCGTGACGCTCGCCGCGGTCGAGCGCAATGCCGTCGTGTTGGATGTCGGTGGCGTGACCCAGCGCATTGTCGCACCAGCCGCGCCTGCACTGGCTACGCCAGGATTCGTGCGAGTCGTGCCCTGACTAGATTCGTTCGGCACAATCGTCTGATATGTGCGGTGGTATAGAAATCGTCAGAGCAATGAAAAGGTCGTCCAACATACAGTTGGACGACCTTTTTATCGACTACCGGGCCGGATTACTGACCGTATGTCTGGTCGATCGTGTAGATGGCGGTGGTGCCGCTCACTTCGTTGCGTACGATCAGCAGAGCGTTGCCGTTGGGCGACTTGTCGGCCGGCACGAATTTCAGACCTTCCGGACCCAGATCGCCAGCAGCCGCCAGGACCGTGCCGGGATCGGCCGTCGTCCAGTCTTCACGGGTGTTCAGGTAGTCGGCGAACACCGGCTTAGCGGGATCGGTGATGTCGTAAGTCAGCACGCCGCCCATACGCTCCAGACCCACGAACGCGAAGGTTTTCTCGCCCAGCTTGGCGACTTCGACGCCTTCGGGTTCCGGGCCTTTTGCATCGCTGCGGCTGTCCAATGCGTCGCCTTCGTCGTGGCCGCTGTTGAAGTACGTCGCGCAAGCCAGATCGCGTGCTGCGCGCAGCATGCACTCGGGCGAGGCCAGGAAGGTTTCGATGGCGTTGGCCGAATCCCATACTAGCTTGCCGTCTTCATCCCAGATCGAGAACGAGCGGGCACCGTACGAATACAGATTGTCGTACATCAGACGATCGCCGTTGACATCGTCACGCACACCGGCAGCGGTGTAGCGAATTGGGTTACCGACGGTGTCCTTCTGGTAGCCCATCGTCCAGGTGATGTTCAGACGGCCCAGTTCTTCGTCGTTGCGGCAGTTGCCAGGCGTGCCGGCAGCCGCACCACACACACCGAAGACGCTAGGGTTCAGCAGTGCGCCACCGAACAGGGTCTCGCCGTTTGCGCCAGTACGGCCACCGGTAGCCAGCGCGTTCAATTGCGGCGGCAGATCGTCACCGGCGCGGCGACCGAAGCCGGCGGTGTGCGTCAGATGCTTGACACGGAACTCCTCGACGAAGCCGGTGTTGGGCGTGCCGGCCCAGTAGGCCGGATTGTCTTCGCCCCAGGCGCGCGAATCGCCTTCGTTGGCAGTGACAAGATAGGTCTTGCCGTCGACCGTGTAAGACGCCATGGCGTCGGGCATGTAAATGCCGCGCACGCCCGGTCGGGCACGGATGTCGATGACTTTGTCTTCGTCGTTGGTGTCCATGCCGTTGACGGCCAAGGCGTGATCCTTGAAGCCCAAAGGCAGAATGCCGACAACGGTGGCGTTGGTGATGTCGACACGCGCGAAGGCATTAGCTTCTTGCAAAGTCACCCAGGCGGTCGTGCTGTCTTCGGAGACGGTCACATACTCGGGTTCGAGATCTTCGGCGGTCGAAGCGCCCGGTCCGAAAATACGCACGCCTTGATCGCGCAACTCGGCTTCACGGCCATTGAATGCGCGGAAGTCGGCGATGCGGGCAGTCGGGTTGGCGATGTCGGTCACCTCGATGATCGAGATCGAGCCTTCGGGATCCACGGTGTAGTCGTCACTGGGTTCGCCTTCGTTGGCCACCAGGACACGTTTGCCGTCGGGGGTGAAGGTCAGCATGTCGGGCAGGGCGCCCACGCCGATCACGCTCAAACGCTCCAGGGTGTCGGCGCGATAGAAACCCACGAAGCCCGTATCGGTCTTCACGGCAGCTTGAATGGCCAAAGCGACGATGCCGCCTTGCACGCTGATGCTGTTGACTTGCGCACCTGCGGCGATGTCGGTCGCGTCCAAACCACCGATGCGGGTCGGCTTGGCGGGGTCGGTCAGGTCCAGTACATCGACAGCGCCTTTCTGGGCGTTGACGATGAAGCCGCGCTTGCTGGCAGCGTCGAATGCGGGGATTTCCGCAGCGCTCACGCCGAACTCGCCGGCTTCGTAGCGGCCCAGCAGCGACAGGCTGATTTTCTCGGGCGTGCGAACCGGCGCGGGCTGGGGCGTCGGGGCCGGGTCAGGATTGACGATTGGGGGGGCAGGAGGCGTCTCGACCTTGTCGTCGTCATCGCCACCGCAAGCGGCAAGCAATACGGCCAAAGTGCACACCAGCACGGGGCGGCTGAAAGAGAAGAATCGATTGCGCGAGCGAAGCGTCATGGATGCACGTAAGAGATTGTGAATAGAGCGGTGGATTGTCCGGTCGGTGTGTTTCATCTCTGTGTCAGGCGAAACAATCGATTGCCTCGGTGTGGTCGTCGCGCCACGGGCGCGATGCCTATGACGGATCGACCCATCTGTCATGGCGCCGTCATAGGTGCTTCTTAAGATGCACCGTCCCGAGGACTTGCCAGGCCCACGAGGGCGTTTGGCGACGTCGGCACATCTCACCAGACACTTCACTCCAGGACTACATATGAGCGCTTTCGATCCCGAAAATATCCCGAGCAATCCGTCCAACAACACCACTTTCAACGCGCTGGTCGAGCGCGTTCGTTCGCGCCGCGGCTTTCTGAAAAGCGGCCTGGGTTTGGGCGCTGTCGGCTTTTTGGGCGCAGGCTTGACCGCCTGTGGTAGCGATGACGACGATACGCCTTCGGCTCCCGAGACGCCCGACACCGGCGCGCCTGGCGAACCGGGCGTGCCGCCTGTCGAGCCCGCTCCCGTGCCGATGCTGGGCTTCAAAGCCATTGCCGCCAGCTCGGGCGACACCATCGTCGTTCCCGAGGGCTATCGTTCGGCCGTGCTGACCCGCTGGGGCGATCCGCTGTTCTCGAACAGCCCTGCCTGGGCCGGCGACGCCAGCGACACTGCTGCTGCGCAAGCCTTGCAATTCGGCGACAACCACGACGGCATGCATTTCTTCCCGTTGTCGCAAGACAGCAGCACCGAAGGTCTGCTGGTCATGAACCACGAGTACATCAACGACGAGTACTTCTTCACCCCCGGGGTGACCGGTGCGACCTCGTTGGAAGCCACTCGCAAGAGCCAACACGCTCACGGCGTGTCGGTCGCTCACGTGCGTCTGGAAGACGGCAACTGGAAAGTCGTCGTGCCTTCGTCCTATAACCGCCGTATCCACGCCAACACCCCGTTCCTTTTGACCGGCCCCGCCGCTGGCCACGCTATGCTGCAGACCGCCGCCGATCCGACTGGTACGGTTTCGCTGGGCACCATCAACAACTGCGGCAACGGCTACACGATGTGGGGCACCTACCTGACCTGTGAAGAGAACTTCAACGGTTATTTCGGTACCGCACGCGAGAACCCCCGTGTCGACAAGCGCGACGCCGCGCAACGTCGCTACGGCGTGTCGCAGGACAGCACCAGCAACGGTTGGGAAACGCAAGACGCGCGTTTCGATTACGTTGCCAACCCCAACGAAGCGAACCGCATGGGCTGGATCGTCGAGATCGACCCGTTCGATCCGTCGTCGACTCCTAAGAAGCGTACCGCCCTGGGTCGCTTCAAGCACGAAAACGCTGCGCAGACCCTGGCCAAGAACAAGCGCGTCGTCGTCTACATGGGCGACGACCAGGTCAACGACTACATTTACAAGTTCGTGTCCGACGGCACCTATGACGCCGCCACGCCGATGCTGAACCGCAACCTGCTGGAAAACGGCACCTTGTACGTCGCTCAGTTCGACGCAGGCGCAGCTACCGGCGACATGATGGGTACGGGTAAGTGGATCGCACTGCGTCCCGACACCGTCACCACCGATGGCCGTCGCTTGAGTGCGATTTTCGCCGACCAGGGCGAGATCCTGATTCACGCCCGTCTGGCCGGTGACGCCGTGGGCGCCACCAAGATGGACCGTCCGGAGTGGGTGACCGTTCATCCGCAAACGGGTGAGGTCTATTGCACGCTGACCAACAATTCGGGCCGTACCGTCACCGACGATGCCAATCCCCGTCCTGCCAACCGCTACGGTCAGATCGTGCGCTGGCGTGAAGCCGGCAACGACGCCGCTGCCATGACGTTCGAGTGGGACTTGTTCGTGCTGGCCGGTAATGCGAAAGCAGACGAAGGCTTAGCCGCCGGTTCGGCAAATATCACCCCGGACAACCTGTTCAACAGCCCCGACGGACTGGCTTTCGACAGCCGCGGTCGCCTGTGGATTCAAACCGACGGCAATTTTTCGAATACCGGTATTTACGAAGGCATGGGTAACAACCAGATGCTGATCGCCGATCCGAAGGCGGGTCCGGGCAATGGCGAAATTCGCCGCTTCTTGGTGGGTCCGTCGGGTTGCGAGATCACCGGCATCACCTTCACGCCCGATCTGAAGTTCGTGTTCGTGAATGTGCAGCATCCGGGCGAGTACGGCGAGCACCCGCGTGCCGCGGCGGCACCCGGACCGGACGTCGATGCGCTGGCGTTTTCGGCTTGGCCGGAGCGTTCGGGCGGTCGTCCTCGTTCGGGCACGGTCGTCATTTGGAAGGAAGACGGCGGCGAAGTCGGGACGTAATGTCCTAAGCACCGAGTATTCGGGCCAGTCGTCCGTAGACGCCCATCGATGTTCGATGGGCGAGCAAGCATTGGCCGGCAGCGCGTAAGCGCTGTCGGCCGGATCGTTTTTGGCAGGGGGAATATGTGGGTGGACGACGGCCTCACTCGCCAGACAGGTCTCGCCGTCGCCGTCGATGGTGTTTAATACGGCCCATGGATAACCCGCTAGAAACCGCTGACCGATTGACGGCGCTCGAAGTCAAAGTGACCCTTGCCGAAGATGCATTGGATCAATTGAACACGGTCGTGTATCGGCAACAGCAAATCATCGACTCGCTGGTACGCGAGTTGGCGGCGCTACGCGATCGTGTGCCTGCTGAAGGTACAGGAGCGTTTCGTAGCCTGCGCGACGAATTGCCGCCGCATTATTGAGCGTCGAGCTGCGAGCCGAGCGATCGTCTCGTTGTCGAGTCGCCGGACACTTTTTCCACTGCGAGCGTGAGTCGAGCTTACCGCAATCCCGCAAGCAGTCGTGCGATCGATTCACTGTCGGTCGGACGGACGATTCGGCCAATCTCTCGGCCGTGTTTCAGCACAATCAGCGTCGGCCATAACTTCACCTTGAACGCGCGGCCCAATGGTCTGCCGGGGCCGTCTTCGACCTTAATATGGACGATGCCTGCACCGGCATCCGTCATTGCCTCTTTGATCGAGGGTTGGGCACCCTTACATATGCCACACCAATTCGCACCGACTTCCAGCACCGTGGGTTCGGTCAGCGTCTGTACG
>CAMDNZ010000005.1 GCA_945903445.1 Bordetella parapertussis
GGCCATCGGCTTGCGAACTTTCCGGGATTGCAGCACGCGCACCAGGCCGGCGGCGCCGTGACTTTCCAGAATCCCAATGTCCTGCGCGTGGTTGAAAACTGCTGTAATTCGGCCAGCAACCCGGTGCGCCGTCTCGACACGACCGCCCACTTGAGCCAGTTGGACGACTTCGACCAACTCGGCTCGCCTGATCGCGTTAATTGGCTTACTCCCAATCGCCGAATATACGAAGCGCTCCAGCGTGTTTGCAACCTGAACCTGGTGCTTGGCATTAGACAGGCTAGGGAGCTTCACCTGGAGCCATGCTTTGGCCACTGCTTCAAAAGTTGGACACGTGGCGGGCCGAGGTTCAGGGGCGGCAACGCTTCCCTTAGTCGCACCATGAGCAATCCTTGCTTGCGACAAGGTCATTTCGGGGTATCGACCGTAGGTGCGCGTTTTCTGTTTTCCATCTTGCTGGTAGTTGGCCCGCCAGCTGCGCAAGCCGGTAGGCGCGACATACAGGTATAGACCACTGCCGTCAGCAATTTTATAAGGCTTGTCTTGAGGTTTTGCCGCTTCAATTTGGCGCGCGGTCAAGGTCATGGTATGAACTCCAGCGATACCATGATCGGTACCACGATTGTCCGCTGGCTTGCGTGGGACTCATTTGGACTTGTCGGCACCATTATGCACTACACGCCCAATAGAAAAGCCCCGGCCAAAGACTGGACGGGGCTGATCGGCATTACTCGATACTTAAACTGGCGGAGAGGGTGGGATTCGAACCCACGGTACGGGAAAACCGTACGCCTGATTTCGAGTCAGGTACATTCGACCACTCTGCCACCTCTCCGGGTGTCACCTGCTGCGCGATGAGCTTATCGCACAGGCTGTACGTCACCGAGGTGACATACATAGAT
Source organism: Bordetella parapertussis (assembly GCA_945903445.1). Taxonomy (GTDB): domain Bacteria; phylum Pseudomonadota; class Gammaproteobacteria; order Burkholderiales; family Burkholderiaceae_B; genus Schauerella. The sequence continues at coordinate 903 of CAMDNZ010000005.1, forward strand.
GTGTGACCGGTCGAAGCCAGACATCCAGATGGGTACTGCTTTTTTTATGGTACTGCTTTTTTTATCCCACTCAGCCCGAAGCGTGAATTAACGCAACTGACTGGCGAAGCCCGCTACTTTAACAGAAATTTATCCGCCGTCAATATCCTGATCAAATCGTGCCACGTTCGCTACACTGCACGTTGACGTCTATCGGGAACAGGGAGCTAAGTATGCTGAAGGGCAAAGTGGTTATCGTCACCGGTTCGACCAGCGGTATTGGCTTGGGTATTGCGCGCGCCTATGCCGCGCAGGGCGCCACCGTGGTGCTGACGGGGCTGGGCGATCCCGATGCGATCGAGAAAACGCGCCAAGCCATGGAAAAAGAATACGCCACGGTTGTCCGATACGACGGCAACGATCTGTCCGATCCCGATGCGACTCGCCTGATGATAGACAATGCCGCCCGTGCGCTGGGCCGTATCGATGTGCTGGTCAACAATGCCGGCATTCAGCACACCGACTCGATCGAGGATTTCCCGGTTGCGAAGTGGGATGCCATCATCGCCATCAATCTGTCTGCCGTATTCCATGGCACCGCCGCCGCATTGCCCTATATGCGCAAGCAGGGGTGGGGGCGCATCATCAATATCGCTTCGGTGCATGGCTTGGTCGGTTCGTCCAATAAATCGGCGTACTTAGCCGCCAAGCATGGCGTGGTGGGGCTGACCAAGGTGACCGCGCTGGAAACGGCAGGCAGCGGGATCACGGCCAACGCCATCTGCCCGGGCTGGGTGCGTACCGAACTGGTGGAGAAGCAAATTTCCGCCCTTGCCGCCAAAAAGGGCGTCGATCAGGAAACGGCTGCGCGCGATCTGCTGAGCGAGAAGCAACCCTCCTTGCAATTCACCTCGCCCGAGCAATTGGGCGCACTGGCGGTGTTTCTGTCCACCGATGCCGCAGCCCAAATCACGGGGGCATCGCTGCCCGTAGATGGCGGCTGGACAGCCCGCTAAGCACTATCGACCGTTTTTACGGGGACTATCGTGGATGTCGCGGCAATGCGTTGCCGCGATGGTCCCGGTAGACCTGTGCACGTAGATCGGATTTCATACTTCTTGGATTTCACATCAAAATACTATGCTGCTGCTGCTCTCGCCTGCCAAAAAACTCGATTACGACTCTCCGCTGCCCGAGCGCACGCATACTCAGCCGCTGTTCACGACCGATGCCAAGAAGCTGATCGGCATTCTAAAAACGAAGTCGGTGGAAGACGTGGGCGCCATGATGTCCATCAGCACAAGCTTGGCCGAACTGAACGTGCAGCGTTATGCCGAGTGGCAGCCATCGTTCGATACCGACAATTCGCGCCAAGCCGTGCTGGCGTTCAACGGCGACGTGTACGAAGGCTTGGACGCGCATAGCCTGACGGCCAGACAGTTGGATTGGGCTCAGGATCATGTCGCCATTCTGTCGGGTCTGTATGGCGTGTTGCGGCCGCTGGATTTGATGCGTCCGTACCGCCTGGAAATGGGCACCAAGCTGGATAATCCGGCGGGCGGTACGCTGTACGCATTCTGGGGCGATCGCATCGCCAGGTATTTGAACGAACGGCAGGCCGACGTTAAACAACCCATCGTCATCAACTTGGCGTCGGACGAGTATTTCAAGGCGGTCGACAAAAAAGCCTTGAGTGCCCGTATCGTGCAATGCGTGTTTCAGGAATACAAAGATGGCGCTTATAAGATCGTCAGCTTCTATGCCAAGCGTGCGCGCGGTTTGATGGCGCGTTACGCCATCGAGCACAAGGCCGCGACGCCCAAGGCGCTGCAAGATTTCGATGTCGAGGGTTATGCTTTCGCAGCCGATGTGTCTTCGGAAGACAAACTGGTGTTTCGCCGCAAACAGACGTGACGTGAAGCACAGTCGGACGCGCCAGATCGCGATCAAGTCCAGGGCGGGATCAATTTACCCTTTTTCGACAGTCGTCGAGCCCGAGGCTTGAGCCGAGGCGTCCTGCGTCGTTGCCAGCGGCGGCGCAGGCACCGTCGCTTCGGCCAACCCGGTCATTTCGGTGCGGACCATATGTGCAGCTCGCGCCAATTGTTTAACCGGGTAAGCCAAGGTCGCCAGATCCCCTTCGTTTTCGATCGCCGATGCAGTAGGCGCCGCTGGCCACTGTGCCCGGTCCAAATCCAGCATCGCGTTCACGCTATCTAGCGTCAGTTGTACGTTCGGCGGTGTACTGGGCAGCGCCGCCAGCAAGGGCACCGCTGCGGTAATCTGCGAGGCCAGGACATGGTTCTGAATCATCAGATTGTTCATTTCCGGCACGTTGATCTGATGCGATTTCGGCTCGCTCATCATTCGATAAAACGCTTCGGCCAGATTGCTGAACGCAATGTGTACGTTGCGGCGTGCCAGGCGCCAGGTCACGTCGGCTTCTTCACGCTCGGCCAACTCAGTGGCGCTCGATCCGCTCGTACGTTGCATGACCTTGGCATACTGCAAGCCCGTATTCAGATACTCGCGGTTGGCCTTGATCGCAGCGCGGGCCAAGGGGCGCATGAACCGATACTCCCACCACGGCAGAAAATAGCTGCACAGCAGCGCCAGCGCACATCCGATCGCGGTGTCCATTGCCCGTTCGCCGATGACCGATAGCGACACCGACCCGGGCGACACGAAGTGAAACACCAGCACCACGAACAGCGTATTGAAGGTCGCGCTCAACATGTAGTTGATCTGCACCAGGCTATTGGCCATGATGCATGCGGCCATCAACGCGATGAACAGGATTTGCGGGCTATCGGTCACGCCGAACAGCGTCAGCGCCAATGCACAACCGATCAGCGTCCCGCCCAGTCGCCAGACGTTTCGCTGCCGCGTCAATGCAAAACCGGGTTTCATGATGATGACGATGGTGAGCATCACCCAATAGTTATGGGCCGAAAACGCTTCGGTCAGCCATAAGCCTGTCAGTGCCATCGCCAGACCGCCGGCCAGTGCCACTCGCAAGGCATATCGAAAATGCGGCGAATCCAGGCGAAAGTTACTGGTCAACAATCCTGGACGATACTGCTGGCGCGACAGAAAGCGCGAGACCGATTTCCCCCGACGAACCGAGGAATTGGGCAGCGCTTCGGGCGAGGCGCTGCTGTGCTCGGTCAGTCGATCGACGATTCTAGCGGCGGTACGCAGGCGGCGCAGCACTTGAACCACCAGAGCCAACACTTCAGGCTCGCGTTGGCCCAGGCCTTGTTGCTTGAGCTGCTCGATCTCGAACTCGATGGCACGCAGTTCGGCCTTGGTAGTGCCGCGCCGGGTGACTGGTCGGCTGTATGCCACCGATAAGGCGATGCGATCGAGATCCAACGATATCTTCACCAACGCGTCCCGCATGAACAGCAAAATGTCCTGGCCGGTCATGGCGCGGCGCAGGGTAGCGTAGTCGGTGTGCGTGGCCACTAACGTATCCATCAGCGCCAGCATGTCTACGAACATATTCCAGATCATCACCCGATGACGGTCGCCATAACCTTTGCCTCGGGGCAGGGCACGCAACACCATGTCGCGCGCGCCTTGATGCTTTTCGGTCATGGCCGACTGGCGGGCGATCAGCAGCCGGTAGCATTCGTCCAGATCGGTGGTGTCGTCGTAGAACTGCGCCCGAACCGATACGTAATCGGCGGTGGCGTGCAGCGCCAGGGATAATGCCTGGCGTTCTTCGATCAGCCATAAAGCCCGGCTGAACAGGGTGCTGAACGACCAATAAAACAGCGCACCGCCCAAGGTATAGGCCGCGTGTTCCAGCACGTCGGATGGGGCCAAAGGCTCGTGCATGGTCAAAGTCATCAGCAGCAGTCCGGCAAAGCCGATCATGCCCCCACGCTTGCCGTAGACGCTGAACATCGAATAGAAAAAGCACTGCACCACGACCGCCAGCCACAGCAGCATCGGTTGGGTCGAGGCAAAGCCGGTCATACAGACCGTGAGCACACCCAATACCGCGCCGCCCAGCATTTCGTTGCTGCGGTGACGCGCCGGGCCGCCCGGCTGGTCGATCAGCGCCAGGCATTGCGCGCCGAAGGTGGCGACCAATCCGGCGGAAAAATGCCCGAACACTCCACCGATCACGATCACCGGCAATAACATGCCGATTCCCTGGCGTACCCCGCCTAAAAAATAATGGCTGAAGAAGAAGTTCCGCAAGCTGGCAATGCGCAATTCCATGAAGCCAGGGTTCCGAAGTAAAAGGGGGCGGATTAACTCAAGTGTGGGCGGCAGGCGACACAGTATAGATTCACCCAAGCGGGGCGTTTGCCCGGTTTGCAACAACAGGTTAAAGTCGTCCACCTGATGTCCCTGCCTTGAACCTGGCTAGGACGTCGCGGCGGGTGACCGTCCGGGACACAACCGGGGCGGTGCGCGTCAGACTTATTTGCCGTTGGCCGCGCCACAAGCGTGTGTTGCCAAGGCTTCCGTTTCGACCTCCGGCGTTTTTCAAAAAACGCATGCACTCTCGTTTTCGACGAGCGGGTGCCGGGTCGTCAGGGTGTCCAGGTGGCGCGACTCCGTGAGTCGTAAAGCGCTGGGTCATGCTGTCATTCCCGGTCCACGTTCAGTTGCCATCCCCATCGGGACGGGCGCATTCGATAACGCGGGGCCGGTAATGAAAGGAATGACATGATAGAACTCAATGGCGCCGATATCGTCGTGCGCTGTCTGGCTGAAGAAGGCGTAGAACACGTTTTCGGCTACCCAGGCGGTGCGGTGCTCTACATTTACGACGCAATTTTCAAACAAGACAAGTTCCAGCATATTCTGGTGCGCCACGAACAGGCCGCCATCCATGCTGCGGATGCCTATTCGCGCTCGTCGCTAAAGACGGGCGTCGCAATTGTCACCAGTGGTCCGGGCGTCACCAACGCTATTACGGGTATTGCGACGGCCTATATGGACTCGATCCCCATGGTGATCATCAGTGGGCAAGTACCCACTGCGGCCATTGGCGAAGACGCTTTCCAGGAATGCGACACCGTGGGCATTACTCGCCCGTGCGTCAAGCACAATTTCCTGGTGCGCGACATCAAGGATCTGGCCGATACCATGCGCCGCGCGTTTTATATCGCGCGTACGGGCCGCCCCGGTCCGGTGCTGGTGGATATCCCCAAGGACATCACGCTCACCCCTGGCAAATACACCCCGCCCAAGGGCGAGATCTCCATGCGCTCGTACGCGCCAGTGGTCAAGGGTCATCAGGGGCAGATCAAAAAAGCCATTCAGATGCTGTTGACAGCCGAACGGCCCATGATCTATTCGGGTGGTGGCGTGATTTTGTCGGACGCCTCGCAGGAGCTGCGCGATTTCGTGCAACTCGTGGGCGCGCCATGTACCAACACTTTGATGGGCTTGGGTGCTTATCCCGCCAGCAACCGCCAGTTCGTTGGTATGCCCGGCATGCACGGCACTTATGAAGCCAACATGGCCATGCAGCACTGCGACGTGCTGGTGGCAGTGGGTGCGCGCTTCGACGACCGCGTGATCGGCAATACCAAGCACTTTTCGCAAAACGCCCGCAAGATCATCCACATCGATATCGATCCTTCGTCGATCTCGAAACGAGTGCGCGTGGATGTGCCCATCGTCGGCAATGTGAAAGACGTGCTGGTTGACATGATCACGCAATACAAGCAGTTGGCCGGCCCGAATCACGCTGCCAGCTTTGGCAAATGGTGGGAACAGGTCGACGCATGGCGCGCGCGCGACTGTCTGAAATACACGTCGTCGGACGAAGTGATCAAGCCGCAATATGTAGTCGAGAAACTGTGGGAAGTGACGGGCGGCGACGCTTTCGTGACCTCCGATGTAGGTCAGCATCAGATGTGGGCCGCGCAGTACTACCGCTTCGACGCGCCGCGCCGTTGGATCAACTCCGGTGGCTTGGGCACCATGGGCGTGGGCTTGCCCTATGCCATGGGCGTACAGATGGCCAATCCGGGACGCGACGTTGCCGTCATCACGGGCGAAGCGTCGATCCAGATGAACATCCAGGAGCTCTCGACCTGCCACCAATATCACTTGTCGCCCAAGATCATCTGCTTGAACAATCGGTTTTTGGGCATGGTGCGGCAGTGGCAGCAAATCGACTACGGCTCGCGTTATTCCGAGTCGTACATGGATTCGCTGCCGGATTTCGTTAAGGTCGCAGAGGCTTATGGTCATATGGGCCTGCGTATCGAGAAACCGGCCGATGTCGAACCGGCCTTGCGCGAAGCCTTCAAGCACAAAGACCGTCTGGTGTTCATGGACTTCATCACCGACCGCACGGAAAACGTGTTTCCGATGGTGAAGGCTGGACGTGGACTGACCGAAATGCTGCTTGGCTCCGAAGACCTCTAGGAGAACCCAATGAAACACGTGATTTCCGTTCTCCTGGAGAACGAACCGGGTGCCTTGTCGCGCGTGGTGGGCCTGTTTTCGGCCCGAGGCTACAACATCGAGACCTTGACCGTGGCGCCCACCGAGGATGCCACGCTGTCGCGCATGACCATCGTCACAACCGGCTCGGATGAAGTGATCGAGCAGATCACCAAGCATCTGAATCGTCTGATCGACGTGGTTAAAGTAGTGGATTTGACCGAAGGCCCGCACATCGAGCGCGAGCTGATGTTGGTCAAGGTGCGCGCGGTGGGCAAGGAGCGTGAAGAGATCAAGCGTATGGCGGACATCTTCCGTGGTCGCATTATCGACGTGACCGACAAGTCCTACACCATCGAATTGACTGGCGATCAAGGCAAAATCACCGCGTTCATCGATGGTCTGGACCGCAGTGCAATCCTGGAAACCGTACGCACGGGCGTATCGGGCATCGGTCGCGGCGAGCGCATTCTCAAGCTGTAGGCCACCCATTTTTGTTTGAATTCGAATCTATAAATACTGGAGCACCCCAAATGAAAGTTTTCTACGACAAAGACTGCGACCTTTCCCTCGTCAAAGGCAAGACCGTCGCCATCATCGGCTACGGTTCGCAAGGCCATGCCCACGCGCTGAATTTGCATGAGTCGGGCGTAAAGGTGATCGTCGGTCTGCGCCCGCAAGGCGCATCGTGGAAGAAAGCCCAAAACGCCGGCCTGACAGTGGCTGCCGTGGCCGATGCCGTGAAGGCCGCCGACATCGTCATGATGTTGCTGCCCGACGAGAACATCGCTGCGGTCTACCGCGACGAAGTCCACGACAACATCAAAGCCGGCGCCGCCCTGGCGTTCGCTCATGGTTTCAACGTGCATTACGGCCAGGTCGTGCCGCGTGCCGATATCGACGTCATCATGGTGGCCCCCAAGGCGCCGGGTCACACCGTGCGCGGCACCTATGTCCAAGGCGGCGGCGTGCCTCACCTGGTCGCGGTCCACAAAGACGTGTCGGGCAATGCCCGTGACGTAGCCCTGTCGTATGCCAGCGCCAACGGCGGCGGCCGCGCCGGCATCATCGAAACCAACTTCCGCGAAGAAACCGAAACCGACCTGTTCGGCGAACAAGCCGTGTTGTGCGGTGGTACCGTCGAGCTGATCAAGGCCGGTTTCGAGACGCTGGTGGAAGCCGGTTATGCGCCCGAAATGGCGTACTTCGAGTGTTTGCACGAGTTGAAGCTGATCGTCGATCTGATCTACGAAGGCGGAATCGCCAACATGAACTATTCGATCTCGAACAACGCCGAGTTCGGCGAGTACGTAACTGGCCCGCGCGTGGTGACCGACGAGACTCGCAAGGCAATGCGTCAGTGCCTGAAAGACATCCAGACTGGCGAATACGCCAAGCAATTCATTTTGGAAAGCGCCGCGGGCGGCCCGACCCTGACTTCGCGCCGTCGTATCAATGCCGAATCGCAGATCGAGCAGGTGGGTGGCAAGCTGCGCGCCATGATGCCTTGGATCGCTGCGAACAAGCTGGTCGACAAGGCCAAAAACTGATAGCGGGGCGCATGGGCGTCGTTCGCGGCGTCTTCCGTTGGAGAAGCCACCTTTCGGGGTGGCTTTTTTTTGGGCGAGCCAGTTGTTTGTACAATGCGCCCAGGTAGTCCCACACTCTTTGCAGGATCCTATGGCACCCCACCTACATCGCGACTCCGAGCTGCGCCGCAAGGGCATCTATCTCTTGCCCAATGCCTTCACCACTGCGGCATTGTTTGCGGGTTTTTACGCAGTCGTACAGGCGATGAACGATCGCTTCGAGATTGCCGCCATTGCGATTTTCGTGGCCATGGTGTTGGATGGCATGGATGGGCGCGTGGCGCGCCTGACCAACACCCAGTCCGCGTTCGGCGAGCAATACGACTCGTTATCGGACATGACGTCGTTCGGTGTGGCGCCGGCCCTGGTGGTGTACGAGTGGGCGTTGCAAGACATCGGACGCTGGGGCTGGCTGGCCGCGTTTGTCTATGTGGCCGGTGCGGCACTACGCCTGGCACGCTTCAATACCAATATCGCAGTCGTCGATAAGCGGTTTTTCCAGGGCTTGCCCAGCCCGGCGGCAGCGGCGTTGGTAGCCGGATTGGTATGGATATCGGTCGATAACCGGCTGCCGATCGATTCGACCGTGCTGACCTGGATCGCCTTTGCCATCACCATGTATGCCGGCGTGACCATGGTGTCGAACGCGCCGTTTTACAGCGGCAAGAGCTTTGCGTTGGGGCGCAGTGTGCCGTTCTGGAGCATTCTGATTTTGGTAGCGGTATTCGTTTTCGTCTCCAGCGATCCCCCGGTCGTGCTGTTCGGGCTGTTTGTGATTTACGGATTGTCGGGCTGGGTGCTGTGGATGTGGCGCTGGCGTCGCGCCTACCGATTGCGCCAGCGACGCGGCTGACGCGATCTGCCAGCGCTATTCCTGGCGCTTACCAGCCGAACTTGCCGTCGCGGACCTCATACATCGGATCCGGGCCGGGGTGAAAGCGGGTGACGGCCTGCCCGTCGGGACCCATGTACACGTACATCAGCGAGTTCCACACGCCCGCTTCGCGATAACGGTAGTTCCACACATATTCGCGCACGCTTGGCATGCCCACTTGATCGATAAACGCGGGCGGCCCGAATTCGCAGCTCAATCTATCGGGCGTCCAGCGGCCGGTACCCAACTTGGCGAAGTTCTCGTCAGTCAGAACCGGCGTGACCTGGTCGATACGGCCGGCGGTGTCGACATTGGCTCCCCAGGCGTATTGACCCATAGGTTGTTGCGTCCAGATTACACGCTCGCCGCCGCCTGGTAGCGGGCAGTGCATTTGGGGTTGTCCGAACTGGGCGTAGACGTCGCCGATGCGCGCACCGGGTGCAATATCGGTCAATTGAGCGCAGCCCGCCATGGCGGCCAGTGCGCCCGCCAGGGCAATGTGTAAAAAGGGACGGGTGCAGGATGTGTCGTGCATGGTGGGCTCGCGGGTTTAGGGCAATGGGCCTATAGAGACTTGGCAAATTTTTCGCTATAATGCCCCGCTTAGTCGAAAAAATCGCCGTTTGAAAGTGTAGTATGCGGTTCACTAAAAGTAGTACGTAAAAAGTAGTACGCCGTTCGCTAAGTAGGTCAGTGGGTCGCATCAGCGAATTACTGGGCAGTTCAAGCGTCACGTTTATCAATCACGTCCGGGCACCTCGGCCCCGACGCCAGTCCGAAGAGGTCTTCCATGTCCGTTGCTGACATCAAAAAAGCAGAAATCGTTACCCAGTTTCAACGCGCCCAAGGCGACACCGGTTCCCCGGAAGTCCAGGTCGCGCTGCTCACCGCTCGTATCAACGAGCTGACGGTCCACTTCAAGGCGCACGTTAAAGATCACCACTCGCGTCGCGGTCTGCTGCGTATGGTTAGCCGTCGCCGCAAGCTGTTGGATTACCTGAAGGGTCGCAACCCCGATTCCTACCGCGCTCTGATCGAAAAACTCGGTCTGCGCAAGTGATCGACGGGGCTGGTTCCCCTTGACTCAACCGTGGTCGGTGCGACGTTATGGTCGTGCCGTCCACGGTTTTTCATTTGTAAGGAATAAATTGTCATGTTCAACAAAGTGAGCAAAGAGTTCCAGTATGGCCAGCACACGGTCAAGCTGGAAACGGGTGAGATTGCCCGTCAGGCATCGGGCGCTGTGCTCGTGTCCATCGGCGATACCGTGGTCCTGGCGACCGTGGTCGCAGCCAAGAAAGCCAAACCCGGCCAGGATTTCTTTCCTCTGACCGTCGATTACATCGAAAAAGCCTACGCAGCCGGCCGTATTCCGGGTGGCTTCTTCAAGCGCGAAGGCAAGCCGTCGGAAAAGGAAACGCTGACCTCGCGTTTGATCGACCGTCCCCTGCGTCCGCTGTTCCCCGAAGGTTTCTACAACGAAGTGCAAGTGATTCTGCACGTCGTGTCGGTCGATCCCGAGATCGATCCCGACATCGCCGCCATGATTGGCGCATCGGCTGCCATGTCGATTTCCGGCGTGCCGTTCAACGGCCCGATCGGTGCTGCCCGTGTGGGTTATATCAATGGCGCCTACGTCATCAATCCGACCGCCAGCGAACTGAAGACCTCGCAATTGGATCTGGTGGTGGCTGGTACCGAAAACGCCGTGCTGATGGTCGAGTCCGAAGCACAGCAGCTGTCCGAAGAGGTGATGTTGGGCGGTGTGGTCTACGGCCACGAGCAAATGCAAGCCGTCATCAATGCCATTCACGATCTGGTCGCTCAAGCCGGCAAGCCGTCGTGGGACTGGCAGCCCGCTGCCAAGAACAACAGCCTGATCGCTTCGGTCGAGGCCGCTGCACAAGATCCCTTGGCTGCCGCTTACCAGCAGCGCGACAAGCAATTGCGCACCATGCAATTGCGTGAAGCCTATGCCTCAGTTCACGCCAAGTTGGCCGCCGACGCCGAAGCCGCCGGTCATGCCCTGGCCGATGGCGTCGAAGTCGACAACATTATGTTCGATCTGGAAGCCCGCCTGGTGCGTGGTCAGATCCTGAAAGGCGAGCCCCGTATCGATGGTCGCGACACCCGCACGGTTCGTCCGATCGAGATCCGCCTGGGCGTGCTGCCGCGCACCCACGGTAGCGCCTTGTTCACCCGTGGCGAGACGCAGGCTTTGGTCGTGGCCACCCTGGGTACCAACAAAGACGCACAGATCATCGATGCCCTGATGGGTCGGTATGACGATCCGTTCATGATGCATTACAACATGCCTCCGTTCGCCACCGGCGAAACCGGTCGCGTAGGGGTGCCCAAGCGCCGCGAAATCGGTCACGGCCGTCTGGCCAAGCGTTCGTTGATCCCCTTGCTGCCCGACGCAGCTGAATTCCAATATTCGATTCGTCTGGTCTCCGAGATCACCGAGTCGAACGGTTCGTCGTCGATGGCTTCGGTGTGCGGCGGTTCGCTCGCCCTGGTCGATGCTGGCGTGCCGGTCAAGGATCTGGTGGCCGGTGTGGCCATGGGTCTGATTCTGGACGATGGCAAATTCGCCGTGCTGACCGACATCCTGGGCGACGAAGACCACCTGGGCGACATGGACTTCAAGGTGGCCGGCACCAAGCAGGGCATCACCGCCTTGCAGATGGACATCAAGATCCAGGGCATCACCAAGGACATCATGCAAGTCGCGCTGGCGCAGGCCCGTGACGGCCGTCTGCATATCCTGGAGAAGATGGAACAGGCTCGCGGTCAATCGAGTGGCGACATCTCGGCTTTCGCGCCGCGCATGATCTCCATGAAGATCAATCCCGAGAAGATTCGTGACGTGATCGGCAAGGGTGGCGCGACCATCCGTGCACTGACCGAAGAAACCGGCACGCAGATCGACATCGGCGACGATGGCACTATCGTCATCGCCAGCGTCGATACCGAGAAGGCCGAAGAAGCCCGCCGCCGCATTACCGAATTGACGGCTGACGTCGAAGTCGGTCAGGTTTACGAAGGTCCGGTGCTGCGTCTGCTGGATTTTGGCGCGATCGTGCAAGTGCTGCCGGGCCGCGACGGCTTGCTGCACATCTCGGAAATCGCCAACTACCGCATCGCCAACATCAACGACGTGTTAAAGGTGGGGCAGCAGGTAAAAGTCAAAGTGATCGAAGCCGACGAAAAGGGGCGTTTGCGTCTGTCGGCCAAGGCCATCGGCGGCATCGAACAGCAAGGCGAAACGGCGACTGCCGACGCCGCGCCCGAAGCTGCTCAGACGCCCGCCGTCTAATGCATCAGGCGCTTTTGCGCGACAAGAACGGCGCCTTTGGGCGCCGTTTTTTTATCTGTTTGCATGCGGGTTAAAGTGTGGGTCGTTCAAGACCATCGGGGTTGGCTGTGACAGGCACCATCCGCTCACTCAGACCATACCGTTACGCTTCCCAATGGCTCGCGTCGCTTGCGCTTGCATTGCCCTTGACGGCTTGCATCGCACCACCCGCAGCGCCGTCGGTAGACGGCCGGGGGCCTGTTATCGATCCGATGTCTGCCAGCCAGTTGGGGCAAACCGATTTTAATCGGACGGTGTCGGTCGCCATGCGCGACAACCTAAATGCGCTGTATGCGTTGGCCGAAAAACTCTATCGGCGCAATCCCTCGCAGTGGCGTTTGTCGGGAGCGACAAGTGTGGAAGATGCAGTGGCACGCATTCGTCGCGATGTGTTGGCGGGTGCGCCCCCGGTCGGTCTGAGCAATTTGCGCGACGTCCAGGTGCTGGGTGTCGCGTTAAATCCCGATTATCCGGGCGACCGCGTGGCCGCATTCATTTACGGATTGGCCGACACCTTGATCGCTTCGCACAACGGCAAAACGGTGCTGTATGCCGCCGACGTATTGGACGCCCAGCGCGTCCATAACGCCGCTCGCAATGTCGAGGTGGCGGCGTGGATGCTATCGACTCGGCGCGATGCGGCCGGTGCTCCTTTGTTGCTTGCCAACGCGGTATCGGACGATGTCGTGAACCTGAGTATTGAGCGCTTGTTCGGTACGATCATCGGGCGAGTGGATCTGGTGGCCAATCTGCTGGGCGAGAATAGCCGTCGTATCGGTATCGGTTATGCCCAGGGTCTGATGTTGTTTAATTTTCTACCGGTACGTTAGCGGATGCCGCCCATGATCGATCTCAGTCATATTCAAGCCGCTCGCGAGCATTTGCACGGACAGATTCAAGTCACGCCGTTTTCCAAATCCCGTACCTTATCCGATATTCTCGGCGCCGAGATTTGGTTGAAGTTCGAGAATCTCCAGTTCACGGCGTCGTTCAAGGAACGCGGGGCCTATACCCGTATGATGCAGTTGAATCAGGACGAGCGTACGCGCGGCGTCATCGCCGTCTCAGCAGGCAATCATGCACAAGGGGTGGCCTATCACGCGCAACGCATGGGTGTACCTGCAACCATCGTGATGCCGCGTTTCACGCCCACCGTCAAAGTGGCCAACACTCGTCGTTTCGGCGCGACGGTAGAGCTGTTCGGCGATACCTTCGACGATGCCAAAGCGCGCGGGTATCTGCTGGCTGCAAAACGGGGGCTGGTGATGATTCATCCCTACGACGACCCCGCCGTCATTGCGGGACAGGGCACGGTTGCGCTAGAGATGCTGGACGAACAACCCGATCTGGACATGTTGGTCGTAGCGATCGGGGGCGGGGGACTGCTGGCAGGTATGGCCACGGCGGCACGTAGCGTACGTCCGGAGATAGAGATCGTCGGCGTGCAAACCCGACGCTTTCCGTCCATGTACAACGCGGTGAGCGGAGACTCCTTGCCTTTGGGCATCAACACCATTGCCGAGGGCATTGCCGTGAAGTCGCCCGGCGACCTCACGCGCCACATGATTGCCGCCCATGTCGATCGGATCGAGTTGGTCGACGAGAGCGACATCGAACACGCTATCGTGATGCTGCTGGAAATCGAGAAAACGGTGGTCGAGGGGGCAGGCGCGGCTGGTTTGGCCGCCTTGCTGCGCGCGCATGATATCGACGGCGCGCCTGCCTACCGGGGCCGCAAAATCGGTCTCGTCCTGACCGGCGGCAATATCGATCCCCTGGTATTGGGCGGGTTGATCGAGCGTGGCATGGTTCGGGCAGGGCGCTTGGCGCGAATCAGGGTCGACTTACGCGACTTGCCCGGTGCGTTGGCGCGAGTCACGGCGACGATCGCCGAGGCGCAAGCCAACATCACGGAAGTTCATCATCAGCGCGCATTCACGACGCTGCCGGTGCAAAGTGTCGAGGTCGATTTCATCATCCAGACGCGTGGCCACGATCATGTGGCCGATGTCATCGAGCGATTGAACGCAGCGGGCTTTCCAGCGATCAATTACACGCGCTGAGCGGATGTGCTTTGGCCCATAGTTTGGCCAAGCGGTACAGGCGTTCGCGATGAAGTACCGCGGCGATATCCGGGGCAGGACGGCCGACAAGTGTCGCATCGTCCATCACCGGACGCAGGGTGGGTTCGAGCAAAGCCGGATGGGCTTCGAACCACTGCGATAACAAGGCATCGGGCGTGGCAACGCCAACGTCGGCCCGGCGCAGCTCCGACTTATTGAAATCCTTCAGATTCCACGTCATGACGCTTAAATGCGGCGGGCGCTGGTGCGCGCTGCGGGCCCGCCGGGCCAGACCAGCCGCAATGACGTGCCAATCTTTGGGATCGCTGTATTTGAGTCCTATTTCGTAGGGCGAGGGGTCGCCCGGGTCGGCATCGGGAAATGCGGCATTCATGGCGGCCCATTCGGCCTCCAGGTCGGCCAGCGGCATCTGCCAAAGCCGTGCGGCATTACGCCGCCATTCGTCGCCGATCCGCGCGCTCCAAACGGGTGCGTAGGCACCGGTCGCGGCGACCCGCAGCAGCAGCCGACGCAGAATGGTCGGCATCAATGCGCAGGCGTCCAGTACGACGTAATGCACGGTGGCGGTCATGCCAGGCCGCTGCGCTCGCGTTCTTGCATGTCGATGATCATGTCTTCCAGCAAACGGCTGGTTTCCAGCGCGACGTAGGGCATGGGCGGGCCACCGTCGGCGCGTGGCTGCATGGCGATGGATAGCCTAACGGTCTGGTCTTCGAAGGCGTGAGGCGCGGCACGCATGGCTACATACACGCGCAGCAAGGCATCGACCGCATGCTGTGCTTGGGCTAACACCGAGGCATCGATTTCACGGTTCGCCAAGTGATCTTCGACGGTTCGCGCCAGATCGGCAGTGAAAAAAGCGATAGCGGCTTCGCCTTTGCAATTGGGGTGTTGGTGCCCCCAAGGGGCATCGTTATTGGGGGTGTCTGCGGTCATATCGGGGCGTACGGCAAGTGTCGGCGGAGATGGCACGAAGTCGCAATCTTAGCCTATGCACCTTGCGACCGAGAGCTATGGGAACGGCAATTGCGTTAATACGTCGAACCCAAGTTTCGGAATCGAACGATGAAGATACTGACCTGGAACCATGAGCACCGTCACGCGACACTCAATGTGGTCGCCAAGACGGATACGCTTGGGAGGTCGATATACACGATCCGCGTCACGAGCCGATGGATTGCACGCATACGTCGCCTGTCGATTTTGGATCGTCTGTCAATGCCGCTGTCGATGGTTTGCGAGCTTTAGATAGCATCAAGGGTTCCGAATCCGAGCGCTGATAGCGAAGCGCGTCGGTAATGCTCTACTTCGTTACTGCACCAGCGATGGGTCGATGCATGCTATGCATTCGTCGGAATCTACAAAGAAGGGATTGGCGTCTCTTACAGACGCAACCCCCTTATCTGTCGTTATGCTTGGATTACTTGTTGAACTTGGCTTTGGCTTCCGCTACGCACTTGTCTTCGGCGTCACCCGACAAGGTGTCGCAGTGCGCTTTTGCCGCTTCGTAGTCGGCATCCCGACGGTCATCGGCGACATCGCGCTTCGCTTCGGCTTCGGCCTTGCCTACTTTGGCGTCGGCCAGCGCCTTATCGCGTTCGGCTTTGGCGCTGGCTACGCATGCATCTTCCTGTTTGCCGCTCATGGCATCGCATTTGTCCTTGGCCGCTTTGTACTCGGCGTCGATCTGATCCTCGGATTTCACATCGATCGCGCTGGCGGGCAGAGCGAAAGCCAAGCTCGATAGGCCCAACATGGCAGAAGCGATCAGGGTGCGGGCGCTTGTCATCGTCAATCTCCTCAATGGCTCGATAGCCTGTCGGAGCTGTGCAAGCGGCGTGCCTGCGGTTCGAATCCCCTGGTTCTAAGTTTTTTTAGCTGGTAGATCTAGTGCAAACGGCCCTTACCGATAAGCATTTAACTTCCCTACACTTCGAGGTGAAGTGAATCCATCTTCAGGGAATAGTGCATGCATGTCGTGAATGGCTTCGAAGTGTCCTGCTCAGTCGAGAAAACCGACGATGCAGGCCGTTATCGTGTGAGGTTGGTGACGGTGCATGCCGACAGTGGCCAACGGCATCACTGGGATGTTCCGGGAGGCCGGTTGTTCGCGACCGAAATCGAGGCCCAGCGCTACGGCAGGTACGTCATCCTGGGGCTGCGTTCGGTTGGAACCGACGGTCGGCCGATGTTCACTGTAATCTGATGCAGATGCCTATACGGACTCGTCTCGACGCCTTGCATCCGGTCTGAATCCGCGTCGCGCTTGCTGTGGCCTGTCCGCAGGGGTCAGGAATAGCTATAGGGCCGTCCGTTCAAAAAAACGATGTCGCTGAGTATGCTGATATCGCCCTCGACATCGAATTTGCTCGCGGACTTGACCAGCGTTTCGTCGCGATATGGCTGCCCTTCGAGCGTGCCGTCAAAAATGCCTTTCATGACCTCGTAAATGGCCAGAGCTTGCGCATGGGTCACGGCTGGCACGGGTGCGGCGCGGGTATGGGCGTGTGCAGCATAGATTCGCGTGTCGCGGTCGATGAGATCGAGCGTGTTCGACATGGATTGCACATACTGCGCGATATTGCCCGCCAGCATTCTGCTTGGATAGAGGTGATCGGCCGACAAAAACACATTGTTGGTCTCGTCGTAGAGCGATATCTGATCCGGAGAGTGGCCAGGGGTATAAATCACTTTCACGCTCAAACCGCCTAGATCGATGCTTTCGCCCGGCGCTAGCAGTCGGTCGGCCTTGAAGGGCGCGAACGCTAAACCGTCGAAGTTACCCAAATGGACCGACTCGGGGATGTGATAGCGTTCGTCCCGCCGTTTGAACGATTCGAAGAACGCGAGATCTGCCAGGTAGATCGTTTGGAAGTTGTGCAATCCGCCGATGTGATCGAAGTGCAAGTGCGACGGTAGAACGGCCACCGGCAAGGCGGTAATGCGACTGACGACCTCGGCGATGTTGTCGTTCTGGTTGGCCCCGGCGTCGAACATCAAGGCACGCGCTTGACCCACCAGCAGATAGGAGTAGTTGTGCTGGTAGTAATCGGGTTCGCCTATGGCGTAGAGTGAGTCGCTCAGTTTGTGGACGACGAAACCCGATGGGTTCTGGTGGGTTTGCGATAGGGCAGCTGAGGGTAGCGCCGCCGCCGATTCGGCATCGTCGGCGAAACACGTTGAGAACGGTGAGAAACAGGCGGTTAACTTGGCGGCTCCTAGTTTCTTGATGCTGTTTTTTTTGTCGATTTCCATGACAACTCTCCATTCATGTCGAGGAGGAGAGTTTTGCATTAAGCAACAATGCAATTGATACTTCGGCTGACGAAGAAAAGCCGCTTATACGGCGCAGCGGTTTACAGATCGAACGATGCAGATGGTGCCCGAGGCCGGAATCGAACCGGCACGCCTTGCGGCGAGGGATTTTAAGTCCCTTGTGTCTACCGATTTCACCACTCGGGCACGGTGCTGCGGGTTGGCACTATACCATCTGGACTGCGGCTATTACGGCTAGCGTGGCATCGGGCAGCTCAAATCGCCTTCTTCGCAGCTTGCAATGTTTTCCAATTGCTTGATTCGATCGCGAGTGACCATTTCCAAGCATTGATTTACCACCATCGACTGCGCGCTTCCCCCTTCGGAAGCCGTGCCAACGAAAGCGCAATGGCTGTCGCGAAACGCAAGCCAGGCGCGTTGGCTGGTCAATAGCGCAGTACGTTGTTCGGACATGCCAGCCAATGCATCACGCAGCGACTTATAGACTCGATTCAGGTCGGCGTCTGCAGCCGCGTAGCGATCTTGTACGCAGCGGCTCATGCCGGACTGGGACATATCGGCACACGGTAGCTGTGTGGCGGCCTGCAATGGAAATGCGAGGGTGGCGGCAAGCGCCACGAGGATGCGTCGTGACATGCGAACTCCTGATCATCCACCGAAAAAATACCATAAAAGATTCGATTTTGTTGAGCAGACGATTTTGAGGTGGGTCGTTCTATCAGCTGGCCTCGCCCTGATTCGTACACGATCTGCATTGAGGTCTTCGGCTGCATTCTGGTCGCCATCACCGATTAATGCGATGGGCGGCCGAGGAAGCGGTATACGTCGGTATATCGCAAAACGCCCATTACCTGCTGGCAAGGTCAGACCATCGATGTAAACATCAACCTTGGCTTTGCAATGAATCGCTATTGCCAAAAATCTGGAAATGCCTATCGCTCGAAGTTGGTGATCGACATAGGCATCGAATTAAACCGGCTTCATGCGTTCCGTCAGAACGTCGCTATTTCGAGGAGCGATCCCATGCGTTTCATCGACGACAAACTGAAGAGCCTTTTCAGCAACTTCCTCGTGGGGCGGCGCAGGAAACGTATTTACAGGCGGCAGGCCGTTCTAAACACTTTGCGCAAGCTGGGGGAAGGGGACGGTCAGGCCGCCATCGAGCCGATGCCACGCAAAATGCGCCGTATCGCGGCCGACGACGTATCCGCGGCGCTTGTGCGCATGTCGTCTCACAGGAACGGCCTGAGCGACGACGAGGCGCAGCAGCGGCGAAACCGGTTTGGACCCAACGAAGTGGACTACGAAAAGCCGCTGCAATGGTGGCGGCACCTGTGGCGGTGCTACAAGAATCCGTTCAACCTCCTTCTCACGCTGCTCGCACTCATTTCTTTCCTGACGGAGGACATGAAAGCCACCGTCGTCATCGGCACGATGGTGACATTGAGCACCCTGATTCGATTTGTTCAGGAAGGGCGATCCAATCTGGCAGCCGAGCGACTCAAGGCCATGGTGAGTAATACCGCCACGGTAATCCGACGTCAGGCCACGAACGCGGAAGACGCCGAGCTTGGCCAGCAGGCGAGCATTCGAGCGCAGCACCGAACGATGCAGGTCGAGCTGCCTATCCCAGACCTCGTTCCCGGCGATCACGTCGTGCTCTCCGCCGGCGATATGATTCCCGCCGACTGCCGCCTGCTGACCGCCAAGGACCTGTTCATCTCTCAGTCCGCCATGACGGGTGAATCGCTGCCCGTAGAAAAATTCGCGGGTATCAGTCATTCGTTCGAGTCGATTTTCGAGGCGCGAAACCTGGTTTTCATGGGAACCAATGTGATCTCGGGTTCCGCCACGGCGTTGGTGATCGCAACGGGCAGCCGCAGTCACTTCGGTGCGTTGTCCAAGCGTGTCACCGCGACAGATCGCACCCTCACGGCCTTCCAGGTTGGCGTCAACAGCGTGAGCTGGCTGTTGATCCGCTTCGCGCTAGTGATGGTGCCCGTCGTTCTGTTCATCAACGGATTCACCAAGGGTGATTGGACAGAAGCGCTCTTGTTCGCGTTGTCGGTCGCCGTCGGACTCACGCCAGAGATGCTGCCGATGATCGTGACCTCGACACTGGCCAAGGGGGCCGTGGGGATGTCGCGCAAGAACGTCATCGTCAAACGACTGGATGCAATTCAGAACTTCGGCGCCATGGACATACTGTGCACCGACAAGACGGGTACGCTGACACAGGACAAAATTGCTCTAGAACGGCACACGGATGCTTTTGGCACACCGTCCGACGATGTATTGCGCTATGCCTATCTGAACAGCTACTACCAGACCGGCCTGAAAAATCTGTTGGATCGTGCGGTGCTCGAGCACGCCGAACTGCAACAGGAACTGCGCGTTGCACACGATTATTGGAAGGTCGATGAGATACCTTTCGATTTCGAGCGGCGGCGAATGTCGGTTGTGGTTTCTGAACAGGGCGATCATCACGAGCTCATCTGCAAGGGGGCCGTCGAGGAAATGCTGGCGGTCTGCAGCCAGATTCGAATCGAGACCGCCCAAGGGCCCCAGCACGTGCCGCTCGACGAAATTCTGCTGAGTCGTGTGCGGACCGTCACGCGCGAATTGAACGCGCAAGGTCTGCGCGTCGTCGCGGTGGCGGTGAAAGAACTGCCCGTCTCGCCATCGGCGTATTCGATAGCCGACGAAACAGAACTAGTCCTGATTGGTTACATCGCTTTTCTCGATCCACCCAAGGCGTCCACCGGGCCGGCGCTGCGGGCATTGGCCGGGCATGGCGTCCAGGTCAAAGTGCTGACCGGCGACAGCGAACTTATTGCAGCGCACGTGTGCAGGCGAGTCGGTTTGGATCACGATGGCCTTCTGACGGGTCCGCAGGTCGAGAAGATGAGCGATGACACTCTTGCCCATGCGGCGAAGTCGACCCAGATCTTTGCCCGTCTCACGCCACAGGACAAAGCGCGCATCGTACGTGCGTTGCGCGCCAATGGTCATGTAGTCGGCTTTTTGGGCGACGGCATCAATGACGCCCCGGCCTTGCGTGCGGCGGACATTGGAATTTCGGTAGATTCTGGCGTAGACATTGCCAAGGAAGCGGCCGACATCATCCTCCTCGAAAAGAGTCTGATGGTGCTGGAAGAAGGGGTTATCGAGGGTCGCAGAACCTTTAGCAACATACTGAAGTACATCCGCATGACGGCCAGCTCCAATTTCGGCAACGTTTTTTCCGTTCTCGTGGGCAGCGTGTTCCTGCCTTTCCTACCTATGCTTCCGTTGCAGTTGCTGATGCAGAACCTTCTGTACGACATTTCGCAGATCGCCATTCCGTTCGACGCTGTGGACAGCGAGATGCTTGCCGAGCCGCTGAAGTGGAACCCCACAGACATCGGGCGCTTCATGCTCTTTTTCGGCCCGATCAGCTCGATCTTCGACATCACCACTTTCGTGGTCATGTGGCATGTCTTCGGTGCCAATACCGTGGCCGAGCAAACGCTGTTTCAGTCAGGCTGGTTTGTCGTTGGATTGCTGACGCAGACTTTGATTGTCCATATGATTCGGACGCCGAAGCTGCCCTTCATCGAAAGCCGTGCGGCGTGGCCTCTATTGCTCATGACGTCGATGATCATGGCCATTGGCGTGGTCTTGCCCATGAGCCCGCTCGCAGGCTACTTCAAACTGCAAGCCTTGCCATTGGGCTACTTCCCGTGGCTGATCGCGATTCTGATTGGATACGCGACGCTGACCACGGCGCTGAAGACGATTTACATCCGCAAGTTTGGCTGGCAATGACGCCGCGTGGGCCGTATGGTCCGTGACGCTTGAACCTGAGACGCTCGGTATTCTCGCCCATCGCTGCGCGATGTTCGAACTGGCGGAAGCGGTGAGATTCGAACTCACGAAGGGCGCAAACCCTTGCCGGTTTTCAAGACCGGTGCAATCGACCACTCTGCCACGCTTCCCTTGTGCAACACGACCCTTGCCCGCTGGTCTTGCGGGTGAACGTGTTGCGAAGGCCGCAATCATAACCTGGGAGTGGCGCGATCGCCATCGCTGCGGCCAGACGACGCTTGCCGTGTGGCCAGTCCAGCTTTTATTGCGCCGAGATCTGCGCGAAGTCGATGACGCGCTTGTACTTGACGGTATCGCTTTTCATCAGTTCGATCACATCCACTTTCTGAGCGGCGGGCTCGACGCCTGCGCTTGCCAGTTTCTCCAGCAAGGCCGGATCGCGCATCGCCTCGGCAGCTGCCGCTTCGAGCTTGGTCTGAACGTCTTGCGCAATGCCTTTGGGCGTCAGGAAGGCGTACCAACCAAACAGCTCGTAATCCGACAGACCGGGGTATTCGGAAATAGCCGGAACCTGAGGCATGGTCTTGGCACGTTTGGCGCTGGTCACACCCAGGGGCGTGATGCGGTCGCTGTCCACCAAGGTCTGTGCCGAGCTGATGGCATACACGCCGAAATCGAGCGTGCCGCCCAACAGGTCGCTGGTCAACGGCGCGACGCCGCGATAGGGCACATGTTCGACCTTGATGCCGGTACGCATCTTCAGTTCTTCACCCGACAGGTGCAGCAAGGTGCCCACACCGGACGAACCGTAGTTGTATTTGCCAGGCGCCTTTTTAGCCGCGTCCAAGAACTGCTGAAGCGACGTGACGCCGCTTGCCTTCGAGGCCACCAATACCAAGGGTTGGCTGCCGATGTAGGCGATGGGCATCAGATCGGTGGTGGCATCGTATTTTTGCGACGGGTACAAAAGCTTGGTCGCGACCAGCTCGCTCGAAAATGCAACCAGCACGGTATAGCCGTCAGGCGTCGCGCTCACGGCGCGTTGAGCACCAATCGAACCGGCTGCGCCGCCCATGTTTTCGATCACGACGTTTGCGCCCAGCTTTTTAGCCAGTGCGTCGCCGAAAGCGCGGCCCACCAGATCGACGCTGCCGCCCGGCGGATAGCCGACGACCAGGCGGATGGGTTTGTCAGTGGGAAACTCGGCCTGAGCCGGCGCGCTGGCCAGCATAGCGATCGCCAAGGAGGAAGCCGCAAGAACACGGCCGAAAGTGAAGCGCTGCGAAATCATGATGAAAAAACCTAAGAGGTGGATGTGCTGTATCGCCGCTTGATGTTGCATAGCGGTAGAGCTGTTTAACATCGTTTCAATATGAGCCTCAATGCAGGAAAACACCTGTTGGCGTGATAGTGCCGAGGTTTCGGGGATGGTGTTGTTGCCTTGCATCACATTCCCTGTCCCGGTCATATGCGACACTTCTTGCTATGACCCTCGGCCCGGCACTTTCGTCACGCCGCGATGTGCCCGGCACATTGTCATCACGCACAGGAGAACCATGCATGCGAGCAATCGAAATCACTCAGCCCGGTGGCCCCGAAGTCTTGCAATTGGTCGAGCGGCCCGACCCCGTGCCTGGCCCCGGCGAAGTGTTGATCAAGGTGCATGCGGCGGGCGTGAACCGTCCCGATGTGATCCAACGCAAGGGAGCGTATCCGGCGCCGCCAGGCGCTTCGGATTTGCCCGGTCTGGAAGTAGCGGGCGAGATCGTCGGGGGCGAACCGGAGACGGGCGGATTCGAACGAGGCGATCGGGTCTGTGCCCTGATTGCAGGGGGAGGCTATGCCGAATACGTGGTAGCGCCTGCGGTGCAGTGCCTGCCGGTGCCCGAAGGGCTGTCCGACGTCGAGGCGGCCAGTTTGCCGGAAACTTATTTCACCGTGTGGAGCAATGTGTTCGAGCGGGGCCGCCTCGCTCAGGGCGAGACCCTGCTGGTGCACGGTGGGGCAAGCGGCATTGGAACGACGGCGATTCTCTTGGCGAAGGCGTTCGGCCACACCGTATATACGACAGTAGGCAGCGACGAGCGGGTCGATGCCGTGTGCACGCTGGGTGCGGATGCCGGCATCAACTACAAGACGGAAGACTTCGTCGAGCGCGTCAAGGCGTTCACGGCCGACAAGGGGGTCGATGTCATTTTGGATATGGTGGCGGGCGAGTATTTGGGCCGTGACCTTAAGTGCCTGGCCGACGATGGCCGGATCGTGGTGATTGCGCTGTTGGGCGGATCGAAAGCGACCATTAGCGCCGACCAGATTCTGCGGCGTCGCTTGACCATCACCGGTTCGACCTTGCGCGCCCGCGACGTGCAGTTCAAGGCCAATATCGCTCGGGCCCTGCGCGAGAAAGTCTGGCCTTTGTTCAAGCGCGGCACCATCAAACCCGTCATTCACACTACCTTTCCTTTGGCCGAGGCGCACCGGGCCCACGCCATGATGGAAGCCGGTGAACACATCGGGAAGATCGTCCTGACTCTGTAGCCCTACAACACCGAATAAGCAGATTTGGTTCCAACGCGATACAATCGCGGGTTGACCGAGACTATCCCCGGCGCAATCCGGGGCAGCGATAACCCTATGTCTGCTTCTTCCCTGACTTCCAACGGCGCGACGTCCCGCCAGCGCCTGGTATTGGGCAACTGGAAAATGCACGGCAATCTGGTCGAAAACGGCCGCCTGCTGAATCCGTTGCGTCAAGCCGCAGCCGGCGATGCCGCGCGCGCCGCAGTATGCGAGGTGGGCGTGTGCGTGCCGTTTCCATATTTGGCTCAAGTGGCCGCCGCCCTGACCGACAGCACCATTACCTGGGGTGCGCAGGACGTCAGCGCTCACGACAAGGGTGCGTTCACGGGCGACGTGTCCGGCAGCATGCTGGCCGATTTCGATTGCCGGTGGGTGTTGGTGGGCCATTCCGAGCGTCGGGCGTTGCATGGCGAATCCGATCAATCGGTGGCCGATAAGGTGCGTGCTGCCCTGGCCGCCGGATTGACGCCGGTGGTGTGCGTGGGCGAGACGCTGGACGAGCGCGAGGCTGGCAGCACCTTGGCAGTCATTCAGCGTCAACTCGCACCCGTGTTCGCACTGGGTGCCGAGGCACTGGCCAAGTTGGTTCTGGCTTATGAGCCGGTGTGGGCCGTTGGCACGGGCCGCAGCGCATCGCCCGAGCAGGCCCAAGAAGTGCACGCCGCGATTCGTACGGCCTTGGCCGGACTGGGTGTGCCGCAAGTGCGAGTGCTGTATGGCGGTAGCGTCAAACCGGACAACGCGGCTACGCTTTTCGCCATGGCCGATATCGACGGCGCGCTGGTAGGGGGCGCTTCCTTGGTGGCCGATGATTTTTGGCGCATCGTGGCGGCCTGAATGCTGATTTTCAACGCCGGTGAGCCTGTGCGGTTCGCGTCTCACCAGTGGTAGCACCTTTCGCAACATAACCTTTTTCCAGGCCGCGCCTGTCGCGGCCTGAACCGTACCCGGAGTCGGAGTTCGACATGTTTTCTCTGTTCAGCATTGTGATGGTCGTTCAGGTCATTTCTGCATTGGCCATCATCGTTCTCGTGTTGTTGCAGCAAGGCAAGGGGGCCGACATGGGCTCGGCCTTCGGATCCGGCTCGGCCGGTAGCCTGTTCGGCGCTTCGGGCGCCGCCAACTTTCTGTCGCGCATGACCAAGTGGGCTGCCGTGGTGTTCTTTGTCACGACCGGCACGCTGGCGTGGTTGGGTCACCAAGGCCCCGGTAGCGCGATGGGCGGTGGCGGTTTGATGGAAGGCTATCAAGCGCCGCAGAATCTGTCGGTGCCTCAATCACCGGGTGCTGGCGCACCGGCGGGTAATGGTTCGGTTCCGGGTGCTGGCGCACCGGCTGGCAACGGTTCGGTGCCGGCCACGCCGGACGCCAGCGTGCCGTCGGCTGCGCAAACCACGCCGCCGGCCAGCTCGCCCGCAGCGCCTGTAACCCCGGCTGCGCCCGCACAGCAAAAATAATCGCTCTTTCGGCGGTTCGACTCGCGAACTCGTCGAATAAGGACAAACGCCCCGCTTCTACGGGGCGTCGTCGTTTGGGGCGATCTCGTTCGGGGCCTCCTTCTCATCGGCTGCGGCGGCCTGCTCTTGCGTGCGCGCCGACAGGTCGCCATTGCCTGTGGCAATTTCGCGTGTGCCGATGTGGATCTCGTTGACGCCTTGCAAGTTGGTTTGGTAGGCGCCTTCGAAGGTGGCGAAGCGGACGTCGGCGTCTGCCAGAGACTTGCGTGCGCTGATCAGGCTGGCATTCTCGCTGCTTCGGTTTTGCGTGACTCGGGTGGCATACCGGCTGAGGTCGGTGCGTGCCGCCACCAGATCGAGCGATGCTGCATTGACGCGTTGCCGTTAACCACAGCGGTGCGATACATCGCTTCGGCGTCTGTACTGACATTGGATAGTGCCACATACCCCAAGCCGCCCGACAACAACTGGAACACGACAAATACGGCGACGACACCAGTCAGCAGGCTGGCTATTCTGATGTTGTGCAATACACGCATAATCATCTCGATCTGTAGAGCAGGGCGGTAACGTGACAAAGCCCGCCTTTGTCATACCGATTTTTTGGGAAGCCGATCAGTTCAGCGTCAGATTGGCATCCTTGACCACTTTCTGCCATTTGGCCAATTCGGCGCGGCGGAAAGTTTCTAATTCGGCGGGCGTCGAGCCTACCGTTTCTGCGCCCAAACTCGCCAAGGTGGCGGCGATGGCGGGATCTTTCAGCACCTCGGCCAAGGCGCGCGATACCTGGTCTACGATGTCGTTGGGGGTGCCTGCGGGGGCGAATACGGCGTTCCACTCATAGGATTCGTAACCGGGCACGCCTGCTTCGACGATGGTAGGCAGTTCGGGGGCGGCTTTAGAACGGGTCGATCCACCGACGGCAACGGCGCGCAGCTTGCCGTTTTTGACGTGCTGCCACGACGAGCCCATCGATGCGAACATGATCGGAACCTGGCCTGCCATGACGTCCACCATGGCGGGGCCGCCGCCGCGATACGCCACGTGTTCCAGATGGGTGCCTGCCAGCAGGTTGAACAACTCGCCTCCCAGGTGCTGGGCTGAGCCGGGGCCGGCCGAAGCGAAGTGCAGGGCGTGACCGGTCTTGTCTTTGCCTTGCTTGATCAAATCGGCCACGCTCTGAATGGGGGCGTTGGGTGTGACCACCAGCACGTTGGGCACGCGCAGCAACAGCGAGACCGGTGCGAAGTCTTTCAGCGTGTCGAACTGCATCGACGCTTGCAGCGCCGGATTCTGCGAATGATTGGATGCATCCAGCATCAGGGTATAACCATCGGGCTTAGCCTTGGCCACGACAGCGCCGCCGATCATGCCGCCTGCGCCGCCTCGGTTTTCGATCACGACGGCCTGGCCCAGTTTTTCGGCCAGCTTCGGTCCGATCAAACGCGCAACGACGTCGACCGTGCCGCCGGGCGGGTAGGTGACGACCAGGGTGACGGGGCGGTCGGGATAAGCGGCGGCTGCCGCAGAGGCGCCTAGCAGGGTCGCGCTTGCTACCGCGATGGCGCGGCGTGCAAACGATGCAAGAATGGTCATGGAGTGTCTCCTTCGATGCCAAACAACGCCGACGGGGTGTCGGCCAAAATCGTATGCCTGATGGCAGCGTCATCCACCCAGGCTAGCAGGGCATTGTGGGTACTGGTGTAATTGGCGTGAGCGCGGTGTTCGGTATGTGGCCAGTCGCTGCCCCACATCAAGCGGTTGGGCGAGAAAACCGCCAGCAATTCGTGGGTGGCTTCGCGGCCCAGCCGCACGACGTCCTGTGCAGGCCATAAGCGATAGGCGGCCGACAGCTTGACCCACAGCCCTTCGTAGGGCGCCTGCGAGAGCAGATAGGCGAAGCCGGGGTCGCCGAGCTTCGGCGTCGGATCGGGACGACCGAAGTGGTCCACGACGATACGACACTGTGCGGCAATTAATGGCGGAATCGCTTCGTGCAGGCGCCGTGCAGGCATATGGATCTCGACATGCCAACCCAAACGGTTGATATGCGTTAACAGCCTTTGCCATAGGGGCTCACGCAAGGGCGGCGTGTCTCGACCAAACAGATTTAAGCGAATGCCGTGTACGCCTGCCGCGTGCATGTCCTCGAGGCGACGGGCGGATACGTCGGGATCGATCACGGCTACTCCGCGAAGTCGGCCACCCGACTGTGCGATGGCGTCCAGCATGTAGCTGTTATCGGTGCCGAGAAAACTCGGTTGTACCAGCACGCCATGCGACAAACCGTGACGATTCAAGTGACCCAGATAGTCCGCGAGCGTTGCATCGTGATCGGGGGTGTAGCGGCGTCCGTACGCCATCGGCAGATCGCGAGTGAACACATGCGCGTGGGCGTCGATAGCGAGTTCAATCGAATGCGCGGGGAAAGCTGCAAAAGGCGTCATGCGCTTGTCTCTATGAAGGGCACCGCGGTCGAGTCGGTTATCGAACCGATTGCGCTGCTTTCTTTCTATTTGTTGCGATTCTAGGGAATGCGACTATATTCATCTATTGTCGAAAACTGATTTATTCATATTGAATTGATATGGAAACTCGCCATTTACGTCACTTTCTCGCCGTGATCGACCATGGCAGTGTCAGCCGCGCGGCCAATGCGCTGGGCATCGCCCAGCCTGCGCTGTCGCAGTCGCTGGGTCGGATGGAGAAAGAGCTTGGCGTGCGTTTGTTCGACCGAAGTCGGTCTGGTGCGGCGCCGACGCCGGCTGCCCGCGCCATTTTGGACGATGTGCGACTGAGCATTGCCCGGATCGACGCGGCAACGCGTCGAGCGCGTGACATGGCTGCTGGCAGCGCCGGTCAACTCACCGTGGGTTTCGTGACGACAGCCTTGATCGAGATGCTGCCCAAGGCGCTGCGGGCGCTGCGAGAGCTTGCGCCGGGTGTGCGCGTAGTGCTGCGGGAAATGAGCAACGCCGAGCAGGCCGAGGCCCTGTCCAGCGGGGAAATCGACATCGGCTTGATGCACACCCCGGTGTCGATCGCAGGCCGTATGCGCGAGCGGCTGTTACTGCGCGAGCGCCTGGTGGCTGCGGTGCCGGACGATTTCGCCACAGGGGCGGATGGGACCGTCACGCTGGCGCAGATCGCCGAGACAGGCTTGGTGCTGTATCCGCAAAACCAGTTGCCTGTATTTTACGCGGGCATTTTGGACGCCATGCGTAAGGCCGGGCTTGCGCCGGTCGTGACGCAGGAAGCCAACCGCACGCTGACGGTGCTGTCGTGTGTGGCAGGCGGGTGTGGCGTGGCGTTGTTGCCTAGCTGGATTCGAGCGATAGATTTCAAGGGCGTGCGGTTTTGCGAGGTGGCCGATGGCGCGAGCCTGCCCAGTTTTGATTTGAGCGCGATCTGGCCTGCGCGATCGGTGCCGACCCTGGCCGACGTGTTCGGTAATCTGGACTTGGGCTTCGCCCCCGCCCAATAGCCAGCTTTCATGCTAGAATGCAGGGCTTAGCAGGGTGGGCTTCGGTTCAATCGAGGCTTTTCGTCCTTCGAATACCTGCCGACGTGGTGAAATTGGTAGACACGCTATCTTGAGGGGGTAGTGGCGAAAGCTGTACGAGTTCGAGTCTCGTCGTCGGCACCAGATACGCAGTTCGGGTTCCTCGCCTGGGCACATAAAAACCCGCGATTCTCTTTGGAGA
Source organism: Bordetella parapertussis (assembly GCA_945903445.1). Lineage (GTDB taxonomy): Bacteria > Pseudomonadota > Gammaproteobacteria > Burkholderiales > Burkholderiaceae_B > Schauerella. The sequence continues at coordinate 30,031 of CAMDNZ010000005.1, forward strand.
CGCGGGTTTTTTCTATTCGAGCCTGTCGAATCGCTCACCACTTGCAGCCTTCGTCTCGCAGGGTATCGGCCAGCAGAAATGGCAAAGCCAGCAAACCCATGCCCGTTTGCGCGTCGCTGCAAGACGGTCGCGCGCTATTCGCAATGCCTTTTGCGAGCGCCGAGGGTTCGGCTTTTTCCTTGGGCTTCAGAATCACGATGGGTTCACCCCTGGCGCGCGGCATACCCTGGCCGGCGGCGTCTTCGGCACGCCAGCGAAAATCGGGAATCGGGATCGCTTCGAATGAAGCCTTCGGGGCAGCGCTGGCGGGCGGGGGAGCAGATGTCGGTTTGCGAGCTTGATCGTGTGGCGTCTTGGGTACGGGTGGTTTTTTTTTCGGCGGGGCGGTCGGCGGCCGTTGTTCTCGCATAGCGGCCGGGAGCATGTCCTGCGGCACCCGGGCAGGCGGTGATGCCGATGGCTTTGCACTCCGTTCCGATTGCGATGATACCGGCCTTGGCTCTGGCTCTGGTTCTGGCACTTCATGGGCCCCGACGCTGTCCGGTAGCAACTCTAGAAAGAAAACCGATTCCTTTTCAGGCGGTGGTTGCGGCGCGATGTGTTCGCCTGCTGCGCGCCATAGCAGGTACGCCGCTATCCCATGCAGGATGCATGACAGTATTGCTGCGCCCGCTACGATCCCGCGCACGCGTGGTAGTTGCCGCTGCACTCGCACTGCGATCATGGCAAAAGACATCTGAAACGACTCCCGTAAGTTTGGACACGTTTTCACCGTAGGCTGAGGATCGCTCCAATCGCCTGAGCTTCTTTGGTGAATGGTGTTTAACGGCGCTAGGGGAAATGTTACTTAACGCTGTGTTCGAAGCCGTGCAGATGCCGGTTGAGTTCACTATTGGACGCTTCGCCTTCGGCCGCCTTTTCCGAACCCAAAGGCCTCTTAAAAAATACAAAGTTGCCCACGCCTGCTGCCGCTGTCAATTTTGTGACAGGAGGACGACAACGTATGACATGGCAACCCGAGATCGACGAGCTGCATCATCGACGACAGCTCGCCCAGCACATGGGTGGAGACGACAGGGGTCAACGGCATAAAGCAGCGGGCAAGCTGACGGTGCGCAAACGCATACAGGCCATCGCTGACCCTAGCTCTTTTCATGAGTAGGCAGCGTCACCGGGTTCACGACCTACGAAGTGCTTGCACGGGTTGGGGTCTCGATTCACAGCCTACACAAATGGGTGAGGCGGTGGCTCCCGATCGCGCCAAGCGGACGCCTACATTTATTAGCACAACGCAAGCTGAGTCAAGCTCTCGCTGGGCCGTCGCAGCCCACTCGAGTATCGACAGAATTTGGGCTTGGTCACATTATAAACCGTCCAAAAAATCGTCGGCACCTCCGAAGTGTCGCAGTGAAATTCCCTACCCTGCTTGGACGGTGATCAGCCGAAGATGTGATCGGGTTGCCTCTTTGGTGGACTTCCTGGGTGCCGGTGAACTTGTTCTGTGAGCACGGGATTCAAGCAAGACGAGCGATTGCGCATGGTCCGGCAGCAAATCGGCGTGCTCACGTAATCGATACGACATGCCTTCGATCTGCACGACGAGCATAGTGAAGTACGTGGATCGGCTGGTATCCACTATGGGTGCCTCTTGGACCGGCTAAAGACGGCCATCATCATGTCATCGTATTGAATATGATCTTCCTCGCTTCAATCCTTGCTTATCTGTATTTACAATATCGATATATTTATTCATAGTTTGTGGATACTCCCATACGGACTTGAGGCATTCTGATTCGTTAATGTAAAAAACGGCATGAACACGGTTTTCAGGAAGAAAATAGAGCAGCGGCTCGCCATTTGCTTGGGAATGAGCCGCCATGATTTTCTGCTTGATATTGCAGTTGAACGGGTTACTTGGTTGCCAATTCCAGATGCCGCCATGCTGCGCCTGAAATTGGTTGGCTTGCTGCAGTGCTTCTTGAACGTGCGTCAGGGTATTATCAGGGGTCAGTACGCCGTATGGGAAGGTTTTGGTGAATCCGAATAGATCATGGTCGCCAACCATGTTGATGCGGGGCCGTACCGCGAGCCGCACGAATGGTCCAACTATTGTGGCGTGCTGGGAGTAATGACCGTAACGATAGTCGTAATCTTCTTCGTCATACTCTGCAGCTCGACTCTTGAATGCCCCATGTAGTTTTTTCCAATCTTCTTCAGCCTTGGGCCAAAACTTGAGATTTTTCTTTCTATCTGGCCCGAGTTGTCGCTCGAGTTCTGGCAAGCGTTTACCCTCGATGTGTTCCCTCTTTTTGCGCCAATCAACCTCACTAACCTTGCACTTGAACCTTGCCCGCATCCTCGCCCCTAGCTTAGCGACGGTGTTAGTTGCTGAGCTTGATGCGGATGTCCAACCAACGCGCGGGTCGTAATGGACTACGGCGCCGAGTTGGTGCCATTCCAACTCGTCGCACAAGAAAAGATCCTCGTCTTTTGACGTTTTGTTTTTGAATTCCTGAGCCTTAGTGGGATCGCCCGACTCGATGCCTGGGTGGGCCAACACACCAGTCGGTCGCACAGCAATGCCGACGTTGTGGCGATTTGCGATCGAGGCTGCTTCGTATATGGCCCCCTTGACCATGCCTTGCAAAAGATATAATTGCTCGGCCTCTCGCCTTAGCGAACCGACGGGATTCCCCTCGTGACCCAGTTTCTCGAAAAATGAAGATCCACGCTTTTTGAATCCGATGCTGTCCTGTATCAGCGCTGAGTGCGAAATGACTGGGTGAACATTACAGTTCTCGCCAGGTTGTTTGTAGAAATAATTGTTACGAAACTGTGTTTTGTTTGACATGGTCTTCCTTTTCCGGCTGGTGTTGGCGTACCCCCACCAGATTGTTGATATTCGTCATACTATTAATACCCCCACCTCTACGATCGTTAAGGTGCCCAAAGGGAGTCGGGCCTAGTGCTATCGCCTCAGCGCTGTGTGGTAGAGCGTGGATCAGGCCGGCTACCGAAACTCCGCTGGTGGTTGCGACACTTGGAGCAGCTGCCTGGCGTGGTCATTGGTCTAAGTTTTAGCCAACGCAGAGTATGGAGATTCACTTTTTCAGTGAGAATTTCACTGCTATTTCCATATGGTCGGTAATGGCCTTAGACGCGTCACGATCTGAGGTAAATGAATTGTGGCTAACGAACAAATAATCTAAGATATTAGCGGTTGAGCTATTATAAATAATAACTTCATGGTATCTGTTGAAGACGGAATTTGCACCTCTAGTCTTAATATTGAATATATCTGCTGGGGTGATATTCCTTGTCGAATCTAAATCACAGAATATTTCTTCGTAATGAGCCACTCCGAAAGCGCTGTTAATTTTGTTTTAGAATGCTTTGGTGTAATCTGATTTTCATCACCCATAAAAACATCTACGCTACCGACTTGGCGATAATTTTTTTTCAAAAGTCCAGCGCAGTTTTTTATGAATGGTTCGTTATTGTCATTCTTCCAATAGTTAGGTTGCCGCATATCTGAACTCTATGAATTGTTGAAATCACTTTCTTCCACAAATTTTGTGGCCTGATTTTCACCTACCCTTAACCGCGCAGAGGCAACTGCCTCCGCGGTCAACGCAGAAGATGACATTCGAACTAACTCCCAAAACGGAACAGGTTTACACCGTGGGCTGAGTCTCGCAACGAGCGTCAGAGCCTGTTTGGATGAATGATCGTCCAGGGCTCCAGGGGAAATGTCACTTGAGGCTATGGCCGCGCGGTTCGCACGGGATTCACCATTGGACGCTTCGCTCTTTTCCGGCGTCCTTTTCTCGAATCGAGATCGAACTCATCCTTTTTACGCCGAGGCCATCAAGCGCCCGCAATTGCTGGCCCAAGCGGCAGCCGCGGCGCGCGCGTGGGGTGCCTGTTCTGATGGTCAAGGCTGGCCGTACCAAAAGCGGCCAGCGCGCCGCTTGGTATCCATTAGCAATTCGGGTGCGACCTGCGTGCCGTCGGCCGATGCTGCCGAAGCTGCTGGGTTGACGCTCTCGGCCTTACGACGGGTTCAAACGACAGCTTGCCGAAGTGCTGCCCGCCTATGTTACGCCAGGCAATCCCATCGATATAAACACAGCCACTTTGTAGAATCCGCAGATGTTCGAGCAGACGCTGGCGCGTATTGCGCAGTCCGACGTGGCCGTCAGCGTTAATCAAATTTGGGCATTCAGTGTTTTCGTGCCTGCGGCATTCCGGTGTTCACGAGCGAGCGCCGGGCCATCGAGGGCTTGGCACGGCTGGCCGATTACCACGATCGGGTCGCGGCATTGTCCGAGCGAGCCGATCCCGCCGGTGCGCCATCGACCGTATCCACCGCCGTCGCGTCGAACACGCCCGCTCTGGATCAGGCTTTCGGTCTGCGCAATGTTGACGACCAGCCGACAGTCTGCGAGATCCATAGTACGGGGCTGCGTGAGGCAGTGGCGGGCATGTTTGCGGTCTCCTTATGGCGGGGCGTCTTATGGGCATGACGCAATACCTCGCCCTAGCCGTAGACCATAGAGTAGGGCGCTTTGGCCCGCAACTTCGTTTTCTAGAACAGCCGCTTTAGCCGGGGTTAAGTGGGGAGGTGCAGGTCGAGCGCCTCTATGTACCGTTGCCGGGCGACGGAACCCGCTGTGCTCCGATCGTTACTCACATCGAGAGACGAGTGGGGCGATCGTGCCAAATCCCAAATCCCAAAGCGAATTGGCGACACATACGTACCCCACGTCGCAGTTCCTTCGACCCCGATAGAAAGGCCTCGCCATGTTGCGTGCACTCATTGGACTCATCAGCGCACCGGTCGCGCGTCAAGACGTGCAAGCGCTCGACGCGCATACGACATCAGGCCCCACCCCCGTCGTCGTAGAAAACCAAGGCGCGTTTGTTCTGGACGACAAGCCTGTTTCTTTCGTCGATACGTTCAGCGACGACGAATGGGAGGTCGTTGATTTTCCTCCAGAGTCCGGGGGAACTGTCGCGCAGCAATCGGCGAATCGATTGAGTATCGAAGACGACTGGGAGATGGTCGATTCTCCAGAAGATTCTTTCGAGAGCGCTGTCGCGAAGCAATCGGCGAGTCGCTTGAGTATCGAAGACGATTGGGAAATGGTCGATTCTCCGGCGGTTTTCTCCCAGGCATCTGGCAAGACGCGATCGGTCGATGAGTCGAGTAGCGACGACGATTGGGTGTCGATGGGCTCCTTCGATGAGCCCGTTCTGGAACCGGTCGCCAAGCCACCGTCGACTAAATTTTTGCCTTCAGACGAAAAACTGAGTTTTCGGCTGATCAATCAACTCGGATCGCTGACTAACAAGCCAGAGGATTTCTTCGGTTTCGTTGCTCAAAACACCAATCCCTATCGCATTTCGAACTTTTTTCAGAATCTCACGATTGCCGCCACAGAGTTTCTTCGAGGTAACGGGCTGACCGCAGTCGAACGCAACTGCGTGCATTGTGCTCAGGCGGTGGACAAAACCTTGGCACAATTTGTTTCGTCAGAGTCTGACAACTATCAGCTTTTCCAAGTGGCCGAAGCGGGAAAAGGCGCCTTTTTAAATTTAACGACTAGCCCGACCGACGAAAGCATCGTGCTTGCGTTGACGCCTAAAAGCGATACGTTGGCCCTTTTGAAAGAAGCCGTGTTGGGTGCCCCGCCCAAGGACGGTGAGACGGCCGACCCTACCGCTAACCACAAGCGCGCCTGCTTTACCGTATCGGTCAAAGGTCGAGACTTTGGCCACGCAATGAATTACGTGCATTACGACGACGACAGGTCGTTCGTCATTTGCGGCCAAACGGGGACGGTTTACAATTTGGCCCTCGCGCCGGATCGAGCGCTGTTCGACAAATACTATGGCGCGGCGGAATCAGATAAATCGGTGCGTATTCTTCAGGTGCTCGTGACCGGCACCGCCCCGCAAAATGTCTTTCAGCCCTCGAGCGACGCCAGGCCCGGTCTTTCCGAAGATGGATTCGTGCTGGTTTGATGGCTGGCAGGCTGTCGCCAGCCCTCCCTGCCGAATACCGGATCAGTACCCGCGCGTTCGATCCACCAGACCTATCATCGCGTGACCCGCCTCGTGGCGGCGGATGTTGTCCAAGATGACTTGAACGGCCGATTCCGCCGATGCCATGCTCGCGATATGCGGCGTGACGACGATACGTTCGTGCGACCAGAACGGGTGCGCGGCAGGTAAGGGTTCCGGATCGGCGACATCCAAAATGGCGTTGGCCAGATGGCCCGAGGCTAGCGCCGCCAGCAGATCGTCCTGTACCAAATGACCGCCGCGTCCGACGTTGATCAGACTTGCGCCCTTGGGCAGGCGATTGAACAGCTGCGAGTTGAGTACGCCACGGGTATCGTCTGTCAGCGGTAGCAGGCAGATCAGAATATCGCTACGGGCCAGAAATGCCGCCAGATCCGCATCTCCCGCATAGCGCTCGACACCGGGTAGATCTACACCGGAGCGGCTCCATCCGGCGCAGGAGTAACCGAACTGCACCAGTTGGCGTAGCGTCGCCTGACCCAACACGCCCAGTCCCATTACACCGACCCGTACATCGCGCGCCAGTTTGTTGCGGTGCGAACGCCAGATCCCGGCTCGCTGCTGATTGCGGTAGTCGATCATGTCCCGATGAGCCGTAATCACCCCATGCACCACGTACTCGACGATACCGGCACTCAAATCGGGCTCGATCAGTCGCACTACCGGCACGTGCTCCGGAATACGCGAAAAGTCGAATTGATCGATGCCCGCGCCGGTCGAAAATACGACCTCCAGATTAGGCAGCAAGTCGGCAATATCGTCGGGCAACATCCACGCCGCCATGTAGCGAACCTGCGTGCCGTCGCCGAGATCGGGCCAGATGCGAAACGGGCATTGGGGCATCTGGCTAGCAAATTGGGCGCGCCAGAGTTCGCCTCGAATCGGCTCGGATTTGTACAAAAAGGTCATCGATGTCTCGGGCGGAAGTAAACGATGGCGTTCAGTATAGTGAAACGAAAAGCCGTGACGACTAGGGATTTCACTTGGGGAGCTGAGCATTGCTAACGAAGATCATTCAGTATAATGAAAATCCCTCAGGCGCCACTCGAGCGCCGCCTTTGCCACACTTTCGAACGGGACTTGCACGCTCATGGCTATTCAAATCATCAAGCAGTCGCATACCAACGATCAACTCTTGTCCACGGCCGGTCCGGCCAAGCCGCTGACTCAACCGCCATGCAAGACGAAAGATCTGAGTATCGCTTTGGATGGGGCCGGTGCGAACGATCAAGGCGTGTGGGAATGCACGCCGGGCAGTTTCGAGCGTCAGATCGAAAGTGCCGAAGTTATGCACATCCTGACCGGTTCGGCCACGTTCACGCCAGTCGGTGGCGAGCCCGTCTCGTTTGGCGCAGGCGATACGGTCTTCTTTCCCAAAAACACCTTCGGCGTGTGGGAAATCAAGGAAACCGTGCGCAAGGTCTACGTGATTTTCTCGGGCGTCTGAGCGAGAAAAACTTAGCGGGCGGGCAAGAACCGTGTCGGATTGACCGGAGTGCCGCCCGCGCGTACTTCGAAGTACAGGGCGACCCGGCCGTCGGCCTGCGGTCCCATTTCGGAAATCTTCTCGCCCTGGCGCACGGTCTGATCTTGTTTGACCAGAAGGCGGCGGTTGTGGGCATAGATGGTCATGTAGTTGCCGCTATGGCGCAAAATGATCAAGTTGCCATAGCCCCTCAGGGCGCTACCCGAATACGCCACCGTGCCATGGGCTGCAGCCGTCACCGGCGTGCCGGCCTCGTTGGCGATGTCGATGCCCTTGGCCCCTTTGCTGCCAAAGCTACCGACCACCCGTCCCGGTGCCGGCCAGGCCAGCGCGATACTGGCCGCCGTAGGCGTGCGGGGCGCCGCTGGCGGTGCATTGCCGCTGGCTCGACTCGGCGTCGTGCCGGCCGAGCGAGTCGGCGTAGCGGTGCCCGTGCCGCGCACGATCAGCACCTGGTTTTTTTCGATCTTGTTCGGATCGGTTAGTTTGTTCAGGCGCATCAGCGTCGCCACACTTTGCCCGTGCTGACGTGCAATGCGCGTCAAGGTATCGCCTGGTTGCACCCGGTACTCGTTCGGGCCCACCTCGGCCGGGGGCGAAGAGGCACAAGCCGTGAGCAGCCCGATCAATCCTGCGCCCACGCTCAAACGAATCCAACGATCGACTGTCGAGCAGCGCGCGCGTATACAAGCGACTGTCGTTGGGCCGCAGCGTGCTGGCGGGCAAGACAGATGACGATCGGCAGGTGAGGGCAAACAGGGCATCGCGGAGTGGCTTTCCTGACGGAGACAGGTGGAATCGGTGGAAGTGTAACTTACACGCCGAGTAGGCTTTTCTCGGTATCGCCTAGCGTCTCGCTCAAGAAATCGATGAACGTGCGGACCTTCGACGTCATATAGCGTCGGCTGGAGTAGGCCGCGTAAAGCGTCAGAGGCGGGCGGCGGTGGTCGGGCAATAAATGAATCAAGCGACCGCTGGCGATGTCTGCCTCCACCAACCAAGCGGGCAAATATGCCACACCCATACCGGCTAACGCGGCATGGCGCGCCAATGTGGTGTCGTTGCAGTACAGGCCCGCGTTCAAATGCAAGGTTTCGCGCCCTGTCGGCGATTCCAGCTCGATCGCTTCCAAGGCAACATACGAGGGCAGAACGGCGCGTGCGCCGTCCAATTGTGCGACCGTGATAGGGGGCCGCCCGCCGGGATACAAACTGGGCGATGCCACCAAAAAAAACGACACCGTGCATAAGGGGCGCACGATCATGCTGGGCGACGGGTCGGCGGTCACCCGCAAGGCAAGATCGTAGCTATCGCGGACCAAGTCGACGCGGCGGTTTTCCAGCTGCAAATCCAGTACGACAGCGGGGTAGCGCTGTTGATATTCGGCGAACCGCCGCGCCATTTGCCCGTTGGCAAACCAGACTGGGGCTGTCACTTTGAGCGTTCCACGAGGGTGATCGCTGGCGGCCGATACCGATGCTTCGGCGGCGTCGATGGCGTCCAGGCCGTCCTGGCAGTGCGCAAGATATTGCCGGCCCGCCTCGGTCAATGTCACCCGGCGAGTCGTACGGTGAAACAGCCGTACACCGAGTCGCGCTTCTAATTGAGCGATGTGTTTGGTGGCCATCGCAGGCGACAAGGACATTGCCTGCGCTGCGGCCGAAAAACTGCCTCGGGCGGCTACCGCTACGAATACGCGCATGCTGGTCAACGTGTCCATGAGTTCTTCCTAAATCCCGACCGCCGTGTTTGCACGCTTAAATTCGCTGCTATGCGTGAACACCGAGTTCGGCGATTATAAACTTACGGGAAATAAACTAACTATAAATAGCCTGTCGATCGTCCGGGTGAAATTATCCATAATCCCGTTCATCCACCGGCACCCGCCGAACGGAGTGTCTACCTTTTCTTTATTACCGGTTGAAAGGAATATTCATGTCGATTGCCACTTCTCCCGCTCTGTCCTCCCGCGTTCTTGGCATTTTGCGCATCGTCTCGGCCTACCTGCTGCTGACGCACGCGTCGGCCAAGTTCTTCGCCATTCCTCATGTCGCTTATTTCGATAATCTGCAACTGTTCAGCTTGATCGGTCTGGCCGGCGTGCTCGAATTGGTGGGCGGCGTATTGTTGCTGATCGGTCTGTTCACCCGTCCGGTGGCGTTCGTGTTGTCGGGCCTGCTGGCTTTCGCTTACTTCATCGGCCATGTGCCCAAGGGCTTTTTCTTTGCGCCGATGATGAACGGTGGTGAATCGGCCGTGCTGTTCTGCTTTGTCTTCCTGTATTTTGCCGTTGCCGGTGCTGGCAGCTTCAGTATCGATAACCGCCGCAACGCCGCTTAATCGAGGAGTCCGGCATGTCTGCTTTTCGGATGCCCACTTATTTCATTTCGCATGGCGGCGGCCCCTGGCCCTATATGCCCACCCTGCGTCAGGCGCTGCACAAGCTGGAGGTATCGCTCGTCGATATCGTCCGCCAGATTGGGGGTAAGCCGAAAGCCGTGTTGGTGCTCACCGGGCACTGGGAAGCACCCGCGTTTCAAGTGTCTTCGGGCGAACGTCCGGGGATGATCTACGACTACTCGGGCTTTCCCGCGCATACTTACGATGTGGTCTATCCCGCGCCCGGTGCGCCGGCGGTGGCGCAGCGGGTGGCCGATCTGGCGCAAACCGCAGGCATCGATCTGGTGCAGGATCCGCGCCGGGGGTTCGACCACGGTACGTTCACTCCGCTGGCCGTCATGTTTCCAAATGCCGATGTGCCCGTCGTCCAGGTGTCCCTGAAGATCGGCTACGACCCCGCCGAGCACTGGGCACTGGGCCGTGCCTTGGCACCTTTGCGCGACGAGGGTGTGCTGATTTTGGGAAGTGGCCTGAGTTATCACAATCTGCGTCAATTCGGTCCCAGTGCGGCACCGGCATCGGGTATGTTCGATAGCTGGTTGCAGCACACGTTGGTCGAGGCGCCCATCGCCGACCGTGAAGCCGCCATCATGCAGTGGGACCGGGCCCCGGCTGCCCGTCAAGCCCATCCGCAGGAAGATCATTTGATGCCGCTGATGGTCGCATTGGGGGCGGCCGAAGAGGAAAAGGCCGTTCGGGTGTATCACGACGAAGCCTTGTTCGGCGGGGTGACGGCATCCAGCTGGCGCTTCGGCGAGGCGACGGTCTAGGGCCGATTTGCAACGTACTGTATGAATGCTTGCGAGGTGTAGGAACGCTAGGTGCTAGCGAGCACCCAGGTTAATTTCTGCTTTCCGCATTTTTCATCGGATGTTTCATGCCACCAGAATCCGTCCCGCCGGTCGCCAGCGCTGGGTTTGCTGCCAATGCCGTCACCTTGCGGCCCGATGCGCCTTTCTTCATTGTGCAGAATGCAGGCTCGGGCCGTTCCTCGGCTCAAACCCTGCAAACGGTCATCAGCGAGATACTGACGGCTGCGGGTCGCCAGTTTTCGTTTTCCGTAGTCGAAGATCCTCGCGATTTGAAGGCCAAGGCCGAAGCGGCGCTGCGCGACGCACGTGAATGGGGCGGTGTCGTGGTTGCCGCAGGCGGCGATGGCACCCTGAACGCGGTCGCTAGTGTGATACTGGGTCAAGGTGTTCCTTTTGCCATTTTGCCTCAGGGTACGTTCAACTATTTCGGACGAACCTACGGCGTGTCGCAAGACACCGCCACCGCCACGCGGGTCTTGTTGGATGCGGTGATTCAACCCGTCCAGGTCGGCATGCTGAACGGCCGTTTGTTTCTGGTCAACGCCAGCCTGGGTCTGTATCCCACCCTGTTGGAAGATCGCGAAGCCTACAAAAAACGCTATGGTCGCAGTCGCTTGGTTGCCATGTGGTCGGCCATCGTGACGCTGTTCCGTGCGCATCGTCAGCTGCGGTTACGAGTCGATGGCGATGGCGAACGCACGCCGCATACGATCGATACGCCGACTTTGGTGGTGGGTAACAATGCACTGCAACTGGAACAAATCGGGATCGAGGAGCGCTCGGCACTGGCTCGAGGCCGATTGGTCGGCATGGGTGCCAAGCCGGTGGGCACACTAGCGCTCTATAAACTGGTCTTGATGGGACTATTCAGTCGTTTGGGCGAGGCTGAAAACGTGTTCAGTTTCGATTTCGAGCGACTGACCGTCGATCCGCGTGGCGCCAAACGAGTCAAAGTGGCCATGGATGGTGAAATCACGCATCTGCAAGCACCCTTGGTATTTGAGGTGTCGCGCGAGCGACTGCTCCTGCTGGTGCCGCGTGACGAAAATCTGAAGGAACGCGGATGAGGCGAGTGCTGCACCTGTCCGATCCGCATTTCGGTACCGAACAGCTTCCCGTCGTCGATGCACTGCTGGCCCTGATTCATCTTTTGCGCCCCGATGCCGTTCTCATCGGGGGCGACGTGACTCAGCGCGCACGCCGCCGGCAGTTCCAGCACGCCGCCGAGTTTGTGCGCCGTTTGGGCTGCCCATCGGTCTGTATCCCGGGTAATCACGATATCCCGCTCTATAACGTCTTTGCGCGGCTATTTAATCCCTACGGCCAGTATCGACGCTGGATGGGCGAGAATCTGGAGCCGGTCTGGCAAAACCCGTTTTTTATGGCGATCGGTGTGAACACCACGCACCCGCGCCGTCACATAAACGGCGAAATCAGCGATGCGCAAATCGAACGAGTCACTCGGCAGCTCGCAAGCGCCACACCCAGCCAGGTGCGAATCGTGATGGCGCATCATCCAGTACGCGCGGCAGAACCCTCGGATCGGGCCAACCTGCTGATCGGTCGCGAACGCGCAGTGCCTGCCTGGCTGGACGCGGGTGCAGATGTGATTCTTGGCGGACATATACATTTGCCCTACCAACTTCCCGTACAAGGGAATCTGCCGAACCAACGCCAGGGGTGGGTCGTGCAGGCGGGTACTGCCGTGTCCCATCGAGTCCGGGGTAACGTGCCGAACTCGGTCAACATCATTGCCCGGTCCGAACACAACGATACCTGTGAGGCGTGCTTCGCCGAACGCTGGGATTTCGACAGCCGTCAGCAGCGATTCGAGTTGGTGAATAAGCGGACCCTGGCATTGGCGCGGTGAGTGTCAACCTGGCTGCCGGCAACAGCTGCGGTCGGTTCGCGCGATAACAATCGGAATAAAGGAAGGCTACGATGATCGAGGCGATGTCGTGCTATGCGCTAGTCGTGGCGCTCGCCGGTACGGGGGCGGCGGCGCTGTTGGCATGGTGGGTGGCAGGTTGGGCGGCAGCCAGGGCGGCGCCTTTACGCCGCGAAAGCGGAGAGGCTCGGCACCGCCATGAGCGTAGCGCATCACAACAGCGTGGCGAGGCTAGCGAAGCGCAGCACGGTCGCGGGGTGGGGACAGGGCGAGCGAACTCGCATCGACTGACGCCGCGTGCTCGAATGTTATTGGTGGCCATCGCCTTTGGCGGATCGGCGACATTCGCCGCCATCGTCTGGGCCTTGGCGCAACCCGGCGTTTTGGACACCTTCGACCGAGGTCTCGCCCAAGGTGTTGCTCAATCTTTGAGCAGTTTGAGCCTGGCGGGTGTAGCGCAATTCACCAAATTGGGTGATCGTGCCTATCTCATGGGCGTCGCGTCGGCGGTGCTGGTCATTCTGCTGTGGCGTAAGGATTGGGTATTGGCAGTCGTTTGGGTTGCCGCCACTGCAGGGGGCGGGCTGCTGAACGCCGCGTTAAAAGTGACGTTCGAGCGAGTTCGGCCCGATCACTCGCATGGATTCGTCCAAACCTCGGGATTCAGCTTTCCCAGCGGACACGCGACCGGCGCAGTCGCCGTCTACGCCATGCTGGCATTCGTACTGTTACAGTTCACGCCGCCCGCACGCCACCCGGCTATCTTCGCCGCCGCGACGGCGTTGGTGGTGGGCATCGGCCTGTCCCGGGTGTTGCTGCACGTCCATTTCATCTCGGATGTGCTGGCTGGATGGGCGATCACCGGTGCCTGGGTTGCCCTGTGCGTGTTGGCCTTGGACATTGCCGAACGCCGTAGCGCCGTGAGGGCATCAGTGGTATGACCCCCATTTACGACGGCAATGTTGCAATCCTCCAACACCTTGCGGGCTACTCAGGGTCCTTTTGATCGTAAACCGTAGCCAGTACCCGCGAATTTTGATGCAATAGCTTCAACTTCCCTTCGCGGAGTTAGGGGGGCGGCAGGCTGGTGTGCTGGATTGCTGCTCTTGTCACTCAAATCAACGGAGATTTCTTAAATGAAAAAGACTCTGATCGCTGCCGCCCTGCTCGCCGGTTTCGCCGGTGCTGCTCAGGCAGAAACCCAGGTCACGCTGTACGGTATCGTCGACATGGGTGTCGGCTACCAAAAAATCAAGGCTCAAGGCCAATCGCAATCCAAGTTCGGCATGAACTCGGGCAACCAGAGCGGTTCGCGTTGGGGCCTGCGTGGTACCGAAGATCTGGGTGGCGGTACGCGCGCAGTCTTCACGCTGGAAAGCGGTTTCAGCGCCAACACCGGCACGAGCGCACAAAGCGGCCGCCTGTTCGGTCGTCAAGCTACCGTTGGCTTCGCGAACGATGCATGGGGTCAATTCGACCTGGGTCGTCAAACCAACATCGCTTCGAAGTACTTCGGTTCGATCGATCCGTTCGGCGCCTCGTTCGGCGTGGCCAACATCGGTCACGGTTTCGGTTCGGCTAACACCGTCCGTTACGACAACATGGCCATGTACCAAACCCCGTCGTACGGTGGTTTCCAACTGGGCGCTGGCTACTCGTTCAGCACCAACCAAAACACGGCTTTCCGCACCAACGAAAACGCCCGCGGCATCACCGTCGGTGGTCGCTATGTCAACGGTCCCCTGAACGTGGCCGCTGCTTACGGCCAAGTGAACGCACCTTCGTCCTTGAACAACGCCAAGGTCCGTTCGTACCTGGTCGGCGGTTCGTTCGACTTTGAAGTGGTCAAGCTGGCTCTGGCCTGGGGCCAAACCCGCAACGGCTGGATCGGTGGTCAAGATCTGGTGGTTCTGGGCGGCGACGCCAACCAAGGCGGCTTCGGTTCGTACCGCAGCGGCTTCCGTGCTACCTCGTACCTGGTCGGTGCAACGGTTCCCCTGGGCGCCGCTGGCAACCTGTTCGGTTCGTGGCAGCGTATCGACCCCAAGAACAGCCTGAGCGCCAACCGTGCTGACAACGAGACCAGCAACGTCTACTCGTTGGGCTACACGTACGACCTGTCCAAGCGCACGAACCTGTACGCATACGGCAACTACACCACCGACTACGCCTTCCAAAACGGCGTCAAGGGTACCACTGGTATCGTCGGTGTGCGTCACCGCTTCTAATCGGTATCCCGCTGGTGCAAACCGGCGGGTATCGGCCTGATCGACTCACATTATCGATCGGGCAGAAGAACGACGTCGCGGGCCTTTGGTTTGCGTTCAAAGCCACCCTTCGAGGTGGCTTTTTCTTTGCCCGTCGATTTTCAGGCGAATGTTGTGAGATTGCAGCATTTGGGTGGCGCGTATTCTCCATAATCTTGCTTTAGTGCGGTCGATCGGCGCATAGAGGAAATGTTGCGGTGCGGCGTTGGCGCGATCGCTAAGCGCTTGATTGGCTTACGAAATCCTGAATCGCCCGATCAAGCCTCCAGCGCCCGACTCAAGGTGACAAGCCTCGCTCGAATGCTACAATCCTAAGGTTTGTTCACACCTGATGAGCATGAAATGAATCTGCAAGCGTATTTTCCGGTCCTCCTCTTCATTGTCGTGGCAACGCTCATCGGCTTTGCACTTCTGGCGGGAGGCACCTTGCTGGGGCCCAGCAAGCCCTACAAAGAAAAACTCTCGCCGTACGAATGCGGCTTCGAGGCATTTGAAGACGCGCGCATGAAGTTCGACGTGCGCTACTACCTGGTCGCGATTCTGTTCATCCTGTTCGACCTGGAAATCGCTTTTCTCTTTCCCTGGGCCATTGCCAACGACGCGGTCGGCTTAGTTGGGTTCTGGACGATCATCGTCTTTTTGGCCATTTTGACCGTCGGCTTCATCTACGAATGGAAAAAGGGCGCCCTGGACTGGGAATAAGCGCTTTTTCTAGCGCTCTCGTAGTTTCCTCGCACCCGCAGCAGAGAACAATATGGCAATAGACGGCATTCTCAAGCAAGGCTTCATCACCACCAGCGCAGATAAATTTCTCAATTGGGCCAAGACCGGCTCGATGTGGCCGATGACCTTCGGTCTGGCCTGCTGTGCGGTCGAGATGATGCACGCCGGTGCGGCGCGCTACGACCTCGACCAGTTCGGCATCATTTTCCGTCCCAGCCCGCGTCAGTCCGACCTGATGATCGTGGCCGGCACGCTGTGCAACAAGATGGCGCCGGCACTGCGCAAGGTCTACGACCAGATGCCCGAGCCGCGCTGGGTCGTCTCCATGGGCTCCTGTGCCAATGGCGGGGGCTATTACCACTATTCCTATTCGGTGGTGCGCGGATGCGATCGCATCGTGCCCGTCGACGTCTACGTGCCGGGCTGTCCACCCACGGCCGAGGCGCTGGTCTATGGTCTTTTGCAGATGCAAAACAAGATCCGCCTGACGAACACGATCGCACGTTGATCCGTAGTGGGCAGCCGCCAGTCTGCAGGCTGCCTGCACAACCGGTTTTATAGCGAATAATCATGACCCGGCACGAAACTCTCAAAAACCAGCTCGTTACGACCTTCGGCGATAACGTATCGCTGACCGATGCGTTGGGCGAACTGACCCTGGACGTTTCCGGCGAGCAGTACAGCGCCATTTGCGAGCGTCTGCGTAACGACGCGGCACTGAAATTCGAAACCTGTATCGACCTGTGCGGCGTCGATTATCTGTCGTGGGGCAATAGCGTGCGCGAGGCCGAAGCCGTTCGCCGCGAGTCGCATCGCACCCGGTTCGCCGTGGTGGTGCATCTGCTGTCCTTGACCCATAACTGGCGCTTGCGGGTGCGCGCCTGGGTCGCCAACGACGATTTTCCGGTCATCCCCTCTCTCCTGCCCGTCTGGCCGTCGGTCAACTGGTTCGAGCGCGAGGCTTTCGATCTGTACGGCATCGTGTTCGAAGGGCACCCCGATCTGCGCCGCATCCTGACCGACTATGGTTTTATCGGCCATCCGTTCCGCAAGGATTTCCCGCTGTCGGGCACGGTAGAAATGCGCTACGACGCCGAGCAGCGTCGGGTGGTCTATCAGCCAGTCACCATCGTTCCGCGTGAAGTCACGCCGCGCGTCGTGCGCGAAGACGCCTACGGCGCAGGGCTCTAATCATGGCAGAAATCAAGAACTACACCCTCAACTTCGGTCCGCAGCATCCGGCCGCTCACGGCGTGCTGCGCCTGGTATTGGAGTTGGATGGCGAAGTGATCCAGCGCGCCGACCCACACATCGGCCTGCTGCACCGCGCCACCGAGAAACTGGCCGAAAACAAGACGTATCTTCAGGCGCTGCCCTACATGGACCGCTTAGATTACGTCTCGATGATGTGCAACGAGCACGCGTATGTGATGGCCATCGAGAAGCTGGTGGGTGTCGAGCCGCCGCTGCGCGCGCAATACATTCGAGTGATGTTCGACGAGATCACGCGTTTGCTGAATCACTTGATGTCGCTGGGCTCGCACGCGCTGGACGTGGGGGCAATGGGCGTGTTTTTGTATGCTTTTCGCGAGCGCGAAGACCTGTTGGACTGCTATGAAGCGGTCTCGGGCGCGCGGATGCACGCGGCCTATTATCGTCCGGGCGGCGTCTATCGCGACCTTCCCGACGTCATGCCGCAGTACTCGGAAGCCAGCAGCAAGCTGCGCAGCCAGAAAGATTTCAAGGCCATGAACGACGCGCGTTCTGGCTCCCTGCTCGATTTCATCGAAGACTTCACTAACCGCTTCCCGGCCTGTGTCGACGAATACGAAACCCTGCTGACCGACAACCGGATCTGGAAGCAGCGGCTGGTGGGCGTGGGCGTGGTCGATCCCGATCGTGCCCGTGCCTTGGGCTTTACCGGCCCGATGCTGCGGGGGTCGGGCGTGGCCTGGGACTTGCGCAAGATGCAGCCCTACGAAGTCTACGATCTGGTCGATTTCGACATCCCGGTCGGCGTGAACGGCGACTGCTACGACCGCTACCTGGTGCGCATCGCCGAGATGCGCGAGAGCAACAAGATCGTTCGCCAGTGCATCGAATGGCTGCGCAACAACCCGGGTCCGGTGATGATCGACAACCATAAAGTCGCGCCTCCGTCGCGGGTGGCCATGAAGACCAACATGGAAGAGTTGATCCACCATTTCAAGTTGTTCACCGAAGGCTTTCACGTTCCGCCAGGTGAAGCCTACAGCGCAGTGGAACACCCCAAGGGCGAGTTCGGCATCTACATGGTGTCCGATGGCGCCAATAAGCCGTACCGACTGAAGATTCGCGCGCCCGGCTTCGTGCACCTGCAATCGCTCGACGAAATGTCGCGCGGCCATATGCTGGCCGATGCTGTCACCATCATCGGCACGCAGGACATCGTGTTCGGCGAGATTGATCGCTGATGCGCGCTGAAACCCTTTTAAGGCGCGGCGCGCTTATCACCGGATAACCAGATTATGTTGCTTTCCGAACAGGCTTATCAAAAGATCCTTTGCGAACAGGCTTATCAAAAGATCGACCGGGAATTGGCCAAGTTCCCGGCCGATCAACGGCAATCGGCCATCATGGCTGCCCTGGCCATCGCCCAGGACGAGCGGGGCTGGCTGTCGCCCGAGGTGCTCGAAGACGTCGCCGGCTACATCGGTGTGCCGCCTATCGCGGTGGAGGAAGTGGCCACCTTCTACAACATGTTCAACGTCAAACCCACGGGCAAGCACAAGATTTCGGTGTGTACCAATCTGCCCTGTGCCCTGCGCGATGGCGAACACGCTGGCGACTACCTCAAACGCAAACTTGGCGTCGATTGGCGTGGCACGACCGAAGACGGCATGTTCACGCTGATCGAAGGCGAGTGCATGGGTGCCTGCGGCGATTCGCCGGTTTTGCTGGTCAACAACAAGCACATGTGCGTGCGGATGTCGGACGAGCGCTTAGATGCGCTGCTCGACGGTCTGAAGTCGCAAGGAGAATCGGCATGAACATGCCCGGCCTCTATCAACAATTCGCCCAGGGCCTGGAGCCCAACCCGGGACAGGACCTGTGCACCTCGATGTGCTTGCACGACCGGCACATCGAGCCGCAGATCATGGCTGGCCTGACCGGTAATAACTGGGGCTTGCAGGATTACGTCGCGCGCGGGGGCTATGAGGCCTTGCGCAAGATTCTGACGAGCGGCATGAAGCCCGAGGACGTGATCGCCGAGGTCAAGGCGTCTGGCTTGCGTGGCCGGGGCGGTGCAGGTTTCCCGACCGGTTTGAAGTGGAGCTTCATGCCGCGTGCGTTTCCCGGTCAAAAGTATCTCGTCTGCAACTCCGACGAAGGCGAGCCGGGCACGTTCAAGGATCGTGACATTCTGCGCTTCAATCCGCACATCGTGATCGAGGGCATGGCCATCGCCGCCTACGCGATGGGCATCAACGTGGGCTACAACTACATCCACGGCGAGATTTTCGAAGTCTACGAGCGCTTCGAAAAGGCATTGGAAGAGGCGCGTGTCGATGGTTTCCTGGGCGACAAAATTCTGGGTTCGGATTTCAGCTTCCAGTTGCATGCGTTCCATGGGTATGGCGCCTACATCTGCGGCGAAGAAACCGCCTTGCTCGAATCCCTGGAAGGCAAGAAGGGCCAGCCCCGCTTCAAGCCGCCATTTCCGGCCAGCTTCGGCCTGTACGGCAAGCCCACCACGATCAACAACACAGAGACGTTCGCTGCGGTGCCCTGGATCATCCGCAACAGTGGCCAGGCTTACCTCGAAGTCGGCAAACCGAACAACGGCGGCACCAAGCTGTTCTCGATCACCGGCGACGTCGAACGTCCTGGCAACTACGAGATCCCGTTGGGTACGCCGTTCTCGACCTTGCTCGAACTGGCCGGCGGCGTGCGCGGTGGCCGTAAGTTGAAGGCCGTGATTCCTGGCGGTTCGAGCGCGCCGGTGCTGCCCGCCGACATCATGATGGCCACCACCATGGATTACGACGCCATCGCCAAGGCAGGCTCGATGCTGGGCTCGGGCGCGGTCATCGTCATGGACGAGACGCGCTGCATGGTGAAGTCGCTGTTGCGCCTGTCGTATTTCTATTTCGAAGAAAGCTGCGGTCAATGCACGCCTTGCCGTGAAGGCACGGGCTGGCTGTATCGCATTGTCCAGCGCATCGAGAACGGCCAGGGCTGTCTCGAAGACCTGGACATGTGCGACAGCGTCGCCAGCAACATCACGGGCCGGACGATCTGCGCTTTGGGTGACGCCGCCGCCATGCCGGTACGCAGTTTTCTCAAGCACTTCCGCGACGAATTTGCTCACCACGTAGAACACAAGTGCTGCGTGGTCCCGAAATATCTGTAGGCCAGGAAACAGCAATGGTTGAACTCACCATCGACGGCAACAAGGTCGAAGTGCCCGAGGGCAGCATGGTCATGCATGCCGCCCAGAAAGTCGGGTTGTACGTGCCGCATTTCTGCTATCACAAAAAGCTCTCCATCGCGGCCAACTGCCGCATGTGTCTGGTCGAGGTCGAGAAAGCGCCCAAGGCTTTGCCGGCCTGCGCCACGCCCGCGACCAACGGCATGATCGTGCATACCTGCTCGGAGCGTGCCCGCGCTGCGCAGAAGTCGGTCATGGAATTTCTGCTCATCAACCACCCGCTGGATTGCCCGATCTGCGATCAGGGCGGCGAGTGTCAGTTGCAGGATCTGGCGGTGGGCTACGGCGGCTCGTCCTCGCGCTACAGCGAAGAAAAACGCGTCGTGTTTCATAAAGACCTGGGTCCTCTGGTGTCGGCCGAGGAAATGAGTCGTTGTATTCACTGCACCCGTTGCGTGCGTTTCGGCCAGGAAGTGGCCGGCGTGATGGAGCTCGGCATGTTGGGTCGCGGCGAACACGCCGAGATCACCACCTTTGTCGGCCGCAGCATCGAGTCGGAGTTGTCTGGCAACATGATCGATCTCTGTCCCGTCGGTGCTTTGACATCCAAGCCGTTTCGCTACAGCGCCCGAACCTGGGAACTGGCGCGCCGCCGCTCGGTCAGCCCGCACGACAGCGTCGGTGCCAACCTGGTGATCCAGGTCAAGGACGAGCGCGTGATGCGCGTGGTGCCATTCGAAAACGAAGCCATCAACGAGTGCTGGATCAGCGACCGCGATCGCTTCTCGTACGAAGGTCTGAATAGCGACGACCGGCTGACCGCGCCGATGATCAAGAACGCCGCCGGACAGTGGCAGGAAGCGTCCTGGCAGGACGCTCTGCAAGCCGTCGCTCAAGGCTTGAGCAAAGTGCGCGATGGGTTCGGGGGCGGCCAGATCGGCGCGCTGGGTTGCGAAACCTCGACCATCGAGGAGCTGGCTTTGCTGGCTCGCCTGACGCGTGCGCTGGGTTCCGAGAACGTCGATTTCCGTCTGCGTCAGCGCGACGATGCATGGGACGCCAGCCGTTCGGGTGCACCCTGGTTGGGCATGCCCATCGCCGAGCTGGACAACGTCGACCGCGTGCTGGTGGTAGGCAGCTTCTTGCGTAAAGACCACCCGCTGTTGGCGCAACGTCTGCGCCAGGCCACCAAGCGCGGAACTCAACTGAATTTGATCGACGCCGTCGCCGACGATCCGCTGATGGCGGTTGCCGGTCGCATGACCGTGGCTCCTTCGCAATGGGCAAGCGCGCTGGCCGAGGTGGCCGTGGCGCTGGCTCAGGCCAAGGGCCGTGCCGTACCGGCCGAATTCGCTTCGGTCACGCCCGGCGATACGGCGGTGCTGATCGCCAACAGCCTGGCCGGTGGTGCGAACGTCGCCATCCTCTTGGGCAATTTGGCGGTCGAAGCGAGCGATGCGGCACGGCTGGCCGTGAACGCGCAATGCGTGGCCGAGCTGTCCGATGGCAAATTCGGCGTGCTGACCTCGGGCGGCAACACCGTTGGGGGTTATCTGGCACAAGCCGTGCCGGGGCGGGGCGGCAAGACCGCTCGCGCTCAATTGGCCGAGCCCTTGAAGGCTTACATCGTCCTGCACGCCGAGCCGCTGCTCGATGCCGCCGACGGCGCCCGTGCCGTGGCCACGCTGGCCGCCGCGCAGTTTTCGGTTGCATTGACCTCGTTCCGTTCGGCTGCCGCCGACTGGGCGCACGTGATGCTGCCGATCGCTCCGTTCACCGAAACCTCGGGCACCTTCGTCAACGCCTGCGGCGTGGCGCAAAGCTTCAAGGGTACCGTCGCTGCCTTGGGTCAAAGCCGTCCGGGCTGGAAGGTTTTGCGCGTGCTGGGCAATGTGTTGCAACTGCCGCAGTTCGACGACGAAACCTCCGAAGGCGTGCGTGACGCCGTTCTGAACGGCGCCATCGACGCCCGCTTATCCAATGCGTTCGAGGGCGCGGTGTCCGTAGGCGCAGCGGCCACCGGCTTGGAGCGTGTAGCCGAATTGCCGATCTTCCGTACCGATGCCATCGTGCGTCGCTCAGGCCCGCTGCAAGCCGCGCCGGCTTCCAAAGCGCCGCGCGCCGCCATGAGCGCTGCGACCTTGGCTCAGTTGGGCGTCCGATCGGGCGAGCAGGTGCGCGTGCGGGCCGGCGAGGCACAGATCGAAGTGTCTGCCGTGCAAGACGATTTAGTGGCCGATGGCGTCGTGCGCCTGGCTGCCGGGTTCGCTGCCACGGCGGCCTTGGGTTCGGGTGCCGATCAATTTGTCGTGGAGCGTGTCTGATGCAATGGCTGGACGTTCTTGAAAGCCATGGTCAGGCCCTGCTGGGCCCGACCGCATGGCTGGTGGTGTGGACGCTGGTGAAGATCCTCGTCATCGCCATACCGATCATTCTCTGCGTGGCTTATCTGACGTACTGGGAACGCAAGATGATCGGCGCGATGCACGTGCGCCTAGGTCCCAACCGGGTCGGTTTCAAGGGGCTGCTGCAACCGTTCGCCGACGTGTTCAAGTTGCTGACCAAGGAAGTGGTCGTGCCCTCCGAGGCCAACAAGGTGCTGTTCATCGTCGCCCCCGTGGTCACGCTGATGCCGGCACTGGCGGCCTGGGCGGTGATCCCGTTCGGACCCGATGTGGTGCTAGCCGATATCAACGCCGGCCTGCTGTATTTCATGGCCATCACCTCTTTGGGTGTTTATGGCACGATCGTGGCCGGTTGGGCATCGAACTCCAAATACGCCTTTTTGGGTGCGCTGCGCGCCTCGGCTCAGATGGTGTCCTACGAACTGGCCATCGGCTTCGTGCTGGTGACCGTGCTGCTGGTCTCGGGCAGCATGAACATCAGTGCCATCGTGGTCGGTCAGACGCAAGGCTGGTTCGCCGATCGCGGCCTGACCTTCATGTCGTGGAACTGGTTGCCGCTGCTGCCGCTGTTCGTCATCTACGTGGTCTCGGCTGTGGCCGAAACCAACCGCCATCCGTTCGACGTGGTCGAAGGCGAATCGGAGATCGTCGCCGGGCACATGGTCGAGTACTCGGGCATGGGCTTCGCACTGTTTTTCCTGGGCGAATACGCCAACATGATTCTGCTGTCGGCCATGGCCGCCATCATGTTCCTGGGTGGCTGGACTTCGCCGATCGACATCGTCCCCCTGACCTGGATTCCGGGTTGGATCTGGCTGGGTTTGAAAACATTCTTCGTGGTCTCCTTGTTCATCTGGTTCCGGGCCTCGTTCCCGCGTTACCGGTATGACCAGATCATGCGGCTGGGTTGGAAGGTCTTTATCCCGCTGACCGGCGTTTGGCTGCTGGTCGTGGCGATCTGGATGCAGACGCCCTGGAACATTTGGCGCTAGTCGAGGCAAAGATGGAAGCGATCAAGGATTTCTTCGGCAGCTTCATGCTGACCGAACTGCTCAAAGGCATGCGCCTGACGGGCAAGTATTTCTTCAAGCGCAAGATGACCTTGCGCTACCCGCAGGAGAAAACGCCGACTTCGGCGCGGTTCCGCGGTCTGCACGCATTGCGTCGCTATCCCAATGGCGAAGAGCGCTGCATCGCCTGCAAGCTGTGCGAAGCGGTGTGTCCGGCCGTGGCCATCACGATCGAGTCGGAAGTGCGCGACGACGGCACCCGTCGTACTTCGCGTTACGACATCGATCTGACGAAGTGCATTTTCTGCGGATTCTGTGAGGAAAGCTGCCCGGTGGATTCGATCGTGGAAACTCATATCCACGAATACCACGGCGAGAAGCGCGGCGACCTGTACTTCACCAAAGACATGTTGCTGGCCATCGGCGACCGCTACGAACCCGAAATCGCACGGCGTCGCACCGAAGACGCGCCGTTCCGTTGAACGTAGGATCGATTCTCATGACTTTTACTACGTTCCTGTTCTATTTTTTGGCGGTGGTGATGACCATTGCGGCGTTTCGCGTAATCACCGCGAAAAGCCCGGTCACTGCCGTACTGCACTTGATTCTGGTGTTTTTCAACGCCGCCATGCTGTGGATGCTGCTGGGCGCGGAATTCCTCGCGCTGGTGCTGGTGGTGGTGTACGTGGGCGCCGTGATGGTGTTGTTCCTGTTTGTCGTGATGATGCTGGATGTGCGCATGGACAACTTGCGCGAAGGCATTCGCACTTACCTGCCTCTGGGGCTAGTGGTAGGTGCGGTGATGGCCTTGGAGATGGCGTTCGTGCTGGGCAGCACCTGGGCCGACACCGCACCGGTGTTCGTGCAGGCCGGCGACTACAACAACGCCAGTGCCTTGGGCATCGCCATGTACACGCAATACACGTTTGCCGTCGAAATCGGCGCATTGCTGTTGTTAGTCGGCATGATCTCGGCCATCGCACTCACCTTGCGTCGCCGCCGCGACGCCAAGCCTAGCGATCCCGGTGCTGCCGTGCGAGTGAAGGCGAAAGATCGCTTGCGCATGGTCAGCGTTCCGTCGCAGCGCGACGTGCCGACCGCCTCGGCCTCAGATGCGGCTGTCGAAGGAGACAAGCAATGACGATCAGCCTCGCCCACTACCTGATTTTGGGTGCCGTGATGTTCGTCATCGGCATCTTCGGCATCTTCTTGAACCGTCGCAACCTGATCGTGCTGTTGATGTCGATCGAACTGGTATTGCTCGCGGTGAACATCAATTTCGTGGCGTTCTCCAGCGCCACCGGCGACACCGCCGGCCAGGTGTTCGTGTTCTTCATCCTGACGGTGGCGGCCGCCGAAGCGGCTATCGGTCTGGCGATTCTGGTGCTGCTGTTCCGCAACCTGAACACGATCAACGTCGACGATCTCGATCGTCTCAAGGGCTGACGGGAGCCAAAGAAGAAAATGTCCAGCTCACCCAATCTCTATCTGCTCATCGCGTTGGCGCCTTTGGTCGGCGCCATCCTGGCGGGCCTGTTTGGCACCGGTTTTCTAGGCCGCTTCGTCAGCCGCCGGGGCGCACATCTGATCACCATCGCAGGCGTCCTGATCTCGGCAATCGGCTCGGTCATCGTCTTGCGCGACGTGTTGAACGGTCACACCTACGACGGCGTGGTCTACACCTGGAGCCTGATCGGTCAGACCGCCTTGAATATCGGTTTCCTGATCGATCCGCTGTCGGCCATGATGATGGTCGTCGTGACCTCGGTCTCGTTGATGGTGCACATCTACACCATCGGCTACATGCATGAAGATCCGGGTTATCAGCGCTTCTTCTCGTACATCTCGCTGTTTACCTTCTCGATGTTGATGCTGGTCATGTCCAACAACATGCTTCAGTTGTTCTTCGGCTGGGAAGCTGTCGGTCTGGTGTCGTATCTGCTAATCGGTTTCTGGTACACCAAGCCCACCGCGATCAAGGCCAATATGAAAGCCTTTTTGATCAACCGGGTAGGCGACTTCGGTTTCGTGCTGGGTATCGGCCTGCTGTTCGCCTACACCGGCACCATGCAATACGGTGAAGTGTTCGCGCAGACCGAAACGCTGGCTGCACAAACCCTGCCCGGCACCGATTGGATGCTGCTGACGGTCGCGTGTATCGCCTTGTTCGTGGGGGCCATGGGTAAGTCGGCGCAAGTGCCCTTGCATGCGTGGCTGCCCGATTCGATGGAAGGCCCGACGCCAATTTCGGCGCTGATCCATGCTGCCACTATGGTGACGGCGGGGATCTTTATGGTCGCCCGGTTCTCGCCCTTGTTCGAGCAGTCGGACGTGGCGCTGTCGTTCATCATCGTGATCGGTGCGATCGGCGCGTTGTTCCTGGGCATCCTGGGCATCATCCAGAACGACATCAAACGAGTGGTGGCCTATTCGACCTTGTCCCAACTGGGCTACATGACCGTGGCGCTGGGCGCTTCGGCCTATTCGGTCGCCATTTTCCACCTGATGACGCACGCTTTCTTCAAGGCGCTGCTGTTTTTGGGCGCGGGCTCGGTCATCATCGGCATGCATCACGACCAGGACATCCGCAACATGGGCGGCCTGCGTAAATACATGCCGATTACTTGGATCACGTTCCTGCTGGGCACGCTGGCTTTGGTGGGCACGCCGTTCTTTTCGGGCTTTTATTCGAAAGAAAACATCATCGAAGCCGCGCACGGTGCGACGGTATGGGGCGCGAGCTTTGCCTACTATGCCGTGCTGATTGGCGTGTTCGTCACTTCGCTGTACTCGTTTCGCGTGTACTTCCTGGTGTTCCATGGCAATCCGCGCTTCTCGACCGAAGAGCACGCACACGGCCACGATGCCCATTCGCACGATTCGCATGGTCACGACGATCATGGTCACGGCCATGGCGGCGTCCCGCAGGAGTCGCCCAAGGTGGTGACCGTGCCCTTGCTGCTGCTGGCGATTCCCTCGGTTGTCGTTGGCGCCTGGGCGGTCGAGCCGATGCTGTTCGGGTCGTTCTTCGATCGCGTGATCACCGTGTTGCCGCAACACGGCGCGATGGCCGAACTGGCCGAGCATTGGCACGGTTGGCTGGCATACGCGCTGCATGGTTTCGTCACCGTGCCGTTCTGGCTGGTGGTGGCCGGTGCCGCCGTGGCCTGGTATTGCTACCTGATCAATCCGAAGGTGCCGGCGGCGATTCATTCGCGTCTGTCCTTCGTGATCCGTATTCTCGAGAACAAGTACTACGTCGACTGGTTCAACGAAGAAGTGATCTCTCGCGGCGCACGTCTGCTGGGCCGTGGCCTGTGGCAGGCGGGCGATCGCGGTCTGATCGACGGCGTGCTGGTTAACGGCAGCGCACGCAGTGTGGGCTGGTTCGCCGCGCTGACGCGTCACCTTCAGTCCGGCTACATCTATCACTACGCGTTCGCCATGATCATCGGCATCATGGCGCTGGTCGCGTGCTTTGTGTTGATTCCCCAATGATGGCAAGCGAGATGGCATCCAACTCTTTTCCCTGGCTCAGTGCTGCGATCTTCGTTCCCATCCTCTTCGGCCTGTTGATCCTGGCGGTCGGACGCGACGATCGCGCCGGGCTAGTGCGCAAGCTGTCGCTCGTCGGCGCGGTGGCTGGTTTCCTGGTGACCTTGCCCCTGTATGGCGGCTTCGACACCACCACGGCCGCCATGCAGTTCGTCGAGAACGTGCCCTGGATCGACGCGTTCAGCATCAACTATCACCTGGGCGTGGACGGCATTTCCTTGTGGTTCGTGCTGCTGATCGCCTTCATCACCATCATCGTAGTGGTGGCCGGTTGGGAAGTGATCACCAAGAACGTCGCGCAGTACATGGCCGCCTTCCTGATTCTGTCGGGTCTGATGGTCGGTGTGTTCGCGGCACTAGACGGTCTGCTGTTCTACATCTTTTTCGAAGCCACGCTTATTCCGATGTACATCATCGTCGGCGTGTGGGGGGGCGCGAACCGGGTCTATGCCGCGTTCAAATTCTTCCTGTATACGCTGATGGGCTCGCTTTTGACGCTGATCGCGTTCATCTACCTGTGGCACGCCTCGGGCGGTTCGTTCGATATTGCCACCTGGCATCAGGTCAAGCTGGGCTACACCCCGCAAGTGCTGATATTTTTGGCGCTGCTGGCCGCTTTCGCGGTGAAAGTGCCGATGTGGCCGGTACATACCTGGTTGCCCGACGCTCACGTCGAAGCGCCCACCGGGGGGTCGATCGTGCTGGCCGCCATCATGCTGAAGCTGGGTGCTTACGGCTTCCTGCGCTTCTCCTTGCCTATCGCACCTGACGCTTCGGCCAGCCTGGCGCCCATGATGATCACGCTGTCGTTAGTGGCTGTGGTCTATATCGGCTTAGTCGCCATCGTCCAGGAAGACATGAAGAAGCTGGTGGCCTATTCGTCGGTCGCCCACATGGGTTTCGTCACGCTGGGTTTCTTCATCTTCAATACCGCCGGTGTCGAAGGCGCGATCGTCCAGATGGTCTCGCACGGCTTCGTGTCGGGCGCAATGTTCATGTGTATCGGCGTGCTGTACGACCGCATGCACACTCGCCGCATCGCCGATTACGGTGGTGTGGTGAACACCATGCCGAAGTTCGTGACCTTCTTCGTGCTGTTCTCGATGGCCAATAGCGGCTTGCCCGCCACCAGCGGTTTCGTTGGCGAATTCATGGTCATCATGGGTGCGGTCGAGTACAACTTCTGGATCGGCCTGCTGGCCGCCACCGCCCTGATCTTCGGCGCAGCCTATTCGCTGTGGATGGTCAAGCGCGTGGCTTTCGGCGACATCGCCAACGACCACGTCCGCGAACTCACCGACATCAACACCCGCGAATTCGCGATGCTGGGCGTGATGGCCATCGCCGTCCTGGCCATGGGTATCTATCCCAAGCCCTTTACCGACGTGATGCACGTCTCGGTCGAGGCCCTGCTGCAACACGTCGCCGTGTCGAAACTGTAAGACTGAGTCATCATGCCCATTCAATTCGATTTCGCTCTCGCGACACCCGAAATTCTCCTGGCGATCTTTGGCATGGCGATTCTGATCGTCGATGCCACCAGCACGCATCCCGAGCGCAAGCCCACGTTCTTCCTCAGCATCGCCGCACTGGCTGTGCTGACCGTGGTCTCTGCGCTGCAATGGCACAACGGCGTGACGGGCCGCACGTTCAATGGCCTGTATGTGGTCGATCCGCTGGCACACCTGCTGAAGATCACGTCCTATATCGCCGTGGCTATCACCCTGGTCTACGGTCGCGTCTACGCGCACTTGCGCGAAATGACCCGGGGCGGTGAGCTGTACGTGCTGGCGCTGTTCGCGCTGCTGGGTCAGATGGTGATGATATCGTCCGGCAACATGATTACCGTCTACTTGGGCCTCGAATTGATGTCCCTGGCCTTGTATGCACTGATTGCCCTGCGCCGCGACGACGCCGTGGCCACCGAGGCCGCCATGAAGTACTTCGTGCTGGGTGCGTTGGCATCGGGCTTCCTGCTGTACGGCATGTCCATGGTTTACGGTGCGACCGGACATCTGGACATCGCTCAAATCTCTGTCGCTATCGGTTCGGGCAAAGCCGAGCAGATGGCGCTGGTGTTTGGCGTGGTGTTCGTGGTGGCCGGTCTGGCCTTCAAGCTGGGTGCGGTGCCCTTCCACATGTGGGTGCCCGACGTCTATCAAGGTTCGCCGACCGCCGTCACCCTGATCCTGGGTGGTGCACCGAAGCTGGCCGCGTTTGCCATTACCCTGCGCCTGTTGGTCGAAGGCATGTCCGACCTGGCCGCCGATTGGCAGCCCATGCTGTTGATCCTGGCAGTATTGTCTTTGGCCATCGGTAACCTGACCGCTATCGCCCAGACCAACCTCAAGCGCATGTTGGCCTATTCGACCATCTCGCACATGGGGTTCGTGCTGTTGGCACTGGCGTCGGGCGTCGTGCCCGGTCGGCCCGACGCTGCAGTTCTGGCGTACGGCTCAGCGCTGTTTTACATGGTCACCTATGTCATCAGCACGTTGGGCAGCTTCGGTATGATCCTGTTGCTGTCGCGCCAAGGCTTCGAGTGCGAACAGATCGCCGATCTGAAGGGCCTGAACAAGCGTAGCCCCTGGCACGCCTTCATTCTGCTGCTGCTGATGTTCTCGCTGGCCGGCATTCCGCCGCTGGTGGGCTTTCATGCCAAGCTGGGCGTGTTGCAGGCCGCCGTCAATGCCGGTCATGTCGCCATCGCCGTCGCCGCCGTGATGTTCTCCTTGATCGGCGCGTTCTACTACCTGCGTGTCGTGAAAACCATGTACTTCGACGAGCCCGAGGAGCAAGCCGCTATCGCAGCGACCTGCGGTCAGCGCGGCATCATGTCCTTGAACGGCATCGCCATTCTGGCACTGGGTATCCTGCCTGGTGGCTTGCTGGCCGTTTGTATTAATGTCATCAGCGGTTCGCTCGGTCTGTAATGGATCAGACGGCAGCTATTTGGACGCTCATCGCGGTGGCATTAGTCACCGCGAATCTGCCCTTTCTCAACGAGCGGGTGTTCGCGTTGGTGCCGTTCAGATTGCAGGGGCAGCCTTGCATCAAACCGTTCTGGCTGCGTTTCGTCGAACTGACGGTCTGGTTTTGCCTGGTCGGTGTGCTGGGGCGCGCCATGGAGGCGCACCTGGGCAACGTGTTTGCCCAGAGCTGGGAGTTCTACGCGATCGCCTTCGCCCTGTACATCGTACTGGGCTATCCCGGCTTCGTTCTGCGCTATCTGTTTAAGCGTCGAACCAGTTCAGCACCGCGTCCAGCCCGCTGACGTTCAGCGCATAGCGGGTTTGGGCACGCACCACGGGCTTGGCGCGATACGCCACCGACCAAGCCGCTACACCCAACATTTTCAAGTCGTTCGCACCGTCGCCGATGGCGATGATCTGCTCGCGCCCGGCGTCTAATTCGGCAGCCAGGGATTCGACATAGGCTTGTTTGGCGGCGGCATCCAGAATGCGGCCTTCGACCTCGCCGGTCAGCCGGCCGCTGGCGTCGATGACCAATTCGTTGGCATAGGCCGCATCCAGGTTCAGGCGCTCGGCCAATCGGGCCGTGAAGAAGGTGAATCCACCCGACACCAGCAAGACTTTCAAACCCGCTGCTCGCGCCGTGGACACCAGCGTTTCGGCACCGGGATTGAGACGCAGGCGCTCGGTGTAGACGCGCTCCAAGGCTTCGGCGGGTAAGCCGGCCAGCAATTTCACCCGACGTCGCAAGCTGTCGGCGAAATCCGTGATTTCTCCGCGCATCGCCGCTTCGGTGATTTCGGCCACGGCGGCCTTGCGGCCCGCCAGATCGGCCAGCTCGTCGATGCACTCGATATTGATCAGGGTCGAGTCCATGTCCATGGCCAGCAGCTTGCAAGACGACAGCAGGCGTCCCGCAGGCACCCACGCCGTATCGATCTGCTGCGCCATGGCGTACTCGGTCACTTCTTTCACGACCGAGTCGTCGGCCGAGACGTCGATTAAACGGGCGGCACAGGCGGTCATTCGATGAACGCCTTGTGCTCGCGCCAGCGCAGCCAGCATCTCGACGTGTTCGGGGCTGATGGCAGGCGATTGAACGATCAGGTTTTGAGTCATGAAAAAAGCGTCCAACAGGTATCAGGCCAAGGCGCGCAGCAGTGTGCGAACGGCGTCTATGCGCCCTTGCATCTGCGCACCGGAAATCTCGCAGCGCAAGCGGTCTTGCCCGGCGAGTTTGACGTTTTTTTGTTTCTGCACCAGTTCGATGATGCGTAGCGGATCGACCGCGGGCTTCGGTCCGAACTGGATGAGTGCCTGAGTTTCGCTGGCATCGATCTTGACGATGCCCAGGCGTGTCGCGGCTAATCTCAGACGGTGGGTGGCAATCAGGGTTTGCGCCGGCTCGGGCAACTTCCCGAAGCGGTCGATCAGCTCTTCCTGCGTCAGAATCAGCGCATCTTCGTCGGCCACGTGCGATAAGCGCTTGTAGATCGACAGTCGGGCGTGGACGTCCGGGCAGTAGTCGTTGGGCAGCAGTGCCGGGGCGTGCAGATTGATTTCGCAGGCGGGTTGGAAAGGCGCGTCCAAATCCGGCTCTTCGCCGGACTTCAGTGCGCGCACGGCTTCGTTCAGCATCTCGTTGTACATCGAGAAGCCGATCTCCTGGATATTGCCCGATTGCGAATCGCCCAGCACCTCGCCGGTTCCACGAATTTCAAGGTCGTGCATCGCCAGGAAAAAGCCCGAACCCAGCTCTTCCATCGCCTGAATCGCCTCCAGCCGCTTTTTCGCGTTGGTGGTGATGGCGTCTTCGCCGGGGGTCAGCAGATAGGCGTAGGCCTGATGATGCGAGCGGCCGACCCGGCCGCGTAACTGATGCAACTGCGCCAAGCCGAAGCGATCGGCGCGATGCATGACGATGGTGTTGGCGGTGGGTACGTCGATACCGGTTTCGATGATCGTCGTACACAGCAATACGTTGAATTTCTGCTGGTAAAAGCCCTTCATGACCTGTTCGAGGTCGCGCTCGCCCATCTGGCCGTGGGCCACGGCGATACGGGCCTCCGGCACCAGCTCTTCCAGACGAGCCCGACGGTTGTGGATGGTCTCCACCTCGTTGTGCAGGAAATACACCTGCCCGCCGCGCTTGAGTTCGCGCAGCAAGGCTTCGCGGATGGTGCTGCCGTCTTCGCGCCGAACGAAGGTCTTGATGGCCAGGCGCTTTTGCGGTGCAGTGGCGATGACCGAGAAATCCCGTATGCCTTCCAAGGACATGCCCAGCGTGCGAGGGATGGGCGTGGCCGTCAGCGTCAACACGTCGACCTCGGCACGCAGCGACTTCAGCGCTTCTTTCTGGCGCACTCCGAAGCGATGTTCTTCGTCGATGATCACCAGCCCCAGGCGCATGAACGACACGTCTTTGGACAGGATCTTATGGGTGCCGATGACGATGTCGATCGTACCGTCTTTGATGCCAGCGACCGCGGCGGCGATCTCCTTGGCCGAACGGAAGCGCGACATCTCGACCACCCGCACCGGCCATTCGGCGAATCGATCGGCGAAAGTTTGCGTGTGCTGCTCGGCCAAGAGCGTGGTCGGGCACAGCAACGCGACTTGTTTGCCGTTGGCCACCGCCAGAAAGGCGGCACGTAGGGCGACTTCGGTTTTACCAAATCCTACGTCGCCGCACACCAGGCGATCCATGGGTTGACCGGAGGTCATGTCCTTCAGCACGGCGCCGATAGCAGCGGCCTGATCGGCAGTTTCCTCGAAGCCGAATCCTTCGGCGAACGCTTCGTAGTCGTTGATGGGCAGTTTGAAGGAGAAGCCCTGGCGTGCGGCGCGGCGAGCATACAGTTCGAGCAGTTCGGCGGCAGTGTCGCGCACCTGTCTGGCGGCCTTGCGGCGGGCTTTGTCCCACTGTCCCGAACCGAGCTGATGCAGTGGTGCGGCATCGGGGTCGGCACCGCTATAGCGCGCGATGGCGTGCAGTTGCGATACCGGCACGTATAGCGTGCTGCCGTTGGCGTATTCGAGATGAAGAAACTCCATCTCGCCTTCGCCCATGTCCATGTTCACCAAGCCGTGATAGCGGCCGATGCCGTGCTGCGCATGAACGACCGGGTCGCCCGTACGCAACTCCGACAGGTCGCGCACCATCGCCTCGACGTTGCTCTGGCCTTCTTGAGCCCGCCGCGAGCGTCGGCCGGTGCTGGCCTGCTCGGGGTAGAGATCGTTTTCGGTGACGAACGCGATGCCCGCGCCCGTCAGCATGAAGCCCGCCGTCAGCGGCGCGGTGACCAAGCCGACCGATCCCTGACCCGACACGAATTCTTCGATGGTACCCGGGTAGGCGTCGGGCGTGAGCTGGTGTTCGCTCAACAGCTGCGACAAGGTTTCGCGGCGGCCGGCAGAGTCGGCCAAAATCAGCAGCCGGATCGCACCGTGTTCGATGACCGAGCGAAGCTTGGCCAGGGGGTCGTCGGATCGACGCAGTACGGCGACTGCCGGTGGCGGGGCGAAGTCGGGGTGCGTGCCCTCGGTGGTCAGCGCCAGTCGCCCGAATCCTTTGAGCCCGATGAAAAAATCGTCGGCGGCCAGAAACAAGGACGCTGGCGGCAACACCGGACGTTCGCGGTCGACCTTCAAGAACTGATAGCGGCTGTCGGTGTCTTGCGCGAAGCGCTTGGCGGCGTCGTCGATGTCGCCCATCGTGACGGCGATCGCCTGCGCAGGCAGGTAATCGAACAAGGTGGCCGTGGCGTCGAAGAACAAGGGCAGGTAATACTCGACGCCTGCGAAGGCGATGCCGTTGCCCATGTCGCGGTAGGGCAGGGCACGCGAGGGGTCGCCTTCGAAGGTCTCGCGAAACTGGGCTCGAAACCGGTTGCGCGCATCCTCGTCCATCGGGAACTCGCGCCCGGGCAACAGTTGTACGTCGGTGACCGGGTACAGGCTGCGCTGGGTATCGACATCGAATGCACGAATCGACTCGATCTCGTCGTCGAACAGGTCGATACGGTAGGGCACGACCGATCCCATCGGGAACAAATCGATCAGGCCACCACGCAGGCAGAATTCGCCGGGTGCGGTCACCTGGGTCACATGGCTATAGTTGGCCAGGGTCAATTGGGCGCGCAGCGCCGCTTCGTCCAGGCGGTCGCCTTTGCAAAAGGCAAAGGTATAGGCAGCCAGAAACGCGGGCGGTGCCAGCCGGTAAAGCGCAGTGGTCACCGGCAGCGTCAGCACATCGACCTCGTCGTGCATCAGCGCGCTCAGGGTGCGCAGCCGCTCGGAGATCAGGTCCTGGTGAGGTGAGAACGCGTCGTAAGGCAGCGTCTCCCAGTCCGGCAACTGCCGCACACGCAAACCGGGGGCAGCTAAAGAGATTTCGTCGGCCAGCCGCTGGGCTTCCAGCGGATCGGCGGTGAACACCACCATCGGGCGCTTGGCGGTTCGCGCCATATCGGCCAGCAACCAGGCGTCTCCCGAGCCAGGTGGACGGGGCTGTGCATGGCGCAATCCGGGTTTAAGCGCGGCGAGCGTTTGAACGGTGGCGGACAGGGGCGCCGCAGGGGCGAGAGGGGAAAAAGCAGACATGAGGAGGTTGATTATAAAATCACTCTGCCATGAATGAAGAACCGATTATCGCCATCGTCCCGGCTGCGGGTGTGGGCGCCCGAGCGCGCGGCCCTCAGGACACCGATGCGCCCAAGCAATACCGCAAGTTGGGCGAACTCAGCATGTTGCGGCTGGCGGTGCGCGCATTGCTGGCCGATCCGCGCATTAGCGAGGTCAGGGTGGCGGTGAGCGCCGCCGACGAGTGGGCCGACGATGCCTTGGCGGGTCTGCCTCGCACCCGTATCATGCGTTGCGGTGGTCCGACTCGTGCTGCCACGGTGGCAGGCGCTTTGGCCGCCGATGCGATCGATTCCCGCACCTGGGTATTGGTTCACGATGCCGCCCGCCCCGGTTTGCCGACAGATGCGCTGGCCAGGCTGATCCAGGCGTGCCGGACGCAGGATCGCGCCGGTTTACTGGCGTGGCCCGTGTCCGATACGGTCAAGCGCGGCACTGCCGGTGCCGTGCAAGCCACTGTTTCCCGCGATGGTTTATGGCTGGCACAAACGCCGCAGATGGCGCGAGCGGGAGTTTTGCA
Organism: Bordetella parapertussis; assembly: GCA_945903445.1. GTDB lineage: Bacteria > Pseudomonadota > Gammaproteobacteria > Burkholderiales > Burkholderiaceae_B > Schauerella. The sequence goes on from CAMDNZ010000005.1 coordinate 65,208, forward strand.
GGCTGCGCTCGACCGCGCCACCGCAGATGGCGTCGAGGTGACGGATGAAGCCTCGGCGTTAGAGCACGCTGGATGGGCACCTTTGCTGGTGCGCGGCAGCGTGCGCAATTTCAAGGTCACCTGGCCGGAAGATTTCGAACTGATGGAAAAATGGTTATGACGCGCGCAATGCGGGTAGGGCAGGGATTCGACGTACATGCACTGGTGCCCGATCGGCCGCTGATCATCGGCGGAGTCACCATTCCGCATACGCATGGACTTTTGGGGCATTCGGACGCGGACGTGCTGCTGCATGCCGTGACCGACGCGATTCTGGGCGCTGCCGGGCTGGGCGACATCGGTCGGCACTTTCCCGATACCGATCCGACCTACAAGGGCGCGGACAGCCGCGTACTGTTGCGCACGGCCATGCAGCGCGTGCGTGCGGCGGGCTGGGAAGTCGTGAACGTGGACGCGACGGTGCACGCTCAGGCCCCAAAAATCGGCCCGCATGCGCCTGGCATGGTGGCCAACATCGCGGCCGATTTGGGTATCGAGGCCAATGCGGTCAACGTGAAAGCGAAGACCAACGAGCATCTGGGCTATCTGGGCCGCAAGGAAGGCATCAACGCCACGGTCGTCGCGCTGATCGTTCGGGCTGAGTGACTTAGGCGGTTCGGTACGGTGCCGACGACGACGGCGCGTTGCCGTTTGGACAACCTCAGCGATTCGATGTGCCCATGTATCCATGGATCATGGGCCAATAGCGTCTGCGCAATCCGATCGGTCACGCCTCGTCTACCGAATATCCCTTATTTGCCTTGCGCAGCCAGCACTTGAGCGGCGGCATTCACGACCGCCGCGATGCGACCGGCTTCGTGTAACTGCTCGGTGCTCAAACCTTCCTGCTTGAGCAATTCGTAGTGCGACTTCACGCAGAAGTGGCACTTACCGATAATCGAAGCAGCCAGCGCGAACAGCTCGAAGCGTTTTTTCTCGACGCCGCCGTGCGTGCCGTAGGCATTCATACGCAGGCCGGCGGGCATTTTCTTCAATTGCTCGTCGCCCGTCATTTCGCCGTAGGGATACCAGATGTTGTTCATGCCCATCAGGGCGGCAGCGGTCAGCGCGGCTGTTGCGTCGGTTTCCGACAAGCCACTCTTGAACTGTTCGATCAGAAACGGGCTCTTGGCTGCAAAAGCCGATGCCAACGCCGTGGCCAATGCATCTTCGCGGCTGAGTTTGCCTGGGAGAGCCAGCAGACTATGCAGGTTCAAGTGGATATCCTTGGCCCAATCCGGAATTTCATCCTTAATCGTATTTAGTAATTGCATAGTTTTTTCCTATAATTTGGGGATTTAAAAGCCCGGATCGCGAGATCCGGGCATAGAGGCCACGCTTACAGCGTCGCGCCGCCGGCGGAACGGTTGCACGGGCACAGTTCGTCCGTCTGGAACGCGTCGAGCAAACGCAGCACTTCGTCCGGGTTGCGGCCGACGTTCAGGTTGTTGACCGACACGTGCTGAATGACGTTGTCCGGATCGACGATGAACGTGGCACGTAGCGCCACACCCGCGCTCTTTTCGCGCACGCCCAGTTGATCGATCAGCGCACCGGTGGTGTCGGCGAACTGATATTGCTTTAGCTTGCCGAGGTCGGGGTGCTCACGACGCCATCCCAGCTTCACGAATTCGTTGTCGGTCGAACCCGACAGCACAACGGCGTCGCGGTCGTCGAAGTCTTTCACCAGGCTATCGAAGCCGACGATTTCAGTCGGGCACACGAACGTGAAATCCTTCGGATAGAAGTAAATGATTTTCCACTTGCCGGGGAACGAGCTTTCGGTAATTTCCTCAAAAGCCGATACGCCGTCTTCTTCGTGTTGCGTAAAGCCAGGCTTGACGCCGGTAACTTTGAAAGGCTCGATCTTGTCGCCAATAGTCTTCATTTGGACTCCAGAGAAAGGTAAGTTCTAAACGTTTAATTTTACGCTATTAGAATTCACTGTCTAATTGATAATTTCTAAGTCGCGCTTTTGGAATCTCTATCCGTGCCATTAAGCCGCCGGTCGGGCGGCCGGCCAACGTCAGCTTGCCGCCTACATGTTTCAGCAATCTTTCGACAATCGCTAAACCCAGACCAGCACCGCTTACACCCGTGCGCGCCATTTCGCCGCGCGAGAAGGGACGTAGCAGCCGCTCGATGTCCTGCTCGGCGATCCCTTTACCCCGGTCGGCGACCTCGATGGCAAGCATGCTGCCTTCGGCTCGCAGGCTCAGGGTCAAACGTAGGACGCCATCTTCGCTCCGACCATAACGGCGTGCATTCTCTATGAGGTTGGAGACGATTCGTTTTAAATCAAGCGGGGTAATGCGTGCGCGTTGATCGACTTCGATCGCGGTATCGAGCCGACCGTCCTGAGCTTCGATCTGATGGCGTTCGCGATCGGCCAGCTCCTGGAGCACGGCCGACACGTCCGTGGCCAATTGCGGCGGCGTGCCGGCAGGGCGCGCATATTCCATCAACTGGCCGATACTGTGATCGATCTGGCCGAGATCCTCGTCGATGGCTTGCCGGGCTTCGTCGGATACGCCGCTCATCTCGATTTCAAGGCGCATGCGCGCCAGCGGCGTGCGCAAGTCGTGCGAGATACCGGCGAGCATCAGCTCGCGGTCGGCCTCGGTCTGGCGCAGATCGCGGGCCATCCGATTGAACGATGCGTTTAGATCGCGAATCTCGCGTGGGCCGTTCTCTGGCAGGGGCTGCGGCGTTTCGCCACGCGACAGAATCTGCGCGGCCCGTGCCAGCCGCGATAGCGGGCGGTTGACGAAGCCTACGCTGACGGCTGCGCCGATAAGCGAGAGCAGCAAGGCAGTTGCCCCCCAGCCCACCCACTCGATACCGCCGGTCAGGCCAATACGATCGCGCTCGAAAACCAGCCAATACAGGTCGTCGTCGATGGCGAAGCTGACCCAGAAACCGGGGATTTGGTTGACGCTCCAGACGATCTGAGTGTCGGCGCCGAAGCGAAAGCGGATGTTTTCGGAGACGCGCTGCCAATAGCGATCGTTGGGCAGCGGTTCGGAGAAATCGGTCAGCTCGCGGGGATAGACCTGAATGCCTTCGTTGGTAGCCAGATCCAGCAGTAGTCGACTGCGCTCCTGGCTTTGAGAGTAGAACAGGGCCGTGCGAGTGATGTTGACAGCGGTCACCACCCGTTGAGCCATTTGATGTGCGCGCGGCTCCAGTTCCATGCTGACGAAAACCTGGAGCCATGCGCCCAGGCTGACCAGCATGAGCGCGGCCAGGAGCAGGAAAGTGCGACCGAAGAGGCCGAAGCGTGGACGAGCTATCACGGAGACGATGGAACAGACACCAAAACGGCGCGCGATGAACGCGCGCCGGACCGGCAAAAAAGATCAACTGCCGCCATCGGGTACAAAAACATAGCCCAGACCCCAAACCGTCTGAATGAACACCGGCTTGGAGGGATTAGGTTCGATCAGTTTGCGCAGACGCGAAATCTGCACGTCCAGGCTGCGATCGAAAGCTTCGTATTCGCGGCCGCGCGCAAGTTCCATCAGCTTATCGCGCGACAAGGGGATCTTGGGGTGACGAGCGAATACTTTAAGTACCGAAAATTCACCGGTGGTGATGGCGACTTGCTCGCCGTTGCGGGTCAAAGTGCGCGTCGATAGGTTAAGCGTGTAAGGGCCAAAAGCGATCGACTCGTTTTCTTGGCTAGGAGCCCCGGGGTGCTCTTCCGTGCCACGGCGGCGCAAAATGGCGTTGATGCGCGCCAGCAGTTCACGCGGGTTGAAGGGTTTGGACAGGTAGTCATCGGCACCCATCTCCAGACCGACGATGCGGTCGATTTCTTCGGCCTTCGCAGTCAGCATGATGATCGGGGTGTTATCGTGCCCCCCGCGCAGTCGGCGGCAGATGGACAAGCCATCTTCGCCAGGCAGCATCAGATCCAGCACGAGAAGGTCGAAATGCTCCCGCGTCCACAACTTGCCCATCTCCTTGGCATCCTCGGAGACGAATACGTTGAAGCCCTGTTCGGAGAGGTAGCGCCGCAACAGGTCACGCAGTCGCGGATCATCGTCGACGACAAGGATTTTGCGGGTCGGTGTGGTGTTTTGAGTATTCATGGCGGCAAATGTAACAGCGAGAAGGCCCACCGGATAGTGGGTATTCACAAGATATTACACATTGCCCGCCGACCAGCAAGCGAGAGCGTCGATTCCCGTCCAATTGGTTTGTTTCTGTCCCTGTTTTTCGTACAATTTTACTGCTTATGACCGATACGTTAATCGCCCTCGAAACCTCCGGAACACGTTGTGGTGTGGCGCTTTGGCGTCGTGCCGAGGCGGGTTTGCCCGTGCTCGTTTGCGACGCCTACGAAGGCGTTCAGGAGCACGCCACCCGATTGTTACCGATGGTGTCGAAGCAGTTGGCGTCGGTGGGTTCGACGTCGGCCGACGTCGGCGCCATCGCTTTTGGACAGGGCCCAGGTGCGTTTACGGGCTTGCGCGTGGCCTGCGGGATCGCTCAGGGAATGGGGCTGGCGCTGGGTGTGCCGGTCGTGGCGGTCGGTTCGCATTGCGCGGTGGCCGACACGATCGATCGTTTGCCCGAGCCGCAACTGGTGGCCGTGGCCATGGACGCACGCATGGCCGAGGTGTATGTGACGGTGATGATGCTGGCCGGGCAAGCGACGCCTGTGCAATGGGATGGCCCTGCGCCTCGTGTGCTAATCGGGCCGGTGCTAATGGCGGCGGCCGACTTGCCCATGTGGTTGGCGCAAGGGCTTCGCGGCTGGACGGCAGAGGCGTCCGGTGTGGGGCAGGCGTGGTTGGCGGGCGACGCCTGGGCGGCTTATGGCGCAGATCTTGCCTGGCCGGCGGGGTGGACGGCACATGCGGCGCAAGCGCCCTCGGTCGCCGCCGTGGCGCGTCTGGGGGCATTGGCCTGGCGCGCGGGCTTCGGTGCTGATCCGGCCGATGTTCACCCCTTGTACGTGCGCGACAAGGTTGCATTCACCACGGCCGAACGCGCGGCGGGTTCGGGCGGCAATCCGAAGGCCGCGCCTGTGGTCGGCGAGGCGGGGCGATGATGCCGGCGGTGCTCGTGCCTCGCATCATGCGCGAGGCCGATCTGGCCGAAGTGGCCGCGCTCGAAAGCAGCGTGCAAGCGTTTCCCTGGTCCTTGGGCCACTTTTCCGATGCGCTGAAGGCGGGCTACGACGGCTGGGTCGTGCGTGATTTGCACCGACGATTGCTGGGTTTCAGCCTGCTGATGCCTGCGCCGGATGTCATGCATCTTTTGGTCATTGCTATCGCGCCCGACCGCCAGCGCCAGGGCGTGGGGTCGCTGCTGATGCGTTGGGCCGAGTCGCGGGCGCGCGCTTGTCGCGCGCCTGGCCTATTGCTGGAGGTGCGGCCCACCAATGCCAATGCTCTCGCGTTCTATGATAAACATGGCTTTCTAAAGATCGGCGTGCGGCGCGGCTATTACCCTGCGCTGGGCAACACCCGTGAAGACGCCTTCGTGATGAAAAAAGATATCGACCTCGATCATGCGCCCAGCGCCTAGCTCTCCTTTCGTCGCCAGCTCACGCGGGCGTTTGCCGCCGAGTCCGAACGCGTTGCAGGCCGCCTGGTTGCGCGAGATGGGGCTGCCGCGTGCCTTGATGCCGACCGCGCCTGCTGCCCTCCAGCGCGATGCCGATGAGCGCGTCTCGTCAGAGCGTCGGGCGCAGGCTTCTGAGAAGTCTGCATTGGGCGTGTTGCCTAGTGCTGCGGCCATGCCTTCGACCACGGCAGTCACTTCACCGAACGCCGCTTCACCAAGCGCCACGTCACCCACCACGTTTTCCATGCGGGATGCTTCTCCGTCCGTCGCTAAACAGGGTGTGGCGACATCCTCGGCAGACGCAGCGTCGAGCAAGCCTGCCAGCGCCGAACGTCCGCCTTCGGGCGTGGTGCGCCGTCCTGAGGCCGAGCCCGGGCGCGCGCCATATGTGCGGGTCCCTGGCGCCATCGAGCGAGCACCGCTGGCCGATCTCCGGACGATGGTCGACGAGTGCGAAGGCTGCGAGCTGTCCGCTACCCGGCGGCATACGGTGTTCGGTGTGGGGCCCGAGCGCGCCGCCTGGATGGTGGTGGGCGAGGCGCCTGGCGAGCAGGAAGATTTGCAGGGTCGGCCCTTCGTCGGTAAGTCGGGTCAACTGCTGACCCAGATGTTGCGAGCGGTTGGCGTCGACCGCGAGACCGACGTGTTCATTGCCAACGTCATCAAGTGCCGTCCACCCGGCAACCGCAATCCCAAGCCCGAAGAAATTGCCGCGTGCCGACCTTTTTTGATGCGCCAGATCGAAGTGGTCGCACCTCGGCGGCTGCTGGTGCTGGGACGCTTCGCCGCGCAGGTGCTAGTCGGGGCCGACGCGAATCTGAATGCTTTACGCGGCAAAACCCACACCTTCATCGGCAGCGACGGCAGACAGATCCCAATGATCGTCAGCTTTCATCCCGCCTACCTGCTGCGTAGCCCGCAGGAAAAAGCCAAAGCGTGGCGCGACTTGCAGTTGGCTGCTGCGCTGACCGCGTCGCAACAGGTTTGAGGCTTGCCCAAACGGGCTGCTTGGGCGTTGCCCTGCCCGGAGGTTGTCCCATCGCATGTGTTTATCGCATGCGCTCGGGCGCGATTCGATCGTAAATGCACATTTACAAATGTACCGTTCTATCCGATACGGACGATCGCGCGCTGAACATGCGCTCAGTTTGGGCGTTTCCGGCCTATTCGTCATCTCGTCAGCCGCGTTTTGGAAACACTTTGCTGTGCTTCCAATGGTCTGCCATACCAGTGCTCAGTGGAGTCGCCGTACAGTTTTTTTTCCGTGGGGTGACGGTGCCGTCGCGCACCCGAAACCCGGAAGACGTTGACATTCTTTTACTCAACAAACTGAAAGGTGAATGTGATGAAAGTGATCGCTGTCGATGGATGGATTGGTACGGGTTTCAAGCCGGGCGCCATGAGCGGGCCCGCCAAAGTGCTGCGCGCCGAAGGAGAGTGGTACGTTCGCAAGGAGGGTGATGCTTATGGCATACGCAACGCAGACGGTGGTAGAAATAATTCGGGCGCAGTCTACATCGAGCATGTGGACGGTGATAAGAACTACCCCTATCACGCCTCAGGCGCAAAAATGGCCCAGTTGATTGGAAAGATTGGCAAAGACGGCGCCGCGTTTGCCATCGGCAAATACTATAAATTTCGTCGAGGCGACTTCAGCAAGGTGGGGGCTTCCGAGGAACTGTTTTTACGCATCAATTATCCGGACGAATGGATGGGGCCGGTTCATGGGCATTTGGACGTGGATTTGAAAGATTCCGACGATACAGACCCTTTTGCAGTGGAAGAGTATTTTGATCGGGTGGCCGGCCGATACGTCCGCGTCAACTAGGTCGATCCGGCCGCAGCAATGAGTTCGGATATCTCAGGGCGCGGCCGCCGTCCTGGCCAATTCGAGGCCCAATCTACGGGCAAGCCGAACGAGGTTGCCCCGATCCAGCCCCAGTTGGCGCGCCGCGCCCGCGACATTGCCCCGGTGCGTTGCCAGCGCCTCGCCGATCAAGCGGCGCTGATATGCGTCGACCCGCAAACGCAGCTCGCCCGACGACTCGTCGGGCGGGTCCGGGCTGACATCCGGCGTCGGCGGCGCAGCGCTGGCCAAACCGGTAGCGATATCCAAATCGATGGTTTCCACGCTCACGATGCCGTGGCTCGTGGCTTGGCCGGCCCGCGCCTGCCGCCCCATCGCCTTGAGCGCCGACCGGGCGATCAGGTATTCGAGTTCTCGCACGTTGCCGGGCCAGTCGTGCGCCAGTAGTGCAGCCTGTACGGGTTTGCTCAGTCGCAATCCTCGCAGGCCCATCCGGCGGCGATTTTCCTCGATGAACGTACCGGCCAGCAGCAAAACATCGCGCTCGCGATCTTTCAGGGCAGGTACCCGTAGCGGATAGACACTCAGCCGATGATAGAGATCTGCGCGAAACCGACCCGCCCGGACTTCTTCGGCCAGATCGCGATTGGTGGCCGCCACCAGGCGAACATCCGCGTGGTGATGGCGGTCGGAACCCACCCGCTGTAGCTGGCCGTCTTGCAGCACCCTCAGCAGCTTGGCCTGGGCGGCGAGCGGCAACTCGCCAAGCTCATCCAAAAACAGCGTGCCGCCATGGGCCATCTCGAATTTGCCGAGCCGTTCGCCGACCGCACCTGAAAACGCGCCGCGTACGTGGCCGAACAACTCGCTTTCGATCAGGTTCTCCGGCAACGCAGCGCAATTGACGCTGATCAAGGGCTGTTTCGCGCGCGCCGACAAGGCATGCAGGCGGCGTGCGACCAGTTCTTTGCCCACGCCTGTCTCGCCGGTAATCAAGACAGTCAGATCGCTGGGAGCGACAAGGTCGATTTCAGCGGTCAATTGCCGGAGTGCGGCACTTTGCCCTGTCAGCACACTGGGCGGCGTCATGGCTTGGCGATAGGCGTCGGCGCGGCGGCGCTCGTCCCGAGCCGATCGGGCCAGATCGTGAAGGCGCGCATTGGCCGCAACGGTTGCCGCCGCCAGACTGGCGAAGGTGTCCAGCACACTCAGGTCGTGATCGGAGAAGCGTCCCGATTCCAACGCATCCAGCGTCAGCATGCCCCAGATGTCCAGCCCCACCCGAAGCGTACACCCCATGCAATCGTGAACCTCGAGCTGCGCGCTGTTGGCTTGCACGAGTCCATCGTAGGGGTCGGGTAGATCGGAGTCGGGCGGGAATAACAGCGCGTTCGGGGCGGCCACGATGGCTTGAAGGCGAGGATGGTCGCTCACGCGGAATCGCCGCCCCAACGTGTCGTCGCTCAGGCCGTGGGTGGCCAGGGGCACCAACATGTCGCCATCGAGTCGCAATAGCGCTACCGCATCGCACGGCAGGATCTTGCGCAGCGTGTCCAGCAAGCGGCGATAACGGACCTCTGCCGGGAGTTCCTGCGTCAGGTCTGCAATCAGCGGCGTGATGCTGGCGAGAATATCGGTGTCGCGAATCAAAATGACACGATCCTATGAAATGAATCAATTAATCATGTCTCAATGACTTCTTTTAATCAAGAATGATTTTGTAAGTCATTGATTTTGAAGCGCTAACAATCTGGCATGGATGATGCATTGATCAAGAGGTACACACTTTAAGGATCTGCCATGCTGACTTCAGCTCAACGCGACATCATCAAAGCCACAGTGCCCTTGCTGGAGACCGGTGGTGAAGCGCTCACCACGCATTTCTACGCTATTTTGCTGACCGAGCACCCCGAAGTTCGGCCGTTTTTCAATCAAGCGCATCAGGCCAGCGGCGCACAGCCCCGGGCGTTGGCCAACGGGGTGTTGATGTACGCCCGCAATATTGATCGCTTAGACGAGTTGGGCCCGTTGGCCGCGCAGATCGTCAATAAGCATGTGGCCTTGCAGATTCAACCCGAGCACTACCCGATCGTGGGCGGCTGTCTGTTGCGCGCTATCCGCGAAGTGCTGGGCGCCGAGATCGCGACAGATGCAGTGATCGATGCGTGGGCTGCCGCTTATCGACAGTTGGCCGATATCTTGATCGGGGCCGAAGCGCAGATGTACGACGCCGTGGCGGCGACCCCGGGTGGTTGGCGTGGTGCTCGTACTTTCCGGGTGGATCGGAAAGTAGCCGAAAGCAGCGAGATCGTGTCGTTCTATCTTGTCCCAGCCGATGGCGCTGCGGTGATGGATTTTGTTCCCGGCCAGTACATCGGGTTGAAGCTGGACGTGGCAGGCGCCGAGATTCGCCGGAACTACTCGCTATCAGCGGCATCCGACGGTTATGGCTATCGCATCAGCGTCAAGCGTGAGGCGGGGGGTGTGGCATCGAATTTCCTGCACGATCATGTTCATCAGGGGGCGGCGCTAGAGGTGTTCCCACCTGCCGGGGCGTTCAAATTGACCGAGGGTGAACGGCCGCTGGTATTGATTAGCGGAGGGGTCGGTATTACCCCCACACTGGCCATGGCACAAGCGAGCTTGGGCGGGAGCGACCGACAGGTCGTTTTCATTCACTACGCACGCAATGCGAAAGTGCATGCGTTTAGCGAACAGATCGACCGCTGGGCGGCGCGCTACCCTCAGTTTTCGGCCTACATCGTCTATGAAACGGCAGAACCCCTGGATCGGCGTCAGCCTAACGGAACGGGGCGGCCCAGCGTTGAACATTTGCTCGAGTGGCTGCCTACAGGTGCCGATGTCGATGCCTATTTCCTGGGGCCCAAGCCGTTCATGGCATCGATCAAGCGCACGCTGCATGCGCTGGGCGTTCCCGCCACTCAGATGCGCTACGAGTTTTTCGGGCCTGCCGAAGCCCTGGTGTAATCGCCTGGAGGCGTCAGCGCGATCAATGCGCCTGATGCCCCTTCTGGCTGGCGGGCACGTCGCCCGCTTTGCCGTCCGGGCCTAAGGCTGCACCATGGCCTTCCTGGCCAATCAGTTCGAGCAGGCCGGGGTTGTTGCGAATGTTCAATCGGCTCCAGCGCATCACCAGCAGCATCAGTACCGTCACCAGCGATCCGAAAATCACGATGATGGTGTTGATCGGCAAGGCCAAGGCCAGCATCAGCGTATAGGCCGCCACCATGGCCAGAATATTCAACTGCTCGTTGAAGTTCTGTACGGCGATTGAATGTCCTGCCGACAACAGCACATGGCCACGATGCTGCAGCAGTGCGTTCATCGGCACGACGAAGAATCCGGCGAGTCCACCTACCAGCAGCAGCAATGTGTAGACGCTCCAGCGGGCCTCGACCAAGGGCATCACCATCACCACCAGCCCCATAGCCGCGCCCAGCGGCAGGACGTGAATGGCGCGGCGCAAAGGGATACGGCCCGCCAGGATAGACCCGATCACGGTGCCCACGGCCGAAATGCCCATCAGCACCGAAGCTTGATCCAGCCGATAACCCAAGTGGCTGCGGCCCCACTCGATGACGATCAACTGCAAGGTCGCGCCAGCCCCCCAGAACAGGGTGGTCACCGCCAGGGAAATTTGGCCGAGTTTGTCGCGCCACAGGATTCGGACGTAGCCGCGGAAGGTCAACACCAGTTTGATCGGGTTCTTCTGCTGCGCCGGATAACGCACGTGCGTATCGGGAATGGCCAGGTTGCACAGTGCGGCGATCAAATACACGAAGGCGATGACGATGATGGCGGCTTCGGCCGGCGTGCTGGCCACCGCGCGCACCAGTTTGTGCGACAACAGCCAGCCGGACACACTCGGTGAAATCAAGGCGCCACCCAAGACGGTGCCCAGAATGATGGACATGACCGTCAGGCCCTCGATCCAGCTATTGCCCTTGACCAGCATGGAGGGCGGCAGCATTTCGGTGACGATGCCGTATTTGGCGGGCGAATAGGCAGCGGCCCCGATACCGACCACGGCATAGGCCAAGCACACCATATAGGTTTGATAGAGCGGTTCGATACCAAAATTCGCGTAAGCGAACATCATCAAACAGCCCGCGACTTTGATGGCGTTGGTGAAGAACATCACCCGGCCTTTGGGAAAGCTATCGGCAAACGCGCCGACGAAGGCGGCCAGCAACACATAGGACAGCGCGAACGTCCATTTCATGGCGGGCGCCATCCAGTCCGGACCCTGCAACTGTTGTATCAGCGCAATGGCGGCGATGAATAAAGCGTTGTCGGCCAGGGACGAAAAACCCTGGGCCCCCATGACCAGATAGAAACCACGTTTCAAAAGCGTCCCCGATTGCTGCCTGCTGTCGTTTCGGTCACTTCCGGCCGAGTTCGCCGGATGCCTGAAGAGTGTTGCGAAGTATAACTGCGTCGCGCCGCAGCAAAGCTCGAAGCGGCGGGTTTGTGTCAGGCACTGTACCTCAGGCGCGCTGGGGTATCATACGACGCACATTCGGCAGCCCCTGCGCCATGCTCCCAATTCGCCCATTCTCTTAGACAGTGCGCCTAACTCAACTCAAACTCGCCGGCTTCAAATCATTTGTGGAGCCCACGGTCATTCCTGTTCCCAGTCAACTGGTGGGCGTGGTCGGCCCCAATGGCTGCGGAAAATCCAACATCATCGACGCGGTGCGCTGGGTGCTGGGCGAAGCCAAAGCGTCCGAGTTGCGCGGCGAGTCGATGCAGGACGTCATCTTCAACGGGTCGGGCCATCGCAAGCCGGCCGCGCGTGCCTCGGTCGAACTGGTGTTTGACAACAGCGAGGGGCGGGCCGTCGGTCAATGGAGCGCCTATGCCGAGCTGGCCGTGCGCCGGGTATTGACCCGTGACGGCACCAGCAGTTATTTCGTCAACAACCAACAAGTGCGCCGCCGGGATATTCACGATATCTTCATGGGCACGGGTCTGGGCGCGCGGGGTTACGCCATCATCGGTCAGGGCATGATCAACCGCCTGATCGAGGCTCGCCCAGAAGAGCTGCGGGTGTTTCTCGAAGAGGCTGCGGGTGTGTCGCGCTACAAAGAGCGCCGCCGTGAAACCGAGAATCGCTTGTCCGACACCCGCGAGAACTTGACTCGCGTCGAAGACATTCTGCGCGAGTTGGGCGGTCAGCTCGACAAACTGGAGGCCCAGGCCGAGGTCGCCCGTCATTATCGAGAGTTGCAGGCCGATGGCGAAGTCAAGCAGCATGCGCTGTGGGCCTTGAAAGAGGCCGGTGCGCGTGAAGAGCGCGTCGCCCGCGCCTTGGCCATCGAACAGGCCCAGACCGAGTTGGAAGGCGCCATCGCGGGTTTGCGCGCAGGCGAACTCGAACTCGAGTCGCGCCGACAGGCGCACTATGCCGCCAGCGACGCCGTACACCATGCGCAAGGGGCCATGTACGAGGCCAATGCCCAGGTCAGTCGCCTGGAGGCCGAGATTCGCCACGTCGTCGATTCGCGCAACCGCCTGTTGGCGCGCCGTGAGCAATTGACCCAACAGATTGCCGAGTGGGCGAGTCAGTCCGAACACTGTATCGAGCAGATCGCCGAGTCGGAGGATCGCCTGACTGACGCCGCCGAGTCGACCTTCGAGGCGCGGGCCAGGCTAGAGGACGCCCATGCCGATCTGCCTGCGATCGAAGCGCGCGTGCGCGACGCTGCGGGTTCGCGCGACGGCATGCGCGGCAACGTCGCCCGGGTCGAGCAAAGTCTGGCGCTCGCGGCGCAATCGCAACGCGATGCCGATCGTCAATTACAGGCGCTGGCCTTGCGCCGAGAGCGGCTAGAGCAAGAACAGCGCGCCATCGATGCACCCGATCGGGCGCGGCTCGAACAGCTCGGTGGCGAACGCGTCATGCTGGCCGAGCAACTGGAAACGGCGCAAGGCACCTTAGCGGAACTCGAAGCACGCGTTCCCGAAGCGGATGCCGCTCGGATTCAGTCGCAAAACGCGGCCCAGGCCGATGCGCATGCGCTGGGCCGTTTGGAAGCGCGCTCGAGCGCGCTGGTCAAGCTGCAAGAGGACGTCCAGAAACAGGGCACGCTCGAGCCGTGGCTGGCCAAGCACGAGCTGGCGGGCATGGCGCGGCTGTGGCAGAAGCTGCATATCGAGCCTGGCTGGGAGCCCGCGTTGGAGACCACGCTGCGCGAGCGCATGACCGGCCTGGAGGTTCGCAACCTCGATTGGGCACGTGCTTTTGCCGCCGATGCGCCGCCTGCACGCCTGGCGTTCTTTCAGATGCCGGTGCCCAGTGCGCCTGCCGCGCCGTCTTCCGGCTTGCGCCCGCTCATGGGTTTGCTGCGTTTGTCCGACGCCACGCTGCGCACGCTGTTGCAAGACTGGTTGCGCCATGTGTATGTGGCCGATAGCGTCGAACAGGCGCTGGCTGCGCGTTCGACCTTGCCCGAGGGTGGCGTGTTCGTGGTGAAAGGTGGCCATCTGATCGACGCGCACAGCGTGCGGTTTTACGCGCCAGATTCCGAACAAGCCGGGATGTTGGCTCGTCAGCAGGAAATCGAGAATCTGAACCGCGAATTGCGCGCCCAGCAGATGATCGCCGATCAATCGCGTGCTGCGGTGGCGCGCGCCGAATCCGCCTGGCAGCACGCCAGTGCCGCCTTGGCACCCGCGCGTCAACGGGTAGCCGAAGTGACTCGCCGCCAGCACGACGTGGCGCTCGAACATTCCAGACTCCAGCAACAGGCCGAACAGTCGGGCGAGCGCGCGGCCCGCTTGCGCGACGATCTGGCCGAAATTTCGGCGCACGAAGAAGATCTGCGTGCCACGCGTGAAGACGCCGAAGCGAAGTTCGAAACCTTGGACGCCGAGCTGGGCGACTTGCAGTCGGCGTTTGCCGATGCCGAGATGGCGGGCGAGGCCTTGTTCGCGCAAGCCGAAGCCGCGCGCAACCGTTTGCGCGAGTTGGAGCGCGCCGCGCAAGAAGCCGAATTCGCCGAGCGTGCCATCGCCGCTCGCATCACTGAGTTGCAACGCAACCGCCAACTGGCAGACGACCAACGCGGCCGGGGCGACAACGAGCTGTCGCAATTGCAGGACGAGTTGGTCGAGCTGGATGCGTCCGCGTCGCAGGCCGGTTTGCAAGATGCACTGGAAGCCCGTGCCGAGCGCGAAGAGGCGCTCGGCCGGGCCCGCATGGAGCTGGACAACCTGGCCGCGCAGATGCGCGAGGCCGACGAGCAACGTGTGGTGCAAGAGCGCACGGTCGAACCGCGCCGCGCCCGGATCACCGAATTGCAATTGCAAGAGCAGGCTGCGCGTCTGGCCGAAGCCCAGTTCACCGAACAACTGGATGCCCATCAGGTCGATCGCGAAGTGCTGGCGGCCCGTATGGCCGAACAGGACGACAACTGGCACCGGCCGCAGTGGCTGGCCGGCGAGGTGGCCCGTATTTCGCGTCAGATCGACAGTCTGGGCTCGGTCAACCTGGCAGCGCTGGACGAACTGAACAGTTCGCGCGAACGCAAGAATTACCTCGACGAGCAGTATGCCGATCTGCTGTCGGCCATCGAGACGTTGGAGGATGCGATTCGCAAGATCGATCGCGAAACTCGAGAGCTGCTGCAAGATACCTTCAATACGGTTAACGGCCATTTCGGCGAACTCTTTCCGCGTTTATTCGGCGGCGGCGAGGCTCGCTTGAGCATGACGGGCGACGAGATTCTGGATGCGGGTGTGCAGGTGATGGCGCAACCGCCAGGCAAGCGCAACAGCACCATTCACCTGCTGTCCGGTGGTGAAAAAGCGCTGACCGCGACCGCGCTGGTGTTTGCCCTGTTCAAGCTGAATCCGGCGCCGTTCTGCCTGCTGGACGAGGTGGATGCACCCTTGGACGACGCCAATACCGAGCGCTATGCGAATCTGGTGCGAGCCATGAGCGAACACACCCAGTTCCTCTTCATTTCGCACAACAAGATCGCCATGCAGATGGCACGCCAACTGGTTGG
Source organism: Bordetella parapertussis (assembly GCA_945903445.1). GTDB lineage: Bacteria > Pseudomonadota > Gammaproteobacteria > Burkholderiales > Burkholderiaceae_B > Schauerella. The sequence continues at coordinate 80,664 of CAMDNZ010000005.1, forward strand.
CGTTACCATGCAGGAACAAGGGGTATCGCGCATTGTGGCCGTGGACATCGACTCGGCTCTGCAAATGGCGACCGAAACTATATAAATCGACGCTCGGGCTCGGGCCCATGCACGTCGTTGGAAATGAACTATGAGTGATTTGCAAATTGGATTGATCGTACTGGGCGTCGCGTTGATCGGGGTGGTTCTCGGTTTCAACTGGTGGCAGGACCGCCGAGTGCGCCGTCGCATGGAAACCCATTTCCCGTCGGGCGAACACGATCCTTTGTTGGGCGAGGGTCGTTCGAGCGAGCCGCGCGTGGCTTCGGTTACGGCCGGCGCGGCACCGGCCACGACCCGGCGCGAACCCGGGATGACGGCGGCCGAAGTCGAAGCGGCCGCTCAATTGTCCGCGGCACATCAGGACGCCGATGACATCGAAGAACCCGATCCCGCTGTCGAAGCGGTCATCGAAGTGGTCTTTGGCAGCCCGGTGCGGGGTGCCGATCTGATTCCTTATCTGTCCACCTTGCGCAGCGTGGGCCGCAAGACAATTCGCGTGTTTGGCCAGACCGACGGCCAGCGCCATCGCGCGCGCCTGCATGGCGCTGAGCACTATGCCCGTTTGCAGTTGGCCGTGTTGCTGGCCAATCGCGATGGCGCATTGAGTGCCATCGAATGGTCGCAGGCGTGGGCGCGCGCGCAAGACCTCGCCGAGCGGTTCGACGCGCTGGTCGAAGGTCCCGAGCAGCAACCGGTGCTGGATCAAGCCGCTCGTCTGGACGAAGTGTGCGCGGCGCTCGATATGCAAGTGGGCTTGACGCTTATTCTGGGTTGCGCGCAACCGGCTGGCGAGGTGTTGGCCATCGCGCGCGAAATGGGTTTCGTACACGATGGTCCAGGTCTGGCCTGGATGTCCGACGAGGGCATTGCTCGCTTTAACCTGGCGCGGCCCGACGGTGCGCCGTTCGACGCCGGTGTGGGCGGCGTGTCCAAACTGAACCTGTTGTTGGACGTGCCTTGCAGTCCGTCCGACGACCGTGCCTTCGGCCGGATGGTCGATGTCGGCCTGGATCTGGCGTCGCGTCTGCGGGCCGAACTGGTCGACGACCAAGGCCGCCCGGTGCATGCCGGTGCCGACGAGTCCATCGACGCGCGTCTGCGCACGCTGTATGGCCATCTCGATCAATCGGGCCTGCGCTCGGCTAGCCCGCGCGCGTTGCGGGTGTTTTCGTGAGCGCAGCGCCAGCGGAAATCGCGGCGGCGCTACGCATTCAGATCGAGCAGCACAACTACCGCTATTACGTCTTGGACGATCCGACGGTAGACGACGCCGAATACGACCGGCTGATGCGCGAGCTGGAAGCCCTCGAAGCGGCTCATCCCGAACTGGTGACGCCCGAGTCGCCCACTCAGCGGGTCGGTGCGAGCCCGTCGACGGCTTTCGCGAGCGTGCGTCACGCGGTGCCCATGTTGTCCTTGGGCAATGCCTTTGCTGAGGACGAGGTCGAAGCCTTCGATCGCCGGGTCGGCGAGACGTTGATCGACGCCGGCTTGCAAAAGACGGGCGAGGCCACCGAGTACTTTTGCGAACTCAAGCTCGATGGCTTGGCCATCAGCCTGCGCTACGAGCAGGGTAAGCTTATCAGCGCGGCCACGCGCGGCGACGGCCAGGTGGGCGAAGACGTCATCAGCAACGTTCGCACCATTGGCGCCATTCCCCTGACGCTCAAGGGCGATGCGCCCGACGTGCTGGAGGTGCGTGGCGAGGTGCTGATGAACCGCAAGGATTTCGATGCCTTGAACGCGGCGCAGGCCAAGCGCGGCGACAAGGTGTTCGTCAATCCGCGCAACGCGGCCGCCGGAAGTCTGCGTCAACTGGATTCGCGCATCACGGCCAGGCGCCGTCTGCGATTCTTCGCCTACGGCTGGGGTGAAGTGCAAGGGCTGCCATCGCAACGCGTCTTGCTGCTGGACGAGCCCGGCCCCGGTGCTGGCGAGGCAGCGGCCTTGCCGCAGGATTTGCACGAGAAGATGCTGAAATGGCTGGATGACCTGGGTTTGCCGGTCAATCGGCAGCACAACGTCGTTGCGCGTGGCGCGCGCGGTCTGCTCGATTTTTACGCCAAGGTGGGTGAGGCCCGTTTGGGTTTGCCCTATGACATCGATGGGGTCGTGTACAAGGTCAACAGCCTGGCCGCGCAAAACGTGCTGGGGTTCGTGGCGCGTGCGCCGCGCTACGCGTTGGCGCACAAGTATCCGGCCGAAGAAGCAAGCACGAGGCTGCTGGACATCGAAGTGCAAGTCGGGCGTACGGGGGCGATCACGCCCGTGGCGCGATTGGCGCCGGTGTTCGTCGGTGGCGTGACGGTCACCAACGCCACGCTGCATAACGAAGACGAAATCCGCCGCAAGGACGTTCGCATCGGTGACACCGTGGTGGTTCGCCGTGCCGGTGACGTGATTCCCGAAGTCGTCGGGCCGGTGTTGGCGCAACGCCCCGCCGACGCCCGGGAGTTTTGCATGGTCACGGCCTGTCCGGTGTGCGGCTCGGCGATCGAGCGGCCCGAAGACGAGGCCATCGCGCGCTGCACGGGCGGGCTGTTTTGCGCCGCTCAGCGCAAGCAGACACTGCGTCACGCGGCGGGCCGTCGGGCTTTGGACATCGAGGGCTTGGGCGAGAAGCTGATCGAACAATTGGTCGACAACGATCGACTGCACACCTTGGCCGATGTCTATACGCTCAAAGCGCTCGAACTGGCCCATTACGATCGCATGGGTCAGAAATCGGCTGAAAACCTGATCACAGCGATCGAATCCGCCCGCAAGCCGCCTCTGGGGCGCTTGATCTTTGCTTTGGGCATTCGCCATGTGGGCGAAACCACGGCGGGCGACATCGCGCGTTATTTCGGCACCATCGAAGCGGTCATGGATGCCGACGAAGAGGCGCTGCTGGCGGTCTCCGATGTCGGGCCAGTGGTGGCCGCTTCGATCCGCCGGTTTTTTGCCGAACCGCACAATCGCGATATCGTCGCCGCCTTGCTGGCACGCGGTGTGACGCCCCAGGCAGAGGCGGCCCGCAGCGGTGGCGGCCAATCGGGGCGAACCTTTGTGATCACCGGCACCTTGCCCACGATGAGTCGGGACGAAGCGACACGCCACATCCTGGCCGCAGGCGGCAAGGTGGCGGGTTCGGTGTCGAAAAAGACAGCGTATGTGGTGGCAGGCGAGGAGGCGGGCTCCAAGCTAAAAAAAGCACAGGAGCTCGGCGTGACGATTTTGGACGAAGCAGGCTTACGCGCATTGTTGACTTTGCGCGACTAATCATCCCGTCCAGTCTTGCTCGAGAATTTGCGAGTCGACGATTTCTATTTCCTTCCTGGACGCTTGGAAAAAAATACAGCAAGCACACCAGAGGTGCCTGCACGAGGTACATCATTCAGTTGCGACCGGCCATTACGCCGCCATCGACATCCCAAATTGCGCCAGTGACCCAAGCCGCTTTGTCCGACAATAGGAAGGTGACGACCTCTGCAACGTCTTGCGGCATGCCCACCCGGCCGATCGGATGAAAGCTGTTAAAACCCTGTAGCGCGTTGTGCACTTCGGCCTTGGGGATAAAGCCTTCGTAGATCGGAGTTTGCACTAGCGCGGGCGCCACGGCGTTAACGCGGATGTTCCTGCCAGCCAGCTCCATCGCTAGGTGTTGAGTCAGCGCGTGCAGGCCAGCTTTGGCCATCGAATACGCCGACGACGGCGTAACCGCGATTGCCTGCTTGGCCCACATCGAGCCGATGTTCACGATGGCGCCCGGGCGGTTCTTGGCGACCAGATTGGCAGCGACCTTTTGTGTGATGAAAAAGGTCGCCTGGTTCAGCGACATGTACTGGGCGTAGTCGGCGCCCGTATGCTCCAAAAACGACTTGGGGAAAAACACGCCAGCAGCGTTGACCAGCAGGTCGATATCCGAGTGCTGCTCGTCCAGGGTTCTAAGTAGCGCACTCACTGCTTCGTCGCTGGACAGGTCCGCAGTCAGTGCCCACACCTGACCCAATTCGGCGAGCTCCTCGCGCGCTTCTTCGATTTTTTCCGAGCGCTTGCCCACGATTACCACGCTGCCACCTCGGGTCAGCACCGTACGAGCCGTCTGCAAACCCATGCCGCTAGTGCCGCCCACGACCAGCAGTTTCCGACCCTCGAACTGATTGCTCATTTTTAAAATCCTCTCTGTACGCCCACCGGTTGGCAGGACTTTGATAAAAGAAAAACTATCGATGACAATGGATTTTTTCACCCTGGTTTTCTCCTTTGCGTAAGCGAGAAAGGCAACCGGGCATGAAGGTCATTCTTCTCTTGTTCCCCTGTGTCGACAAACGAGATAAAGTCTTGGAACTTAAAAGAAAAACTTTATCGAATGAAATCACCTGTCCACTTGAATGCCCTGCGTGCCTTCGAGGCTAGCGCTCGTCATCAGAGCTTTTCTGCGGCGGCAAGTGAACTGCACGTGACGCCGGCAGCAGTCGGCCAGCTTGTGCGCACCCTAGAAGATTGGTTGGGCATGCCCCTGTTCATGCGCGCTAAAAATGGCCGGGCGCGGCTCATTCTCACGGAGGCAGCCGAGCGGGCATTGCCGGATATCCGGGCCGGTTTCGATCGGTTGACCCTGGGGACGGAAAAACTTCGGGAAGGTTCCATCAGCAAGATACTAACCGTGGCGGTCAGCCCTGCCTTTGCCGCCAAATGGCTATTACCACGCATTGATCGGTTCCAAGCCGTCTGCCCTGACACAGATGTGCGTTTGGATACCAACCTCAAACCGGTGAGTTTCATCGCTCAGCGAGTCGACATCGGCGTACGGTATGGGACGGGTCGATGGCCTGGACTAACAGCTGATAAGTTGATGGATGAGGAGGTCTATCCCGTTTGCTCGCCACAATTACTGCGCGAGCACTGGCGTTTGCAAAAGCCCAGGGATCTGGCTCAGGAAACGTTGATCCACGACTTGTCGATGGACCGTGACACCGGGTTCCCGAGCTGGGAAGCTTGGATGCAGAAAGCAGGCGTGATGAACGTCCCTACTATGCGGGGTATGCAGATCAATAATTCCGCTGCTGTTCTGCAAGCGGCGATCGAGGGGCATGGCGTCGCGCTTGCCCGAAGCGTCATGGCAGGTGACGATTTGGCAAGCGGGCGTCTGGTGAGACTGTTTCCGGAAGTCAGCTTTGCATCTGCCCTGGCTTATTACGTCGTTTATCGACCTGAGTGCGCCAATTTGTCCAAGCTGACGATCTTTCGCGATTGGCTATTGGCGCAAACCTCTTGCCTCCGCCCAGGATCGCAAAGCGTTCGTTGGCCAGCCTGACTCGCAGGCGTCGGAAACAACCGGCATGTCTGAACCCGCCTAAGCTATTGATGACCTGCTGTGTCTGGCCGTAGGGGGTTTCGGCGAATTTCAGTGTTGGCGTCCTGGTGTGATAAAAAACGGCACATTTCCGAAAGGAATGTGCCGTTTTTCTTGCCCGCAGCCGCAAACAATCGGCTGAGCGCGCTTACTGAATCTTGGCTTTTTTGCGCAGTTCTTCCTGATAGTCGGCCAGCGCTTGCTGACGCAACATTTCTTCGATCTGCGGCTTGACCTGATCGACCGGCGGGAACTCGACCGGGCGAGTGTCTTCGACCATGATGACGTGCCAGCCGAATTGCGTCTCGACTGGCTTGGCGGCTAGCTCACCCTTTTTGAGGGTGGTCACGGCATCGGCAAACGGTTTGACGTAGTTGCTAGGCGGTGCCCAACCCAAATCGCCACCCTTTTGGGCGCTGCCGGGGTCTTGCGAGTTTTTCTTGGCCAGTTCGTCGAACTTCTGCTTGTCCTTGGTGACTTGAGCCAGGATGTCGTCGGCGGTTTTCTGATCCTTGACTAAAATATGGCGAACCTTGTATTCGTTCTGACCGGCCTGCGATTGCTTGACCTTCTCGTACTCGGCGTTCACGCGAGCGTCGGTGACAGGACTCTTGGCCAGATGATCGGCCATCAGCGCGCGCACCAGAATGCCTTGGCGAGCCAGTTCGAGTTCGGCTTGCACATCGGCTTTTTTGGCCACGCCGGTGCTTTCAGCCGCTTGCACGAACACCTGGCGGTTGATCATTTCCTGTTTGACTTGCTCGCGCAGTTCCGGCGAGTCGGTTGCGCCCTGGCTGACTAGCAGCTTGACGAACTGATCCATGTCTTTTTGAGTGATGGGTTTGCCGTTGACGCTCGCGACGTTTTGCGCGAAGGCCGGCAGTGCAATGGCGCAGCAAGCGGCCAGCATAATGATGCGTTTCATAGATTTCCTTACTCAGATGCCTTGATTTCCAGCGCGACCGCGTGGAGGGGGAAGGGGATCAAATCGTGTAGGCGATAATACACCAGCCGGTGCGCCGCTACCTTGGACAGCCCCGTAAATCCTGGGGCTGCGATTTTGACTCGAAAATGGCTCGCACCACCTTTTGCGCCAGCATGGCCCGCATGCAAATGAGATTCGTCTTCGATCTCCAACGTGGTGGGATCCAATGCCTGTAAGCGCTCGCGTACCAACGCGAGCCGTGCTTCGGGGGTGTCCGCCGAGCTCATCGGCCATCCTCGGCTGTGGGCTTGGCACCGGTCGCAGCGCCATCGATGGTTTCAGGCTGTATGTGACGACTCAACCAGATCGACTGACCGATGACGAATGCCAGCATCATGCCCATCAGACCGAAGACCTTGAAATTCACCCATTGCGACTCGGTGAAGTGACCCGAGAACGCGACGAACACGTTGGCCGCGCCAGACACCACGAAGAAAGCGGCCCACACCGTATTCAAGCGATCCCATACCGGCTCGGCCAGTCGAATCTGTTTGCCCATCAAATGCTTGAGCAGATTACGTCCCGTGAACACGCGCGCGCCTATCAATATGGCGGCAAACAACCAATACAGAACGGTGGGTTTCCACTTGATGAATACGTCGCTTTGCAGCCATAAGGTGGCACCGCCGAATACGACAATGACCGTCAGATTGATCCAGTGCGTTGTCTCGATCGCTTTGCGAGTGATTTTGAGCCAGACGATTTGCAACACCGAGGCGACGATAGCTACTGCGGTCGCTGTGTAGATATCGGCAAATCGGTAGGCAAGGAAAAACAGAATCAGCGGAAACAGGTCGAACAGAAATTTCTTCATACTCAGGCGGGCTCGAAAGTCATGGACAGCGAATTGATGCAGTACCGCAAGCCGGTCGGCGGCGGGCCATCGGGGAACACGTGGCCCAGGTGGGCGTCGCAAACGTTGCACAGTACTTCAGTGCGCACCATGCCATGGCTGACGTCGCGCTCTTCCCGCACCAGGCCCGGTTCCAGCACTTCGAAATAACTGGGCCACCCGCAGCCCGCATCGAACTTGGTGTCGGATGCGAACAAAGCGGTGCCACAGCCCACGCAGCGATAGATACCGGGGGTGGTGGTGTCCCAATAGCGCCCGGTAAATGCGCGCTCGGTGCCTTTTTCACGGGTAACGTAATACTCTTCGGGCGACAGTTGCGCCCGCCATTCGTCCTCGGTTTTGACGACTTTCTTGATGTCGGGTTCGTTCATATTGAAAATCCTGGAGATTTGACGCTCATGGTCTGCTTGCTTGCATCGTAACGCGTGCGGCGGCCGAACTGGCGGTGTATCCAGCATTTGAACAACGGCGCGCTTAAGAGTTCAGGGCCGATTGGTATTTTCACAGGGTGAATGACCCTATAATTCCTGCGCAGTCAAACAAGCCTTTGTCGTTAATCGAATATTCCAATGCCGCTGGTGCACTGATGCCGGCGCTTGCCGGAGACAAACTGATGAAACTGTCCTCTATTTTGCGCAGCACGGCGATCGTAGCCGCATTAACGGCGTGTATACCAGCGGCCGTCGCGCAGATCAAAGTCGGCGTGACCCTGTCGAGTACCGGTCCGGCCGCTTCGCTGGGTATTCCCGAGCGTAATACGATCGCTTTGCTGCCCACGGAAGTCGCAGGCCAGAAGGTCGAATGGATTGTGTTGGACGATGCCACCGATCCGACCCAGGCCGTGCGCAACGCGCGCAAGCTGACTTCGGAAGACAACGTGGACGTGCTGCTGGGCACCACGGCGGTGCCGGGTTCGCTGGCGATGATCGACGTGGCCGCCGAATCGGGCACGCCCATGATCAGTGTCGCCGCCAGCAGCCGCATCGTCGATCCGGTCGACGACAAGCGCCGCTGGGTATTCAAGACCCCGCAAAACGACGCATTAATGGCAACGGCCCTGGTCAGCGCCATGGAAAAAAACAAGGTCAAGACGCTGGGCTTCATCGGTTTTGCCGATGCCTATGGCGATAGCTGGTTGACCGAAATCACCCGGGCTGCCCAGGCGCGTGGCATCAAAATCGTAGCCGCCGAGCGCTATGGGCGCACCGATACCAGCGTGACAGGGCAGGTCTTGAAACTGGTGTCGGCCCGTCCCGATGCCGTGCTGGTGGCCGGCGCCGGTACGCCTGCCGCCTTGCCTCAGAAAGAACTGCGCTCGCGCAACTATGACGGCACGATCTATCAAACGCACGGCGCGGCCAACAGTGACGTCTTGCGCGTATGCGGCAAGGACTGTGAGGGCATGATTCTGCCTGCCGGCCCGCTGCTGGTCGCCTCGCAGCTGCCCGACAGCAACGAGGTCAAGCGCTCGGCGCTGGACTACGTGGCGGCCTACGAAAAATCGCACGGCGCGAATTCGGCCAATACTTTCGGCGGTCATGCCTGGGATGCCGGTCAACTGATCGTCAATGCCATTCCGGTGGCCTTGAAAACGGGTGCCGAACCGGGTACGGCCGCGTTTCGCACGGCTTTGCGCGATGCGATCGAAGGGGTGCGCAATCTGCCGGTCTCGCAAGGCGTATTCAACATGAGTTCGAAGGACCATGCCGGTTTCGACGAGCGCGCTCGCGTGATGGTCAAGGTGCAGAAAGGCAAATGGACCTATCAACCTGACTTGTAAGACGACGGTGCTTTAATGGCGGGCTCGACGCACCGGCCACTGGCCGGTGTGTTTTTTCACATCACTTAGTAGTCTTTCGATGGATTCAACAATCGCGCTGATCTTGGCGCAGGATGGCATCGTCAACGGCGCCATCTACGCTCTGTTGGGCATGGCCCTGGTCCTGGTGTTCGCCGTGACGCGGGTGGTGTTCATCCCCCAAGGCGAATTTGTCGCCTTCGGCGCACTGACTCTGGCCATGCTGGTCGATGGCAAAGTGCCGGGTACCGCTTATCTCCTGCCGCTCCTGGGGGCCGTGGTCATGGTGCTGGAAGGCTGGCGTGCCTGGCGCGGTCGCAACTACGCGCATCTGCCACGTCTGATACTGGGATTCGTGGTCTTGCCCCTGGCCTTGTTGTGGGGGCTGCCCCTGGTCGTGTCGGCCGCGCTGCCGCTGGCGGTGAACATGCTGATCACCTTGGCGTTGGTGGTGCCTATGGGGCCCATGGTCTATCGCATCGTCTATCAGCCTTTGGCTGAAGCGACCGTGCTGGTGTTGCTGATCGTGTCGGTCGCGCTGCATTTCGCATTGATGGGGCTGGCCCTGGCGTTCTTCGGCGCGGAAGGCTGGCGCGTACCGGCTTTTGTCAGCGGGCAGATCGAATTCGCCGGCATGGCATGGTCGGGGCAAAGTCTGTTCGTCATCGGCGTGTGTTCGGCCTTGATCACGGCCTTGTGGGTGTTCTTCGGTAAAACGCTGTATGGCCGCGCCTTGCGCGCCACCGCGGTTAATCGTCGGGGCGCTCGCCTGGTGGGCATCAGCACCTCGATGTCCGGCAATCTGACGTTCATGCTGGCCGTGGCGATCGGTGCGATTTCCGGCATGCTGATCGCGCCCTTGACCACTATCTACTACGACACGGGCTTCTTGATCGGCTTGAAGGGATTCGTCGGAGCGATCATCGGCGGCCTGTATAGCTATCCCATCGCTGCATTGGGTGCCCTGATGGTGGGCGTGCTGGAAGCCTTCGCGTCGTTCTGGGCCAGTGCCTACAAAGAAGTGATCGTCTTCACGCTGATCATCCCGGTGCTGCTGTGGCGCTCGTTCGGCGTCAAGCACATGGACGACGAGGAGTAAGCGGCCATGAACCCCACTCGCATCGCCACCACGGCCTTCGTCCTGATTCTGGCTGCGTTGCCCTTGGCGGGCGCGACGCCCGAGTTCTGGATTACGCAACTCAACTACATCGGCCTGGCGACCCTGGTGGTCCTGGGGCTGGTCGTGTTGACCGGCGTGGCCGGTCTGACGTCCTTCGGCCAGGCCGCGTTCATCGGCCTGGGCGCCTACACCACGGCTTGGCTCACTAGCCAGATGGCGGTCTCGCCCTGGCTGGCCTTGTTGGCCGGCCTGGTGTTGACCGCCACGGTGGCGTTTCTGCTAGGGGCCATCACCCTACGTCTGTCGGGTCACTTCCTGCCCTTGGGCACCATCGCCTGGGGCCTATCGCTGTACTACCTGTTCGGCAATATCGAATGGTTGGGCAAGCATGATGGCCTGTCCGGGTTGGTGCCCATCAGCGTGTTCGGCTGGTCGCTGAGTGCGGGTCGCGAAATTTATTATCTGATCTGGATGTTTGCGCTGCTGGCCTTATGGGGCACGCGCAACCTGCTGGACTCGCGCCCGGGACGCGCAATCCGGGCGCTGAAAAGCGGTGCAGGCATGGCCGAGTCGATGGGCGTCGATACGGCACGCTACAAAGTGATCGCATTCGTCTACGCCGCTATTCTGGCTTGCCTGTCGGGCTGGCTGTACGCACACATGCAACGTGCCGTAAGTCCCAGTCCGTTCGGCTTGAACTACGGCATCGAGTATCTGTTCATGGCGGTGGTCGGCGGCGCCGGTTACGTGTGGGGTGCGGTGTTGGGCTCGGCCGTGATCCTGCTGCTCAAAGACCAGATCCAGAACTATGCGCCGCGTTTGTTCAATACCGATGCGAACATCGAGCTGATCGTGTTCGGCGTGCTGTTGATCGTGGTCTTGCAGTATGCCCGCGATGGGCTGTGGCCTTTGATCAGCGCCCGGTGGCCGCGTCCGACGCGTCGCACCGCTTCGACTTCGCGCAGCGCCGCGGCGTTCGCCAACGCCATCGCCACGACCGATGCGGCAGCCGATGCATTACCCCGTCGCAGCCACCCGCAAGTGGGCGCGACGGTGCTCGAGGTGGATGCGATTCGTAAGACCTTCGGCGGCCTGGTGGCCGTCAACAACGTCTCGTTTCGGGTTCGCGCAGGCGAAATCGTCGGTCTGATCGGCCCCAACGGCGCGGGCAAGAGCACGACTTTCAATCTGATCACCGGCGTCATGCCACTGAGCGGTGGCAGCGTGTGCTTCAATGGCGAACGCATCGACGGCAAGCGCGCCCGCGACATCGCTCGTCGCGGTGTGGGGCGTAGCTTCCAGCACGTCCAGCTCTTGCCGCAGATGAGCGTGCTGGAGAACGTCGCTTTGGGTGCTCACCTGCGTGGCCGAGTGGGTGTGATCGCCGGTCTGCTGCGACTGGATCGTGCGCGCGAGTCGCAGTTATTAGCCGAGGCCCGCCGTCAACTGATGCGGGTAGGTTTGGGCGACGTGATGTTCGAGCAGGCCGGTAATCTGGCCCTGGGCCAGCAGCGCATCGTCGAGATCGCGCGCGCCTTGGCGGGCGATCCCTCCTTACTGCTGCTGGACGAACCGGCCGCTGGTTTGCGCTACAAAGAAAAGCATGCGCTGGCCCATGTGCTGTCGCAGTTGCGGGCCGAAGGTGTGAGCATCTTGCTGGTCGAACACGATATGGATTTCGTCATGCGCTTGACCAATCATCTGGTGGTGATGGATTTCGGCACCAAACTGGCCGAGGGAGCACCGCAAGAGGTGCAGCAGAATCCGGCCGTGCTGCAAGCCTATCTGGGTGGCATCGACGATACTCTGGATACGGCGGAGGTTCCAGCATGAGCGCGATCTTGCTCGAGGTGCGCGATCTGTCGGCGCGCTATGGCAAGGTGCAGGCTTTGCAACCGGCCTCTCTGCAATTGGCCGCCGGTCAGATCGTCACGGTCATCGGGGCTAACGGCGCGGGTAAATCGACCTTGTTGAACGCAGTGATGGGCGCCTTGCCCGTCAGTGGTTCGGCGACGGGCCAAGTCGCCATCGAGGGCGTGGAGGTATCGCGCTGGCCGGTCGAGCGGCGAGTCGCCGCCGGCATGTCGCTCGTGCCGGAAAAACGCGAATTGTTTGCCAGCATGTCGGTGGCCGACAATCTGCTATTGGGCGGGTTTCGCCGCTACCGAGCGCGCGAAGCAGGCTGGCGCGATACCTTGGACGAGGTCTACACGCTGTTTCCGCGTTTGAAGGAGCGGCATCAGCAGGAGGCCGGCACCTTGTCGGGCGGCGAGCGCCAGATGCTGGCGGTGGGCCGGGCGCTGATGGCCAAGCCCCGCATTCTGATGCTGGACGAACCCAGCCTCGGCCTCGCACCGCGCATCGTGCGAGAGATATTCCACATCATCGCACGCCTGCGCGAGACCGGTGTCAGCGTGCTGCTGGTTGAACAGAATGCGCGCGCCGCTTTGCAAGTCGCCGACTATGGATACGTGCTGGAGACCGGCGAGGTGGCCCTTCACGGACCTGCCGCAACCCTGGCCGACGACCCGCGTGTGGTCGAGAGCTACCTGGGTCTGGGACACGGCGCCTAGGTCTTGCGGCGGGCGGTGTCAGGCGATGCCTTGACCCGCCGCCATGCGTTCCGTGGCGATAGTCGCCGCAGCACCCGGCTCGGCGGTATGTACGATACGACCCCGATCCATCGCATAAAAGCGGTCGGCCAACGCTTCGCAGAAGTCTCGGGCCGCTTCGGCCAGGACGATCGTATAGCCCCGGGTCTTTAGCGTGCGAATCATGCTGCATAGCGCTTCGGCCACCGGTTGCGCCACGCCTTTGGCGACATCGTCCAGCAAGAGCAGATCGGCACCGGTTCGAAGGATCCGACCCATCGCCAGAAGTTGCTGGTGATCGGGCGACAAGCGCGAAGCCGCCCCGTGGCGGCGCTCTTCCAGGCAGGGGAAGTGGGCGTAGATGTCGGATAAGGACATGCCGCCGCCCAAGGCGCCGCCTGCGGGCGGGGGCAGCAGCAGATTCTCTTCGCACGACAGGTTGCCGAAGATGCTGTTGCGAAATCGGCAATAGCCCACGCCCAACTCGGCAATGCGTCGCGGCGGCAGATCGATGGTTTGCGCCCCGTCGATGCGGATCGATCCGCTACGGGTATCGGTCAAGCCCAGCACGGCGCGCAACACGCTGGTGCGCCCGCAGCCCCCGGGTCCGAGCAGGGCGACGACTTCGCCCCGGTCGACCCGCAGGTCGACGCCGTGCAGAACGGCCGTTTGGCCGTACCACGCTTTCAAGTCGATAAGCTCCAGGGCTGCGTTCATGGCGTCGCTCGCAGTCCTGTGTATGTCTCTTCCATGGCGCAACCGCGTTTGGGGTGAGGGCCTGTATTCAGGTCTGCCCAGAGTATGAACAGGCCGCTCGGTGCACGCCATGCGGGTTTTACATAGATTGGGTGACGGCTTCGTCACCAATCATGTCTATGCCGGGGTCTTTTGTTTGAATTCGCACAAGTCGCTGATGCCGCACTGCGGACACTTCGGCTTGCGCGCCACACATACATAGCGGCCGTGCAGAATCAGCCAGTGATGCGCGTCCACCAGGAACTCGTGTGGGACGAATTTCTCCAGCTTGAGTTCGACCTCCAGCACGTTCTTGCCAGGGGCGATGCCCGTTCGGTTGGAAACTCGAAAGATGTGGGTATCGACCGCCATCGTCGGGTGCCCGAATGCCGTGTTAAGCACCACATTGGCAGTCTTGCGGCCTACACCGGGCAGCGCTTCCAAGGCTTCGCGCGTCTGCGGCACCTGGCCGCCGTGCCGATCCATCAGAATCTGGCAGGTCATCAGAGCGTTCCTGGCTTTGGTGCGAAACAGGCCGATGGTCTTGATGGCCTCGGTCAGCCCGGCTTCGCCCATGGCCAAAATGCCTTCGGGCGTGCCCGATTGGGGAAAAAACTTGCGAGTGGCCAGGTTGACCGACTTGTCGGTGGCCTGGGCCGACAGCAGTACGGCGATCAGCAGTTGGAACGGCGTGGCGTATTCCAGTTCGGTGCGCGGCTCGGGGTTGGCTTCGCGCAGGCGAGAAAAGATGGCGTATCGTCTGGCGGCGTTCATGGCGTGGCAGGGCGGCGACGCGCGCGCGCACGAGCCAGCATGTCGTCGATCACGGCCCGCTTGGTCGACGCCGCTTCGGGCGGCGCCACCGGGGTGTGCAACACGGCTTGCTCGCGTTCGGTGCGCGCCAGCCGCCGCTGATGATGGCGGCGGCCCGCTTGCGCATCGGCTGCGGTCCAGGCGCGACCGGCAGGTACCATGGCGATGCAGTCAACCGGACAGGGGGCGACGCACAGATCGCAGCCGGTACAGACATCGTCCAGCACCGTATGCATGCGTTTATTGGCGCCCACGATGGCATCGACCGGACAGGCGGCGATGCACAAGGTACAGCCAATGCAATGCGACTCGTCGATCACTGCGACGCGCAAAGGCGTGGGTGTGCCACAGGACAGATCCAGGGCGGGCGCCGGCCGATCCAGTAATCGGGCCAGAGCGACCACGCCAGCTTGACCGCCCGGGGGGCAGCGGTTGATGGCCGCGCCGTCTTGCTCGATGGCGGCGGCGTAGGGGTGGCAGCCGTCGTAGCCGCACTGGCGGCATTGGGTTTGAGGCAGCAGGGCGTCGATACGGTCGATGCGCTCGGTCGAGCTGGCATTCATCGGCAGGGCAGGGTGGCGCTCAGGCATGGGTTCGGATAAAGGCGGCGATACGGGGGCAGATGGTTTCGCGCCAGCGGCGACCCGAGAAAATGCCGTAGTGACCGCTGCCGGGGGCGGTGTAGTGGCTCTTGAGGGCAGCGGGCAGGCCCGAACACAAGGTTTGAGCGGCGCGGGTCTGGCCTCGACCGGAAATATCGTCCAACTCGCCTTCGATGGTCAGTAGCGCCGTGTCGTGAATCGCTTCGGGGCGAACCGGTGCGCCGCCCACGACCCAGGTGCCACGCGGCAGGCGGTGCTCTTGGAACACCACCCGAATGGTGTCCAGGTAGTACTCGGCCGGCATGTCCAGCACGGCGTTGTACTCGTCGTAAAACCGTCGGTGAGCTTCGGCGTCGTCATCGTCGCCGCGCACAAGATTCAGATAGAAATCGTAATGCGAGCTGAGATGACGATCCGGATTCATCGCGACGAACCCGGCGTGTTGCAGAAAGCCAGGATAGACTCGCCGGCCCGCACCCGGATAACGCGCGGGCACCCGGTGAATCAATTGATCTTCGAACCAGGCGTAGGGCTTGGTGGTCGCCAGTTTGTTGACTTCGGTGGGGGCTTTGCGCGGATCGACAGGGCCACCCATCAACGTCATGCTGCGGGGGCGGGCCGGGTCGTCGGCTGCGGCCATCAGCGCGACGGCCGCCAGCACGGGCACGGTGGGCTGGCAGACCGCCATCACATGCAGATCGGGTGCCAGATGGCGGATGAACGCCTGCACGTAGGCGACGTAATCGTCCAGGCGAAACGGACCTTCGCGCAAAGGCACCATGCGGGCATCGGCCCAGTCGGTGACGTACACGTCGTGTTCGGGCAGCAAGCCGCGCACGGTATCGCGCAACAGCGTGGCATAGTGGCCCGACAGCGGCGCGACCAGCAATATCTTCGGATCTTTGCGGCCGGTCACGGCGCGTTCGAAATGGATCAGCTTGCAGAACTGGCGTTCCAACACCGTGACTGGCGTGACGGCGACGGTCTCGCCCTCGATACAGGTGCTGGGCAATTGCCACTGCGGCTTGTCGTAATCCTTGCCCAAGCGATGCATTAGCTCGGCACCCGCAGCCATTTCACGTGCCATGGGCAAATACGCCAGTGGACTATACGGGTTGCTATACCATTGGCTGGCCCATCCGGTGGTGGCATTCAGCGGCGCCAGCATGGCACGCTGCATTTCATGGAATTCATAAAGCATACCGAGTCCTGCAAGAGGGGCGGGAAGGAGGCGAGCGCCTACCAGTAGTTTTCGACTGCGAGATTGCCGGGAATACCGCGACGCCCCGGCGCAAAACCCCGAGTGGCCAGCAACTTGCGGGCGTCGGCCAACATGGCGGGATTGCCACACAACATCATGCGCGATGTCGCCGGATCGAGTGTGGCACCGGCCAGCGCTTCCAGGCCGCCGTCAGCCAGTAGCGTGGTCAGTCGCGCCTGGGGCACACCGGGCAGCGCTTCGCGCGTGGCAACCGGCACATAGATCAAATCGGCCGCGCCCACTTCGTTCGCCCAGGCAGCGCGCAGGGCGGCGATTTCATCGCGGTATGCCAACTCGGCGGCTTGGCGCACGCCATGCACCATGAACACGCGTTTATAGCTGCGCTTGGCGCTGGGGTCGCGCAGCATCGACAGAAATGCCGACAGACCGGTGCCGGTGGCGATCAGCCAGAGGTCGTCGCCATCGCCGAAGCGATCGAGCGTGAGAAAACCGAAGGGCGTTTTGTCGACGTACAGCGCATCGCCGGGACGCAATTCAGCCAAGCGGGGGCTGAACTCGCCGTCCGGCACGACGATGGAATAGAACTCGAGCAGGCCGGTCTCGTGCGGTGCCGACACCATCGAGTAGGCGCGCCACAGCGTAGGCTTGGCGTCGGGAGTGCCTTCGGCAGACAGCCCCAGGCGCGCGAATTGCCCGGGCGCGAAGACGAAGCCCGGATCGCGGGTGGTGCAGAGCGAAAACAACTTGCCCGGTGTCCAGGCCTGCACGGACAACACAGTCTGGCGGGTGTATTTGGTATCTACGGACATTGGGGCGAATCGTGGCCGATGCGGTGCTCAGCGCTCCAGCAGCGCGAGTTTGCCCGGTTTGTTGTTCCAGTCGTCGGCGTTGGGCAGTGCGGGCTTCTGGCGGGTGATCGGCTTGTAATTGGGCGAATTGACCAGTTCGGCGTTGATCTCGATGAACATCAACTGATCTTCGGGCAAGTCTTCCTCGGCCCGGATGGCATCGGCCGGGCATTCGGGAATGCATACCGCGCAATCGATGCACTCGTCCGGATCGATGATCAGGAAGTTTGGCCCTTCGCGGAAACAGTCCACCGGGCAAACATCCACGCAATCCGTGAATTTGCAGTTGATACAGTTTTCCGTGACAACATGGGTCATACAAGCTGCTCCGCGAGAGGCAATATAGGGCTAACCGAAGATTTTATCCTGTTGCGGCGCGAGACTCTAATGAAACCCCTGCCCGGATAAGGCCAAGCGCGGCATATTCGAGACATGTCGGGCGTGCCCTGTGCTAATGTGGCGCAAACCTAGACGTGTGCATATGATAATTACATCGTTACTCGACACCGATCTGTATAAATTCAGCATGATGCAGGTGGTTTTGCATCATTTTCCGGCAGCCGAGGTCGAATGCCGCTACAAGTGCCGGACTCCTGGCGTCGATTTGCAGCCGTACATCGACGAGATCCGGGCCGAGATCCATGATCTCTGCCAATTGCGCTTCACCGACGACGAGCTCGACTATCTACGTTCGCTGCGCTTCATCAAGAGCGATTTCGTCGATTTTCTCGGGCTGTTCCATCTGCCCGAGCGCTGCGTCCACCTCGCACCCGGCGCACACGCCGGCGAAATCGAACTCGAAGTGCGTGGCCCCTGGCTGCACACGATACTGTTCGAGATACCGGTGCTGGCCATCATCAACGAAGTCTATTTCCGCAATACCGGAGCGGAACTGGCCTGGGACGAGGGACGGCGGCGTTTGCAATCGAAGATGAAGCTGGTGCTGGACGATCCGGCCCTGGCGGATTTCCGGGTGGCCGAATATGGCACCCGCAGGCGCTATTCCAAGGCCTGGCATGCCGAAGTCATCACCACCATGAAACAGCAGATGGGCGCTCACTTCGCGGGCACCAGCAACGTGCTGTTCGCCAAAGAGCACGGCGTGTTGCCCTTGGGCACCATGGGCCACGAGTATCTTCAGGCCTGCCAGGCTTTGGGGCCGCGTCTGCGCGACTCGCAAGTGTTCGCGCTGGAAGTCTGGGCCAAGGAGTATCGCGGCGATCTGGGTATTGCGCTGTCCGATGTTTACGGCATGGAAGCCTTTCTGCGCGATTTTGATATGTACTTCTGCAAGCTGTTCGACGGCGCTCGCCACGACTCGGGTGACCCGTTCGTCTGGGGCGAACGCATGATCGGTCACTACATGGCCAATCGCGTCGATCCTCGCACCAAGACACTCGTGTTCTCCGATTCGCTGACCATCCCCAAAGCGATCGAACTGGCCCAGCGCTTCTCTGGACGGTGCAAGATATCGTTTGGCATAGGCACCAACCTGACCAACGATCTGGGCTACGAACCGCTGCAAATCGTGATGAAAATGGTTCGGTGCAATGATCAGCCGGTGGCCAAGGTTTCCGACGCGCCCGAGAAAACTATGTGCGACGATCCGGCCTATCTGGCCTATCTGCGGCAGGTCTTCAACCTGCCGCCCGCTTGAACGCGCGCCTCGTCAAGCACCGCATTCATAGACTCGCTTCACTTTCACACCGTCATCTATAAAGGGGTAATGCATGAGCAGCATCAAACGCGTCAATGTCGAAAAACGCTTGTCCGATATGGCCGTCTACAACGGCGTCGCCTATCTGGCCGGCCAGGTGCCGGATACACCGACCTTGGACATCGTGGGTCAGACCAAGGAAGTCTTGGCCACCATCGATCGTCTGTTGGCCGATGCCGGTACCGACAAAAGCCGCATTCTTATGGCGCAGATTTTCATCGCCGATCTGGCCGACGTGGCCGGCATGAACGAAGCCTGGGACGCCTGGGTCGCCGCCGGTAGCGCGCCGCCCCGCGCAACCGTCGAGGCCCGTCTCGTCAATCCTCAGTGGAAGGTCGAAATCGTCGTGACGGCGGCTGTGGCCTGACGCCCGAAGGCGTGTCGGCAGTAGCCAGACGCGCCATCGGATCTTGCCGATAGTAGGCTGCCAACAAGCCATACCAAGCAGGCAGGGCTGCGGCTAGCGGGGCGGGATCGGTAAAGAAATGCTCGGAACTGACGGCGAAAAACTCGGCCTCGTCAGTTGCGGCATAAGGATCCAAGGGCAATTGGTCATACCATGCGCCGGCCTCGAGGCTTTCCGGATCGACGTCGGGCGGAATCGCCGCCTCCAATGCGTCGAGCGCATCGCAGAAATCCGTCAGACTCTCTTCCAACACCCGACGCCACTGTCGCGGGTCGATGTCGCGATGCGCCGAGAGTTCGGGCATGCCGTCGGCATCGCCCCAGCGCAAGTCCAGCTTGTGTGCGAACTCGTGAATCACCACGTTGTAGGCCCTGGACGTGTCCTGGCTGTCGGCCCAGGACAAAATCAGCGGTCCGCCTTCCCAGGCTTCGCCGGTCAGCTCGTCCTCGTACTCGTGGACGACGCCACTGTCGTCCTGGTGGCTGCGTTCGACGGTAAAGCCGCTGGGGTAGACGATGATTTCGTCCCAGCCGTCATAAAGTGTCGGATCCAGGTGCAGCACGGGTAGGACGGCTTGCGCCGCGATCGCCAGCCGCATGCGATCGGTGAGGTGCAATCCCGCCGCGCCGTTGAAGGTCTTGCGTGCCAGCAACCACGCGGCGCGCGCTTGCAATTGACCGAGTTCGTCGGCGTTCAGGGTTTGCAAAAACGGCAGGTCGTTCAGCACGGCCTGCCAGGTCTGCGGATCGATGCGGTCTTGTACGGCCTGGGCCGCACGGTCGAGTCGGTCGTGTCCGAATAGCGTGCGCAAAATCATGGTCGAAGTCGGGATAAATGTTCAGGCTTTGGGCATATCTTAATGCCTGAGCCACGGCCTTATGCGATTCGGGCGATCCGCCTCGTGCGTCGCTGGCGCTGGGGTCGCCAGCTCTGGTGTAGAGTGTCGCTTATCGGCTGAACCCGGCCCGTATCGAGGCCGGGAGTCCTGCGCTCTTACCCTCATGTTGCCCGAGCTCTCATCCCTTTCTGTCGATTGCTTTGACGCTGCCTGGCACGAGGCGGTTTGCGCGGGGCTGGACGCTGCGGGTTGCGCGCTCATGCGCCAGGCCGTGCATTGGGCGACACCGCGTTGGAATGGCCAAACCTCAGCCACGGGTGAAGATCTCGCCTTGCACGCCGCCGGTACGGCACGCCTGCTGGCCGGTCTGCACACCGATGCTCCGTCGCGGGTCGCCGCCGTACTGGCGGCGCTGCCCACCGATCTGAACGCGCCGCCGCCCGCTCCCCGCGCCGATGTCATCGCCCAAACCTTCGGGGACGAGATCAGTCGCCTGGTTCAGGGTTCGCACGCACTGGTGCGTTTGGGCAACACCGCTCGCGCCGCCCGCGACGAGGCCGTCGATACCTCCGCTCAAAAAGAAATGCTGCGCAAGATGTTGCTGGCGATGGCGGCCGACTTGCGTATCGTGTTGATGCGCTTGGCGTCGCGGCTGCGCACCTTGCGCTGGTATGCCGAATCGAAAACGCCGTGCCCTTTGGCGTTTGCGCGGGAAACCCTCGATCTGTATGCGCCCCTGGCGAACCGGCTGGGTATCTGGCAACTCAAGTGGGAGATGGAGGATCTGTCGTTTCGCTTCATCGAACCTGTGCGGTACAAGCAGATCGCCAAGTCCTTGGAAGAAAAGCGCGCCGAGCGCGAAGCATTCATCGCCGCCGCCGTCGTGCGTCTGCAACGCGGTCTGTCCCAGGCGGGCGTGACGGCCGAAATCAGCGGCCGGCCCAAACATATCTACAGCATCTGGAACAAGATGCGAGTGAAGTCGTTGGACTTCA
Organism: Bordetella parapertussis; assembly: GCA_945903445.1. Lineage (GTDB taxonomy): Bacteria > Pseudomonadota > Gammaproteobacteria > Burkholderiales > Burkholderiaceae_B > Schauerella. Next base: position 101,567 of record CAMDNZ010000005.1, read on the forward strand.
CTCAACTCCTGGATTTGCGCGCATTGCGTGTGATCGTCGATGACGTGCGCGACTGCTATACCGCGCTGAGCCTGGTGCACGACATGTGTGTGCCGGTCAGCGAGGCGTTCGACGACTACATCTCGCGTCCCAAGCCCAACGGCTACCGGTCCTTGCATACCGTGGTGCTCGACGGCGATGGTCGCCCCTTCGAGGTGCAAATACGCACGCGCGAAATGCACCAGTTCGCCGAATACGGAATGGCTGCGCATTGGCGCTACAAGGAAGCCGGGGCACGTGGTGGCGAGGTGTCCGCCAATAGCGAGTACGACCGTCAGTTGTCGTGGATGCGGCAGTTGCTGGCCTGGAACGCCGACGTCGATCCAGGGGGCGAAATCCCCATTGGCCGGGGCGCGCCATCGACCACCGACGGGCAAATATACGTGTTGACGCCGCAATCGCGCGTGGTCGAATTGCCGCAGGGCGCGACCCCGGTCGATTTCGCCTATCAACTGCATACCGATCTGGGGCATCGCTGCCGCGGCGCCCGGGTCGACGGTCAGATGGTGCCCTTGAACACCCGTTTGCAAACCGGTCAGACCGTCGAAGTCATCTCGGCCAAATCGGGTGGCCCATCGCGTGACTGGATCAATCCGCAACTGGGGTTTCTTGCCAGCCCGCGGGCGCGCTCCAAAGTGCGGATGTGGTTCAACGCCATCGAATTGCAGCAGCGCATCACGCAAGGCCAGGCCATCGTCGAAAAGGATTTGCAGCGCCTGGGCAAGACGGCGATCAACCTCGAGCAACTGGCCACGCAACTCGGATTCTCCAAAGCCGAGGATTTGTATGTGTCGGCGGCCAAGGACGAATTCAGCCTGAGGCAGATCGACGCGGTGTTCCAGCAACCGGCGGTCGAATCCGAAGATGCCGATCCCGCGTCGTTCGCGCACGCCAGCCGGGCGGAAAGCGCCGAGCGCAGCGGCAAGAGCGGCGTGCTGGTGGTGGGCGTCGGTTCCTTGATGACCCAGTTAGCGCGCTGCTGCCGTCCGGCCCCGCCGGACAGCATCGTGGGATTCGTGACCCGGGGGCGAGGAGTGTCTATCCACCGCAGCAGTTGCACGGCTTTTCGAGCCTTGACCGAGCGCGAGCCCGAGCGCGTCATCGATGTCGACTGGGGCGATACCGGCGAGACGCTCTATCCCATCGACATCGTGGTTCATGCCCAAGACCGGCCCGGTTTGCTGCGCGACTTGTCCGAAGTGTTCGCTCGATTGCGGCTGAACGTGACTGGCGTGAACACCCAAAGCCGCCAGTCCTTGGCGCACATGACCTTCACCGTCGAAGTCCTTGGCGCGCAAGCGATGGAGCGTGCCACCTTGGCCTTGGCCGAAGTGGCCGGGGTAACCGGCGTGGCGCGCCGCTAGGCCGGTTCGAACCCGAGCGCGGCTTAGCGCCTGCGCGAGGACGGCTTAAGTCGGCCCGACGCTGGTAAAATACCCGGTTTCCGCCGCTTGCGGTGGCCTCGGAGAACGCCATTTTGACTTCGTACGATTATCCTGATGCACGGGGGCACTTCGGTCCCTACGGCGGCGTATTCGTCGCCGAGACCCTGCGGCATGCGCTGGACGAGCTGGACGCTGCGTTTCAGTGCTGTTGGCAAGACCCGGCGTTCCAACAGGAATTCGCCTACGAACTCAAGCATTTCGTCGGCCGTCCCAGCGCGCTCTATCACGCCAAGCGGTGGTCCGAGCAGTTGGGCGGTGCCCAGATCTGGTTCAAGCGCGAAGATTTGAATCACACAGGCGCACACAAGGTCAATAATTGCATCGGGCAAGCGCTGCTGGCTCGGCACATGGGCAAACGGCGGGTCATCGCCGAGACCG